>JBBIIN010000001.1:0-145618 GCA_037446515.1 Gallionellaceae bacterium
CGGAATATACACCTTGAGGGTGCCTTTCGAGGCGTTTTTTGGGGTGTCCACTTTACGATGGACTGCGCTCGCGCCTATGTTCGCTCCGCTCACGTTTAGTCGCGCTCGCGCAATCCATCGTGGCGGAATTGAGCCCCTCATTTGTGATGTCCGGCGCGAGCGCCGTCCATCCCTGCATTCGAGTGGCACCGCTCGCTTCGCTGCGCGGCTACGCCCCACTCGTGCGGCACGCCAGCCCTTCGGGCTGTCATGCTCGCCTCGGGGGTGCCACTCAATTCCGCCACGTTGGGCCTCTCTATCATGGAACAGATGATTTCACTATTAAAGGACTGGCTGATTCCATTGGGAAGTATTGCCATTTCAATTTGGTTTGCATCTTCGGCAAAAAAAGATGCTGAACGTGCCGAGCGCGTACTGAACGAAGTTAGCTCCGCCATTCAAGGTTGGCAAAACCAGCTAAACAATTCAGCTATTGGAATTCTTGACTCCCTGCCGCAGGTTGTTGAAGGCAAGTCGAATTTGGCAAAAATGCAAGCCATTCAGTCAATTCTGGAAACACTACGTGAGCGATCAAAAAGCCAAGAAGGCCTATCCGCTCACTCATATGAACAACTAATGAAAGCCCTTACTCTCTCGCTTAACTCACTAAGTAATGGCGCTAGCGTCGTGGCCCAACCCATCAATCCACCGGACGCTGCGCGATAAAGGCGCGCAGCGCCGGTGATTTCAAACGTTAGAGCCCAAGGGAACGCTGAACATGGCAACAGGAAGCTCGACGCAACTTACCAGACAAATCGGGGAGCACCTCGTTGCTGCCAAGCTCGGTCGGCTTGGACTTTTTGCAACCCCATTCGCGGGCAACGTCCCTGAATTTGACCTTGTTGTTGCAAACGATTCTGGTCAAACTTCATTGGTTCAGGTGAAAGCCATTAACGGCCCTTCTTGGCAATTCAACGCCAGCACCTTCCTCAATATCGAGATGGTTGGTAATGAGCAGATGGTGAAGAAAAAGAAGAAACTCAGCAATCCGAACCTCATCTGCGTCTTTGTGCTGCTGCGGGAAAATGAAAGCGATGAGTTCTATATTTTCAAACTGAAAGACCTTCAGGCTGAAATCGCAAAAACGTACAAAGGGGGTGTCAGACCCAAAAACCCACTATCATTTCACTGCGCGGTTTGGCCTAAGCAACTCTTGAAGCACCGTGATAATTGGCCTCTTGTTTTGGAGTCTCTGTCATGAGCGCGTTGGGCTCTAACCTTACGTTCGAGAGGGACGCCGCAAAAGCGCGGCGCCCCTCAACTTCACGTTAGGCCGACATCCGAACATGCGAGAGGAGAATCATGAGCAAAGTATTCGTCAACATTGGACTTAGCCTCGATGGCTACATGGCACCGGAAGGAATGACCATGGAGAATTGGGACGAGCCTGAGTACAAGAACTGGGGCGCTAAGTGGGGGGCGCTGATGGCATGGATCCTCAATCAACAGTACTTCCGCGAGAACCTCAAGCTCGGACCAGGGGGAGAGACCGGCCCGGTCAATGACATGCTTCGCAACACCACGGAGCGCATCGGTGCCAACATTATGGGCAAGCGAATGTTCGACCAGGGCGAGCGCGCCTGGCCTGAGGAGGCTCCGTTTCACACACCGGTATACGTTCTTACCCATGTGAAGCGCGAACCTTGGGCGCGCCCCGGTGGGACGATCTTTTACTTCATCAATGACGAGCCGGAGCGTGCCCTTGAGCTCGCCCGAAAATCCGCAGGCAGTCGCGATATTCGCATCGCGGGTGGAGCGGATGTGATCCAGCAGTACCTGAACCTGGGTGTCGTGGACGAGCTTGAAATCGCCTTGGCGCCCGTGCTGTTCGGCGGTGGGCGGCGTCTCTTCGAGAACCTGCGCGAGCCCGGGCCGCAGTTTCGTATTGACAAGGTTGTTGATGGTCCAGCCGCCACACACTTGCGCTATGTGCGTCAGTGAGGGCGGCCTAACAACCGGTTACAGCGGACGGTCCGCAACGCGGCCCGCCGCTGAACCGGAGCATTAGACCCCACAAAAAGACCCCGCAAAAAGGTGACAATAGGCACACGTTAAGCTAAAATCAAAACATGAAACCATTTCGCTGGAACCATGATAAAAATGAAGCTCTCAAAATTGAGCGCGGCATTTCGTTTGAGGTTATAGCCCTTGCTATTGAGGCGGATGGTTTGCTGGATGAATTGCGCCACCCGAACACGGGGAAATATCCAAACCAATCTGTTCTTGTCGTGGCATTTGATAGTTACGTTTACTTGGTGCCATACGTTGAAGAGCCAGAATATTACTTCTTGAAGACGGTAATTCCGAGCAGAAAGGCCACCAGAGACTACTTGCTGAGGAGCAACTCAAATGAAAAAACCTGACGCGTTTGAGAAAGATATTTTAGCCGCCTATGAAAAGGGCGAACTCAAGTCCACCTCGCCTTCAAAAGCCGAGTTGGCAAAATTTAAAGCTGCTGCCACCGCTACATTCCTTAAGGAAAAGCGGATCAACATCCGTCTTTCCACACCTGATTTGATGGATATTCAGGCCCGCGCACTTGAAGAAGGTATGCCATACCAAACCCTAATCGCCAGCGTGCTTCACAAGTTTGTGTCAGGGCGTCTTGTAGAGCCTGCGCTAGGTCTAACTTCTCGTTCAAGCGGGACGCGCCAAAAACGGCGCGCCCCTTAACTCAAACGTTAGGAGATATTTCCCAAACAAAACGTACCCGAGACGATTTGCTTTTCAAAAAAGCCCGCAGAAATTTTGAATCGCACCTGATGGGAGAAAATTGATCCCTGCGCACCTCAGGTGATCCCGCGTACGGCGTTCGCGATCTTTTCCGCGCCCCTCAAGCTAAACGTTGGGCATCAGGGAGTGCACGTATTGATAGCTGTTCTCGTATTTGCTAACATGCCCCATGTCCTTCGAGATCGAGTACTTCCACGAGCGGGTGCAGCACGATATTGAGTCGTGGCCCGTGGATATCCTCGCCGACTATGCGCGTTTGGTTGAGTTGCTCATTGAATATGGGCCGAGCCTTAGACTTCCTCACTCGCGGGCTTTCGGTGACGGCCTGTTTGAGCTTCGGCCTCGTGGCCGTGCCGGCATCGGTAGAGCTTTCTACTGCTTTCTCGTAGGTAAGCGGGTTGTCGTTCTCCACGCCTTTATCAAGAAGACACAGGAAACACCTGCCCGAGAATTAAAGTTGGCGCGTAAGCGCATGAAGGAGGTTTCAAATGCCTGATCTGAAATTCAAGCCTATCCGCCATTCGCACAAGGAATTCCTTGCGAAGGCAGCAACTCGTAAGGGGTTCACCGAGGCTTATGACGCCCTTGCCCTTGAGTACCAGGTTGCCGATCAAATGCTCAAGGCCCGGTCTCGCGCTGGCCTAACGCAAGACGCCGTTGCAGAATTGATGGGGACAACCAAGAGTGCAGTTTCGAGGCTTGAATCTGCCGGAAAGCACGCTCCGTCGCTCGCAACACTCAAGCGGTACGCACAGGCTGTCGGCTGCGAGCTTCAAGTGAAACTTGTGCGCAAGGCAGCATGACGCCCACCCCATCATTCCACCGGACTGGCCGAAAAGCGTGGCCAGCCGGTGAATTCAGACGTTAGGACACAACGTACCCGAGACGATTTTCTTTTCAGAAAAGCCCACAGAAATTATTTGAATCGTCCCTGATGGGAGAAAATTGATCCCTGCGCAGCTCAGGCGATCCCGCGTACGGCGTTCGCGATCCTTTCCGCCCACTGCCGCACTTTCTCTCCATCCTCGCCTTCCACCATGACGCGCAACAGCGGTTCGGTGCCGGAGGGGCGCAACAACACACGCCCCTTGCCTGCCAGCGCCTGCTGGGCTTCCGCGGCTACGGCCACAACCGACGGATGCTCCAGCAGGGCCGCCGCCTTGCCGCTGACTTTGACGTTGATGAGCACCTGCGGATACATGTGCAGATCGCCTGCCGCCTGGGCCAGTGTCTGTTTCTTCATGCGCAGCGCGTGCAGCACTTGCAGCGCGGAGACGATGCCGTCGCCTGTGCTGTGTTTGTCCAGGCAGATGATGTGACCGGAGTTCTCGCCGCCGAGTTGCCACTTGCGTTCCTGCAGCATCTCCATCACATAGCGGTCGCCCACCTTGGCGCGCGCAAAGGGGATGCCGAGTTTTTGCATGGCCAGCTCGAAGGCGAAGTTGGTCATCAGTGTGCCGGCCACGCCGCCTTTCATGGTGCCATCGGCGTGGCGGTGTTTGGCGATGACGTACAGCAACTGGTCGCCGTCGTAGAGCTTGCCCGCGCCATCCACCATGATGAGGCGGTCGCCGTCGCCATCCAGCGCGATACCGACATCGGCCTGGCGCTCGACCACGGCCTTTTGCAGCGCCTGCGGCTTGGTTGCGCCATAGCCGTCATTGATGTTGAGGCCGTTCGGCTCCGCGCCGATGGCGGTCACTTCCGCGCCCAGTTCATGGAATACATGGCGCGCGATGTGGTAGGTCGCACCGTGTGCGCTGTCCACCACGACTTTCATGCCGCGCAGGTTCATGTCCGCCGGAAAGGTGCTCTTGCAGAATTCGATGTAGCGCCCCACCGCATCGTCGATGCGCTTGGCCTTGCCAAGGTGTTCGGATGAATTGGTCTGCATCGGCTCATCCAGCGCGGTCTCGATGGCGGCCTCCACCGCATCTGGCAGCTTCTCGCCGCTGCCGGAGAAAAATTTGATGCCGTTGTCGTAGTAGGGATTATGCGAGGCCGAGATGACTACGCCTGCTTGCAAACGCAAGGCGCGGGTGAGATAGGCCACCGCAGGGGTGGGCACCGGTCCGGCGAGATAGACATCCAAGCCCGCCGCGATCAGGCCGGCTTCCAGCGCCGATTCCAGCATGTAACCGGAGATGCGCGTGTCCTTGCCGATCAACACACTTGGGCGTTCGCCCTGGGCATGTCCGGCCTGGGCCAGCACCTTGCCTGCGGCATAACCCAGATGCATCACGAACTGCGGCGTGATGGGATGTTCACCCACCTTGCCGCGCACGCCATCGGTACCGAAATATTTTCTGCCCATCATCAATCCCCGTTTATTGCATTCAAAATCTTCAGCGCATCCACCGTCTCGCGCACATCATGCACACGCACGATGGAAGCGCCTTGCTGCACCGCCAGCATGGCCGCCGCTACGCTGGCCGCCAGCCGTTCATCCACGCCACGCACGGTGATCGCCCCCAGCATGGATTTGCGCGACAGCCCGGCCAGCACAGGCACCCCCAATGCGCCCAACTCCCGCAGATCGCGCAACAAGGCGAGATTGTGGGCCAGTGTCTTGCCAAAACCGAAACCCGGATCAATCACGATACGTTCGCGCGCGATGCCCACCGCTTGCGCCACCGCGATGCGCTCGCGCAGGAAGCCATGCACCTCGGCCACCACATCGCGGTATTGCGGCTGCTGCTGCATGGTCTGAGGCGTGCCCTGCTTGTGCATCAGGCAGACTGCCGCGCCGCTCGCCGCGACAGACTGTAACGCGCCTTCCGCCTGCAAGGCATTCACGTCGTTGACCATGCTCGCCCCCGCCGCCAGGGCGGCGCGCATCACTTCCGGCTTCCAGGTGTCGATGGAAAGGGGAACACCCGCATCGCGCAGGCCTGCGATGACCGGCATGACGCGGTCCAGTTCCTCCTGCACACTGACTTCCGCCGCGCCGGGGCGCGTAGATTCTCCGCCAATGTCGAGGATGTCTGCGCCGTCTTCGATCAGTTGGCGGGCGTGCGCAACGGCCTGTGCGGTCGAGGCATGCCTACCGCCATCGGAAAAGGAATCCGGGGTGACGTTGACAATGCCCATCACTAGCGGGCGCGCGAAATCGAATTGATGGTTACCGCAATGGAGCATGGAAAGAAACGGGGGCCGCAGCCCCCCGTTAAGTCTTATACGCCTTCAGCAGGCTTGTTGGTGGCGGGCGCAGTCGGCTTCTCGTCCTTGGGCGGCTCCGGCGCTTTGGTGTTCTGGCTCGGCTTGGGCGGACGCGGCGGCTTGCCAGCCATGATGTCGTCGATCTGGTCGCCGTCTATAGTCTCCCACTCCAGCAAGGCTTTGGCCATGGCTTCCATCTTGTCGCGATGGGATTCGATCAGTTGGCGTGCCAGGCTGTATTGCTCGTCGAGAATGCGGCGTATCTCCGCATCCACCTTCTGCATGCTGGCCTCGGAGATATTCTTGTGTGTGGTCACCGAACGTCCGAGGAACACCTCACCTTCGTTCTCGCCATACACCATGGTGCCCAGCGCCTCGGACATGCCCCATTGCGTGACCATCTTGCGCGCCATGTCGGTGGCGCGCTCGAAGTCGTTGGAGGCGCCCGTGGTCATCTGGTTCATAAACAATTCTTCCGCGATGCGGCCACCGAACAGCACGGCAATGGTGGACAGCAGGCGCACCTTGTCCATGCTGTAACGGTCTTCCGACGGCAGTTGCATGGTCACACCGAGGGCGCGGCCACGCGGGATGATGGTGACCTTATGCACCGGGTCGGTCTTGGGCAGCAACTTGGCCACCAGCGCGTGACCGGACTCGTGGTAGGCGGTGTTCCTGCGCTCCTCTTCCGGCATCACCATGGAGCGGCGCTCCGCGCCCATGAATATCTTATCCTTGGCCGCCTCGAAATCGTCCATTTCGACGAAGCGTTTGCCGCGCCGCGCCGCGAACAGGGCGGCTTCGTTCACTAGGTTAGCCAAGTCCGCGCCGGACATGCCGGGCGTGCCGCGAGCCAAGATGTTGGCATTCACGTCAGCGGCGCAGGGCACTTTGCGCATGTGTACCAGCAGGATCTGCTCGCGCCCGCGGATGTCGGGCAGCGGCACCACCACCTGGCGGTCGAAACGGCCCGGACGCAGCAGCGCCGCATCCAGCACATCGGGGCGGTTGGTCGCCGCGATCACGATCACGCCGCTGGAACCTTCGAAACCGTCCATTTCCACCAACAGCGCGTTCAGGGTCTGCTCGCGCTCGTCGTTGCCGCCGCCCAGTCCGGCGCCGCGCTGGCGGCCCACCGCGTCGATCTCGTCGATGAAGATGATGCAGGGCGAATGTTTCTTGGCCTGCTCGAACATGTCGCGCACACGAGCCGCGCCCACGCCGACGAACATTTCGACGAAGTCGGAGCCAGAGATGGAGAAGAACGGCACTTTCGCCTCGCCGGCGATGGCCTTGGCCAGCAGTGTCTTGCCGGTGCCCGGGCTGCCCACCATCAGCACGCCGCGCGGGATGCGCCCGCCCAGGTTCTGGAACTTGGTCGGATCGCGCAGAAAATCAACCAGTTCGGCCACCTCTTCCTTGGCCTCGTCGCAACCGGCCACGTCGGCAAAGGTCACACGCTCCTTGGCCTCATCCAGCATGCGCGCCTTGCTCTTGCCGAAAGAAAATGCTCCGCCCTTGCCGCCGCCCTGCATCTGGCGCATGAAGAAAATCCACACACCGATCAGCAGCAGCATGGGGAACCAGGAGATGAACACCTGGGTGAAGAAGCCCTGCTCCTCTTCCGGCTTGGCCTCGATCTTCACACCGTTCTTGAGCAGGTCGGAGACCATCCAGATGTCGCTGGGCGCATAGCTGGTGATGCGTTTGCCGTCGGTGCCCACCGCCTTCAGGGTATGGCCTTCGATGGTCACGCGCGCGATGTGCCCCTGCTTTACCTCGTCGAGGAACTGGGAATAGTCGAGCTGCACCTGTGCAGAAGATTGCTGGCGCGCATTGAATTGGTTGAACACCGTCATCAGCACGAGCGCCACGACCAGCCAGATTCCGACACTTTTGAATAGATTGTTCACTGTTGCTCCTCATTCGAGCGCAAAACGAGCGCCCATTAGACACTTTCCGCCCTTATTTCTCAAGCTTTCCTTGCCCCAGCAGATACTGCTCACTGCTGCGGTCCCGCGACGCTTTCGGCTTGCGCGTGACCACTTTGGCGAAGTGGCTGCGCATCAGCTTCTGGTAAGCCTCGAACCCCTCGCCCTGGAATACCTTGACCAGGAAAGCCCCGCCCGGGGTCAGGTGCTGCACGGCAAAATCCAGCGCCAGTTCGGCCAAGTGCATGACGCGCGCCTGATCCATGGACGGGACGCCGCTGATATTGGGCGCCATGTCGGAAATTACAAGGCCGATCTGGCGGCCTTCCAGCTTCGCCTCCAGTTGCGCCAGCACGGCATCCTCGCGGAAGTCGCCCTGAATGAAGTCCACATAGGGCAAGGGGTGTAGCGGCAGCAGGTCGAGCGCAATGATCTTGCCGTTGTCCTTCAGCTTGTTGCCGACCACCTGGCACCATCCGCCGGGTGTCGCCCCCAGGTCCACGACCACCATGCCGGGCTTGACGAGATGGTCGCGCTCGTCGATCTCCAGCAGCTTGTAAGCTGCACGCGAGCGGTAACCCTCTTTCTGCGCACGCTGCACATAAGGGTCGCTGACATGCTCGCGCATCCATTGTTTGCTGGTTTTGGAGGGTTTCATCGTTTAGAATCCGCGCTCAATCTCTGGAGTTTTCCAATGCTTACCCTTACTGTTCCCCAACGCCTCGAACTCAAGGCGCGCGCGCATGCCCTCAAACCGGTGGTCATCATCGGCAACGCCGGACTCACCGCTGCCGTACTGGACGAGATCGAGCGCAGCCTGAAGAGCCATGACTTGCTGAAGATACGCGCGACAGGCGACGACCGCGAGACGCGCGAGACCATGTTGCGCGAAATCTGCGAACGTCTGAATGCGGGCTCTGTGCAGCATATCGGCAAGATGCTGGTCATCTACCGCCCACTGGAGATTCCCATCGCCAAGCCACCGAAACGGCGCACGGGCAAAGCCGCGTTGACCAAGAAACAGCTTGGCAACAGGGGCTGATTCCAGATAAGTCACAGAAGAAACATGATGCAGAAATCGTAGCGAATAACTGAAGGGCAAGGCGCACGGCACGCAGGAACCGGAATGTACAGCCAGTACATGAGGATTTCGAGTACCGCGCAACGCCGCCATTTAGATGCGCAGCAGATTTATGCGTCATGTTTTAGATGTACTGAACTTCAACGATCTCGTACTCGCGCACCCCACCCGGCGCCTGCACTTCGGCAATGTCGCCTTCCGATTTGCCGATCAGCGCGCGCGCAATGGGCGAGCTGATGGAAATCTTGCGGTGCTTGATGTCGGCCTCGTCCTCTCCCACGATCTGGTAAGTCACCACATCACCGTTGTTCACATCCTCGAGAATCACGGTCGCGCCGAACACACAGCGCCCGCCCGCATTGAGTTTCTTGGGATCGATGATCTGCGCGCTGCCCAGTTTGAATTCCAACTCGGCGATACGCCCTTCAATGAATCCCTGCCGCTCCTTGGCAGCGTCATATTCGGCGTTCTCCGACAGGTCACCCTGGGCGCGCGCTTCGGCGATGGCGTTTATGACCGAAGGCCGGTCCACCGCCTTCAGGCGCTGCAACTCCTGCCGCAACAGTTCCGCGCCATTCACCGTCAAAGGGATCTTGCTCATCGTGATGCTTCCTCAGTTGAAACGGCGGTGCAGCGATTGCACATCATAGACCTGCAACTCCGCCAGATGCGCCAGGCCAATGCAGGCCGCGCGCGCGCCCGCCAGTGTGGTGTAGTAAGTCACTCGGCCCTGTAGCGCCGCATGGCGGATCGAATAAGAATCCTTCATCACCGATGGCTTGCTGTCCACCGTGTTGACGATGAGGCTGACCTCGCCATTCTTGATCATGTCCACGATGTGGGGACGGCCTTCCTGCACTTTGTTCACGATGGCCACCTCGACACCCGCAGCCGCAATCACCGCACCCGTGCCACGCGTGGCCAGAATGGTGAATCCCAACGCCTTCAGCGAACGCGCCACCTCCACTGCGCCGGCCTTGTCCGCCTCGCGCACGCTGATGAACACCTTGCCGCTCTTGGGCAGTTTCACGCTGGCCGCGAGTTGCGATTTGACGAAGGCCTCGGCAAAGGTCTCGCCCACCCCCATCACTTCGCCGGTGGATTTCATCTCGGGGCCGAGGATGGTGTCCACGCCGGGGAACTTGATGAACGGGAACACCGCCTCCTTCACCGAATAGTAGGGTGGGATGACTTCTTTATTCACGCGCTGCGCGGCCAGCGTTTGCCCGGCCATGCAGCGCGCGGCGACCTTGGCCAGCGGCACGCCGGTGGCTTTGGACACATAGGGCACGGTGCGCGAGGCGCGCGGGTTCACTTCCAGCACATAGACGGTCTCACCCTGGATAGCAAACTGCACGTTCATCAAACCGACCACGTTGAGTTCTTTTGCCATCGCCACGGTCTGGCGGCGCAGTTCGTCCTGCAAGGCAGGGGAAAGAGAGTACGGCGGCAGCGAACAGGCCGAGTCGCCGGAATGCACGCCTGCCTGCTCGATGTGTTCCATGATGCCGCCGATGATGACATGCTGGCCATCGGACACCGCATCCACGTCCACTTCGATCGCGTCGTTGAGGAAGCGGTCGAGCAGGATGGGCATGCGCTCCGGCCAGGTCTTGGCCATTTCTTCCGCATCGCGCATGTAACGTTCCAGGTCGGTCTGCGCATGAATGATCTCCATGCCGCGACCGCCCAGCACATTGGAAGGCCGCATCACCAGCGGGTAGCCGATCTCGTTCGCGCCCGCGATGGCCTCGGCCGCATGGCTGGCCGTGCGGTTGGGCGGCTGCTTCAGGTTGAGCTTCTTCAGCATCTGCTGGAAGCGCGCACGGTCCTCCGCCATATCGATCATGTCCACTGAAGTTCCGATGATGGGCACGCCGTTCCTGGCCAAACCATGCGCCAGCTTGAGCGGTGTCTGGCCGCCGTACTGCACGATCACGCCGAGCGGTTTCTCCACCGCCACGATTTCCAGCACATCTTCCAGCGTCAGCGGCTCGAAATACAGGCGGTCGGACGTATCGTAGTCGGTGGACACGGTCTCAGGATTGCAGTTGACCATGATGGTCTCGTAACCGTCCTCGCGCATCGCCAGCGCCGCATGCACGCAACAATAGTCGAACTCGATGCCCTGGCCGATGCGGTTGGGACCGCCGCCCAGCACCATGATCTTCCTCCTGTCCGTGGGGTGCGATTCGCACTCCTCCTCGTAGGTCGAGTACATGTAGGCGGTGTTGGTGGCGAACTCGGCGGCGCAGGTATCCACGCGCTTGAACACCGGGCGGATATCCAAGGCATGGCGATAGGCGCGCACGGCGGCGGCATCGGTATCCAGCAGCGCAGCCAGCCGCGCGTCAGCAAAACCGCTGCGCTTCAAGGCGCGCATGTGATCGGCATCCAGGCTCTCCAGCGTGCGTCCCTGCAATTCCCGCTCTTGTCTGACGATGTCGGCGATCTGCACCAGGAACCACGGGTCGATCTTGCTGATGTTGAATACTTCTTCCACGCTCATGCCGAGACGGAAGGCATCACCCACCGCCCAGATGCGCTCGGGGCCGGGGTTGCCGAGCTCGGACACGATGACCTCGCGCTCACTGTATTTGCTATCCAATCCGTTCACGCCGACTTCCAGGCCACGCAGGGCTTTCTGGAACGACTCCTGGAAGGTGCGGCCGATGGCCATCACCTCGCCCACCGACTTCATCTGCGTAGTCAGGCGGTCGTTGGCTTGCGGGAATTTCTCGAAGGCGAAACGCGGAATTTTTGTTACGACGTAGTCTATGGTCGGCTCGAACGAGGCCGGGGTCGCGCCACCGGTGATGTCGTTCTTGAGTTCATCCAGCGTGTAGCCCACCGCCAGCTTGGCGGCGACTTTTGCAATCGGGAAGCCGGTGGCCTTGGAGGCCAGCGCCGATGAACGCGACACGCGCGGATTCATCTCGATCACTACCATGCGCCCGTCCTTCGGGTTGACGGAGAATTGCACATTGGAGCCGCCGGTCTCCACGCCGATCTCGCGCAGCACCGCCAGCGAAGCGTCGCGCATGATCTGATATTCCTTGTCGGTCAGCGTCTGCGCCGGGGCGACAGTGATGGAGTCGCCGGTATGCACGCCCATCGGGTCGAGGTTCTCGATGGAGCAGATGATGATGCAGTTGTCGTTGCGGTCGCGCACGACTTCCATCTCGTATTCTTTCCAGCCCAGCAGCGATTCTTCGATCAGCAGCTCGCGCGTCGGCGACGCTTCCAGGCCGCGTTCGCAAATCTCGACAAATTCTTCGCGGTTGTAGGCGATACCTCCGCCGCTGCCGCCCATGGTGAAGGAGGGGCGGATGATGGTGGGAAAACCCATCGCCTGCTGCACTTGCAGCGCCTCTTCCATGGAATGCGCGATAGCCGAACGTGCCGACGACAGCCCGATGCGCGTCATCGCCTGCTTGAACTTCTCGCGGTCTTCCGCCATGTCGATTGCGTCGCGCGACGCGCCGATCATCTCGACGTCGTACTTTTCCAGCACGCCGTGCCTGGCCAGGTCAAGCGCGCAGTTCAGCGCGGTCTGTCCACCCATAGTGGGCAGGATAGCGTCGGGTCTTTCCTTGGCAATGATCTTCTCGACCATCTGCCAAGTGATCGGCTCAATGTAAGTCGCGTCCGCCATGTTCGGGTCGGTCATGATGGTGGCCGGATTCGAATTCACCAGGATGACGCGGTAACCCTCTTCGCGCAGCGCCTTGCAGGCCTGCGCGCCGGAATAGTCGAATTCGCATGCCTGCCCGATGACGATGGGGCCGGCGCCGATGATAAGAATGGATTTGATGTCAGTACGCTTCGTCATTTACTTCTTCTCCATCGACGCGACAAAGCGGTCGAACAACGGGGACACGTCGTGCGGGCCGGGGCTGGCCTCGGGATGCCCCTGGAAACAGAACGCGGGCTTGTCGGTCAGTTCGAAACCCTGCAACGTGCCATCGAACAGCGAGATGTGCGTCACGCGCGCGTTCTTCGGCAGCGTCGCCGCATCCACCGCGAAACCGTGGTTCTGGCTGGTGATCATCACGCGCTTGCTCTGGATGTCCTGCACCGGGTGGTTGGCGCCGCGATGACCGAACTTCATCTTCAATGTTTTTGCACCGCAGGCCAGCCCCATAATCTGGTGGCCGAGGCAGATACCGTACAAGGGAATGCCGACCTCGATGAACTTCTTCGCCGCGTTGATAGCATAATCGCAAGGCTCGGGATCGCCGGGGCCGTTGGAGAGGAACACACCGTCCGGCTGCATCGCCAGCACTTCGTCCGCGCCGGTTTGAGCAGGCACCACGGTAATGCGGCAACCGCGCTCGGAGAGCATTCTTAAAATGTTGCGCTTCACGCCGAAGTCATACGCCACCACATGGAATTTCGCAGCCGCTTGGTCAGCATAGCCTTCACCCAACTTCCACTCGCGCTGCTTCCATTCATAAGGTTTGCCGCAGGTCACGACCTTGGCCAAATCCATGCCAGCCAGACCAGCGAAACCCTTGGCCGCCTTCAGCGCCGCTTCGACATCGTCACCGCTGGCGATACAGCCGTTCTGCGCGCCCTTGCTGCGCAGGATGCGCGTCAGCTTGCGCGTATCGATGCCCGCGATGGCGACGACGTTGTTGGCCTTGAGGTATTCGGGCAGGGATTGTGTCCCGCGGAAGTTGCTCACCGTCTGCGACAGGTCGCGGATGATGAGCCCGCTGGCGAACACCTGGCGCGATTCCACATCCTCGGCGTTGCAACCGACGTTGCCGATATGCGGATAGGTCAGGGTGACGATCTGTTTGCAGTAGGAAGGGTCGGTCAGGATCTCCTGGTAACCGGTGATGGAGGTGTTGAACACCACCTCGCCCACACTGCTCCCGTCCGCCCCGATGGAAATGCCGCGAAACACCGTTCCATCGGCTAAAACTAGGATGGCTGGCTTCGTCTGCGACACAGGATGCTCCTTGAATTCTCTACATAAAGAAGCGGGACGAACCGTGTGTTCATCCCGCTGATTTGACGGCGCGCATTATAGCCGAAGCGCCGGACGGCATCAAACCGCCGAGCAGTGCAATGGCATGCCCCTATTCCAGCCCCGCCGCCCCGTATAATCCGCGCCCGTCCACCCGATTCCGGAGCAGCCCCCATGCTCGAAGTCATCATCCTCGCCGTCGCCCTCAGCATGGACGCCTTCGCCGTCTCCATCGGCCTCGGCTCCAAGGGCGACAGCAAAGGGCTGGGGCTCAAAGCCGGGCTGTTCTTCGGCGGCTTTCAGGCGCTCATGCCCTTCATCGGCTATCTGGGCGGGCGCGGCGTGCTGGGCTGGGTCGAGGCCTATGCGCCGTGGATCGCCTGCGGACTGCTGGCGCTGATCGGCGGCAAGATGATCTACGAAGGATTGAGCGAAGGCATCGAGGAAGAGATCGAAACCATCACCAACAAAGTCATGCTGCTGCTCGCCATCGCCACCAGCATAGACGCCATGGCCGCCGGCTTCAGCCTCACGCTGCTGAAAGTGAATGCTTGGCTCGCCTGCGCCATCATCGGCGTGACGACCTTCACCTTCAGTTGGGCGGGGGTGCGCATCGGGGAGAAGAGCGGAACCTGGCTGGAGAGCAAGGCAGAGATATTTGGCGGGGTGGTGCTGATCCTGATCGGGATCAAGATGCTGGTACTATAACGCCTGATCGAGGAGTGGATTTGTCTTATAGCCCTATCAACGCTGAAATCTTCGCGCGCACTTCGTCCAGATCTTCCGCCGACACCTTGCCTTTCGGTTTGGCCTTGCGCGCTTTCCAGTCGAGGTTCTTAACCTGATCGGACAGCACCGCGCTGTTCACGCCCCGGTCATGGATGACAACCTCGAACGGATAGCCCTTGATCTGCGTGGTCATCGGGCAGCACAACATGGTGCCGGTTTTGCTGTTGTAAGCGGCGGGACTGAGCACCAGCGCGGGGCGATGCCCGGCCTGTTCGTGCCCGGCCTGCGGAGAGAATTCGAGCCAGACAATGTCGCCCGCATCCGGCACGAAGCGGGTCGCCATTACCAGACTTCCTTGCCAACGGGTGCGCCGCTATCGACGGGTTCGTGCAGGTTGCCTTTCGTGATGCCGACGATGAGTTCATCCAGTTTGTACGACTTGCGCCGCACCGGCTCAATGACGATGCGTCCCTGCTCTTCGCGCACGTCCACCGGTTGATCCAAGCCAACATGTGCTGCTGCCATGATTGCCGCAGGGATGCGTACCGCCGCGCTATTGCCCCATTTCTTGACAATGACTTCCATGATGCCTGCTCCTTCAACGTTACAGGGGGCAGTCTAGAGGGCCGCCCAGCACGTGTCAACATTGTTGATACTCAAACACATGATGTCGGCATCCTGCAATTTTGACAGAGGGGTGCCATACCGATGGGTTTCGCCAAGAACGCACCATCCATCCCGAGATTACTACTTCAAACCCAGCACATCCTGCATGTCATACATTCCCGCCTTGTTGGCCTTGAGAAAGCGCGCGGCGCGCAGCGCGCCGAGCGCGAAGGTGGCGCGGCTGCTGGCCTTGTGGGTGATTTCAATGCGTTCGCCGATGCCCGCATAGAGCACGGTGTGATCGCCAACGATGTCGCCGCCGCGCACGGTGGCAAAACCTATGGTGGAAGGATCACGTTCGCCGGTGACGCCTTCGCGGCCATACACGGCGCACTTTTCCAGATCGCGTCCGAGTGTCCTGGCGATGACTTCACCCAGGCCCAGCGCGGTGCCGGAGGGCGCGTCCACCTTGTGGCGGTGGTGCGCCTCGATGATCTCGATGTCGTAGCCCTTATCGAGCACGCGCGAGGCAGTCTCCAGCAGCTTGAACAGCAGGTTCACGCCCACGCTCATGTTGGGCGCGAAAACGATGCCGATGTCCTGCGCACCAGCACCCAGCGCGGCCTTTTGCTGCGCATTCAGACCGGTGGTGCCGACCACCATGTTGACCTTATGTTTGAGGCAGACGGCCAAGTGCTGCATGGTGCCTTCGGGACGGGTGAAGTCGATGAGCACGTCCGCGCCCTTCAGCGCATCGAGGTCGGCGGTGATCTTCACGTCTTCGGCAACGACATTCCCCAGCAGCGAACTACCCGCATGTTCCAGCGCGGCATGCAGTTGCAGGTCGTCGGCCTGCGCCACGCAGTCCAGCAACACCTTGCCCATGCGTCCGCCGCTGCCGGCAATGGCGATCTTAATTTTTGTCATGGCTTTGCTCCTGTGCGGGGGCGGCGGAGGGCTTGAGCGGCGTGGCGTCGTCGATACGCGTCAGCACGCCCTGTTCGAAATACAGGGTCAGGCGCTGGTTTTCCACGACCTTGCCCTGCTGTTCCAGGCGGTAGATGTAATCCCAGCGGTTGGCGTGATAGAGATCGTTGATCAGCGGCGCGCCCAGCACGGCTTTCACCTGCATCTGCGTCATGCCGGTCTTGATGCGGTCGCGCATGTCCTGCGTGATGAGGTTGCCTTGCCTGATCTCGATCTTGTGCGGCGTGAACGTGGGCAGATAAGAGCTGAAATTGCTGCATGAGGCGAGCAGCAGCGAAACGGGAACGATCAGGATGCGCATTGGTTTTTATCGGTTGGCTTACAAAACAGGCAGCATGATACCTCAAGCCGCGATGCCCAATAACTCCGCCGCATGTTTGCGCGTGGTGGCGGTGATCTTCACCCCGCCCAGCATGCGCGCGATCTCCTCGATGCGCTGCTGTTCATCCAGCACCTGGATGTGGCTCAGGGTGACGCCCTGCTCCACCGCCTTGCTCACTTGCCATTGGTGGTCGGCCTGCGCCGCCACCTGCGGCAGATGGGTAACGCACAACACCTGATAGCGCGTGCCGAGCCGCTGCAACAGGCTGCCGACGATCTCCGCCACGCGCCCGCCGATGCCGCTGTCCACCTCGTCGAAGATCAACGTGGGCACGCTGGCCGCATGGCTGGCCGCGACCTGGATGGCCAGGCTGATGCGCGACAGCTCGCCGCCGGACGCCACTTTGGCCAGGCTGCGCAACGGCGAGCCGGGATTGGCCGCGACCTGCAACTCGACGGTCTCCAGCCCGTGCGCGCCGCCTTCCGCCAGCGGCAGCAACGCCACGGCAAACTGGCCGCCCTGCATCGCGAGAGTCTGCATGGCGGCGGTGATCTCGTCGGAAAGTCTTTTGGCGGCCTTGGCGCGCGCGCTGCTCAACTTCTTCGCTGCCGCCAGATAATTTTCGTGCGCCGCCGTCTCTTGCTGCGCCAGTTCCGCCAGATCGGCGCCGCCGCCCAACTCTTCCAGCCGCGCTACGATTTTTTCCAATTCCTCCGGCAACTGTTCCGGCTTCACGCGGTATTTGCGCGCCGCTTCCAGCACGGTGGCCATGCGCCGCTCCATCTGCTGCAAGCGCTGCGGATCGGCATCCAGTCTCTCCTGGTAATGGCGCAAGGCATACACCGCTTCCTGCAATTCGTTCTGCGCGCTCTCCAGCATAGACAACGTGTCGCGCAAACCCGTGTCGAATTCCAACCCCGCACGCAGACGTGTGATCAGCGCGTTAAGCTGAGCAAGGCAGGCGGTGTCCGCTTCGCTGAGGGTGTCCACGCCGAACTGCGCGGTCTCCAGCAGGCTGGCCGCATGCGACAGACGCGCATGGTCGGCCAGCAGGGTCTCCCATTCGTCGGCCACGAAATTCAGCACTTCCAGTTCGCGCCGCTGGAAACTCAGCAGTTCGCGTTCCGCCGCCACCGCTGCGGCGTTCTGCTCCAATTGCAGGCGGCGGTGGTGCAATGCCTGCCATTCTTTCCAGGCGGCGGCAACCTCTGCGGCCTGCCCGGCCAATCCCGCCTGCACATCCAGCAGCTCACGCTGCGCCTCGGCCTTGAGCAGGGATTGGTGCGCGTGCTGGCCGTGGATGTCGAGCAGCATCTCGCCCGCCTCGCGCATCTGCTGCAGGGTGGCGCTGCTGCCGTTGATGAAGCCGCGCGAACGGCCATTGGCGTCCAGCACGCGGCGCAACAAGCACACGCCCGCATCACCCGCCAGCTCCTGGACGTTCAGCCAGTCCTGCACCTGCGGCAGCGCGGAGATGTCGAACTCGGCGGACACTTCGGCGCGCTCGCAGCCGCTGCGTATCATCGCCGCGTCGCCACGCTCACCCAGCGCAAGCGAGATGGCGTCGATGAGAATGGATTTGCCCGCGCCGGTCTCGCCGGTCAGCGCAGTGAAGCCGGAAGCGAACTCGAGTTCGAGGGACTCGACGATGACGAAGTCGCGGATGGAGAGGAACTTCAGCATGGATTTACAGCGTCTGGTTCCAGAGCAGTTTCTCGCGCAGCGTGTGGTAGTAGCTGTGCCCCTCCGGATGCAGCAGGCAGACCGGTTTTTCGTAGCGCGTAACGACCAGCTTGTCATGCAGCTGCAATTCGTAATTGGTATGGCTGTCGTAGCGCACGCAGTTGTCGCCGGTGCGGTGCATGAGCAGCTCGATGACGCACGTGCCCTTGACCACGATGGGACGATTGCTCAAGGAGTGCGGGCACACCGGCACCAGTTGCAGCACGTCGAGGCCGGGATGCAGGATGGGTCCGCCCGCCGACATGGCATACGCTGTCGATCCGGTGGGCGTGGAGATGATGAGGCCGTCGGCGCGCTGGTTGTACACGTAGTCGCCATCAATGCGCACCTCGAACTCCACCATGCTGCTCACCTGGCTGC
Organism: Gallionellaceae bacterium; assembly: GCA_037446515.1. Classification (GTDB taxonomy): domain Bacteria; phylum Pseudomonadota; class Gammaproteobacteria; order Burkholderiales; family Gallionellaceae; genus Sideroxyarcus. Next base: position 18,666 of record JBBIIN010000001.1, read on the forward strand.
GGTGAACCACCACCTCATTGAACGCGAGTCCGGTGAATATCTCGGCGTTATTCCGCACCACCGTGGCCGACAATAAAAGGCGTTGCTCGGTGACGAAACGCCCGTCCAGCATGGCGCCGATTCCCTCCAGCATGGTCCCCATGCTCAGGTCGGTGAGGAAGCCCAATCTTCCCTGGTTCACCCCGGCGATGGGCACGCTGTGCGGCGCCAGGGTGCGCGCGATGTTGAGCAGCGTGCCGTCGCCACCGATGACCACCGCCAGATCCACGGTGCGCGCGATCTCGTCCAGGCTCAACGCGCTGAAGGGGTAATCCTGCAAGTGTTCCGCAGACAAGCTATCCACCACCACGCGAATGCCGCGCTCCGCCAGATAATCACCCAGCAAACGCATGGGCGTGGCGACTTCGGCAGCCTTTTGCTTGCCGATGATCGCGATGGTCTGGAACGGGAATTTCATGGGGCAGGATTAAACCACATCGCCCCCCTGTCTGCCATGCGCAAGCAGCCGGGGAGCGGTTGCGGCGATGGTGATAGAATCCGCCGCCATGCTCAACGACCGCGCGCAGATCCTGCTCAAGACCCTGGTGGAACGCTACGTCAGCGACGGCCACCCGGTCGGTTCGCGCGCGTTGCAACAATATTCCGGCCTGGAAATCAGCCCGGCCACCATCCGCAACGTGATGGCCGACCTGGAGGCCATGGGGTTGGTCTCCAGCCCGCACACCTCGGCCGGGCGCGTGCCCACCGCGCTGGGCTACCGTTTGTTCATTGACCGCCTGATGGTGGTGCAGCCGCTATCCTCCGCGCGCATGCAGCATCTGGAGAGCCAGTTGCAGCCGGACAATCCCAGCCGTCTGCTGACCCAGGCCTGCAACGCGCTGTCCGAACTCACCCAGTTCGCGGGCGTGGTGGCCACGCCGAAACGCGCCGCGCTCAAGGTGCGCCAGATCGAATTCCTGCGCCTGTCCGAACGGCGCGTGCTGCTCATCATCGTGATGCCGGATGGCGAAGTGGAAAACCGCGTGCTGCTCACGCACAAGGATTACAACCAGGGGCAACTCACCGAGGCCGGCAACTTCCTCAGCCAGCACTATGCCGACCTGGCCTTTGGCGATATGCACCAGTGTTTGCAGAACGAGCTGCGCCAGTTGCAGCACGACATGACGGCGCTGATGAGCGCCGCGATGGCGGCGAGCGACGAGGCGCTGGCGCGCCAGCACGAGGATTACGTGATCAGCGGGGAACGCAACCTGCTGCACAGCAACGACCTCGCCGCCAACATGGCGCAGTTGCGCAAGCTGTTCAATGTTTTCGAGCAGAAGACCGACCTGCTGCACCTGCTGGATGCCAGCCGTCACGCCCAAGGGTTGCACATCTTCGTAGGCAGCGAATCCGGCGTATCGGGGCTGGACGAGTGCAGTGTGGTCAGCGCGCCCTATACCGCCGACGGCCAGATCATCGGCACACTGGCCGTGGTCGGACCAAAGCGCATGAACTACGAACGCGTGGTGCCCATCGTGGACATCACCGCCAAACTCCTCAGCAACGCACTGTCGCAACACTGAACACGCATGACCTATCAGCCAGAACCCGCCTATACCCACGGTACGCCGGAAAAGACCGGCATTCTGCTCATCAACCTCGGCACGCCGGATGCGCCCACGCCGCAAGCGGTGCGCGCCTACCTCAAGGAATTCCTGAGCGACCCGCGCGTGGTGGAGATCCCCAAATTCGTCTGGTGGTTCATCCTCAACGGCATCATCCTCAACGTGCGCCCGAAAAAGTCGGCGGCGAAATACGCCAGCATCTGGATGGCGGAAGGTTCGCCGCTGCGCGTGTACACGGAGCAGCAGACCGCCTTGCTGCAAGGCCACCTGCTCGCGCAGACGCGCGCGCCGCTGGTGGTGGACTACGCCATGCGCTACGGCAATCCCTCAATCCCCTCGGTGCTGCGCAAGCTAAAAGAACAGAACTGCCAGCGCATCCTCATCGTGCCGATGTATCCGCAGTACGCCGCCAGCACCACCGCGACCGCGCTCGACCTGGTGTTCCGCGAACTGCAACAGTGGCGCAACCAGCCCGCGCTGCGCACCATCAAGCATTTCCACGACGACGACGGCTATATCAAGGCGCTGGCGCAAAACATCAATGACTACTGGATGCAGCATGGCCGCCCGGACAAGCTGGTGATGAGCTTCCACGGCCTGCCGCGCTTTTCGCTGGACAAGGGCGACCCCTACCATTGCGAATGCCTGAAGACCGGGCGCCTGCTGGCTGAACGGCTGGGGCTGAAAAAGGAGCAATACACGCTCAGCTTCCAGTCGCGCTTCGGCAAGGCGGAATGGCTGCAACCCTACACCACCAGCACATTCAAGGAACTCGGCAAGCAGCAGTTGAAACGCGTGGACGTGGTCTGTCCCGGTTTCGTGGCCGACTGTCTGGAGACGCTGGAAGAGATCGCACAAGAGGGCAAGGAAGATTTCCAGCACGCGGGCGGCGGCGAATACCACTACATCCCCTGCCTGAACGGGCGCAACGACTGGATGCACGCGCTGACCAAGCTGGTGCTGGACAACCTGCACGGCTGGCTGGAGACCGACGACTCCGCGCAGCTTGAACAGAGCCGCCTGCGCGCGCTGGCAGCGGGAGCGAAGCGCTAAAAGTAACTGCGCAGCAGCGCTGCCGCCTGTTGCGCGCCTTCCGCCCTGGGCGCTGGCGGCTTGGGCGTTTGCCACAGTGTGCACAACGCCGCCCCCAGTTCTCCGCTGTGCAATTCGGCCTCGCCCACTTCGCGGCACACGCCGTGCCGCTCCAGCCACTGCACCAGGCAGGGCTGTTCCGGCCAGTCGCCGCGCGACACATACAACACCGGCACGCCCGCGCAGGCCGCCTCGGCAAAAGTGCCATAGCCCGGTTTGGTCAGCACGGCATCGCAGGAAACCAGCACATCGCTGAACGGCATGTCCAACGCTTCGCAGTCGGTAACGTCGTCGCGGCGTATGCCCCACTCGCGCGGCACCAGCCAGCGCACACCGTGCAGACGCGGCCAGTGCTGCATGGGCAATCTATAGGCGATGCCGCCCATGCCGGCGAGGATCAGTCTTTCGTCGCGCGCAGCGGGAATAACGGCCTCGATCTCTTCGCGCCGGTTACGCCCCCGGTGCGCGATGGGCGCGATGTCGCGCGCATTGGGCAGGTCCGGCATCGTCATGGCGGGCTGCACGCGCAGGAAATGCGCCGCGCTGCGATAGGCCTGCTGCATCTGCGCATGGATGCGCCGTGTATCGTCATCGTCCGGCGCGTAGTGCCGGTAGATGTCCGCCCAGTTCAGGCAGCACATCGCCACCGCCCGGATGCCCGCGCGCTGCGCCGCCGCGAGCGAGAGATACGGCACATTGGCGAACAGCAGGTCAGGGTACAATGCGCGCATCTCATCTGCGGCGTGAGCCACCTTGTCAGCCCAATCCGCGTGGTAGTCGCGGTAAGCAGCCAGGCTGCGCGGCACATCCACGGCGACGGCATCCCGCATCGCCATGCCGAAATCGATGGCGCGGGGAATATGAGTGAACTCGCAATGGAAACGCTGCCTGAGCACCTCGCATGGCGCGGCGCTGCGCACCGTGACGCGCAATCCGGGAAGTATCTCCGCCAGCGCGTTCACCACCGGCGCGGCCTGCGCCAGATGGCCGTAGCCATGCGCGGTGATGTCAACCAACAGGTGCGGCATGACAGGCCATTACAGCCTGAGGAAATTGTCGCGGTAGTGCCGCATCTCGGCGATGGATTCGTAGATGTCGGCCAGCGCCTCGTGCTTGCCGTGCTTCTTCAACGCGCTGGCCACTTCCGGCTTCCAGCGCCGCGCCAGTTCCTTCAGTGTGCTCACGTCGAGGTTGCGGTAATGGAAATAGTCCTCCAGCTTGGGCATCCAGCGCGCCATGAAGCGGCGGTCCTGGCAAATGGAGTTGCCGCAGATGGGCGAGGTGCGCGCGGGCACATATTGCGAGAGGAACTCCAGCATCTGCGCTTCCACTGCCGCTTCGTCCAGCGTGGAGGCTTTCACCTTGTCGATGAGCCCGGATTTGCCATGCGTGGATTTGTTCCAGTTGTCCATCGCGTCCAGCACGCTGTCCGGCTGGTGCACCACCAGGGTCGGCGCTTCGGCCACGGTGTTGAGGTCGCTGTCGGTGACCACCATCGCCACTTCGATGATGCGGTCATTGTCCGGGGAGAGGCCAGTCATTTCCATATCTACCCAGACGAGATTGTTTTGGTTTTGTGCCATATAATTCGCCGCGCTTTGCCATGAATGAGGCGCGCATTGTTACATAGCTTGACCACCCTCTCCAAAGACTTCCAACCCATGACCACACACCAATTCACCGCCCTGTTCGTTTCCGCCGTGTTCGCCAACCTGGCCGTGAAAATGTGGCTGGCCCTGCGCCAGTTGCACCATGTCGCCGCGCACCGCGCCGAGGTTCCCGCCGCCTTCCGCGAGCAGATCAGCATCACCGCGCACCACAAGGCCGCCGACTACACCAGCACGCTGGTGCGCTTCGGCATGCTCGGCATGGTGTTCGACACGGCGGTGCTGCTGGCCTTCACGCTGGGCGGCGGTATCCAGTGGCTGCATGGCATCGCCTCCGGCCTGTTCGACGCCCCCCTGCTGCAAGGCATGGCCGTGATCGTGCTGGTGCTGCTGGCGCAATCGCTGCTGGAAGCGCCGTTCAACCTGTACCGCACGTTCAACATCGAGGCGCGCTTCGGCTTCAACAAGATGACGCTCAAACTCTACCTGCTGGATGCATTGAAAGGACTGGCGCTGGGCGCGGCGCTCGGGCTGCCGCTGTTGTTCGGCGTGCTGTGGTTGATGGGCAAGATGGGCGACTACTGGTGGCTGTATGTGTGGGGCGTGTGGATGGCGTTCAACCTGCTGCTGCTGTTCATCTACCCGGCATTCATCGCGCCGCTGTTCAACAAATTCCAACCCTTGCAGGATGAAGCGCAGAAATCGCGCATCGAGGCGCTGCTCGCCCGGTGCGGCTTCAGCGCCAGCGGCCTGTTCGTGATGGATGGCAGCAAGCGCAGCACGCACGGCAACGCCTATTTCACCGGCTTCGGCAAGACCAAACGCATCGTGTTCTTCGACACCCTGCTGGAACGCCTCACCCCGCCCGAAATGGATGCCGTGCTGGCGCATGAGCTCGGCCACTTCAAGCACCGCCACGTCATCAAGCGCATCGTGCTCACCTTCGCCGTCAGCCTCGGCTTCCTGTGGCTGCTGGCGCAACTGCTGAATGCGGCATGGTTCTACCAGGGGCTGGGGGTCCAGACGCAAAGCACGGCGCTGGCGTTGCTGCTGTTCTTCATGGTGCTGCCGGTGTTCACCTTCCTGCTGCACCCGCTGGGTTCGGCCTGGTCGCGCAAGCACGAGTTCGAGGCCGATGCCTACGCGGCGCAGCACACCGATGCCAAGGATCTGGTCACCGCACTGGTCAAGCTGTATCAGGACAACGCCAAGACGCTGACGCCCGACCCGCTGTATGCCAGCTTCTACGAATCGCATCCGCCCGCATCAATACGCATCGCACATCTGCAAAAACTGGGAGCCGCATCATGAAAAGAACCCTCCTCATCCTGTTCCTCGCGGCCAGCACCGCGCAGGCCGTGCCGTTCTCCGACGGCCATGCCGAGACCGGCAAGAAGCTGTTCGCCAAATATGAATGCAGCAGTTGCCACGAAGGCATGGTGGGCGGCGACGGCAGCGCCATCTTCACCCGCCCCAACCGCCGCGTGAACAGCGCGGACGACCTGATCGCCCAGATGGAAAGATGCTCCGGCGCCATCGGCAAGAAACTGACTGCGCAAGAGAAGCAGGACCTTGCCGCGCACCTGAACCAGACCTACTACAAATTCAAGTGAGCCCCGCCCCCCTCCTCACCGGACAAATCATCGCCGCCTACGGGCGGCACTATCTGGCGGAGTTGCCGAGTGGCGAGGACATCGAGTGCGTGCCGCGCGGCAAGAAAAGTGAAGTGGCGTGCGGCGACGAAGTGGAGATCGCCCGCACCGCCGCGGCACAGGGCGTGATCGAACGCATCCTGCCGCGCCGTTCACTGCTCTACCGTTCCGTCGCCCATCGCGAAAAACTCATCGCCGCCAACGTCACCCAGCTCGTCGTCGTGGTCGCCACCGAACCCTCTTTCAGCGACGAACTGCTGGCGCGCAGCCTGGTCGCCGCGCACCACCAGCAACTGGAGACGCTCATCGTGCTGAACAAATGCGACCTGCCCAAAGAGGCCGCGCTGCAACAGTTGCAGCCCTACCGCGCCAGCGGCTACCGCATCGTCGAACTGTCGGCGAAACAGGATGCGGCGGCATTGCGCCCGCTGCTGCAAGGCCAGCGCAGCGTGCTGGTGGGTCAATCCGGCATGGGCAAATCCACCCTCATCAACGCCCTCATTCCCGAGGCGCAAGCCGCCACGCGCGAAATCTCCAGCGTGCTCGATTCCGGCAAACACACCACCACCCACGCCAGGCTCTACCGCCTTGATGGTGAAAGCGACATCATCGACTGCCCCGGCGTGCAAGCCTTCGGCCTGCACCACCTCACCTTCGGCGACATCGAAACAGGCTTCCCCGAATTCGCCGCCTACCACGGGCAATGCCGCTTCCACGACTGCCGCCACCGCCACGAGCCGGACTGTGCGATACGCATGGCAGCGGAAGCGGGAAAGATAGATAAGCGAAGGCTGGAGCTGTTCCAGCAGATCACAAAATAAATTCCCTCTCCCGCCGGGAGAGGGTTGGGGTAAGGGAATCCCCGCAAGCAAGTTTCTCCGCTACAATCCGGGCAAGCTGCACCTACAACAAGCGCGTCCTGCGCACACCAAGCGGCCCTTCCAGATGGAAGATTGAGGAGAGTGAAAGACAGCGCACAGAGATGCGTGTTTCGGCTCGATTTGCGAATCTGAAAGGGGAGCGCATGCAGTCCTTGCAACGTATCTACAAGCTGCACCACATCATTTCGTCCCGCCGACACCCGGTTCCACGAACCACACTGGAGCGCGAACTGGAATGCTCTCGCGCCACACTCAATCGCGTCATCCGGGAAATGCGCCTGTTCTTCAATGCTCCGCTGGTGCATGACCGTGAGCGCAATGGCTATTACTACGACACGCAGGACGGTCAAATCTTCGAACTGCCCGGCGTCTGGTTCACCGCAAGCGAACTGCACGCCCTGCTGACAACCCAACAACTGCTGGCGCAAGCACAGCCTGGCCTGTTCGATACCCAACTCAAGCCGGTCAACGCACTCATCGAAAAATTACTCGGCGCAGGCACACACGACAGCACCGAAATCGCCAAGCGCGTGCGCATCCTGCGCATGGCGGGACGCAACACTTCCGGCGAAAACTTCCCGGCCGTGAGGATTGAAACATGACGAAGGTGAAGCTGTAACGAACTTCTCCATTGTTGCACCCGCTCACGTGAGCGGGTGAGGATTGAAACTGCGCGCGCTCTATCAATGCTTGTCTTACCGCCTGCTGCACCCGATTTGTGACCGTCCACAGATCGTTGCTACAGTACGGAACGGCTGCACAGATTGGGATTTGTGCTCTGACCGGAACAAGACGTTGAAGTTGACACCCCGCACGGGGGTAACTTCAACGTCGCGCTCCGCGCGGTTCAGCAAGAAATAGGCTGTGCCTTTTTTATCAGGTGCCGAGTCACGCCAAACAGGATATGAAACAGCATCCCGACAGGCACCATGATGACCAGCGACAAGATGGAAAAACCAAGCAGGTCGATCCAACCACACAGTTCCCCCAGCAATATGCCGACGAGCAGTGCTAGCGTCACATAGAACCATTGCGACAAACCATGCCGCGTGTTCGGTAGTGCCGAAATCCGGTTTAACATGGTCAGCGCCAGCGTCGCCGCCATTGCGATACCTGCCACGTAAAGCCATGAATAGTCGCCCTCCCATATCCGGGGCCACCAGAGTCCTGTGCTTCCCTTGGCAAGGCTTGCATAGGAAGGCCAAAAGATGTTGTTGCCAATGATTGCCACGCAGGCAGCCATTGCCGAAAACACGCTCAAGCCCAGCATGATGGACTGCGCGGAGCGTTTCCCGTAATACAGGGTGGCCAGCACGTTATAAAAGAAGACGGTTGCAGCCAGCAGCGCCACGGCATCGACCCAGAGCAGGTCCTTCAGTTCCGGCAAGGCCCAGCCTGTGTAGTTGAGAGCGTCCCTGAAATTGATAGCGACAGCGGTATAGAGCGCAACAGCGGCTCCCGTTCCCATCATTGCTTTTGCAGCCCACAGGCCGCTCCTGGATCCCCGGAGTTTGCCGTGCGCCACTTCTTCCAGAAACCAGTAAACCAGCCCCACTACGCTGAACAAACCGACCCTTGCCTCAAGCGCCTCGATGCTCTCGATATGGATGCTGCCCAGGCTCAATGGGCCGGCGTCGCTGCTGAAGCTGAAAAAATGCCATGTGGATATTGCCCATCCCGCCAGCATCAAGACTGCTGCCATCGTGAAATACCATATCGCCAATCTTTGCCCATCGTTCATCTTTGTTCCCATGTCTTTCTCCTCGTCATTGACCACATCCGAACACGCCCGACACCCGGCGCCATTCTCTCACTAGCCCAGCAGATTCGCCACGGTCAGCATGAGCAGGATGATGAGCTGGAACACCAGCGCACGCCACACCAGGCCGATGGCACTTTGCATGTAGTCGGTGTCGGCTTCGTCGCCCAAGCCGATCTCGGGACGAAACACGGGCTGTGCATCCTGCACGATGGTCTGCCCCAGCTTGATGCCGAGAGCGCCCGCGCCGCTGGCCAGCAGGATGCCCGCTTCCGGGTCGGGCCAACTGGCGGCCTGGGTACGCCAGCACCAGGCGGTGTCCTCGAAGTTGCCGACGATGGCGAAGGTGGACGCGGTGAAGCGCGAGGGCAGCCATTCCATGAGGTGATAGGCCTGGCGCGCGAACACGCCGAAGCTGCCATAGTCGGCCTCGTCCGCCTTGCCCCAGCGTGCATTCAGGAACAATGCGAGGCGATAGAGGATGGCGCCCGCCGGCCCCAGTCCGATCATCATGCATACGACGAACCAGAACACGACGCCGAACACATGGCGATGCGAGGCCATCAGGGCCTGTTCGATGGAAATGCGCGCGGTCTCGTGATAGCTCAATTCGCGGCAGGATTTGCCGGTCCATGCGCTCAACAGGTCGCGCGCCTGGTCCAGCTTGTTCTCGCGCAGCGCTTCGTGGATGCCGGAATAGAAGTGGCTGAACTGGCGGAAGCCCATGGTGAGGTAGAGCACCAGCACGCTGAACGCCCATGCCGTGAGGAAGTGCGCGCCCAGCAGCAGGTGATGGATGACCACCACAAGCACCACGGGGAAAAAGATCACCAGCAGCCAGGCGATGCGTCCCTGCTTGTGTTCGCCCGCATTGAATGTGTTCTGGAAAAGTTCCACATAGCCCGTCACCCAGGTGTAAAGGTAACGGCGCGAGGACAGCGGGTGGACTTGCTCCAGCAGCAGCGCGGCGATCAGGGAAAGCAGGCTCATGGCATCAAGGTGGCATCAGACTTGGATGGCAAAAGATACCACAAGCCGAGAGCCCGCCGCGAATGCGCAAACGCAGGAAGCGTTAGGGAACCTTATCTGAGCTTCCCTAAACGATCATCCCCGCCGCGACGGTGTTGTTACTCGCCTCGTCGATGACGATGAAGCTGCCGGTGGCGCGGTCGGTGTCGTAGCTGTCGAATACCAGCGGCTGCTGGGTCTTGATCGCCACGCGCGCGATGTCGTTCATGTTGAGTTTGTCCGTTGCATGCTGTTCCAGCGTGTTCACATCCACACGGTAATCCAGGCGCGAGAACAGGCATTTCGCCATGCGCGTGGTGTGCTTGACGAGGTATTTGCGGTTGCGGTCCAGCGGCGATTCAGAGAGCCAGCACAAGGTCGCCTCGAACTCCTTCTCCACCCTGGGTGGATGTGCCGACGATTTGACGAACATGTCGCCGCGCGAGATGTCGATCTCGTCTTTCAGCGTAAGGGTGACCGATTGCGGCGCAAAGGCGGTTTGCAGGTCTCCATCATAGGTGTAGATCTGTTTGATTTTGCTGGTGCGCCCAGATGGCAGGATGGTGACCTCGTCGCCCACCGATACTTCGCCCGCCTCGATGCGTCCCGCGAAGCCGCGATAGTCGTGGTATTCCTCGGTCTGCGGGCGGCATACCCATTGCACCGGGAAGCGGAAGTCGCTGGTGTTCATATCACGCTCGATGGGCACCGTCTCCAGTAGTTGCAGCAGTGTAGGGCCGATGTACCAGTCCGTCGCGGCGCTCTTTCCCACCACATTGTCACCGTTCAGTGCGGACAGCGGGATGCAGTGCACGTCGTGCAGGTCGAGCTGCGCGGCGAAGCGTTTGTATTCGCCGACGATCTCCTCGAAGCGTTGCTTGGAGTAGTCCACCATGTCCATCTTGTTCACGGCCAGCACGATATGCGGCACACCGAGCAGGCTGGTCAGGTAGGAATGGCGTTTGGTCTGTGTCAGCACGCCCTTGCGCGCATCCACCAGGATGATGGCGAGATTGGCGGTGGAAGCCGCCGTCACCATGTTGCGCGTGTATTGCTCGTGACCCGGCGTGTCGCCGATGATGAACTTTCGTTTCGGCGTGGCGAAGTAGCGGTAGGCCACGTCGATGGTGATGCCCTGCTCGCGCTCGGCCTGCAGGCCGTCGGTGAGCAGGGACAGGTCGACCGCGGTCATGCCGCGCTTCTCGCTGGTCTTCGAGATAGCCGAGAACTGATCCTCGAAGATGGATTTCGAGTCGTACAGCAAACGGCCGATCAGCGTGCTCTTGCCGTCGTCCACGGAGCCGGCGGTGATGAAACGGAGTAGTTGTGTTTGTGTGCTCATGTTGCCTGCCTTTGTTCAATTTGGTTGATTGATGTCGAGGGCTCCCTCATCCCAACCCTTCCCCCGAAGGGGGAAGGACTTAACTTCCCTCTCCCTCTGGGAGAGGGACTAAGGGTGAGGGAACACGCTGTCAGAAGTACCCTTCTTTCTTGCGCAGCTCCATCGAAGCGTCCGAGGTCTGGTCGTCCAGCCGCGTGGCGCCGCGCTCAGTGATGCGCGTGGTCGCGGTCTCTTCGATGATCTCCTGCACGCTGCATGCGGTGGATGCCACCGGTGCGGTGCAAGTCATGTCGCCCACGGTGCGGAAACGCACCATGACTTTCTCCACCACTTCGCCCGGCTTGGGCTGCACCAGATGCGACACCGGCACCAGTTGCCCGTTGCGGCGGATGATCTCGCGTTCATGCGCAAAATAAATTGAAGGGATGTGCAGCCGCTCGCGCCCGATGTATTCCCAGATGTCCATCTCGGTCCAGTTGGAGATGGGGAAGACGCGGATGTTCTCGCCGGCATGCACACGGGTGTTGTACACATCCCACAGCTCGGGACGCTGGTTCTTCGGATCCCACTGGCCGAACTCGTCGCGGAAGGAGAAGATGCGTTCCTTGGCGCGCGCCTTTTCCTCGTCGCGGCGCGCACCGCCCATGCAGGCGTCGAAGCCGAACTCGGCAATGGTCTCCAGCAAGGTCACCGACTGGTAGGGATTGCGCGGCTTGCTCTCGTCCTTGATGACGATGGTGCCGCGCTTGATGGAATCTTCCAGCGAACGCACGATGAGCCGCTCGCCGAGATCAGCCGCCAGTTTGTCGCGGCACGCGATCACTTCGGGGAAGTTGTGCTCGGTATCAATGTGCACCAGCGGAAAAGGGAATTTCGCCGGACGGAACGCTTTTTCCGCGAGCCGTAGCATGACGATGGAATCCTTGCCGCCGGAGAACAGCAGCGCCGGGTTTTTGCACTCGGCGGCGACCTCGCGCATGATGTGGATGGATTCGCTTTCGAGTGCGTCCAGATGGGTGAAGTTGTGTGTGCTCATGTTGTGATCTACCAGTTTCAATTCAGGTTCCTTTTTGTCTCTCCACGCGCCGCAAGGGGCTAAATGGCCGCGCCCTCGGTGAGTTTGAGCTCGTCGCCGCGCTTGCTGCCGAGATGCAATCCACATTCCTTGCTTTCCGGATTCTCCCACCACCACCTGCCGGCGCGGATGTCTTCGCCCGGTGTGATGGCGCGGGTGCAGGGCGCACAGCCTATGCTGGGATAGAACTGGTCATGCAGCGCGTTATAGGGTGCATCATATTCGCGGATATAGGCCCACACCTCGGCATTGCTCCAGTCCAGCAAGGGGTTCAATTTCTGCAAACCGTTGTCCACATCGAAGGCCGACACCTCCAGCGCTCCGCGTGTGACCGCCTGGTCGCGGCGCATGCCGGTGACCCATGCCTTCTTGCCTTGCAGTGCGCGGCGCAACGGTTCCACCTTGCGCACGAAGCAACACGCCTTGCGGTTTTCCACGCTGTCGTAAAAGCCGTTGATGCCGTTCTTCGCCACCAGCGCCTCGACCGCCGGGCTGTCCGGAAAATAGATGTGCAAGGGGATGCGATAACGTTCGCGCACGGTTTGCATCAAGTTATACGTTTCGGCTGGCAGGCGCCCGGTATCCAGGCTGAACATTTCGATCGGCAAGCCATGCCTGGCGATCAGGTCGGTCAGCACCATATCCTCCGCCCCTAGGCTGTTGGCGAACGTAACCGGCGAAAAATCGCGCACGGCCTGATGCAGCACATCCAGTGTCGCCGCGATTTTCTGTTGCAAGCTATCCATCAAACCCCTCCTCTGGCCACGCGCCGGAACAACGGTGTCTCCACATCCACAGACGGCTGGTAGGTCACCGAGAACGTGCCGAACCCGGCCAGCGCATCCTGCGGGTCTTTGTCCGCACGCACGGCATAGCTGTCGAACCCGAGGCGATCCAGGTAGAACAGTTGGTCGCGCTGGACATCGCCCATCGCGCGCAATTCGCCGCGGTAGCCGTATTGCTTGCGCAGTCGGTAGGCCAGCGTGTAGCCGCGTCCGTCGGTGAACTTGTGGAAATCCACCGCAATCAGCGGAAAGCGGTGGATGTCGCCGGGAATGTCCTCGATGCGCTCGAACCCGGCCAGCCACAGCCCCAGCCCGGGGCGCTGGTTCAAAACATCGAACTGGCAGTTCCACACCGGCAGCGGCACCAGCACCCTGCCTTGTGGCACCCGGATGCTGTCTGCCGCCTCGCCTTCATGCAGGCGCAACACACTCCAGTCATCTTCCACGACGGTTTTATCCTTGATGATTCTCATGGCTCAGAACCTCGGCGAATAAAGCGGCAAGTCATAGGGAACTCCCACCTTGAGCAGATCAAAATCCGGCAACAGCAATCTGTCTTCTTCCGGCACGGTCGTCGCATAGACGAACTCCTTGAACGGCTCGACACCGATGCGGCGCAAAGTGTCGATGAAGCGTTCGCCTTCGTCGCGCTCGCGCACATACACCTGCAACAGGCGCGCCACCACTTCCGGTATCTGCGCGAACGAGAACGACCGTCCAATCACTTTGCCGATGGCGGCGGGGCTGCCCTTGTTGCCGCCGATGGTGACCTGGTACCACTCCTCGCCAGACTTATCCACGCCCAGAATGCCGATATGCCCCACGTGGTGGTGGCCGCAGGCATTCACGCAACCCGAGATGTTGAGATCGATGTCGCCGATGTCGTAAAGATAGTCATAATCATCGAAGCGCTCGGCAATGGCTTTGGCCAGTTCGATGGAGCGCGCATTGGCCAGGGTGCAGTAATCGGCGCCCGGGCAGCAGATGATGTCGTTCAACAGGCCGATGTTGGGCGTCGCCAGCCCGGCCGCTTTCGCTTTCTGCCACAGCGCATACAGGTCGCTCTGCTTCACGTCGGCGAGCACCAGATTCTGCGCATGCGACACGCGCAGCTCGCCGAAGCTGTAGCGGTCGGCCAGCGCGGCCACTACGTCCATCTGGTCAGCGCTGATGTCGCCGGGTGCCAGACCTGGTCGCTTGAGCGACAGCCACACGGCAGCATAGCCATCCACCTTGTGTGCCTCGACATTGCGCCGCACCCAGTTGGCAAAGGCGCGGTCTCTAAGCTGCGCGGCCTCGAAGTCGGCATCGAGCGTCGCCAATTTCTCGTAGGCGGGCGCGCCGAAGCCTGCCGCCACACGGGCGAGCTCTTCCTCTGTCAGCGTCGATGGACCATCCCGGTGCAAGGCCCATTCCGCTTCCACCTGACGGCGGAATTCTGCAATGCCGATGGCCTGCACCAGTATCTTGATGCGCGCCTTGTACAGGTTGTCGCGGCGGCCGAATTCGTTGAACACGCGCACGATGGATTCGCTATAGGTCAGCAAATGCCGCCACGGCAGGAACGGTGTCAGCTCCTGCCCAATGAATGGGGTGCGCCCAAGCCCGCCGCCGACCAGCACGCGGAAGCCCAGTTCGCCCTGTTCGTTCTTCACCAATTGCAGGCCGACATCGTTGATCGCCACGGCAGCGCGGTCTTCTTGCGCGCCATTGATGGAGAACTTGAACTTGCGCGGCAGGAAAGCAAATTCCGGATGGAAGGTGCTCCACTGGCGCAGCAGTTCGGCATACGGGCGCGGGTCGGCGATCTCGTCGCGCGCCACTCCGGCGAATTCGTCGGTGGTGGTGTTGCGGATGCAGTTGCCCGACGTCTGGTTGGCGTGCATCTCCACTTCGGCGAGTTCGGCCAATATCTCTGGCGTGTCCTCCAGGCGCAGCCAGTTGAACTGGATGTTCTGGCGTGTGCTGATGTGGCCGTAGCCGCGGTCATATTTTCGCGCGATGTGCGCCATGGCATGCAACTGCCGGCTGTTCAGCATGCCGTAAGGAATGGCGATACGCATCATGTAGGCGTGCACCTGCATGTAGATGCCGTTTTGCAGGCGCAACACGCGGAAATCATCTTCGCTCAGTTCGCCGTTGAGACGGCGGCGCACCTGGTCGCGGAACTGCGCGACGCGCTCTGCGGCAATCTGGTGATCGAAACGGTCGTAGCGATACATTTACTTCCCCTCTTCCGTGAAAAGCCGGGATACCGGCAATTGCAGGGCGGCCTGCAGCGGGAACTTCGCGCCGTAGGCCAGGATATGCGCCACATCTTCTTCTTCGCTGTGACGCAGAGCGAGCCCGATATAGGCATGCTCGCCAGTCTCTCCGACGACCACGCCGATGCGACCGCCGCAACCGTTGAACCAGCTCACTTGCCTAGGTTTGTTGGGATTGTTTGCACTCATATTTTCTCTCACTCAAAAAGCCAGACGGACGCCGATGATCAGCAGCATGGCCGCCAGCACCGGACGCAATACTTGCTCCGGCACCCGCGCGGCAAGATGGCTGCCGATCCAGATGCCCGGAAGCGAGCCCAGCAACAGCGAGCCCAGCAACACCAGGTCAACTGTACCCAGCGCAAAATGGCCGAGTCCCGCCACGGCGGTCAGTGGCACCGCATGCGCGATGTCGGTGCCCACCACCTTCACTGCGGGCAGGCCGGGATAAAGAAACAGCAGCGCCACCGTGCCCAGCACGCCGGCACCGATGGAAGAAATGGTGACCAGCACGCCAACCACGGCGCCGGTGGCAATGGTTGCCGCCGCCAGGTGGCGGTGATGCAGCCATGAGGCAGCGCCTTTGTCACGCAGCGCGCGTTTCAGGATGCGCTCCTTCAACAGCAGCGCTGCGGCGGTCAGCAACAGGGCGATGCTGAGAACACCGGTCACCACCCCCTTCAGGGATTGCTCGTTTAGGCCAAGCAATTTGAACAAGGTAATGGTGAGCAAGGCGGCAGGAAGGCTGCCCAACGCGAGCAGACCGACGATGCGCCATTCCACGCTGCCGTTTTTGCCGTGTACCCACCCGCCCAGGGATTTGGTGATGGCGGCATACAGCAAGTCGGTGCCGACCGCCGTCACCGGCGACACGCCGAAGAACAGCACCAGCAGCGGCGTCATCAGCGAGCCGCCGCCGACGCCAGTCACCCCGACGATCAACCCGACCAGAAAGCCGGAAACGGTATATAACCAGTCCATCCTTACCTCGTTTTTTTCTGACGAGGCGCATTCTAGGGATGCCCATTTATATTCACAAATGGTTTTATGTTAGGATTTAATAACCTATAGTTATAAGAAAAATTCATCATGAATTTACAGCAATTGCGTTACCTGAATGAAGTCGTGCGGCGCGGGCTGAATATCTCGGAGGCCGCCGCCACGCTCTATACTTCGCAACCCGGCATCAGCAAGCAGATCAAACTGCTGGAAGAGGAATTGGGCATCGAAATCTTCGTGCGCAGCGGCAAACGCATCGTGGCGCTGACCGAGCCCGGCAAGACCATCCTGTCCATCGCGCAGCGCATCCTGCATGAATCGGACAACCTGAAGCAGGTCGGCGAAGAGTTCCAGGCGC
This sequence comes from Gallionellaceae bacterium, assembly GCA_037446515.1. Lineage (GTDB taxonomy): Bacteria > Pseudomonadota > Gammaproteobacteria > Burkholderiales > Gallionellaceae > Sideroxyarcus. The sequence goes on from JBBIIN010000001.1 coordinate 35,095, forward strand.
AGGACAGTGGGCAGCTCACCATTGCCACGACCCATACCCAGGCGCGCTATGCCTTGCCCAAAGTGGTGCAGCAATTCCTCAAGCGCTACCCCAAGGTAAAGCTCAACCTGCATCAGGGCAATCCCACCCAGATTGCCGAACAGGTTCTCGCAGGGGAAGCGGATCTCGCCATCGCGACCGAAAGCCTGACGCTTTATGACGGGCTGGTCACCCTGCCCTGCTATGAATGGCATCATTGCGTGGCAGTGCCCCCCAAGCATCCGTTGTTGAACGAAAAGAGGCTAACGCTGGCCAAGCTGGCGCAATATCCCATCGTAACTTATGACCATGCCTTCAGCGGGCGCGGCAAAATAGACGCCGCTTTTGCAGAGGCGGGGCTGGAACCCAACATTGCCCTCACCGCGATAGATGCCGATGTGGTCAAGACTTATGTGGAGCTGGGCATGGGAGTGGGTATTTTGGCCGAACCGGCCTTCATTCCAGAACGCGACCGCCACCTGCGCAAGATCGAGGCCGGACACCTGTTCAAAAAGAACACGACGCGACTGGCCATCCGCAAGAATGAATACCTGCGCGGCTACACCTATGCCTTCATCGAACTGTTCGCGCCGCACCTGACGCGCGAGGTAGTGGCCAAAGCGATGCGCTCGAACACCGCCGCCTGAACAGCACGGCTATGCGGCAGCGATCTGAACGGCACGGCTATGCGGCAGCGATGCCGTATAGCTTGCGCAGGCGCAGACATTCCGGATTCATCGAGCCGTCTTCCATGAAGGCAGGGAATTCGCGGCAAACCGAAGGCCGTTGGCCATAAATGCCGCAGCGGCCATCTGCCTGCTGTGCGACACACTGCCCGCCACCCGCCTCGGTGCCCTTCATGCAAGCGCGGAACGGCGTGACCTGCGTAGCCAGTTCTGCCGGCACATAACCGCCCGGCTGGCTGTCCAGCTCGCCGTGATAGAACGACACGCGGAAGTGGCGGCAACACACGCCGCAGCCGAAACAGGGATTGCCGCTTTCCGGCATATCATAGAAAATGCGCCCGTCATCGGTACGTAGGACGATTTGCCGATTGCTCATCTGGTTGAATGATGGTGCGCGATGACCTTATCGATGAAGCCGCGCAGGAAGCCTTCCGCCTGCGCGCCGTGGAAGCGCTCCACTTCCACGCCATGGCTGTACGCCACTACGGTCGGGAAGCCGCGCACTTTATGGCGGCCAGCGATCTTCATGTTCTCGTCGGCATCAACGATACCGAGATAGAACTTGCCGTCGTATTCGAACGCCATCTTGTGCAGCAGGGGTCCCAACACGCGACACGGCCCGCACCATTCCGCGCTGATATCCACCAATACCGGGATCTGGTGCGAACGCGCCACCACCAGATCCTCGAAGGTCGCCTCTTCCACGTTATACGAAAAATCGCTCATCGCCTGCACCTCAATGCATGCCGCGCTTGGAAAAATCCTTGAGCCGGAAGCCTAGTGCAGCCAGCACGGCGAAATACACCGCCACGCCCGCCGCCACCAGCCAGGCCAGGTTGAGGATGCGCCCCCAGCCGGCGGTCTCCAGCCAGTGCCGCTCGCTGCCCATGCCAAACCACAGTGTGAGGCCCAGCGCCAGCACGGCGAGACCAACCTTCAGCGCGAATTTCAGCCAGCCCGGCTCCGGCTGGTAGATGCCATGTTTGCGCAAATTGTAGAACAGGATGGCGGAATTGAGGCAGGCGCCCAAGCCGATGGAAAGCGCTAGCCCGGCATGCTGCAAGGGACCGATGAACAGCACGTTCATCACCTGCGTGGCCAGCAGGGTAACGATACCGATCTTCACCGGGGTCTTGATGTCCTGCCGCGCATAGAAGCCGGGGGCGAGGATTTTCACCAGGATCAGGCCGATGAGGCCGATGCTGTAACCCACCAGCGCGGTACGCGACATCAGCACGTCATGCGCGCTGAACGCGCCATGCTGGAAGAAGGTCGCCAGCAGCGGCACGGCAATCATGCCCAGCGCCAGCGCGGCAGGCAAGGTGAGCAGCACGGTCAGACGCAGCCCCCAGTCAAGCAGACGGGAATACTCCGCCGTATCGTTGCTGGCATGGCATTTGGAAAGCGAGGGCAACAGGATGGTGCTGATCGCCACGCCCAGAATGCCTGTAGGAAACTCCATCAGGCGGTCGGCGTAATACAGCCAGGATACGCTGCCAGCCACCAAGAAGGAGGCGAAGATGGTATTGAGGATCAGGCTGATCTGCGCGATGGACACACCGAACACCGCCGGCCCCATCTGCTTGATGACGCGCCACATGCCCTCGTCTTGCCAGCTGAAACGGATGGTCGGCAGCATACCGATCTTTTTCAGGAATGGAACCTGGAAAGCAAGCTGCACCACGCCCGCCGCGAATACTGCCCAAGCCAGTACCATGACCGGCGGATCGAAATACGGCGCCAGCCACAGCGCACCGGCGATGAAACACAAGTTGAGCAGGATGGGCGCAAAGGCGGGCACCCAGAACTTGTTATAGGTATTCAGGATGCCAGCTGCCACGGCCACCAGCGAGATGAAGAAAATATACGGCGAGGTCACTTGCAGCAGGCGCACCGTGAGCTGGAATTTGTCCGGTTCCTTGGCGAAACCGGGCGCACTGATATACACCAGGATGGGCGCGGCGATGATGCCGACCAGCGTGACCACGAACAGGATCAGCGCCAGCATGGTGGTAACGTGATCCACCAGCAGTTGGGTTTCCTCATGCCCACGCCGGTTCTTGTATTCGCCGAAGATGGGCACGAACGCCTGCGAGAAAGCGCCTTCCGCAAACAGGCGGCGCAATAGGTTCGGCAGCTTGAACGCCACGAAAAAGGCATCGGTGGCCATGCCCGCGCCAAAGATGCGCGCGATCAGCACGTCCCGCGCGAACGCCAGGATGCGCGAAACCAGCGTCAGCCCGCTGATGGTGGCAAGCGCTTTGAGCAGGTTCATCCGGCTGGCGTCAGGCTCACCAGCCTTGGGGTTGCGAGGCGCGGCGCTCCACGCCCAACACTGGATGCGGCCCCGTCACCTCGGCATCGCGGCTGCCGCGGCCGGAGCGGATTTTGAGCTGGTGTTCGGCGACGAACTGCTTGACCATCTCGAAGGCCTTGGGATCGACCTTCTCCAGGGATACCCGCACCACAACGCTGGGCACACCATCTACTATGATGGGGCGTGCATACGATGAATAGACCATGCGACCGTCCGTTCCCGCCGTACCCAGCATATTGCACAGATTGACCGCCCAATCTGCCTGCTGAAACAACTCCCCATTCTGGGTGATCCCCTGAATTACGAATTCCGATATGCTGGACAACATAGTTTATTCTCCCCTGCCTCTGCCCCGGCGGCGACGCATCATACCATTACCGTGCAATCTGGCCTTTCAGCCCCACGCCAAAAGCATGGTTGCAAAAATAGCAAGGGATTCTTATAATGCGCGCCTTTTTACGCAAGCCGAACTCCGAGGAGCAACCATGGCAAACACCGCACAAGCCAGAAAACGTGCAAGACAGGCAGACAAGCAGCACGCACACAACATGACGTTGCGCTCCGAAATGCGCACCGCGATCAAGAAGGTCATCAAGGCGATCGAGGCCGGCGACAAGGCCGCCGCGCAGGCCCAGCTCCAGGCTTCCGCCAGCGTGGTGGATTCCATCGCCGATAAGAAGATCATCCACAAGAACAAGGCAGCACGCCACAAGAGCCGATTGTCCGCTGCAATCAAGGCGATGGCCTGAATCTATCGCGGAAAAGAACCGACTGCGACAAGAAGGCCGACCAGCAGTCGGCCTTTTTTGTTTTGTAACACCGCCATGCCATAACCACGAATAACAGCGCACAACAACAAGAGGCTGCCCATGTCACATTTGATGAACACCTATACCAGGCAACCGGTCACGTTCACCCACGGCCAGGGAGCATGGCTGTTCGACGGTAACGGCAAACGCTATCTGGATGCACTGGCCGGGGTCGCGGTCAACACATTGGGGCATGCCCATCCCGAATTCACCGCAGCGCTGACCAACCAGATCGGCAAGCTGATCCATACCTCCAATATCTATCAGATCGCCGAGCAGGAGCGCATCGCCGACAAACTGTGTGAGCTTTCCGGCATGCAGGAAGTGTTCATGTGCAACTCCGGCTGCGAAGCCAATGAGGCCGCCATCAAGCTGGCACGCATGTATGGCCACAGCAAGGGCATCGACATTCCCAACATCATCGTGATGGAGAAATCCTTCCACGGTCGCACCCTGGCCACACTCTCCGCCACCGGCAACCGCAAGGTGCAGGCCGGCTTCGAGCCGCTGGTGAAAGGCTTCGTGCGCGTACCTTATGACGATCTCGCCGCCGTCGAGCAAGTTGCCATTCACAACCCGGACGTGGTCGCCGTACTGGTCGAGCCGGTGCAGGGTGAAGGCGGTATCCGCACCCCTGATGCGGCCTACCTGCAAGGCCTGCGCAGGATATGCGACGCCAACGGCTGGCTGCTGATGCTGGATGAGGTGCAAAGCGGCATCGGTCGCACCGGGCGCTGGTTCGCCCACCAGCACAGCGGCATCCTGCCGGACGTAATGACGCTGGCCAAGGGGCTGGGTTCCGGCATGCCGGTGGGCGCCTGCCTGGCAGCGGGCAAGGCTGCCGGCACCTTCAAACCGGGCAGCCATGGTTCGACCTTCGGTGGCAACCCGCTGGCCTGTGCCGCCGCATTGGCCACGCTGAACATCATGGAGAAGCAGAAACTGCCCGACCGAGCCGCCACACTGGGTGCATGGATCAAACAGCAGTTGCAGTCCAGGCTGAAAGGATTCAAGGGGGTGGCCGCCGTACGCGGGCAAGGCATGATGATAGGCATTGAGCTGGATCGTCCCTGCGGCGCGCTGGTCGGCAAGTCCCTGAAACAAGGTCTGCTCATCAACGTCACCGCCGACAGCGTCATCCGCCTGGTGCCTCCGTTGATCTACACGCAGACGGAGGCGCAACAGCTCGTGGACATGCTGTGCCCGCTGATCATGAATTTTTTGTCGCAGGAGCCCGTATGAGCAGTATCAAACACTTCTTGCAGTTCAAGGACTTCACGCGCGAGGAGTTCGAATATCTGTTCGAGCGCACGCGCGTCATCAAGGAGCGTTTCAAGCGCTACGAGAAATACTGGCCGCTGGAAGACCGCACGCTGGTGATGATCTTCGAGAAGGCCAGCACGCGCACACGCCTGTCGTTCGAGGCAGGCATGCACCAGCTCGGCGGCTCGGCCATCTATCTCAACACGCGCGACTCCCAACTGGGTCGCGGCGAGCCGGTGGAAGATGCCGGCCAAGTGATCTCGCGCATGAGCGACATCGTGATGATCCGCACCTTCGAGCAGAGCATCATTGAGCGCTTCGCCGCCAACTCGCGCGTGCCGGTGATCAACGGCCTGACCAACGAATACCATCCCTGCCAGGTACTGGCCGACATCTATACCTACATCGAGCATCGCGGCTCGATCCGCGGCAAGACCGTGGCGTGGATCGGCGATTCCAACAACATGTGCAACACCTGGCTGCAGGCAGCGGAGATCCTCGATTTCAACGTCCATGTCTCCACCCCGCCTGGTTACGAAGTGGAACCCGAGCGTGCAGGCCTGTTCGGTGAGGATCACTATGAGGAATTCAAGGATCCGATGGACGCCGCGCGCGGCGCCGACCTGGTGACCACGGATGTTTGGACCTCGATGGGCTGGGAAGCAGAGAACGATGAGCGCATGAAGGACTTCGCGGATTGGCAGGTGGACGGCGACATGATGCGCGTCGCGGCAAAGGATGCGCTGTTCATGCACTGCCTGCCCGCCCATCGCGGCGAAGAAGTCTCGGCGGAAGTCATCGACAGTAAGCAGTCGGTGGTATGGGATGAAGCGGAGAACCGTTTGCACGTGCAGAAAGCGCTGATGGAATATCTGTTGCTGGGCAAGATTAACAACTAAATCGGAAGCAACGAACAATGAGCGACATCAAGAAAGCCGTCCTCGCCTATTCTGGCGGACTCGACACCTCTGTCATCCTCAAGTGGCTGCAAGACACTTATCAGTGCGAAGTGGTGACCTTCACCGCCGATCTGGGCCAGGGCGAAGAACTGGAACCCGCGCGCACCAAGGCGCTGAAGTTCGGCATCAAGCCGGAGAACATCTTCATCGACGACCTGCGCGAAGAGTTCGTGCGCGATTTCGTGTTCCCGATGTTCCGCGCCAACACCATCTACGAAGGCGAATACCTGCTGGGCACCTCCATCGCGCGCCCACTGATTGCCAAACGCTTGATCGACATCGTCAACAAGACCGGCGCGCAGGCCATCTCGCACGGCGCGACCGGCAAGGGCAACGACCAGGTGCGTTTCGAGCTGGGCGCGTATGCGCTGAAACCCGGCATCAAGATCATCGCGCCGTGGCGCGAATGGGATCTGCTGTCGCGCGAGAAGCTGCTGGCCTATGCCGAAAAGCACAGCATCCCCATCGAGATGAAGCACAAGCAGGGCGGCTCGCCCTACTCCATGGACGCCAACCTACTGCACATCAGCTATGAAGGCCGCCATCTGGAAGACCCCGCCGCAGAAGCCGAAGAGTCGATGTGGCGCTGGACCGTGTCACCGGAAAAGGCTCCCGACCAGGCAGAGTATCTGGACATCGAATTTGCCAATGGCGACATCGTGGCGCTCAACGGCACCAAGATGACGCCCGCGCAGGTGCTGACCAAGCTCAACGAGCTGGGCGGCAAGCACGGCGTGGGCCGCCTCGACTTGGTGGAGAACCGCTATGTCGGCATGAAGTCACGCGGCTGCTACGAGACACCAGGCGGCACCATCATGCTCAAGGCGCACCGCGCCATCGAATCCATTACCCTAGACCGCGAAGTCGCCCACCTCAAGGATGACCTGATGCCGCGCTACGCCAGCATGATCTACAACGGCTACTGGTGGAGCCCGGAACGCAAGACACTGCAAGTGTTGATCGACCACACACAGCAGACCGTCAACGGCTGGGTGCGTGTCAAACTGTACAAGGGCAACGTGATCGTAGTCGGCCGCGACTCCAAGACCGATTCGCTGTTCGACCCAACCATCGCGACCTTCGAAGACGACAAGGGCGCCTACGACCAGAAGGACGCGGGCGGTTTCATCAAGCTGAACGCACTGCGTTTGCGCATCGCGGCCAATTTGCAGAAGAGAAAATAAGCGTGCGGACGCGCCCATCCGCAAGGCAGGCCACATGCCCGCCAAATCACCAGACGGAGGTGCATCATGCTGTACGAATTGAGCGGAGACATCTTGTTGAGCGGCGCGAAAGCCATCGCACAGGGGGTCGCCCCCAATGACGACTTCCACCACGGCTTGGCGCTGCAACTGCGCGAACGCATGCCGGCGATGTACAAGGATTTCCGGCATTACTGCCAGACCCAGCACCCCAAGTCCGGCAGCCTGTGGACTTGGATGAGCAGCGACGGCCGCTATATCGTCAACCTGTTCGCCAAAGATGGCGCTTACGACCATGGCAGCAAGCCGGGGAACGCCACGCTAAGTCATATCAACCATGCATTGCACGCCCTGCGCACCATGGTGCAGAAGGAAAAACCGGCCAGTCTTGCCCTTCCACGCCTGGCCTGTGGCATCAACGGGTTGGACTGGAATGAGGTAAAACCGTTGATCGAAAAACATCTTGGCGACCTCGACATCCCGGTGTATGTCTATGTGGCCTACCAGAAGGGCGTCAAAGCCAACGAACCCAAATAATCAACCAGAGGAAAGCCCATGTCCAACAAGATAGCCAACGTCTCCGTCATTACTAAAGCCAACGTCTATTTCGACGGTAAGTGCGTGTCGCACACCGTGCAGTTCGCCGACGGCAGCAAGAAATCGGTGGGGGTCATCCTGCCCGCCACGCTGACCTTCAATACCGGTGTGCCGGAGATCTTGGAGACGGTTGCAGGCTCCTGCCGCTACAGGATCAAGGGGGAGAACTGGAAAACCTGTCAGCCCGGGCAGAGCTTCAAGGTGCCCGGCAATTCCAGCTTCGATATCGAAGTGACTGGCGAGCCTTATCACTACATCTGCCATTTCAATTGACCAAACCACACGGGGAGAGACCATGCCCTCTTTCGACATCGTTTCCGAAGTAGAAAAGACCGAGGTCAAGAACGCGGTCGAACAGACCAACAAGGAGGTCGGCACGCGCTTCGATTTCAAGGGCTCCGACGCACGCGTGGAACAGGCGGAACTGGTGCTCACGGTATTCACCGACAACGAGTTCCAACTGGGCCAAGTGCAGGACATCCTCACTGCCAAGCTATCCAAGCGCGGCGTGGACATCCGCGCACTGGAGATCGGTGAGAAAATTGAGAAGATCAGCGGCAACAAGGTGAAGCGCTCTTGCACAATCAAGGCGGGCGTGGAAACCGAGCTGGCGAAGAAGATTGTCAAGCTCATCAAGGATAGCAAGATGAAAGTGCAAGCCAGCATCCAAGGCGATACGGTGCGTGTCACCGGCAAGAACCGTGACGACCTGCAAGCCGTGATTGCCTTCGTGAAGAAATCCATCACCGACTTCCCGCTGCAGTTCAACAATTTCCGCGACTGATGCGCCGCCTCACCCTGTTGCTGCTGACGATCACCACTTCCAGCCTTGCACTGGAAGCCGGTGCGGCAGCGCCCTCCTATACCGAAACCGTCATAGCCGACGCCAGGTATGTGCTCACTGCACCTGCACGCTGGGATGATGCGGATTGGCACAATGCAGGCTGGGTCTCGCTGGCTGTGCTGGGCACAGTCGCCGTCCTCGACCGCCCTTGGCGCGACGAGATGCGCCGCCACGCGGGCAACGATCCCGCCATCAGGCAGGTCGAGCGTTTTGGCGCCGAATACGCCCCGCTGGTGCTGGGCGGTTTTTATCTGGCTGGCATGGCAAGCGATAACGCCAACTCGAAACAGATTGCGGAAGATGGCTTGGCCGCCAGCATCATTGCCAGCGGCATCATTTCCCCCGCCATCAAACTGGTCGTGGGACGCAGCCGTCCGCGCGCCAACGTCGGCATTGCCCATTTCAAACCGTTCAACGATCCCAACGCATCCTTCCCTTCCGGACACACCACCGAAGCCTTCGCGCTGGCTGCCGTCATCGCGGATCATTACGAGGCGGACTGGCCAGGCTATGCCGCCTATACCTTGGCAACCACAGTCGGCCTAGCACGCACCTACCATGACGCGCATTTCGCTTCCGACGTGCTGCTCGGCGCGGTCATCGGCACGCTGGTGGGCAAGAGCGTAACCGCGCGCAACCAGGCATTGCGCAAAGGACAACTCGGCTTGCAGCCCGCCATCGCCCCGGGTATGGTGGGCGTCAGGCTGGTCAGCGCATTCTAGGGGGCAATATGAAAAGCGTATTGGTAGTCTTTGCCGAAGGCAGTGAAGAACTAGAGGCCGTCACGGTCATCAACATCCTGCGGCGCGGCGGCATCCACGTTACCGTGGCCGGCCTGCAAGCCGGCGCGCTGCGCGGCAGCCGCGGCACCGTGCTGGTGCCCGACACCACTCTGGACGATGCGCTGAAGCAGGATTTCGACATGGTGGTGCTGCCTGGCGGACAGCCCGGCACCAATCACCTCAAGGGCGATGCGCGCATCGCCAAGTTGCTACAACACACCGCGTCTCAAGACAAATACGTCTGCGCCATCTGCGCTGCCCCCTCGGTGCTGGCCAACGCCGGCCTGCTCGACGGCAAGCGCGCCACCAGCTTCCCGGGCGCGTTGGATGACTATCCCAAGGTCTTGCGCCAGCCCGCAGCCGTGGTCGAGGACGGCAAACTCATCACCTCGCGCGGCCCGGGCACCGCCATGGACTTTGCCTTGACCCTGGTCGAGCGGCTCGCCGGAACAACCAAGCGCAAGGAAGTGGCAAACGGTCTGGTGCGGTCGTGACCGGCGCACGCCATCGCCTGCCTCCCGCCGTCATTGCGCTGCTGCTGCAAATTGTCGGCTTTGCTTGCGCCTTACTGACAATCAGCCTGTCCGGCTTGCATATCACCGCACTACTGTTCGCGCTGCTCTGCGGCAGTTATGCCGCCATCTTCAGCCACATCGCCTCATTGGCACGCTGGTGGCTACTCATCCAGTTCACCTTTGCCCCGCTGCTGGTGCTAACCCTGTCACTCAATCTGCCTCCGGCTTTTTTCCTGGCCGGTTTTGTCATCTTGCTCACGGTGTACTGGACCACCTTTCGTACCCAGGTGCCGCTTTACCTTTCCAGCAACCGGGTCTGGCGCACCCTGGCAGAACACCTGCCGGCCAACCGCCCCATCAATTTCATTGACCTCGGTTCCGGGCTCGGCGGCGTACTCACTTACCTCGGCAAGGTCCATCCACAGGGAGCTTATCTGGGGGTCGAAACTGCCCCCGTCCCGTTCCTGTGGAGTTGGCTGCGCATCAAGCTGGGCGGACATCGCAACTGTGCAGTGCGCTGGGCCAGCCTGTGGCAGCAGGACCTGTCGCAATATGACGTGGTGTTTGCCTATCTATCCCCCGTCCCCATGCCTGCCCTGTGGGAAAAAGCCCGGCGCGAGATGCGCCCGGGCAGCCTGTTCATCAGCAACTCCTTCGCGGTTCCCGACCAATCCCCGCATGAAGTTCTGCCAGTCAAAGACCTGCACGACTCCCGGTTATTCTTGTGGCGTTTTTGACCTCGACAAAGTACAACCCCCTTCCCATGTCGGATTTTTTTCGATAGGATGCCAACCCGATCCTGTACCACCTCACTGCGGCTAACGCCGCAACTATCTACCCGCCCCCCTATTCAACCCTAGCGAGAACCAATATGAGCGAACATATCCGTTATGTCACCGACGACACTTTCACTGCCGAAGTGCTGCAATCCCCAACCCCCGTCCTGGTGGATTACTGGGCAGAATGGTGCGGCCCCTGCCGCATGATTGCCCCCATCCTCGACGAAGTAGCAAAGGAATATGCAGGCCGCCTCAACGTCGCCAAGCTGAACGTGGACGAGAACCAGCAGACCCCGCAGAAATATGGCGTGCGCGGCATCCCCACGCTAATGCTGTTCAAGAACGGCAACATTGAAGCCACCAAAGTCGGCGCGTTATCGAAATCCCAGTTGACCGCTTTCATTGACAGCCACATCTGAACCCTTTAGTCTCGTGCCCGCAACTGTCCTGATTCCGTCCCGCAACACCTAAAACAAAATAGCAGTCCAGCGCTCAGGACAGATCGGTGCGGGTTTCCACCCGCAAGACCCGTAACACACCCCTTTCCAACCAATATCCCCGCGTTCACACGCCCTTCCCGCATATGCACCTATCCGACCTCAAAACCAAGCACATCACCGAACTGGTGGAGATCGCCACCGCCAACCAGATCGACAACGCCAACCGTTTGCGCAAGCAGGACCTGATCTTCGCTCTGCTGAAGAACCAGGCCAAGAAGGGCGAGAGCATCTACGGCGACGGCACGCTGGAAGTGCTGCCGGATGGCTTCGGTTTCCTGCGCTCGCCGGATACCTCTTACCTCGCCGGGCCAGATGACATCTACGTCAGCCCCAGCCAGGTACGCCGCTTCAACCTGCACACCGGCGATTCTATCGAAGGCGAGATCCGCACCCCGAAAGAAGGCGAACGTTACGTGGCACTGGTCAAGGTGGACAAGGTCAACGGCGAACCGCCGGAGAACGCCAAGAACAAGATCCTGTTCGAGAACCTGACGCCGCTGTTCCCCACGCAGCAGATCTGCCTGGAGCGCGACATCCGCTCGGACGAGAACCTCACCGGCCGCATCATCGACATCGTCGCCCCCATCGGCAAGGGCCAGCGCGGCCTGCTGGTGGCCTCGCCCAAGTCCGGCAAGACCGTGATGCTGCAACACATCGCCCACTCCATCGCTTCCAATAATCCGGAAGCCGTGCTGATCGTGCTGCTGATCGACGAGCGCCCCGAGGAAGTGACCGAGATGAGCCGCACCGTACGCGGCGAAGTGGTCGCCTCCACCTTCGACGAACCGGCCACGCGCCACGTGCAGGTCGCCGAGATGGTGCTGGAAAAAGCCAAGCGCCTGGTCGAACACAAGAAGGACGTGGTCATCCTGCTCGACTCCATCACCCGTCTGGCGCGCGCCTACAACACCGTCATCCCCTCCTCCGGCAAGGTACTGACCGGTGGCGTGGACGCCAACGCGTTGCAGCGTCCCAAGCGCTTCTTCGGCGCGGCGCGCAACGTGGAAGAAGGCGGCTCGCTGACCATCATCGCCACCGCGCTAGTGGATACCGGCAGCCGCATGGACGACGTGATCTACGAAGAATTCAAGGGTACCGGCAACATGGAGATCCACCTCGACCGCCGCATGGCCGAAAAGCGCATCTATCCTGCTATCAACGTCAACCGCTCCGGCACGCGCAAGGAAGAACTGCTGATCAAGCCCGACCTGCTGCAGCGCATCTGGGTGCTGCGCAAGCTGCTCTACCCCATGGACGAGCTGGAAGCCATGGAATTCCTGCTGGACAAGGTCAAAGCAACCAAGAACAACGCCGAGTTCTTCGACTCCATGAAACGGTAAAAAAGGGTTTTGACGCAAAAGGCGATTTGGGTATAATGCGCGCCTTTCGAAGAAACCGCATTAAGCGAGGTAGTCATGTACGCAGTAATCAAGACCGGCGGCAAGCAATACCGTGTTGCCCAAGGCGAAACTCTCAAGATTGAATCCGTTGCCGGTGATGTCGGCAGCGCCATCGTTCTGGACAAGGTGCTGGCCGTGGGCAACGGCGACTCGCTCAAGGTCGGCAAGCCGCTGTTGAGCGGCGCCAGCGTGAAAGCGACCATCGTTTCCAATGGCCGCCACGACAAGGTCACCATCTTCAAGATGAAGCGCCGCAAGCATTACCAGAAGCATCAGGGGCATCGTCAAAACTACACCGAAATCCGCATCGACGGCATCTCGGCCTAAGCACAAGGAGCTAGAACATGGCATCGAAAAAAGGTGGCGGTAGTACCAGTAACGGCCGCGACTCGCACTCGAAACGACTGGGTGTGAAGAGCTACGGCGGCGAACTGATCAACGCGGGCAGCATCATCGTGCGCCAGCGCGGCACACAGATCCACGCAGGCGACAACGTCGGCATGGGCAAGGATCACACCCTGTTCGCCAAGATCACCGGCAAGGTGGTGTTCGCGATCAAGGGCGCAGCCAAGCGCAAGACCGTCAGCATCGTCGCGGCTTAAGCGCTGCAAGCAATCCGCAGGAGCCCTATCATCCGATAGGGCTTTTTGCTTTATGAACCGGCACCAGACATGAAATTCATCGACGAATCGAAAATCGAAGTCATCGCAGGCAACGGCGGCAACGGCGCGGCCAGCTTTCGTCGTGAGAAATACATCGAGAAGGGTGGCCCGGACGGCGGTGATGGCGGGCGTGGCGGCAGCGTGATTGCGCTGGCCGACCGCAACATCAACACGCTGGTGGATTACCGTTTCGCGCGCATGCATCGCGCAAAGAACGGCGAACCCGGTCGTGGCGCTGACTGCTACGGCAAGGGTGCGGACGACATCATCCTGCGCATGCCAGTGGGTACGGTCATCACCGACATCAACAGCGGCGAGGTGTTGGCCGATCTGACGCACGATGGCGAGCGTGTGATGCTGGCCCGCGGCGGTGCGGGTGGCCTGGGCAATCTGCATTTCAAATCCAGCACCAACCGCACCCCGCGCCAATGCACACCGGGCGAGGCAGGCGAACGCCGCGAACTGCAACTGGAACTGAAGGTGCTGGCCGACGTCGGCCTGCTGGGCATGCCCAACGCCGGCAAGTCCACCTTCATCCGTGCCGTCTCGGCCGCGCGCCCCAAGGTGGCCGACTATCCCTTCACCACGCTGCATCCGAATCTGGGCGTGGTGCGCGTCTCCAACGAAAAGAGTTTCGTCATCGCCGATATTCCCGGCCTCATCGAAGGCGCGGCAGAAGGCGCCGGGCTGGGCCACCAGTTCCTGCGTCACTTGGCGCGCACACGGCTGCTGCTGCATCTGGTGGACATCGCCCCGCTGCACGAAGGCGTCGATCCGGTGCATGAGGCGCACGCCATCTTGAATGAATTGAAAAAATACGACGAGGATTTGTACAACAAGCCGCGCTGGCTGGTGCTGAACAAGCTCGACCTGCTGGAAGACAAGAAGGAAAAGGTGCAGGCATTCCTGCGCGCCTTCGGCGCGGACACGCGCTGGTTCGCCATCTCCGCCATCAACGGCGATGGCTGCAAGGAATTGACCTATGCCATCATGGAACACCTCAACCAGATCGCGGCGCAGGAACAGGATGCCGTGACCGCCAGCGCGCAAGAAACCGCGATCGACCTGTACGACCCAGCGCAATGAGAAGCGTCCTCACCCAAGCCAAACGCATCGTCGTCAAAGTCGGCAGCAGCCTGGTCACCAACCATGGCACCGGACTGGATCTGGATGCACTGAACAACTGGGCCAGTCAGATCGCCGCGCTGCGCCAGAACGGCTGCGAGGTGGTGCTGGTATCTTCCGGCGCCATCGCCGAAGGCATGCAGCGCCTGGGATGGAAAGAACGTCCCAGCGCCGTGCATGAATTGCAGGCCGCCGCCGCTGTCGGCCAGATGGGATTGATACAGGCTTATGAGAGCTGCTTCCGCGCGCTCAACCTGCACGCCGCGCAGGTGCTGCTGACGCATGCCGACCTGGCTGACCGCGAGCGTTACCTGAACGCGCGCTCAACCCTGCGCACCCTGCTCACGCTGGGGGTCATCCCCATCATCAACGAGAACGACACAGTGGTCACCGACGAGATCAAGTTCGGCGACAACGATACGCTGGGCGCATTGGTCGCCAACCTGATCGAGGCCGACGCGCTGGTCATCCTCACTGACCAGCAAGGCCTTTACACCGCCGACCCGCGCAAGGACAAGAACACCACGCTGGTCAGTGAAGCGCAGGCCGGCAAGCCGGAATTGGAAACCATGGCGGGTGGCGCCGGGAGCCACATCGGGCGCGGCGGCATGATCACCAAGATATTGGCCGCCAAGCGTGCGGCGCGTAGCGGCGCGCACACCGTCATCGCGTCCGGCCACGAGCGTGAGGTGCTGCCGCGCCTGTTGCGGGGCCAACACATCGGCACCCTGCTGGCCGCCCCCGCCCAGACACTGGATGCGCGCAAACAATGGCTGGCCGACCATCTGCAAGTGTCAGGACGTATCACGCTGGATGACGGTGCGGTGCACGCACTCTGCAATGAAGGGAAGAGCCTGCTGCCAATCGGCGTTACCGGCGTGGGCGGAGATTTCCAGCGTGGCGCGGTTGTCGCACTCCTCGATGGTGACGGACACGACATCGCGCGCGGCCTGGTCAACTATAGCGCCGACGAGGCGCGCCGCATCGCGCGCAAACCCAGCAGCGAGATCGAAGCCATCCTCGGCTACGTGGACGAACCCGAGTTGATACATCGAGACAACCTGGTTCTGCTTTGACCAGCCAAGCCTATGCGCAGCACCGCAACTTGCTGGCTACTCAATAGAACCGGAACGAATACACCAGATCGAGCGCATCTTCCAAGCCTGTGCGCGTCACCAGCGTGATGCGCGGCGTCAGCGTATAAGTGAGCTTGGTCACCCCCGACACATCGGAGAGTCCCTGTTCGTAGCTGAGGTAGGCGCGCCGGGAGAGGCGCTTGCCCACCGTCAGTTTCTGGTTCGCCAGCGGATCGCCCGTTCCCGCCTGCTGTTGCAATGACAGCTCATCCACTCCCAGCGCCCTGCCAAGCTGGCCCGCCGAGCTGCCGCCCATGATGTTGCCCGCTGCTGCGAGCAGCAGCGAAGAATCGATACCGTTGCTGTCGGGCACGCGCCCCAGCACGATCCACGAGAGTTTTTCCGCATCCGGCACGTTCGGCGTGGACACCAGATGCACCTGGGGATTGCGCGCCGTACCGCCGATCTCCACGCCGGCCTCCACGCTCAACCCCTTGCGCAGAGCCAGGATGTTGAGACCGGGATCGTCCAGCGGACCGTTGAAGTTGACCAGGCCGCGCTCCACCTGCAATCTCTGCCCGTAAGCATCGAACACCGCATCCTGCGCCGCAATGATGCCCACCACGCGGATCTTCTCGCCGGGATCACCATGCATCTCCAGCTTGCCCGCCAGGCGCGCCTCCAGCCCGGAAGCACGCAGGAAGAAATGCTCGCCGAGGTCGAAGGTGGCGTTCACCGCGTTCTCCGTCCCGCCGCGCACCGCCTTTTCCTGACCGACGATCTGCACATCGTGGGACCAGCGCGGGCGATCGCTCACCGGCTGGTTGATCAGCCCGGCATCCGCATGAATGTCGCCGCCCAGTTGCAAGGCATGCTGCGCATAGCGCGCATGTCCGGCACCGGAAACGACCACCCAACGGTCTGCGCGCTGCGCCAGCGGCACCTTGTCCGCCACGATGCGCAGATCGCCATCGCCGCCCTCCAGATCGATGCGTCCGCTCGCGCTCAGACTCCCCGCATTGCCCGGCAAGCGGAAATCGCCGAGCAGTCTGTCCTCCGGTGCCGCCTGGTAGGGAGCAACGAACGACAGGGTGTCCACATACAAAGAGCGCTCGTCCAGGCGCAGCGACAAGCTGCCTTGTTCCAGCCTGACGCCCTGATCCAGCAATGCCAGCATCAACCCCTTGCCTTGCACTGCACCGCGCAAACGCGGGGTCAGGAAAGTGCCCGTCACATCGGCATCCACACCAAGCTGCCCGGCGCTTTGCAGATTGCCATCCAGCATCGGCCCCAGCCAGGAAATGTCCGGCGCCTCCAGATGCACATGCCCTGCCAGGGGCGCTTCTGGCGCAATGCGCCATGCCTCGCCCGCCTGCGTCAAGGGCACGGCGACTTTTGCCGCCAATTCACCCAACCGCTCGCCACTGGCATCAAGCGCCGTCTCCAGTAAATCATGCTCGCAACGCGCAGACAGGCGCAAGCGGTGCAGGCCGAGACCAGTGCCCGCCTGTGCATCGGCCAGCCAGTCGCCGCTCTCGCGCCACATCTGCAAATCCCCACGCCAGTGCGCGTCCCTGTCCACTGCCCAGCGCCCGCCGAAGCGCATGGAGGCGAGCGCCTCGGTCGCAACTCCCGCATGCGCCAGATTCATGGCGCGCACACCGATGCCGTCAAAGCTGCCGCTACTGCGCCAGCGTTGCGGCGTCCATTGCGTCTCGGCCAGATGCACCTGGCCACCACCTATGAGCAGATGCGCGCCACCGAGTGTGGCCGCATGCGCAGACAATCCCAGCGGTGCCGCTGCAAGCAGGCGGAATGCGATGGCGCCCGCCCCGTCGAAGCGACCAATCTCGCCGCGCCATTGCAACTCCTTCCAGTTGCCGGAAGGAACGCTGAAACCGCCCTGCGCCGACAGGTTCACCTGCTCCACGGCCTCGTTGCCCTGCGCGATCTGCGCAGCCATATCCAATTTATGCTGCGCGCGCGCGCCATGCAATTCCAGCTGGGCGCGCTGTACCGCCATGCCGCCCGGCCTGTGATACCCGCTCAGGTCGCCGCGCAGTTCCAGCGCCTGTTCGCCCAGGACGCCCGCCGCGTTGAACAGTTCCACGCTGTGCCCGGAGAACTGGAGCTCTTTGCCGGAGACGGAGAAGCGCCAGGCCGGGGCATCCTGCGCACCGGTCAGCACAGCTTCACCGGCAAGCTGGCCACCCATGCCGCTGCCCAGTTGTTCCAGCCTCGGCGCATCCAGCACGAATCTCAGGTGATCTGCCGCCGTGCCTTGCGCCACATCGAGGCTCAAGTGGTTGTCGCCCAACAGCGCCTGCATCGTGCCGGCAAGGCGATGCGTCCCGGCAAACTCCAGATTGCCATTGCCGCCGATGGCGTAGCCTCCAAAGCGGCTGTCGGACAGGTCGAAGCGCAGCGCGCCCTGGGGTTCCGGCAGCAACGCGCCGGAAATCTCCAGCACGGCATTCAGGTCGGTGGGCGGTGTGGCGACATATTCGGCCAGGTTCAGTTTGCGCAGACGGCTGGCCAGGCGGAAAGTGCGGCGCCTGTCGAACGCCAGATGGCCCTGCCCTTCCAGCACGGTGTCGCCATGCGTCAGACGCAGGCCGGACAATTCCAGTTGCGCGCCCTGCCGCAACAGTTCGGCATGCAGTGCATAGCGCGCATCGGCAAGCTCCAGCACGGCGCGTTGCTGCTTGCCGCCGCCCTGCAAGGCGATGCTGCCCTGCAAACTCATCTGCGGCAGCCTGCCGTCCAGCGCCGCCGGGTCCAGCCCTTGCACCGTCAGTTGTGCCGTTCCCGCATCCTTTTCCGGTTGCCATTCCAGTTCGCCGCTGGCATCCCCGCCATGCTCCAGCGTGAGGTGCAGCTGAGTGACCTGCCAGCGCGCAGGAAAGAGATGCAGGTGCGCAACTGCCGAGAGCAGCGGCAAACCGTTCTGGTCGAGCGATGTCGCCGCGCTGTTGCTGAGATGCAGCGTGCCCTCCAGCAGCCCATCCTTGCCGCCGCGCAGTTCGACCCGTCCAGATAACCTGGCCGCAGGGGCAGCGGCGTCGAACAGACGCGGGTCGGCAGCGTTGAAGTCCACACTCGCCCGCGTCACTGGATTGTTTGCATACGGCGTCAATGTCGCCGCCGCAGCGATCTTCATCTGCTCCGCCCCACCCGCCAGCTGCAACTCAAACTGTTGCAGGTCGCCCCCGGCATTCGCCGACCAGTGCAGCGGGCCAGCGCGTCCCGGCAGCGTCAGGTCGCCCTTGCCCTGCGCTTGCAACACGAAGGGCCGTTGCGCCGCCAGCTGCATGCGGGCAGAGACCACCCCCTCTGCCAAGTGCAGGCGCTCGATGGCCAGCTCATGCCGCTGTGCATCGCCGCGGTAATGCGCCTGGATGCCGCCGGCCTGCCAAGCGGGCGAGGTAGTGTGCTTCCCGTTAAATACATGCAGTTGCAGGACATCGATCTGCGCCACTTCCACTGCCAGCGGCAGACGCAAATTATCCGGCAACTGCGCGGGCTGGGAGGTGGACCACGACCATACCTCGGCTTGCTGTACAGTGAGATGCAATATGTCCAGCCGCCCGCGCCACAATGCCGAGGAGCGCCACTGCACCTGCACGCCATGCAGCACCATGCGCCAGCCATCGCCGCGCAAATCCAGCCGCTCCATATCCACGGCTTGCAGCAGCGCCCCCTGCACGCCCTGCACTGCCATGCTGCCGCCGCTCTGGCGTTCGGCAATGCCGATCAGCCAGCGCAAGCCCGAGGTGGTCGCCAGCAGCCACAGGCTGGTGCCGGCCAGCAGCGTGGCCGGCACCAGCACGCCGAGCAGCCACTTGTTGCGCCGCGTCAGGTAAAAACCCGTCTGTTCCATCAGAACGCCACCTCGATGGCAAAGTGCGCGCGTGGCGACGGTTCGCCCTTGCCGCGCGCCACATCCAGCGCCAACGGCCCCACCGGACTGCGCCAGCGCAACCCCGCACCGTATCCCAGTTTGAGCATCAGCGCCGGTGCCGTATCCGCCGCATCGCCCGCATCGGTGAACAGCGCCATCCCAAGATTGCCGAACCAATGGGTGTATTCGATGCTCGTGGTGGCCATCACCCGTCCGCCCACCACGGCACCGCCTTCATGGTAACCCAGACTCTGGTAGGCAAAACCGCGCACAGTCTGCGTGCCCCCCGTGCGGAACAGATATTCCTGCGGGATACCGAGACGCGTCGTGGAAGCCGTGTAGCCGCCTTCGACACGCACCGCCAGTACATCTTCTTCCCCCAGCGGCAACCACACCTGATGCCGCAGGTAACTGCGCACAAAATCCTGGTCCGACGCCAGAGATTTGCTGGCTCCGCTGATGCGCACCTCGGTCAGCTCGCCCGACATCGGCGCCAGCGGATTGTCCACACGCGACCGGCGCCAGCGCCAATCCAGCACCAGCGCTTGGTTGGTCTGCTGTATCCCTGCCAGCGGCAGGCGGCGCTCCTGCTGCCAGCTCAGGCCAAGTCCGCTCTCGATGCCGAACTGGTTGCGGCTGCGCATTACGCCGAATTTGTCGAGCCGGGTCTGCAAACCCTGTATCTGCGTCTTCTCCCCGCTGCCCTTCCAGGCCAGCCGGTAGCCCAGCGGATTGGGCGGTGTATCCAGACCGGCCGACACCGCCTGCCTGTTCTGCTCAACCACCAGCGCGCTGTTCAGCGTCCAGGCCTGGTCGAGGAAGTTATAGCTCTGGTAATTGAGTTCCTTGCGTACGCCGTTGTTGGTGCTGTAGCCCAAGCCCACGGAAATCTTGCGCGACGGCGCTTCCGTCACCTTGACCCGGATGGGCGCCGCGACTGCCTCTGGCACATCGGCCACAGACTGAGCACTGTCCGTGTCCAGGCTGACCACCACCGAGCTGAATTGCGGCAGGCTCTGCAACCGCGACTGGAAGCCCAGCAGCAGATCGCGCCGGTAAGGCTGCCCGCGCGCGAACCCGGCATGGCGCGCCACCAGATATTCTTCATAGCGCTCCAGCCCGTTCACCTGCAATTCACCGAATACCACACGCGGGCCGGAATCGATGACCAGATGCAGCGCCGCGCTGGCCTTGGCGACATCCACGCTGGCGGCGCTTTCCACCATGCGGGCCGCCGCATAATCCGCGCTGGACACCTGGCTCAACAGCACCGCCTTGGCATCGTCCCAGGCGGCGGCGCGGAAAGGCTTGCCGGAAGCAAGCGGCCAGGCGGCGCGCAACTGCCGCGCGCGCGCGCTGCGGGTGGGATCCGGCGATGCCAGATCGCCGCGGAACTCGATGTCCACCGTGCCAACCAGGGTGCGGGAACCCGGCAACACCTCCAGTTCCAGCACGCCCGCGCCGGTCACTTTGCGCAGCGCCACCTTGCCCGAAAAATATCCCTCGGTCGCCAGCAACTCGGGTATCTCGCGCTGCGCACGGCGCATGAATAGGGCACGCTCCGCTTCGCTGCGCAACAGTTTGTCCGGCAGCGCGAAATGCTCGCGCAACACATCCCGCACCTCCTGCGGCGCGATCAACTCCACCGGCGGGATGCTGCCTCCCAGCGCCCAGGCGGAAAGCGTCCATCCGGCAAGCAGCAGGAACAGCAGCGTCCTGCGCCATTTCCCGCTCCACCTGCGGCAAGTCTGCGATGAGATTACCTCTGCCGTCACATCATTTACCATTGTTTTTGCAGCTTGGATTGTAGGAGGAAACGCCCAGTGCGGCGCGAACTTTCACGCCCCCTGCCGCCGTGCTAGCATTGCGCCGCTTCCTTAATCCAGCCCGCTTGCTTATGCCCATTCAACCCCTCTCCCCCATCGGCCTCGCCGTGCTTGCCATTTTTTGCACCGGGATGCTGCTCATCGTCCTCGAAGCGAAGCTGCATATCGACAAGTTCAAATCCGCTTTGTTCATGCTGAGCGCATTTTTGCTGATCGGCCTCCACTACTGGACGAGCGGGGACGCCCCCGGGCGTTTCGAACCCTTCATCGAAATGCAAAAAGAGAACAAGGTCGAGCTGTTCTCGCTGATCGCCTTCATGGCCTTCATGTGGATGATCGTCGAGATCCTCGCGGAGCGCGGCGTGTTCAGCGCACTCAACAGCTGCCTGGTCAGCCGCGGGCTGGGCGCGGTACAGATGTTCTGGGCCACCGGCGCACTGGCCGCATTGCTGTCGCCCTTCATCAACAATATCACTGCCGCGATGATCTTCGGCAAGTCCATCCAGGGCATCTCGCGCGATCAGCGCTACACCCATGCGGCGTTATGCAACATCATCATCGCCTCCAATTCCGGCGTGTGGTTCCTCGGCACCGCCACCAGCCTGATGGTGGTGCTGGCCGGCAAGATCAGCATCCTCGGCCTGCTCGCCCTGCTGCCCGCATCCCTGCTCGGTTGGGCGGCCAGCGCGGCAGTGCTGCACAAGTTCTACCTGAACCGGCTGGAAGGCGATCTGATCGCGCGCAGCAGTGATGATGATGCCGCGCTTAAACAGGGGGGCTGGGGCATGGTGTTCTTCGGCGTGCTGGCGGTGGCTGCCGCCGTGCTGGTGAACATCGTGCTGCACATCGACATCGAATATGCCCTGGGCATGGGGCTGGGCATCATCGGGATCTATGCATGGCGGCTGAAGCGGCAGGGCATAGACGTGAAAATGCTGGTGCAACTGCAAAAGGTGGAATGGAACACGCTACTGTTTTTCATCGGCATCATCAGCGGTGTGGCCGCGCTCAACCACACCGGCTGGCTGACCTATATCTCGCACCTGTTCGAGGTGTTGTCGCCCACTGCGGTGAACGTGCTGCTGGGCGTGCTGTCCGGCGTGCTGGACAATGTTCCGGTGGAAGCCGCAGCGCTGATGTCCGCCCCGAACCTAGGCGATTCGCAATGGGCGCTCAACGCGCTGATGGTCGGCATAGGCGGCAGCCTGACCGTGATCGGCTCGGCCGCCGGGGTGATGATGATGTCCATAGACAAGAGCTACAGCTTCGCCGCACACCTGCGTTTCCTGCCAGCCATCCTGGTCAACTTCTTCGTCTCGCTCGGCCTGTGGTATGTGCAATTCGAGATGCCGGGCTGGTGACACGCCATGTTCATCGAATTGTTCATCCTGATCGTGCTGGTCGCCGTGGTGGTCATCGCGCTGCGGCCGCCCAGGCAATGAAAAAGGGGGCTTGCGGCCCCCCCTTGCACACGCTGCTGTCAGCAGCCTCAACCGCGGCGGCTGACTATATCCGTGCGCACATTCGCGCTTTCCATCCAGCGCTTGATACGGTTGGCATCGCCCACGCGCGTATGCCTGCCCCAGGAGTCCAGCAGCACGATCACCACCGGACGGCTGGAGATGTTCGCCTGCATTACCAGGCAACGCCCCGCTTCGCTGATGTAGCCCGTCTTGCTCAGGCCGATATCCCACGACGAGCTGCGCACCAGCGGATTGGTGTTGTTGAAACGCAAGGTGCGGCGCGCGGAAACCTGCACTACATGGGAATGGGAGGTGGTGCTGCGCTGGATGTCCTCATAGCCCTGCGCGGCCATCACCATGCGCACCAAATCCTGCGCGGTGGAGACATTGCTGCTGTGCAAGCCGGTGGGATCATCGAAACGTGTGGAATTCATCCCCAACTCGCGCGCCTTGGCATTCATCATGGCCAGCGCGACCTGGGTGCCGCCGGGATAGGTGCGCGCCAGCGCGGCGGCGGCGGTGTTCTCGGAAGCCATCAGCGCCAGCTTGAGCAACTCGCCGCGCGTCAGCGTCATGCCCACGCGCATGCGCGTGCGCGTGCGCTTGAAATGATCCATGTCCTGTGCGCCGATGGTGATGGGCTCGTCCAGCGGCAAGCGCGCATCCAGCACCACCATCGCCGTCATCAGCTTGGTGATGGAAGCGATCGGCACCACGTTGTCCACGTTCTTCGCGTAGATCGGCTGCTGTGCCTGCTCGTCATAAATCAAGGCGATCGCCGAAGCCAGGCGCGGCCCGGCTGATTTACCCGCTTGCGCGCCACTATCTGACTTGGTGTGATGGTGGGGTTGCGCATGGTGGTGTGGCAACGCCTGCGCAGACAAGGCATAGAAGGCATAGCCGGACAACACAACGGCGATCAACACATTACGCATACTTCCCCCTGATGTTCCCCCATGAACGGCGCGCAGCATACCCCAGAAACCCAATAAAAATCAACGCATGTCGCAAAACTGCTAATGCTCCTCCTGTTGCTGCAAAGACCACATCCGCGCATAAGCCCCCTGCCGCTCCAGCAATGCGCGATGGGTGCCGCGCTCGATGATGCGTCCTTGCTCCATCACCAGTATCTGTTCCGCCTCGACGATGGTGGACAGGCGGTGCGCGATGACCAGCGTGGTGCGGTCGCGCGCAATGCTGCGCAGTTCATCCTGGATGGCTTTCTCCGAATGCGAATCCAGCGCCGAGGTCGCCTCGTCGAAGATCAGGATGGCCGGGTTCTTCAGGATGGCGCGCGCGATGGCCACGCGCTGCTTCTCTCCGCCCGACAGCTTGAGGCCGCGCTCACCTACCATGCTGTCATAGCCCTGCGGCAGCGACTCGATGAAGTGGTGGATGTGCGCCGACTGCGCGGCGCGCAGCACCTCTTCGCGCGTGGCGCCGGGACGGCCATAAGCGATGTTGTAATAGAGGGTGTCGTTGAACAGCACCGTGTCCTGCGGCACGATGCCGATGGCGGTGCGCAGGCTGGCCTGGGTCACGCTGCGGATGTCCTGCCCGTCTATCGTGATCGCCCCCGCATTCACGTCATAGAAACGGAACAGCAGCCGCGACAGCGTGGACTTGCCCGCACCGCTTGCCCCTACCACGGCCACCGTATGCCCAGCCGGTATCTCGAAATCCACTTGGTGCAGGATAGGGCGTTCCGGGTCATAGGCGAAGCCCACGCGGTCGAAACGCACCGTACCCCGGCTGAGCTGCAAAGGCAGTGCATCCGGCGCATCCTCCACTTCACGGTGCACATCCAGCAGGCGGAACATGCGTTCCATGTCGGCCAGCGCATTCTTGATCTCGCGATAGACGAAACCGAGAAAATGCAGCGGCATGTAGAGTTGCAGCATGAACACATTGACCAGCACCAGGTCGCCCACCGTCATTCTGCCCTGCGCCACCTCGTCCGCCGCCAGCAGCATGAGCAGCGTCAGACCGATGGCGATGATGATGCTCTGTCCCGCGTTCAGCGCCGCCAGCGAAGTCTGGTTCTTCACCGCCGACACTTCCCAGCGCTGCATCTGCTCGTCGTAACGCGCCACCTCGTACTGCTCGTTGCTGAAATACTTCACCGTCTCGTAATTGAGCAGACTGTCGATGGCGCGCGTGTTGGCCTTGGAATCCATGTCGTTCATGGTGCGGCGGAACACCATGCGCCATTCGGTGATCCACAGCGTGAAGCCGATATACAGCACCAGCGTAACGAAGGTGATGATGGCGAACCACGGGTCGTATTTGACGAACAGGATGCCCGCCACCAGGGCGATCTCCAGCAGCGTGGGCAGGATGTTGAACAACATGAAGGTGAGCAGGAAACTGATGCCGCGCGTGCCGCGCTCGATGTCGCGCGACACCCCGCCGGTCTGCCGCTCCAGATGGAAGCGCAGCGAAAGGTTGTGCAGGTGCGCGAACACTTGCAGCGCCACACGGCGGATGGCGCGCTGCGTGACCTTGGCGAACAGGGCATCGCGCAACTCGCCGAACAAGGTGCTGAACAGGCGCAGCAAGCCGTAAGCGATGATGAGCGATACCGGCACCACCAGCATGGCGCGCGGCTGGCCCATCGCATC
This sequence comes from Gallionellaceae bacterium, assembly GCA_037446515.1. Lineage (GTDB taxonomy): Bacteria > Pseudomonadota > Gammaproteobacteria > Burkholderiales > Gallionellaceae > Sideroxyarcus. The sequence goes on from JBBIIN010000001.1 coordinate 60,440, forward strand.
CACGACTTCCTTCAACGCCAGCGGCACCGCCACATTGGCCAGTTTGGCCAGCACCAGCAGCACGACCACCGCGATGACGCGCCCCTTGAATTCCAGCAGATAGGGAACAAGACTGCGGATCACGCGCCAGTCAGTGCGGGCGGCGGCGGAGGTATGCGGAGAACTGAAGGAATGCATGGCAGGCGGGCGCGATAGAACCGGCCCGCATTATAACGGCTAAGTATTATCCGGATGCGCCGCCTTGCCGTAGTAATAGCCCTGCGCGCAGCACACCCCGATCTCGGCCAGCATGCGCGCCGTCGCCTCGTCCTCGACGAATTCGGCGATGGATTTCATGCCGAACTCCTGGGCCACCTGATGGATATGGCGCACCATGATGCGGTCGCGCTCGTCCACCACCATGTGCTGCACGAAGCTGCCCTCGATCTTAATGAAGTCCACCGGCAGGTATTTGAGATACAGGAAGGAAGAGAAGCCGCTGCCGAAATCGTCCAGCGCGAACTGGATGCCGCACTCGCGCAGATATTCGATGACATGCCGCACATTGTTGATGTCGGGCAGCGCCTCGCGCTCGGTGACCTCCAGCACGACGTGGCGGCAGGGGATGCCGGCAGCGCGCAGTTGCGCCGGGATGCCGCGCATCCATTCATCATCGCGCAGCGTGAACGCCGACATATTGAAGAACAGCTTGGCAGCAGGATGCTTCGCCAGGATGGCCGGCAGGTATTTCAATCCCTTGGCGAACACGCGCTGGTCGATCTCCTTGACCATGCCCAGTTCGGACGCGGCCTCGATGAACTGGCCGGCCGCCATCACGCTGTCGCCGTCGAGGATGCGCGCCAGCGTCTCGAACGCCATGATGTCGCCGCTGGCCACGCTGACGATGGGCTGCAGGTGCGCCTCCACGCGGTCTTCGATCAACGCGCGGCGCAGATATTCGCCCTGCTGGAAGATCACCATCGCGCTGTTGTCCTCGCCGCCGCCGGTCAGCACCTGATTCTTGCCGCCGCGTTTGGCCTTGTACAGCAGCACATCCATCGCCGTCAGCAGCGCTTCCTTGCTGTCGCCGTCCTCCGGGAAATTTACCACGCTGAAGCTGGCCGACAGGGTTACGTTGCCCACGGGCAGGATCACCGGCTTCTGGCGCATCATTTCATGCAGTTTTTGCGCCACCTGCAAGCCGTTGGCGGCCGGGGTTTCCGGCAGGATCACGGCGAACTCGTCGCCGCCCAGCCGCGCCATCATGTCGCCCTTGCGCAGCTCGCCCTCCAGCATGGCGGTCAATGACTTCAGCGCGATGTCCCCCACCGGGTGGCCGTAGGTGTCGTTGATGAACTTGAAATCGTCCAGGTCAATCATGATCAGCGAGAACTGATGATGATGGCGCTGCGCGCGCGTAACTTCGTATTCCAGGAACTCGTCGAACTTGCGCCGGTTAAATAGCCCGGTCAGCGGGTCGCGCACCGACAATTCCTCCAGGCGCGCGTTGTAATCCTGCATGGCCTGCAGCAGGCGGTTGAAGTATTCCGACAGGCGCCTGAGTTCGACGATCAGGTGGCCGCCCGCAACGCGCTGATTGAAATCCATCCCGTGGGTGACCTGTTGCATCACCGCCACCAGTTCGCCTATCGGGCGCACCACCAGATAGCGCAGTTTGAAATACAACAACAAAAACACGCCGCCGATCACCAGCAAGGTGTAGCCCACCAGGCTGTTGATGACATAGCTGAACGACACCTTGATTTCGTTGACGGGGTAACTGACATCGATCACCCCATGCACGGCGCCGATATGGGACTGGGTATGGCAGGCCAGACACTCCGCCTCGGCGCGCAAGGGATACAGATAGCGAATGTTGTTGCCCCCCTCCGGGAACAACAGGCGGTCATTGCCATCCTGCAACGCCGCCGCGAGCAGGGCATCGCGCGCGATCGCCTCCGCCTCGCCCGACATGGCGCCGAACTGTTGCGCGACGATGGCGCCGCGATAGACGCCGATCTTTACTCCCGGCATGGCGTGGTTCAGACGCGCAATGACCTCGTGAATCTCCTGCTTGTTCCAGCCTTTGCGCATGGCCGAATACAGGCTCTGGAACACCAGGCGGGAGGTTTGCTGGGCATCTTCCTTGGCCAGCGCATGCACGGCACGATCCCGCATCGCCCCCGACAGGGAAAAGATCAGCCCGAAGGCCAGCAGCAATGCCATGGCCGACAACAACAACATCAAACGCCCCAGCGAGATTTCGCGGATAAAACCGAACAGCCGAGCCATGGAACGCTCCCTTTATAGTTATTTTTCTTACCCCTACTCAAAGTCGGGCATATTACCCCCCCCCGCGACACAACAACAGAATTTTTTCAGAAATCGTGGCGCTGGCGCGCATAGCCGGTAATGCCCAGCAGGGCGCGCACCAGGCCGTAGGCCAGCTTCAGTGCCAGCCGTTGCCACAGGGGCAGCGCCTGCCAATGCGCCGGCTCGATGCGCCGCGCATGGGCGGAAATCTCGTACCACAGGCTGCGCCGCAAGGCGGCGGCAAAAGCCGCGTCGCGTACCACCAGGTTGGCCTCGCGCGCCAGCAGCAGGCTGAAAGGATCGAGGTTGGAAGAGCCGACCGTGGCCCATGCGCCATCCACCACGCCCACCTTGGCATGCAGGTAACTGTCGCTGTATTCATGGATCTCCACCCCGGCCTTCAGCAACTGGCCATACAGCGCCAGCGTGGCAAAGTGCTGCAAGCGGTATTCCACGCGCCCCTGCAACAGCAGCACCACCCTGACCTCGCGTTGCGCCGCTTCCTTCAATGCCTGGCGGAACGCGCGCCCCGGCAGGAAATAGGCATTGGCGATGACGATCTCATGCTGCGCCATGGCGATGGCTTGCAGATAGGCGCGCTCGATGTCGCGCCGGTGCCCGAGGTTGTCACGCAACAGCAGTTGCACGGCAGCAGCATGTTTTTCCGTGCGGTGCAGGCGCTCGCGCAGGCTGGAAACGCGCCTGCGCAAGCTGGCCCAGCGCAGGGTGGCCCACAGGTGGTGCATCGCCTCCTGCACCTCGTGCGCGACCCTGCCCTGCACGCGCACGCCATAGTCCAGCCGCGGCCTGTCGAAATCCTGTTCGTCCGGGATGTCGTTGACGATGTTGATACCCCCGACGTAAGCGATCTCGCCATCGATGCAGGCCAGCTTGCGGTGCAGGCGGCGCAGGCGGTGGCGGCGCAGCCGCAATACCCCGCGTTCCGGACGGAACCACTGCACCTCGACACCGGACATGCGCAGCTCGTCCACCCAGGCTTGCGGCAAGCCGGATGAACCGAAACCGTCCAGCAGCAGATGCACCGCGACATGGCGCGCCGCCGCGCGCTGCAAGGCGCGCGACACCATGCGCCCGGTCTCGTCGGCAGCAAAGATGTAGGTTTCCAGATAGATGCTGTGCTGCGCCGCGTCAATGTCCGCGCATAGCTGCGGGAAATAATGCGTGCCGTTCTGCAATAGCGCCAGCGTGTTGCCCGGCAGATGGAACGTCCTGCTCATAGCCCCTTCAGTTGCGCCATCAGCGCCGCATGGTCGGACATACGCCGTCCGCCATGCACCTGGCTCGCCAGCACTTCGAAGCCGCGCACATAGATACGGTCCAGCCTGAACAGCGGCAGCGCCGCCGGAAAGCTGCGCGCCAGCCTGCCATGCGCAAGATGAAACACATCGTTCAGCCCCAGCTCGCTCGACAGCGCCGGACTGAGCTGGTTGCGCCAGTCATTGAAATCGCCCGCCACGATCAGCGGCGCGTCCGGCGGGATCTGCTGCCGCACATGCTCGATCAGCTCATGCATCTGCGCGCGCCTCCCGCGCGCGAACAGCCCGAAATGCGCACACAGGCAATGCACGGACCGCCCCTTCAGTTCGATCTCGCAATGCAGCAGACCGCGCTGCTCGAAACGGTGCGCCGAGACATCCTTGTTGACCGACTGCACGATGGGAAAACGGCTGAGGATGGCATTGCCGTGATGGCCGTGCTCATACACCGCGTTCATGCCATAAGCGTGGTGTCCCCAGCGTTCGCCCGCCAGGAACTCATGCTGCGGCCCGTCCGGGTAATCGGCGCGGCGCTCCACATGCCGCGCATGCGCCCCCTGCACCTCCTGCAAGAACACGATGTCCGCATCCAGTTCGCACAGCCGCTCGCGCAGCTCGGGCAGCACCACACGCCGATTGAAGGCTGAAAAGCCCTTGTGGATGTTGTAGGTGGCGACTTTGAGAGGGCTCATGCGTTGCCGATGCCTTTGGTCGGCAGTTTGATCTGCTGCGCGAAATCAAGCATGCGTTTGATCGGCTGCACCGCGCGCGGGATGATGCCCGGATCGACGTGGATCTCGTTATGGCCGCGTTCCAGCACCTCGGCGAGATTCAGCAGACCGTTCATTGCCATCCACGGGCAGTGGCTGCAACTGGTGCAGTTGGCGCCGCGTCCAGCGGTGGGGGCTTCGAGGAAGGTCTTGTCCGGGCACAAGGTGCGCATCTTGTGCAGGATGCCGTTATCGGTGGCGACGATGAATTCCCGGTTGGGTGCGGCCTGCGCAGCCTTGATGAGCTGGGTGGTGGAGCCGACCACGTCGGCCTGTTGCACCACGGCGCGCGGCGATTCGGGATGCACGAGCACCAGTGCGCCGGGATGCTGTGCCTTCAGTTCGATGAGCTCTTTCGCTTTGTATTCGTCATGCACGATGCAGGAGCCTTGCCACAGCAGCATGTCGGCGCCGGTCTGTTCCTGCACATAGCTGCCGAGGTGGCGGTCGGGCGCCCACAGTATCTTCTTGCCCTGCTCGTGCAGGTGCTTCACCACCGGCAAGGCTATCGAACTGGTCACCATCCAGTCGGCGCGCGCCTTCACCGCCGCGCTGGTGTTGGCGTACACCACCACCACACGATCCGGGTGCGCATCGCAGAACGCGCTGAATTCATCCGCCGGGCAGCCAAGATCGAGCGAGCATTCCGCTTCGAGGTCGGGCATCAGCACGCGTTTTTCGGGATTGAGAATCTTGGCAGTTTCGCCCATGAAGCGCACACCCGCAACGATGATGGTCCTGGCCGGATGCTGGTGGCCGAAGTTGGCCATGTCGAGCGAGTCGGACACGATGCCACCGGTGGCCTCGGCCAGGTCCTGCAGGTCGGGATGCACATAGTAATGCGACACCAGCACCGCATCCTGCTCTTTCAGCAGGCGCTTGATGCGCGCGATGAGCTCGGCCTTTTCTTGCGAGTCAGGGTCGCGCGGCTTCCTGGCCCAGGCATGCGCTGTGCTGCAAGTGTGCTGCGCCGCGTCGGGTTGTTCGTAGGCGATGGAGATGATGTCTTCAGCCATGCTGTACTCGTTGCGGTAGTTGCAATATCGCCGCGCGGTTGCTCGGTGAGAAGACTTTATCCGCCGCCTCGTGCCATGGCAACCACTGATAGCCGAGATGCTCGCGCGGCTCGACCTTCACCTCGACCCGTTGCGGAAGTTGCAGGCCGAACACATGCTCGGTGTTGTGCGTGGTACCGGGCGGATAGCGATGCACCCAGCGCGGGTAGATGTCGTACACGATCTGCTGTTGCCAGTCGCTCAACGCATAGCGCGTCGCATCCAGTCCGGTCTCCTCGCCTACTTCGCGGATCGCCGTTTCGCGCAGCGTCTCTTCGCCATCGCGGCTGCCCGTGACCGACTGCCAATAGCCGGGGGAGTCGGCACGCTCCAGCAGCAGCACTTCCAGCGAGGCCGTATAGATGACCACCAGCGCGGAGATGGGTTGTTTGTAGCCGGATTTCAAGCGATGAATATCCAGAACGGCTTGCCTTCCGACTTCCAGAAAGATGCGGTCTCGCCGAAGATTTCCGTGACGGTATCGTAGTCGGCCTCGCTCAACCCCAACCGCTCGGCGCTGTGCAACAGCAACAGCACATAACCCGGACTCTCCTGCTCTCCCGTTTCCAGCCAGGACAGATCGCCCAGTGCATCGGCCAGCGCGTCGAAGTTGTGCCCGAACCAGTCCGGTGCATGGATGGCCTTGGCGATGGCCGCGAGGAACTCGCCCTTGCCACGACACTCCGACAAATCTATCTCAAAAAAGCGCAATTCGGTCAGCGCCACATTGCCGCGCAGCACCTCCACCGGACAACTCAGTTCATACACACCCGATTCGCTGACATCCTGCAAGCGTGCACACAAATCGCTCATGGCTCACTCCTTGATGCGTTGGAAGGTCTGGTAATGGTCGCCAGTGTAATAGCACTCCGGCACGATGCCGCACACGATGCGCCGCGCGCCACGGTTGCGCGCGCCCGGCGTCTTCACCGTGTATTCGTGGTAATAGCCTCGCGGCTGCCGGGGCAAAACGCGCTCGAAGTTGCTGAACACCACGCCATCGCGCGCATAAGGGAAAGGCCCGCCTTGCCTGATGAGGCGCAGCGTATCGCGTGCCTCGGGAGGGAGTTCGGCGACCGCGACCGTCGCCAAGGCAACGTTTTCTGAAAAATATCTTGCTTGCGCGACGGGCTGCCAGGATAGCAGCCCTGCCAAAACCAACCACAGCGTAATTACGCCGCGCCGCATGCCTTATTCCTTGGCCGCCTCAGTCGGTGCGGATTGGCGCAGGCGGATATGCAGCTCGCGCAACTGCTTCTCGTCCACGGGAGACGGCGCTTGCGTGAGCAGGCATTGCGCACGCTGGGTCTTGGGGAAGGCGATCACGTCGCGGATGGATTCCGCGCCCGTCATCATGGTGACGATGCGATCCAGACCGAAGGCCAGACCGCCGTGCGGCGGTGCGCCATATTGCAGCGCGTCGAGCAGGAAGCCAAACTTGAGCTGGGCTTCTTCCGCGCCGATGTTGAGCGCACGGAACACCTGGCTCTGCACTTCTTCCTTGTGGATACGCACCGAGCCGCCGCCGATCTCCCATCCGTTCAGCGCCAGATCGTAGGCCTTGGCCAGACACTTGCCGGGATCGCTTTCAAGGAACTGCACATGCTCGTCCTTGGGCGAGGTGAACGGATGGTGGCAGGCCGTCCAGCGCTTGTCTTCCTCGTCGTATTCGAACATGGGGAAGTCCACCACCCACAGCGGCTCCCACGCCTTGCCGTTGGTGTAACCCTTTTCGTGGCCGATCTTGCTGCGCAGTGCGCCGAGCGCGTCGTTGACGATTTTGGTCTTGTCCGCGCCGAAGAAGATCAGGTCGCCGTTCTGCGCACCAGTGCGTTGCATGATGGCTTGCAGCGCGGCTTCATGCAGGTTCTTGACGATGGGCGATTGCAGGCCGGTCTCGTTCAGCTGGGTAACATCGTTCACCTTAATGTAGGCCAGCCCCTTCGCGCCATAGATAGACACGAACTTGGTGTATTCGTCTATCTCGCCGCGCGTCAACGTCGCACCGCCGGGGATGCACAGCGCCGCCACACGGCCGCCGCTGTTGGCCACGCCGCTGAACACCTTGAACGCCACCTCCTTCACCGCATCGGTCACCTCGGTGATCTCCAGCGTCACGCGCAGGTCCGGCTTGTCGGAACCGAAACGCGACATCGCCTCGCCATAGCTCATGCGCGGGAAGGGATTGGGCAGCGTGACATTGAGCACATCCTTGAACACGGTGCGGATCATGTTCTCCATGATCGCCATGATCTGTTCTTCGTTCAGGAATGAAGTCTCGATATCCACTTGGGTGAATTCGGGCTGGCGGTCGGCGCGCAGATCCTCGTCGCGGAAACACTTGGTGATCTGGTAGTAGCGGTCAAAGCCCGCCACCATCAGCATCTGCTTGAACAATTGCGGCGACTGCGGCAACGCGAAGAACTCGCCCACATGCACGCGTGACGGCACCAGATAGTCGCGTGCGCCTTCCGGCGTGGACTTAGTCAGCATCGGCGTCTCGATGTCGATGAAGCCGGCATCGTCGAGGAAGCGGCGGAACGCGCGCGCCGTCTTGTAGCGCAGCATCATATTGTGTTGCATCTGCGGGCGGCGCAGGTCGATCACGCGATGTGTCAGGCGCACGTTCTCGGACAGGTTCTCGTCGTCCAGTTGGAACGGCGGCGTGACGGAGGTGTTCAGCACCTCGATCTCGTGGCACAGCAGCTCGATCTCGCCGCTGGGGATGTTCTTGTTCTCAGTGCCTTCGGGGCGGCGGCGCACGCGCCCGATGACCTTGAGCACGAACTCGTTGCGCACCGATTCGGCGATCTTGAACATTTCGGCGCGGTCGGGGTCGCACACCACCTGCGCCAATCCCTCACGGTCGCGCAGGTCAATGAAGATCACCCCGCCATGGTCGCGGCGGCGGTGCGCCCAGCCGCACAGGGTGACGGTGTTGCCCAGATGATTGACGTTGAGTTGTCCGCAATAATGAGTACGCATGGTTGTTCTTGATTGAAAGGTGTTACGGGAAAACTATTTTTGATCGGGCAAGGCGGCAACGGCTTCTTCGGTAGCCACCACCACGCCCATCGAGACGATGGCCTTGAACGCCGCATCCACCGACATATCCAACTCGACGGTCTCGGACTTCTTCACATAGAAATAAAAGCCGTTGACCGGGCTGGGCGTGGTCGGCACGAACACGCCGACATATTCGTCGCCGGAAAGCACGCGCGACACCTCGCCCGGCACGCTGGTCAGAAAGGCCAACGACCAGGATTGCGCGTGCGGATAGCGCACCAGCAGCACCTTGCGAAAGGAGTTCCCGCTTTCGGAAAGCAAGGTGTCGCTCACCTGCTTCACGCTGTTGTAGATCGCGTTCACGAACGGGATGCGGCGCAGCAACCCTTCCCACCATTCCAGCAACTGCCGGCCGAACACATTGCGCACCAGCAACCCGGTGAGCAGGATGGTGCCGACCGTGAGGATCACGCCCAGGCCGGGGATGTGCACCCCGAGCAGATTGTCCGGGTGCCACGCCTGCGGCAACAACAACAGGCTCTTGTCCAGCGTGCCAATGATCAGGCTCAACACCCACAGCGTGATCGCCAGGGGAACCAGCACCAGCAGGCCGGTGATGAGATATTTCTTCACGCGTTGCCTTGGGCAGCCGGACAGGAACCAGCCGCCGCGCATGGTGCGCAGGCAGGCTCGGACTTGGGCTTGTCCTTGAAGTCAGTCGCGTAATAACCGTTTCCTTTGAGCTGGAAAGCGGCGGCGGAAAGTTGCTTGCCGAACGTCTGCTGGCCACACTCCGGGCAAACGGTCAATGGCGCATCGCTGACTTTCTGCATCACATCCTTCTGCGCCCCGCAGCTACTGCATCGATATTCGTAAATTGGCATGTTGATCCCCAGTTACGGAAAGGCGCGCATTATACCCCAGCCGCCTGCCGCTCGCGCCATTGCCCGCTCTGCAAATCCGCCAGCATCCACTCGCCGATGGCATAGCGGATCAGACGCAGGGTGGGAAAGCCGACGGCAGCGGTCATACGGCGCACTTGGCGGTTGCGGCCTTCACGGATGATCAGTTCAATCCAGCTCGTGGGGATGGCCTTGCGGAAACGCACCGGCGGGTCGCGCGGCCACAGATGCGCCGGTTCTGCCATCGCCACGACTTGTGCGGGCAGGGTCATGCCGTCGTTGAGTTCTACCCCTTGCCGCAGCTTGCCCAACGCGGCCTCGTCGGGGATGCCTTCGACCTGCACCCAGTAGGTCTTGGGCAACTTGTGTTTCGGATCAGTGATGCGATGTTGCAACTTGCCGTCATCGGTAAGCAGCAGCAACCCCTCGCTGTCGGTATCCAACCGACCCGCGGGATAAACGTCGGGAACGGCGATATAATCCGCCAGCGTCGGATGCAGGCCGTCCTTGCTGAACTGGCAGATCACACCATAGGGTTTGTTGAACAGCAAGATGTGACTCATCTCAATCTTTCGAATTTTCCGGACCCCACCATGACCACCGCAAAGATCATCTACACCCTGACCGATGAAGCGCCGCGACTGGCGACCTACTCACTGCTGCCCATCATACAGGCCTACACCCGGGCTGCGGGCGTCACCGTGGAGACCAGCGACATCTCGCTCGCCGCGCGCATCCTCGCCAACTTCCCGGAACGCCTGACCGCTACACAAAAGGTGCCCGATGCGCTGAGCGAACTGGGCGCGCTGACGCTGAAACCGGAAGCCAACATCATCAAGCTGCCCAACATCAGCGCCTCGGTGCCGCAACTGAAGGCGGCAATCAAGGAGCTGCAAGCGCAAGGTTTCGATGTGCCCGACTATCCCGAGAATCCACAGAACGATGCCGAGAAAGAGATCAAGGCGCGCTATGGCAAGGTTCTCGGCAGCGCGGTGAACCCGGTGCTGCGCGAGGGAAACTCCGATCGCCGTGCCGCCCTTTCAGTGAAGAACTACGCGAAGAAACACCCGCACCGCATGGGCAAGTGGGAGAAAACCTCCAAGACCCGCGTAGCGCACATGACGGGCGGCGACTTCTATGGCAGCGAGAAGTCGGTGACCGTGCCGGAAGCCGTGAGCACCCGCATCGAATTCGAGGGCAAGGATGGCAAGACCACCGTACTGAAGGACAAGCTCGACCTCAAGGCCGGCGAGATCATCGACGCCGCCGTGATGAGTCGCAAGGCGCTGCGCAAGTTCTACGCCGAACAGATCGCTGCCGCCAAGAAGGAGGACGTGCTGCTCTCGCTGCACCTGAAGGCCACCATGATGAAGGTTTCCGACCCCATCATGTTCGGCCATGCCGTCTCCGTATTCTTCCAGAAGGTGTTCGACAAACATGGCGCACAACTCAACGAGATGGGCGTGAACGTCAACAACGGCTTCGGTGACCTGGAAGCCAAGGTGTTCGCATTGCCGGAAACCAAGCGCGCCCAACTCGTGGCCGACATCGCCGACTGCTTCCGCAACGGCCCGCCGCTGGCGATGGTGAACTCCGACAAGGGCATCACCAACCTGCACGTACCTTCCGACGTGATCATCGACGCTTCCATGCCGCCCATGATCCGCGACGGAGGCAAGATGTGGGGGGCCGACGGCAAGCCGTATGACACGCTGGCAATGATCCCGGATCGCTGCTATGCCACAATTTATGTCGCCGCAGTGGAAGATTGCAAAGAGCACGGTGCGCTTGACCCTTCCACTATGGGTTCGGTGCCGAATGTCGGCCTGATGGCGCAGCAGGCCGAGGAATACGGCTCGCACGACAAGACTTTCGAGATCGCCGCCGATGGTGTGGTGCGCATCGTCGATGCGAACGGCAAAGTACTGCTGGAGCAAACAGTCGAACAGGGCGACATCTTCCGCGCCTGCCAGGCCAAGGATGCCCCGATCCAGGACTGGGTCAAGCTGGCTGTCACGCGCGCCCGCCTCTCCCACACCCCTGCCATCTTCTGGCTGGATAAGGAGCGCGGCCACGACGCGCAGATCATCGCCAAGGTGCAGCACTACCTGAAAGACCACGACACTCAGGGAGTGGACATCCAGATCATGGAACCGTCCGCCGCCTGCCGCGCCACGCTCGCACGCGCGCGCAAGGGACTGGACACCATCTCCGTCACCGGCAACGTGCTGCGCGACTACCTCACCGACCTGTTCCCCATCCTGGAACTGAACACCAGCGCCAAGATGCTGTCCATCGTGCCGCTGATGAACGGCGGCGGCATGTTCGAAACCGGCGCGGGCGGCTCCGCACCCAAGCATGTGCAACAGTTCCAGCAGGAGAACTATCTGCGCTGGGATTCGCTGGGTGAGTTTCTCGCACTGGGCGTCTCGCTGGAACACCTGGCGCAGACTTTCAACAACCACAAGGCGCAAGTGCTGGCCGACACGCTGGACCAGGCGATAGGAAAAATTCTCGACAACGACAAATCCCCCGCGCGCAAGGTGGGCGAGATCGACAACCGCGGCAGCCATTTCTACCTTGCGCTGTACTGGGCACAAGCGCTGGCCGTGCAAGGCAAGTACGCGGCGCTCAAGGCGAAATTCACGCCGCTGGCGAAGACATTGACCGACAACGCAGCGACAATCGACAAGGAACTGCGCGCCGCACAGGGCAAGCCGGTGGACATGGGCGGCTACTACCATGCCGATTTCGTCAAGGCCTCGTCCGCCATGCGCCCGAGCAAGACCTTCAACGCAGCATTGCAATTGCTCTGACAGCACGCCCAGAAAACAAAAAACCCGACGCTTTCACGTCGGGCTTTTTTAGCGCAACAAAAAACCGCTAATTAGGCGGCTTGGATGTTGGAGGCTTGCTTGCCCTTGGGGCCTTGCACCACTTCGAAAGAGACCTTCTGACCTTCTTTCAGGGTCTTGAAACCGCTCATGTTGATGGCGGAGAAATGTGCGAACAGATCTTCGCTGCCATCATCGGGAGTGATGAAACCAAAACCCTTTGCGTCGTTGAACCACTTGACTGTACCGTTTGCCATGCTTTGCTTCCTTACAAAAAACGACGGGTGGAATCCCGTCAAATTGCTTGAACCTGAAAGACCGCGTGGGACCGCACATGGCAAAACCAGCACTGCAGATACTTTGATTCAAACACCCGCGCGCTTTTTACCCCACGACAACTAAGGCCGTCAAGCGCAAAATGCAAATATTTCCAGAACAGGCTTGAAAAAGGCACCCTAATCGTCAAATATGCGGTAACAGGCAATGCAAGAATGAAACGTATGGCCACGAAGCAAGAAAACCTGAGCCTGCTGGAGCGCAGCAAAACCAAACCGCCGAAGCTATACAAAGTCGTTCTGCTGAACGATGATTACACCACGATGGAGTTCGTGGTCGAAGTCCTGAAAGTGTTTTTTGCGATGGGGGTGGAACAAGCCATGCAGGTCATGCTCAAAGTCCACAACGAAGGCTCGGCGGTATGCGGCCTTTACCCCAGGGACATCGCGGAGACCAAGGTGCAGCAGGTTATCGGGTATGCAACACAGCATGGGCATCCTTTGCAATGCCGCATGGAGGAAAATTAAATGATCGCGCAAGAACTGGAAGTCAGCCTGCATCTCGCTTTTGTCGAAGCCCGGCAAAAACGCCACGAGTTCATCACCGTGGAACATCTGCTGCTGGCGATGCTGGACAACCCCTCTGCCGCGCACGTGCTGCGCGCCTGCGGTGCGGATATTGAGGAGCTGCGCGCGGTGCTGGTCAACCACATCGAGACGCACACGCCTGTCGTGCCCGGCACGGGCGAAGTGGACACCCAGCCCACAGTGGGCTTCCAGCGCGTCATCCAGCGCGCCATCCTGCATGTGCAGTCCACCAACAAGAAGGAAGTGACCGGAGCCAACATCCTGGTCGCGCTGTTCGGCGAGAAGGAATCGCACGCAGTGTATTTCCTCAACCAGCGCGCCATCACCCGCCTCGACGTGGTGAACTATATCTCCCACGGCATCAACAAGGCCGCGGAGGCGCAACCCGCCGCGCAGAAGACCGCGAACGAAACCGAGGAAGAACAGGAAAGCAAGAACGACGGCGCGCTCGCCAACTACACCCTGGATCTCAACGCACATGCACAGGCGGGCAAGGTTGACCCGCTGATCGGGCGCGACTTGGAGCTGGAACGGGTGATCCAGACCCTGTGCCGCCGCCGCAAGAACAATCCACTGCTGGTGGGCGAGGCCGGTGTCGGCAAGACCGCCATCGCCGAGGGCTTGGCACGCCGCATCACTGAAGGGGACGTGCCCGACATCCTCAAGGATGCCCATGTGTATGCGCTGGACATGGGCTCGCTGCTGGCAGGCACCAAATATCGCGGCGACTTTGAGCAACGCCTGAAGGCGGTGCTGAAGGAGTTGAAGGATGCGCCCAACGCAGTGTTGTTCATCGACGAGATCCACACCCTGATCGGCGCGGGCGCGGCCTCCGGCGGCACCATGGACGCCTCCAACCTGCTCAAGCCAGCGCTCTCCAGCGGCACGCTGAAGTGCATAGGCGCGACCACCTATCAGGAATATCGCGGCATCTTCGAGAAAGATTCCGCGCTGTCGCGCCGTTTCCAGAAGATAGACGTACCCGAGCCTTCGGTGGAGCAGACTATCGAGATATTAAAGGGGTTGAAGACGCGCTTCGAGGAACACCATAGCGTCAAGTTCAGCGCCGCCGCGCTCACCAGCGCCGCCGAGCTTTCCGCGCGCTTCATCAACGACCGCCACCTGCCGGACAAAGCCATCGACGTACTGGACGAGGCCGGTGCCGCACAGCGCATCCTGCCCAAATCCAGGCAAAAGAAGACCATAGGCAAGCACGAGATCGAAGAGATCATCGCCAAGATCGCGCGCATCCCGGCGCGCACCGTATCGCACGACGACAAGAACGCGTTGAAGAACCTGGAACGCGACCTGAAAGCCACCGTGTTCGGCCAGGACAAGGCCCTCGAAGTGCTGTCCCGCGCCATCAAGATGTCGCGCAGCGGCCTAGGCAACCCACAGAAACCCATCGGCAGCTTCCTGTTCTCCGGCCCCACAGGCGTGGGCAAGACCGAAGTGGCGCGCCAGCTCGCTTTCATCATGGGTATGCCCATCCACCGCTTTGACATGTCCGAATACATGGAACGCCATGCGGTGTCCCGCCTGATCGGCGCACCGCCCGGCTATATCGGCTTCGAGCAGGGCGGCCTGCTCACCGAGGCCATCAGCAAACAGCCGCATTGCGTGCTGCTGCTGGACGAGATCGAGAAGGCACACCCTGATATCTTCAACATCCTGTTGCAGGTGATGGACCACGGCACGTTGACCGACAACAATGGGCGCAAGGCTGATTTCCGCAACGTAGTCCTCATCATGACCACCAACGCAGGCGCGGAAGCACTGAATAAGGCGCAGATTGGCTTCACCAAGACTGCTGTTGCCGGTGACGAAATGACCGACATCAAACGCCTGTTCACACCCGAGTTCCGCAACCGCCTGGACGCCATCGTATCCTTCGCCCCGCTATCGAAGGAGATTATCCTGCGCGTGGTGGACAAATTCCTCATACAACTGGAAGAACAGTTGCACGAGAAAAAAGTGGAGGTCGAATTCACCGCCGCACTCAAGGACTATCTCGCCGAGCACGGCTTCGACCCGCTGATGGGCGCCCGCCCCATGGCACGCCTGATCCAGGACACCATCCGCTCCGCATTGGCCGACGAACTGTTGTTCGGCAAACTGGCGAACGGCGGCAAGGTCACCGTGGATGTGAAGGATGGTAAGGTGGCGCTGGAGTTCGACGAAGAAGAAGTTGTCACTGCCTGATTCCGGCTATCGGGGAAGGTTTGCACCTTCCCCCACTGGCTGCCTCCACTTCGGTTCGCTCGTCGCTGCGGTCGGCAGTTACCTCGATGCAAAGCACAACAACGGAACTTGGCTGGTGCGCATGGAAGACCTCGACATGCCACGCTGCGTGCCGGGCACGGCGGAAGGCATCCTGCATACGCTGGAGAGGTTCAGCCTGATCAGCGACGAGCCTGTGATGTACCAGAGCCAGCGCAAGGCGTTCTACGAGGAGGCGCTGCAACGGTTGAAAGATTCGGGTGCGGCCTATCCCTGCTGCTGCACGCGCAAGAAGATCGCGGATTCAGCTTTGCACGGCATCGAGGGGTTTGTCTATCCCGGAACGTGCCGGAGGGGCATGATTCATCAGCACACCATGCCCGCTTGGCGCGTGCGAACGGATGCCACCCCCACCTGTTTCGACGATACCCTGCAAGGCCGCATCACCCAGCACCTCGAACGCGAGATCGGCGATTTCGTGGTGAAGCGCGCGGATGGCCTATTCGCCTATCAACTCGCGGTGGTGGTGGACGATGCTGCGCAGGGCATCACGCATGTGGTGCGCGGTTCCGACTTGCTCGCATCCACGCCGCGCCAGATCCACCTGCAACGCCTGCTCGGCCTGCCCGTGCCGCACTACATGCACCTGCCTGTCGTCGTGGATGATGCAGGAGAAAAACTGAGTAAGCAGACATTGGCTGCCCCGGTGGATGTGTCGCAACCCACCGCAACGCTGCTGAGCGTACTGAATTTTCTGAGACAGGAGGTGCCTGCCGGTGTGGCAGACGGCGGGGTGTGCTCGATACTGGAGAGCGCAGCGCACAACTGGCAGCCGCAGCGGCTAGCCGGTCTGCTTGCGCTGCCTGCGGTGGCGGATGAACTCGCGCAGCGCGGGAATGAATGAGATGAAGATAATGGCGACGATCATCAAGGTGAGGTTATTCTTGATGAACGGGATGTTGCCGAAGAAATATCCCGCCAGTGTCAGGCTGCTGATCCAGGCCGCGCTGCCCATCGCGCTGAAAGTGACGAACAGGCGATAGCGCATGGAACCGATACCCGCCACGAAGGGCGCGAAGGTGCGGATGATGGGCAGGAAACGCGCGAAGAGAATCGTCTTGCCACCGTGCCTGGCGTAGAACGACTGGGTTTTCTCCAGGTTCTCATGCTTGAAAAAGCGCGAGTCGTGCTTGAACAGCTTGATGCCGAAACGGCGGCCTATCCAGTAGTTGGTGTTGTCGCCGAGGAAGGCGGCCAGCATCAGCAGCGGCATCAGCACCTGCAATTCCAGTGAGCCCATGCCGCACAGCGCGCCGGCCACGAACAGCAGCGAATCGCCCGGCAGGAAGGGCGCAACCACCAGGCCAGTCTCGGCAAAGATGATAGCGAACAGGATGGCATAGACCCACACGCCATAGTCATGCACCAGCGCGAGCAGGTGCGTATCCAGATGCAGGACGATGTCGAGCAAGACCAGGCTCAAGGCAGCACTTCTTCGGCTTCAGTCTTTTCCGGCTTGATGAAGTCTTCGCGCGACACGCCGAACATCAGCAGCAAGGGACTGGCCACCAGCACCGAGGAATAGATGCTGAACAGGATGCCGATGGTCAGCGCCAGCGCAAAGTAATGCAGCGTCTCCCCGCCGAGAAACAACATGGAGGTAACCATGATCTGCGTGCAGCCGTGGGTGATAATGGTGCGCGACATGGTGCGCGTGATGGCGTTGTCAATGATCTCCGCCACTTCGGTTTTGCGCATCTTGCGGAAGTTCTCGCGGATCCGGTCGAACACCACGACCGATTCGTTCACCGAGTAGCCCAGCACGGCCAGCACAGCCGCCAGCACGGAGAGCGAGAACTCCCACTGAAAAAAGGCAAAGCAGCCGAGGATGATGACCACGTCGTGCAGGTTGGCGATGATCGCCGCCACGCCGAACTTCCACTCGAAGCGCAGCCACAGATAGCCGACGATGCCCAGCGAGACCAGCAACAGTGCCATCGAGCCGTTCTCCACCAGATCCTTGCCGACCTGCGGGCCGACGAACTCGACGCGGCGCAGTTCGGCGCTGGCGTCCTGCGCCTTCAGCGTCACCATCACCTGCTCGGAAAGTTTGGCGCCCACCTTGTTCTGCTTGAGCGGCACCTGGATCAGCACGTCCTTGCTGGAGCCGAAGTTCTGCACCAGCGCATCGTTGAGACCGATGCCGCCCAGTTGCGCGCGCACCTTGTCCAGATCGGCGGACTGCGCGTAATGCACTTCCATCACCGTGCCACCGGTGAAGTCCACACCGAAGTTCAACCCCTTGGTGGCAAGGAAAAACACGGCCAGCAGGAAAGTCACCAGCGAGATGCTGGTCGTCACTTTCCCGTAACTCATGAAGGGGATGTCTTTTTTGATCCTGAAGAATTCCATGTCGTTTCCCTTTAACCGATGGACACCTTGTTCAACCGCGTCTTGCGACCGTAGAACAGGTTGACCATTGCACGCGACACCAGCACGGCGCTGAACATCGAGGTCAGGATGCCGAGACACAGCACCACGGCGAAGCCCTTGATCGGGCCGGAACCGAACATGAACAGCGCGATACCGGCGATCAGCGTGGTGATGTTGGAGTCGAGGATGGTGGCGAAGGCATTGTCGTAGCCGGCATGGATGGCCGCCTGTGGCGGTACGCCGTTGCGCAGCTCTTCACGGATGCGCTCGTTGATCAGCACGTTGGCGTCAATCGCCATACCCAGCGTCAGCGCGATACCCGCCATGCCCGGCAAAGTCAGCGTGGCCTGCAACATGGACAGCAACGCCACCAGCAACAACAGATTGGCCAGCAGCGCCAGCACCGAGATGGCGCCGAACATCAGGTAGTACACCGCCATGAAGACCGTGATCGCGATGAAGCCGATCTTGGTCGAATCGAAACCGCGCTTGATGTTGTCCGCGCCCAGGCTGGGTCCGACGGTGCGCTCCTCCACGATCTCCATCGGCGCGGCCAATGCGCCGGCGCGCAGCAACAGCGCGGTATCCTGCGCCTCTTCGCTACTCATGCGGCCACTGATCTGCACGCGCCCGCCGCCGATCTCCTCGCGGATTACCGGCGCGGTGACGACCTCGCCCTTGCCTTTCTCGAACAGAATGATGGCCATGCGCTTGCCCACGTTCTCGCGCGTCGCTTCCTTAAACTTGCGCGCACCGACCGCGTCGAGGTTGATATGCACCGCCGGTTCGTTGCTGCGGTTGTCGAAACCGGGCTGCGCGTCGTTGATGCGTTCGCCGGTCAGGATCACGCCCTTCTTCACCAGCAGCGGCGTGCCGTCGCGGTCCTTGAACAGTTCGGTGCCAAAGGGGGCCGCCCCGCCCATGCCGACCTGGTGCTCGTCATCCACCAGCCGCACCTCCAGCGTGGCGGTGCGTCCCAGGATATCCTTGGCACGCGCGGTATCCTGCACACCCGGCAATTGCACCACCACGCGATCCGCTCCCTGCTGCTGGATAACCGGCTCGGCCACGCCGAGTTCGTTGACGCGGTTGCGCAGCGTCATCAGATTCTGCTGCACGGCGGAATCCTGGATGCGCAATTGCTCCTGTTGCTTGAGCGTCGCCACCAGCAGGTATTCGCCGCCTTCCTCGCGCGGCACGAATTCCAGCCCGGCGAAGCGCTGCTTCAGTTCCGCATCGCCCTTGCTGCGCGCTGCCGCGTCGCGGAAGCGGGTGGTGATCGAACCACCTTCGCGGGTCACCCCGGCGTAGGCGATGTTGGCGTCACGCAAGGTGCTGCGGATATCGCCGGAGAACGACTCCAGCGCCTTGTCCAGGGCCGCCTTCATGTCCACCTGCATCAGGAAGTGCACGCCGCCGCGCAGGTCAAGACCGAGATACATCGGCAGCGCATTCAGCGAGGCCAGCCATTGCGGCGAGCGCGACAACAGGTTGAGCGCCACCACATAGTCGTCACCCAGTTGTGTATGCAGCACATCCTTGGCCTTGAGCTGGCTGTCGGTGTCGGCGAAGCGCGCCTTCACGCTGGTCGCGTCCAGCGACAGCGCTTCTGGCGTCAACTGCGCAGCACGCAACGCCTCGTCCACGCGCTTCAGCAGGGCGGCATCCGCTTTCAGGCTGGAGCGCAACGGCAACACCTGCACTGCGGGCGACTCGCCATACAGGTTGGGCAGGGCATATACCAGACCGGCAACAATCGTGAACAGAATCAGCAGGTATTTCCAGAGCGGGTAACGGTTCATTGCGGCACCTTGCTTGCTGCTTCAGGAATCGGTTAAAGAGACTTGATGGAGCCCTTGGGCAGCACAGTCTGCATGGCAGACTTCTGCACCTGCACCACCACGTTGTCGGCGATCTCGATCGCCACATTGTCTTCACCGACCTTGACCACCTTGCCCAGCACGCCGCCGGCGGTGGCAACCTCATCCCCCTTTTGCAACGCATCCATCATCGCCCTGTGTTCCTTGGCGCGTTTCTGCTGCGGACGCAGGACAAGGAAATAAAACACCGCCAGCAAGGCGATCAGGGGCAGGAAATCCATGAAACTGCCGCCCTGTGGCGCGCCGCCGTCGGCATAGGCATTACTGATGAACAATTCGCTGATGGAAACCATGATGACTCCTCTTGGATAAACCGGGTTCAAAAAATCAAAGGCGCGCATTCTAGCACGGAAGGAAGGGCCGCCTGTTACGCGCCGGATACGCCGGAACCGGCCCGCGCGCGCCGGAAATCGTCCTGGAACCCGGCAAAGTGCCCGGCTTCGATGGCGGCACGGATATCGCGCATCAGCTCCTGGTAGTAATGCAGGTTGTGGATGGTGTTGAGCCGCGCGCCCAGTATCTCGCCCAGGCGGTGCAGATGGTGCAGATAGGCGCGGGTAAAATGGCGGCAGGTATAGCAGGTGCATTGTTCGTCCAGCGGACGCAGATCGGTGCGGTATTGCGCGTTCTTGATGCGCACATCACCGTGGCGCGTGAACAGGTGGCCGTTGCGCGCATTGCGCGTCGGCATCACGCAGTCGAACATGTCGATGCCCTGCGCCACCGCGTCCACGATGTCCTCCGGCGTGCCCACGCCCATCAGGTAGCGCGGCTTATCCTGCGGCAACTGCGGTGCGGTATGGGTCAGGATGCGCAGCATGTCTTCCTTTGGCTCGCCCACCGACAGGCCGCCGATGGCATAGCCGTCGAAGCCGATGCCCATCAGCCCGCGCAACGATTCGTCGCGCAGATGTTCGTGCATGCCGCCCTGCACGATGCCGAACAGCGCATTGGGATTGCCCTCGTGCGCTTTTTTGCTGCGCTCCGCCCACCCCAGCGACAGGCGCATGGACACCCCGGCGACCTGCTCGTCCGCGGGATAGGGGGTGCATTCGTCAAAGATCATCACGATGTCGGAATTCAGCACCTTCTGGATGCGCATCGACTCCTCCGGCGAGAGGAAACACTTGTCGCCGTTCACCGGCGAGCGGAATTCCACCCCGCCGCCGGTGATCTTGCGCAGCTCACCCAAACTGAACACTTGGAAACCGCCGGAGTCAGTGAGAATCGGGCCGTCCCACCCCATGAACTGGTGCAGGCCGCCATGCGCCGCAATCACCTCCAGCCCCGGCCGCAGCCACAGGTGGAAGGTGTTGCCGAGCACGATGTGCGCGCCGATGTCATGCAGTTCCTGCGGCGACATCGCCTTGACCGTGCCATAGGTGCCGACCGGCATAAAGGCCGGCGTCTCAACCTGGCCGTGCGCCAGCGCCAATGTGCCGCGCCGGGCTGCGCCGGAAGTTTTGTGTAAAGTGAATTTCATTGTCCTCTCTCGATCAGCATCGCATCGCCGTAGCTGAAGAAGCGGTATTCCTGCGCCACGGCATGGCGATAGGCGGCAAACATCCGCTCCACCCCACCGAATGCGCACACCAGCATCAACAGCGTGGAGCGCGGCAGGTGAAAATTGGTCAGCAGCACATCCACAACCCTGAAGCGATAGCCCGGCGTGATAAAGATGTTGGTCTCGCCCGACCCGGCCTGCAATGCACCGCCCGCTGCCGCGCTCTCCAGCGCGCGCAGACTGGTGGTGCCGACGCTCACCACGCGCCCGCCGTTGGCTTGCGCCTTGGCGATTGCGTCCAGCGTTGCCTGCGGCACGCTGTAGCGCTCGCTGTGCATGATGTGATCTTTGATCTTTTCCGCGCGCACCGGCTGAAAGGTGCCGGCGCCGACATGCAGCGTGACATAGGCAAGAGTCACACCCTTGTCGCGCAGGGTCTGCAACATCGCCTCATCAAAATGCAGCCCCGCGGTCGGAGCGGCGACTGCGCCCTTTTCACGCGCAAACACGGTCTGGTAGCGCTCTTCGTCCTCGTCACCCGCCGCATGGGTAATGTAGGGCGGCAGCGGCAGCTTGCCATGACGCTCCAGCACCCAATCCACCGGCGTATCGCCCTCGAAGCGCAGATGAAAAAATTCCCCCTCGCGCCCGAGCACAGTCACGTTGACCGAATCGGCAAGCACGAAACGGCTGCCAGACTTGGGCGTCTTGCTGGCGCGCACCTGGGCCAGCACCTCATGCTCGTTGAGAATGCGCTCGACCAGCACTTCAACCTGGCCGCCCGTCTCCTTCTGCCCGAACAGGCGCGCCTTCAACACGCGGGTATCGTTGAGCACCAGCACATCGTGCTCCTGTAACAGTAACGGCAGATCGGCGAACACGCGATCGGCGATCCCCGCCGCGCCGACATGCAGCAGGCGGCTGGCCCCGCGCAGCGCGGACGGGTGCTGGGCTATCAGGTGTTGGGGCAGATCGAAATCGAATTCGGTGGTGCGCATGCCTGCAAGAGAAACGAAAAATCGGGTCGCGCATTGTAGTTGATGAAGCCGGGCGTTTCATGGATAATTCGCGCCCTTCCGCATCGGCTTGCCATGATGCGCGATATAGATAGCACCCTTGCCGGGGTGATGGAACTGGTAGACGTGCCGGACTCAAAATCCGGTGCCAGAGATGGCGTGAGGGTTCGAGTCCCTCCCCCGGCACCAAGACACATACAAACAACCCGCTCCTTGCGGGTTTTTTGTGACCTGAATACCAACAAACCCCAATAGGCACAAGCCTTTCATCAGTTCGCCATCGTTCGAGAAAGTTCGCCCTCGTTCACCCTTAACCTCTTCCTTCTTTTGGGGAAATTGGGGGTAGCCCCCCACCAATTCAACATTGCTATTCCTGCCTGCCGTGTCAACCCTCTCATGCACGATTGCGTTACTAGGCGCGACACAGTCGTGTCATGAACGTTTATCAACTTACTGGAGCTCCAACATGAAATTGCTGTCCACTCTGATCGCCGCTGTTTTCGCTGCTGTTTCCTTCTCCGCTGCTGCTGCCGAGGCTGCCAAGCCCGCTGCTGCTCCTGCTGCCGCCGCCGCTCCTGCTGCCGCCGCTCCGGCCAAGGAAGAAGCCAAGCCTGCCAAGAAGGCCAAGGCTCACAAGAAGTCCAAGAAGTCCAAGAAGGCTGACGCAGCTGCCAAGTAATCATCGGCAACTGGGAAAAGGCAGGGGCAACCCTGCCTTTTTTATTTGGTAAAATCCCGACATGATCTGGAAACCTCACGCAACCGTCGCAGCCGTTCTTGAACAGGAAGGCAAATTCCTTTTGGTCGAAGAAGAGACCGAACAGGGCATCCGCTTCAACCAGCCCGCAGGCCACTGGGAGCCGAACGAAACGCTGACCGCCGGTGCGGTGCGCGAGGTGCTGGAAGAATCGGCCTATGATTTCGAGCCAGAATATCTGATCGGCGTCTATCGCTGGCATTCGGTGAAAGCCAATGTCACCTACCTGCGCTTCGCCTTCGGCGGCAAGATCCTCGGCCATCATCCTAAACGCAAACTGGACAACGGCATCCTGCGCGCGGTGTGGATGACGCCGGACGAGATCCGCGCCACCCAAGCGCGCCACCGCAGCCCGCTGATCCTGCGCTGCGTGGAAGACTACCTGGCAGGCAAGCGCTATCCGCTCGATCTGATCACGCATTATGCGTAAGCAGCAGTCCCTCACCCGAACCCTCTCCCGGGGGGAGAGGGGCCAATCGTGAACAGCAATCGTAAGACCCCAGTCGTCGTCGGCATGTCCGGCGGCGTCGACTCTTCCGTTACTGCGCTGCTGTTGAAGGAGCAGGGCTATGAGGTCATCGGCCTGTTCATGAAGAACTGGGAAGACGATGACGACAACGAATATTGCTCCTCCAGACAAGACCTGATCGATGCTGTGTCAGTCGCCGACACCATCGGCATCCCCATCGAGGCGGTGAACTTCGCCAAGGAGTACAAGGACCGCGTGTTCAGCTATTTCCTGCGCGAATACGAAGCGGGCCGCACGCCCAACCCGGACATCCTGTGCAACTCGGAAATCAAGTTCAAAGCCTTCCTCGACCATGCCCTGCGCCTAGGCGCGGAAAAGATCGCCACCGGCCACTATGCCAAGGTGCGCGAACAGGACGGCTTGTTCCAGCTGCTCAAGGCGGACGACGACAGCAAGGACCAGAGCTACTTCCTGCACCGCCTGAACCAGCAGCAGTTATCGAAGTCGATGTTTCCCTTGGGTGACATCCCGAAGTCGAAAGTGCGCGAGATCGCACGCCAGCACAGCCTGTCCAACGCCGCGAAGAAAGACAGCACCGGCATCTGCTTCATCGGCGAGCGGCCGTTCCGCGAGTTCCTTAACCGCTACCTGCCGACCAAACCGGGCGACATGGTCACCCCCGATGGCAAAGTGATGGGACGGCACATGGGCCTGTCGTTCTACACCTACGGCCAGCGTCAGGGGCTGGGCATAGGCGGCGGCAAGGATAGCAGCGGCGAGCCGTGGTTCGTCGCCGGCAAGGACATGCCCAATAACCGCCTGATCGTAGTGCAGGGGCACAACCATCCGCTCTTGCTCAAGCTGCAACTGGACGCGTCGGAGATGCACTGGATCAGCGGCCATGCGCCCGACACCACGCGCGCCTACGCCGCCAAGACGCGCTACCGCCAGCAGGATGCCGCCTGCCGCATCACCTTGACCGGAAGCGATTCCGCCCGTTTCACTTTCGCCGAGGCACAATGGGCGGTGACACCGGGCCAGTCGGCGGTCGCTTATGACGGCGACATTTGCCTCGGCGGCGGCATCATCGAATAAGGAACCACCATGACACCTGAAATCACCCGTTTGTTCATTGTGCTGCTCGTCACCCTTGCTGCCCACTACTTGGCGCGGCGCGCCCTGCAAAAAGCCGAAGAGGTCGCCGCGCGCACCGACAATCCCTGGGATGATGCGCTGATCGCCGCCGCGCGCTGGCCGCTGCCCGTGCTGATCTGGCTGGCCGGCATCTCGTTCGTCCTGCACCTGGTGCACCGCCAGACCGGCGAGCAGATGCTGGAATATCTGCCGACAGCCCGCAACATCGGCGTCATCCTGTGCATCGCCTGGTTCCTGTTCCGGCTGATCGGCGAACTCGCCGACAATGTCGTGGCGGCGCGTGGGCGCGCCGGTGAAACGGTGGACCGCACCACCATAGATGGCCTGGGCAAGGTCTCGCGCATCATCGTGGTGGTCGTCACCCTGCTGGGCATCATGCAAACACTGGGCTTCAGCATTTCCGGCGTGCTGGCCTTCGGCGGCATGGGCGGTATCGCGGTGGGCTTCGCCGCCAAGGATCTGCTGGCCAATTTCTTCGGCGGCCTGATGATCCATCTGGACCGTCCTTTCAATGTGGGGGATGTCGTGCGCTCGCCGGACAGCCAGATCGAGGGCAAGGTGGAACACATCGGCTGGCGGCAGACGGTGATCCGCTCGCCCAACATGACCGCACTTTATGTGCCCAACGCGCTATTCACCTCCATCGTGGTGGAGAATCCTTCGCGCATGACGCACCGCCGCATCCGCGAGACCATCGGCCTGCGTTATGAAGATCTGGACAAGGTGCAGGCCATTGTCGAGGCGGTGCGCAATCTGCTGAACCGGCATGCGCAAATTGACACGCAACAGGCCGTGGTCGTCGCTTTCGACCAGTTCGCCGACTCCTCGCTCAACCTGCTGGTGCAGGCTTACACCAGCACCACCGACCTGCGCGAATTCCACGCGGTCAAGCAGGACGTGATGCTGAACATCGCGGCCATCATCAAGGAACACGGCGCGGACATGGCCTTCCCCACCCGTACGCTGCACATCGTGCAGGATTGATTTCACGTAAAATACGCGCCTTGCAAAATTTCCAGCGAGCCACACCATGACGCTTTCCGCCCTCACCGCCCTTTCCCCGCTCGATGGCCGCTACGCCGGCAAAGTCGAGGCGCTGCGCAGCCACTTCAGCGAATTCGGCCTGATCCGCTACCGCGTGCTGATCGAGGTGGAATGGCTCAAAGCGCTGGCCGCAGAATCCGGCATCGGGGAATTGCCGCCGTTCACTCTGGCCACCATCGCCCGGCTAGACCAGCTCGCCGCGCAGTTCAGCGAGGCGGATGCGGAAGCCATCAAGGCCATCGAGTGCACCACCAACCACGACGTGAAGGCCATCGAATATTGGCTGCGCGAAAAACTGTCCGAAATCCCGGAAACAGCCAGGGTGCTGGAATTCATCCACTTCGCCTGCACCTCGGAAGACATCAACAATCTATCGCATGCGCTGATGCTGAGCCGCGCGCGCAAGGAAGTGATGCTGCCCGCGCTGCAAGGCATCATCGACAAACTGACCGCGCTGGCGCACCAGCACGCCGACATTGCCATGCTGTGCCGCACGCACGGCCAGACCGCCACGCCCAGCACGCTCGGCAAGGAGATGGCCAATGTGGTGTACCGCCTGCGCCGCGCGCAGCAACGCATCGCCGGCGTCGAGATACTGGGCAAGATCAACGGCGCGGTGGGCAACTACAACGCGCACCTGTCGGCCTACCCCGGCGTGGACTGGGAAAGTTTCGCCAGGCGTTTCGTGGAAGCGCGTGGACTGGTGTTCAACCCCTACACCATCCAGATCGAGCCGCACGACTGCATGGCCGAACTTTTCGACGCCTATGCGCGCGCCAACACCATACTCATCGACCTCAACCGCGACATCTGGGGCTACATCTCGCTCGGCTACTTCAAACAGAAGGTGGTGGCCGGCGAAGTGGGTTCTTCCACCATGCCACACAAGGTCAACCCCATCGATTTCGAGAACTCGGAAGGCAACCTCGGCCTGGCCAACGCGCTGCTCAAGCACCTGTCGGAAAAGCTGCCCGTCTCGCGCTGGCAGCGCGACCTCACCGATTCCACCGTGCTGCGCAACATGGGCGTGGCACTGGGCTACACCCTGCTGGCTTGCGAATCGTGCCTGAAAGGCCTGAACAAGCTGGAGGCCAACCCGCAACGCATCGCGGAAGACCTGGACAACAGTTGGGAAGTGCTGGCCGAGCCGATCCAGACCGTGATGCGCCGCTACCACATCGAGAACGCCTATGACAAGCTCAAGGAACTTACGCGCGGCAAAGGCGGCATCAACCGCGAGAGTCTGGCGGCGTTCATCGCCACGCTGAAGATTCCAGAAGCCGAGAAACAACGCCTGCAAGGGCTGAGTCCACAGAGCTATACCGGCAAGGCGGCAGAACTGGCGAAGCGCATCTGACGTTGCAACGACTCCGCAAAGCACAAGCCCCGCCGCAGCGGGGCTTGTTCCTTTCCGGGACAACGCTCAGCGATGGAATGCCGTCACGCCCGATACCACATTGCTGCCGTTCTGCAAGCCATAAGCCATCACCGCGCCGATCGCCCCTGCGCCGCTGAACTTGCCTACCACCGTCCCACCCAAGGTCGCGCCGCAAGTGCCGGCACAGCTCACATTCAGGTGCGAGGTGGTGCCCGCAGGTTCCTGGCTAGAGGCATAGAAAACCGTCCTCTGGATGATGGGGACATTGTTGCCTACCGCATTCAGCGTAGCGCCCGCCACCGTGACATTGACACCCATATTCACGGTGCGCGCCGTAAAGTCCGCCGTGAGGGTGGCCGAATTCAATGTGCCGAGGTTACCCAGATTGTCCGTGGGCGTGGTGCCTCCCGCATTGACATAAGTGTAGGTCCCCACCACCGGCAACGTGGTCGCGCTGGTCGCTGCCGGCTCGGCAATCCAGTGCAGGCTGCCGGGTTGGGTCACTGGTGTGACAACACTGCTCAGGCGATCCGTGGCATTCATCGTGCCGCCCGCCCAGCGCCCCCAACTGATGCCGGTCGTTGCATCCGACCCGTGATCGGTCAATGTGCTGGTGTTGTTGGCAAAGGTCAGCGACGACCCGCCATTATTCTGGATGAATTGTGTATCGAACTGGGTCAGGTTGCCCGCCACATCCTGGGTAACGCGTGTTGTGTTGTTGGCCCCGAATCCCAGCTCGGGCTGCGGAACCGGTCGGAAAGGATCATAGAACGAGACCGCGACATAACGATGGGAAGTGGCGGTATTCTGTGCCGGGCCGGTGAACGCTGCCACCCCGTTGATATTCTCGAACGAGGGCGAAGCCGCTGCCGGAGATATCTGCCCGCCCAACTGAAAACTCATGATGGCGCCATTCAGCCCAGCGCCCGTCAGTTGTCCGCTGATATTGGCGTTCGCATTCGCCACTGCCGTGGCTCCACCGTCCACCGTCACGTTCAGCAACCCCGACCCGCCGCCACCGCCAAAACTGGACGCATGGAAAGCTGCCGAACCTATTCCCTGGCCCATCCCCAAGACGGCTTCGCCACCTGCCGGGGTGCTGACTGCCCAGGTATGCGCGGCTGGCGTCGGAGCAACGCTGTTGACACTCACCGCCAAATTGATACCCACGGCCTGCCGGTTGAAATCCAGCGTCAGTGCGGTGGTACCCAGGATGGTGCCCGCCACGCCCGCATTGTTGCTGACCTGCCCGCCATTGAAGGTGTAACTGGCCGTGCCGGTCAGCGCCTGCGGCAAATAGAGCGGCCCGGCTTCCGGTCCGGTGATCCAGTAAGCAGGCGGCATCACACCGGCAGCCAAGGTGGAAGTATAGGACTGCAACCAGGAACCTGCCGTCCAGTTGCCGTAATAAATGCCGCTGCTCGCCACCTGTCCGGCGGCGGTGGAGGTACAGGTCGGGCAAGTCACCGTGGTGGTATAGCTGAACGTGTTGGGGGGAGTGCCGCTGCTTTGCCCGTAAGCCGTCAGCACATTGCCGGTCGTCGTCGTGGACAGTGCAGGATAAGGAGCGATGTTGCCGCCATAATCCGCCACCAGAATGTTTCCGGTCGGCGCGGCTACGCCTTTCGCCACCACAGGGTTGGTGTTGCCCGCGAACTGCGAGGTCAGCGCCACATGTCCCGATGCATCCGTGCCGCCATTCGCATTGTTATGCAGAATGTAGCTAAGCATCGCCCCCTGGAAATTCTGCCCGGTGAACGCGCCATTCAGATTCCCGTCGCAAGTGCCGCAAGCCGTAAGCGGCACTGCCGCACCCACGCTGTGGGAAATCGTCATGGTGTTGGCAGGATTGCCGGGATTGGCAAAGCCATAGAACGCAGCGCCATTGCCCACCGCAAAATTGATGGGCACATTGGCCGCGCTGACCGCCCAGTTGTCGTTGCCCGGCATGGTCAGCGCCAGGTTGACCCCCGCCAGCATGGTGGCGAAATTGGCCGTCAGCGTGGCGATGCTCAAGGTGCCGCGCAAGCCGGTCAGATGACTATAAGGTGCGGTCGCGCCATCCATCTGGTAAGTGAAGGTGGCCGCCATCGTCCCGCTCAACGCTGTCGCGGGCGCTACCGGCATATAGGCTGCGTCCACATAACCTTGCGGCCCGAACATCCAATCGAGCACACCTGGCCCGCCCCTTCCTCCCAACGTCATACTGTCATTGAAGGATAGCCCGGTATAGCCGGTCCACTGGCCATACTGGATGCCAGTCGTGGCAAAAGCAGGCGAATTGGCGCTGGTTGCCGTACCGCCCGTCGTGCTGTGAGTCGAGGTGTATGCGGCACCACCGCCCAAGTCGCGGAAGGTCATGGACTGCAATGCGCCACTCGCCGCAGCGCCGCCCGCCGCCCCCGTCACATAGACCAGATCAGCCGGACTGGCCAACCCGGAGAAACCGTTCCCAATTTCCACGGCGATATGGTTCGGGTTGTAAGCCTTATCCGGCCCCGGCGTCGGCGCGGTGCCGGTATAGAACGCCACGACGCCCTGGATGAGGTCCGTCACCAGCGAGTCCGCCGGGGCGGTCGGCCAGATCTTATAGGCCAGTTCCGCGCTCGTCGCCTGCGCACCGGCAAGGCCGCCGGTCAGCCAGCCAAGATAGCCTCCGGCATTACATGCTCCTGCAACCACATTGCCACAAGTAACTGTCGGCGCAGTGTTGAGTTCCAGTGATCCCTCGAAGGACTCGGTGCCTGCAACAATCGGTATCGCCCCATTCGCAATGTTCATGTTTTTGTTGGCGATGGTGAACGCCACGCTGGCATTGACGGTCTGGGCAGTGAAGTTAACCGACAGCGACGACACCGGCAGCGTGCCGACATTGCCAAGCGAGTCGGTCGGCAAGGTGGCGCCCCCCTGGGTGTAGGTGGTGGTGCCCACCAGTTGTGGCACGTAGTCTGTCGGCACCGCTGCGGTCATGAACCAGTACGAGCTGGTTGCGCCCAGGTTTTTCACCAGCGTAGGCAAGACGCGCAGGTTGTCGGCGATGGTCATCTGCCCGCCGGTCCAGCGACCGATGATCAGGTTGTTGTCCGGCGTGATGTAACGGTCGCTGGCCACACCGCCGCTGTAGCTGACCAGCGCATCGGTAAACTGGTTGGCCGGTAACGACGTTGCCGTTTGCAGGGAGCGTTCGTTATAGTTGGCGTGCAAGGAACGCACTAGGTTGCCACTGCCGTCCAGGATGAAGTTGGTTTCGGGAAATAACAACCCCCCGTTGTTGAATCTGCCTCTTTCCCACGCATTGGTCGTCCCTACCAGCATATGTCCGCCAGCAAACCAGTTGCCTGCAGGCGGGAAGGTCGGCCCGGTCGGCGCAGTAGTTGCCGTGAACGCCACGACGCCCTGCACTAGATCGGTAACTGGCGATCCGGGCGTAACGGTGGGCCATAGGTTATAACCCACCACCACACTGGCCGCAGCATTTCCGGTAAAGGTGCCGCCCACGTCCGCGCTGTACCCGGCAGCACCAGCCGCACAGGTGCCCGTGGTGCCCGTGCAAGAAACAGTCGGCGTGATATTGCCGCCGAACCCGCCATAGCCTTGGCCGGTAGCAACGGTGTTGATCGCCATGCCATTGGCCGTGATGGCATAAGTGCCGGCCATGCTGGAAGCGACAGGCATCGTGAGATTGAGTGCGGCATTGACCAACTGACTGGTGAAGTCGGCCACCAGGGTCGCGGAATTCAGCGTACCCACATGGCCGGCGGTATCGAACGGCGCGACCGCACCAGCCTGAACATAGGTCGTCGTTCCGATCAATGATTGGACATAGCCCACGTTCGGCGTCAACAGCACGCCCCACAAGCTGCTCGCGGGCGTATAGGTGTACAGGGTCAAATTGCTGATGGGATCTTTCACGGTGATGGTCGGATTCACCCAGCGACCGAAATAGATGCTGTTATCCGCCAGCTTGAAGGTGTCTGCCGCCGTGCCGCCGCTCCAGGTCATGTCGACATTGCCAATGCTGAGCGTCGGCGTTGTCAGCAACGGCTGGATGGCGAATGCCGTGCTGCGCATTTCGACCAGGTTGCCGTTGCCATCCAGGACATAGGTCGTATGGGCAAGCTGGGTGTTGCTGTACTCCTGCGCCATGTCGAAACCGCCGCCTGTCCGCGGCACCGGCATCGCAAAATGACCGAGGAAATTGTTGCTGACCACCGCCGGGTTGTTGTAGGCGGCAATGGGTGCATTAGCCGCAACAGTGGCAGCATTGGTGTTGATGCCAGCCAACGGTGCAGAGGTATTGGCCAGTGCGGTGGCAGCAGCGCCGGCTGCCGTGGTAGCGTTGCCCGCCGCAGTCTGGGCGCTGGCGGCTGCCGTGCTGGCGTTGCCCGCCGCAGTAACCGCAGCGTTGACCAAGGTGGCAGCAGTATTATTTGCGGTTTGCGCAGTAGCCAGTAAATTGACCAGCGCTGTGCTGGCGCTCTGCGCGATGGCAAGCTGCTGCCCGGCCTTGGCCTGCTCCTGCTGGGCGATTGCCAATTGCGCCGCCGCACCGGTCAAATCGCCCGCAGATTGCAAGGCTGCCGCCTGGGTTGCGGCAGTCTGCGCAGCTTGCGCGGCCGCTGCGGCGAGATTGGCTGCTGCCTGGGCATTGTTCGCCAAGGTGGCGGCGTTAGTCTGGGCACTGGTAATGGCTGTATTCTGCGCCGCGACTGCGCCCACGTTATTGTTCGCCGTAGTCAGGCTGCCGTTGGCCGCTGCAAGCGCGCTATTGGCCGCTGTCTGCGCATTGCCCAAAGCGGTGTTCTGGCTGGTAACGGCTGCCGCATTGGTTTGCACACCGGTATTGGCGGTTTGCAGGGCAGTGTTGGCGGTTTGCAGGGCAGTGTTGGCGGTAGGCGCTGTCACATCGGCGAAAGCGCCATGCGCCGTAATGGCGGCCTGTGCCGCCGTTGCCTGGCTGCCCGCCGTCGTCGCCGCAGTTTGCGCAGTCGTTTTGTTGGCGGCAGCCGCCACCGCATTTGCTGGCTGCAAAGCGGTTGCATTGGCTACGGCCAGCGTGGCGCCTGTCGTCGTGGTGCCAATGGCGGTCGTGGCATTATTGATCGCTGTCACGGCAGGCGCAGTGCTGACCAGGCTGATCGCCAAGAGCACGGCCTTGGCAGAAGCAGCGGCAGCCGCAGCCGCAGCCGCATTTTGCGCAGCCTGCGCCGCAGCCAGGGCAGCGGCGTCCGCCTGTGTTGCATAGATCCCGTTCTGCACCGAGGTAACCGTTGTGCCCGACGAGATCGTTTGGGCCGAGGCGTTCAGGCTGAGCGCGCCATTGGAGGCAGTTACCGGTATCGTCTGCTCAATGCCGGGAGCCAGGCTGACGGCGCGAATGACCGCAGCGGGAGCGGGTGCAACAGCGGCCTGCACTGCCGCTGCGGGCGTGGTGTTGTCCACGACGGCGGTATTACGCACTGTCTGTTGCGCGCTTTCTTGCGGGGCATTGCCCGCGTCGGCCTGCGGCGCTGCCCCCCGCTCGTCACCATCCGCCCTTTCTTGCGGGGCATTGCCAGCGTGGGTCTGGGATGCCTCACCCTGCCCAGCCTTATCCTTTGCCGCGATGCGCTCCTCGCGCGGCGCCGCCGCCACGGTAAAGATGGCGGTGTTGACCGGTCGTATCTGCGGCATCTGGTCCATGCCCCCGGCAAATCCCATCTGGTTGGGCAAGACGTTGATGGTGCCCAGCCGGGTTGTCAGCGTCGTCTCGCCGATATTCACCTTGCTGTAAGCGCCGGCCTGCGCACCGGGCAACCCGCTGGGCAGATAGAGGGTCTCATGGTCGGTGCCGCGTATGCCTATGGTGGCCACAGGTGTGTTGATACGGTAGTCCTGTTTGTTGACGCGCCCGATCAATCCGGTAATCGCGCGGAAGCCACCCTTAAACAAGGAATAGACGCTGCGCTCGGGTTCCCCGACCCTGCCGGAAAACTTGAAACTGTCGAACTTGAGTTGGGTGTCCGGGCGCACCGCGATGAATCCGCCATCCTTCATCTTGATCTGCACCGAGGCGTTCGCCGCAGTACGCACGGTGTCGCCTTCTTCTATCGTTGCACCCTTCTGCAAAGCACGTATTGAACCGCTTGCCGGTACCAGAGTGGCCTGCCCGTTCACGAATTGCACATAGCCGGCGGTCGCTGCCCACGCGGATTGCGCCAGCACCATCGTTGCCGAGGCAACCATCAAGATAAGTTTGCTGTTTTGCATATCTCACCTCACTGCGATAAAGGAGTCATCTGAAGTCGTAATGCAACGCGACCGACACGTCGGCGCGGCTGAAGCTGTATATGGGGATGTTGGAGCTGTTGCGGGACACGCTAATCTGGGGCTTGAACGTCCAAGCCTTGTCCACATGCCAGTTTGCGCCCACGCTGACATCCCACAACTGGTCGTTGCGCGTAATCAAGAACGCCAGGTTCTGCCTGTTGTATTTGCCGCGCTGCCAGCCTATGCCACCGAAACAGTCCCAAGCCTCATTCAAGGTCAACTGCCCGCCAGCGCGCAAGCCGAACAGGGCCTTGTTGCCATCCGGGCGACCGCCATTGGGATTCAGCGTAGTAACCGGCGCAACGGCAGATTCGCGTCCGCCAAAAAAACTGCCAAAGACTGACGATTTGCCTTCGGCAAGGACGTGCAGCCAGCTTTCACCAAACAGAAAGAGATTATGGTTCTGCGGCTCCATAGCGTTGGTGATGAAACGGTTCTGGGTAAATTGGCCAAATATGGCCAATTGATCCGCCGGCCCGGCGGGATGCCGCCATTCCAGCGACAACCCGCTGGTGTCGCGATTGACTTTGTAGCCCTGTCCGAGACGGTACTGGTCGCCGCTGATCCCCAGCCGCACCGTGTCGCCCTCTTGGTTGTAGAACACGCCGGCATGTGCGGCGAGGTCAACCGAGTTAAAGGTGTTCTGCTTGACGTGGCCGCGCATGCGCGCATCTGCCCCGGCATAAATCCCCAGCGCCTCTCCCAGCAAATGGGTAACCTCGGCGCCTCCCGCAAAGCTGCCGTAACTGTCGGCAGTCTTGAGGCTGGTCGGATTCAGCGTGAACACCAGATTGCCGAATGCAGGGACGGGTATCTGCGCCTGGCTGGTCGCCCCGTTCACATTGCTGTCATGCCCAAGCGCTTCTTCAAAATAAGCGGTGACCCGAGTCTTCCTGGCCTGTTCCTGCGCGCGGATGGCATTCAGGTATTTCTGGATGGTGGCGCGCGCCATCTCCGGCGGATTCTGTCTCATCACCGTATTGAATTCGGTTTTGGCACGCTCCAGGTCGCCCAGCTGGTAATAGGCTCGCGCCATATCCAGACGCGCCCCCGCGAAATTGGGATCCACTGCCAGCACGCGCTCGAATGCCAAGGTCGCCTTGTCTGGCTTGCCGCTATCAAGGGCCGAGATACCGAGCAGATAGTCGAAATGGACCTCCCCCGAGCGCTCGAACTCGTGGGGCAACAACAACTCATACGCTTCCCCTGGCCGGTTCGCACGCATCAGCGACTCGGCGTCGTTGAGCAGCTTTGCCTTGGCCTGCGCTTCTTTTTTCATCGCTTCGGCTTTGGCACGATCTTCCGCCTCCATTTCCGCCCTGATCCTTGCCGTTTCTGCGTCAACCGCAGACGTGTCCGACGCTGATTGCGCAAGGCCGGATGAAGCAGCCGGAACGGGCATTGTTTCCTCGGGAAAAGCCATTCCTGAAAACAGCGACATGGCAAACCATAACAACCCGCATCCAGACATCTGCATTTTTGACATAGCACCGCGCCCCTATAACACCATGCTCGACTTATTAACCACCACGCAAAAAATGCTAGGCTTCTCCACTGCCCCAGTCAAATAATCCCGACGAAATTGATGCAGAATTGGCTCTGCGCATCTGACATCAATTTGCCGGCAGCACAAACAACAAGCCCCGCTCTCGCGGGGCTTGTGCATTGGAGTTTTGCCATTCAGGCTGCGGCCTGCACGGGTATCTTGTCGCGCTTCTCGATGATGCGGTTATGCTCGTCCACATAGACCAGGGTGGGATGGTATTTCTGCATCTCCATCTCGGAATAGATGGCATAGGCCGCGATGATGAGGATGTCGCCGGGGTTCGCCTTGTGCGCCGCCGCGCCATTCACCGAGATGGTGCGCGAGCCGCGTTCGGCACGGATGGCATAAGTGGTAAAACGCTCGCCGTTGCTCACGTTGTAGATGTCGATCTGCTGGTATTCCTTGATGCCGGACGCATCCAGCAGATCATCGTCGATGGCGCACGAACCCTCGTAATGCAGTTCGGACCGCGTTACGCGCACGCGGTGCAATTTCGCTTGTAGCATGGTTCGCTGCATGGTCACCTCCAGCCCTTGAACGACAAGGGGCGCGCATTATAGACGTTTGGGCACTAAAGACAAAATTCCAGATTGTCTATCAACCGCGTTGCCCCCAGCCGCGCTGCCGCCAATACCGCCAGCCTGCGTTCGCCAGCACCCGGAACAACCAACCCGGCCTGCGCGCGGATGGATACATATTCCACTTGCCAGCCGCGCCTGGCAAGCGCTTCCTTGGCCTTGGCCTCCAGCCCGGCGAGGTCTTGTTCCCCCGCCTGTAACGCCTGCCCTGTGGCCGCCAGCGTTTGATACAAGAATGCCGCTTCGGTTCGCTGCGCCGCATTCAAATACTGGTTGCGCGAGGACAGCGCCAAGCCGTCCGCCGCCCGCACCGTCTCGCCACCGATGATGCGGATGGGCAGGTTAAACTGCGTCACCATCTGGCGAATGATGGCCAGTTGCTGGTAATCCTTCTTGCCGAACAGCGCCACTTGCGGCTGCACCAGGTTGAACAGCTTCAGCACCACCGTCGCCATGCCGCGGAAATGGCCGGGACGAAACGCGCCGCACAGCTCATTGGCGATGGGCGGCGGCTCGACGAACAACGTCTGCTGCTCGGGATACATCTCGGCTACCGAGGGCGCGAACACCACATCCGCCAAGCCTTGCAACTTCTCGCAGTCCGCCTGCAAGGTGCGCGGATACTTGTCGAAATCCTCGGACGGCCCGAACTGCAAGGGATTCACGAAGATGCTCACCACCACGCATGAGCCCTGCCCGCGCGCCTGCCGCACCAAGGCCACATGCCCCTCGTGCAGATTGCCCATGGTGGGGACGAAGGCGATGGCCTTTTCCTGTGCCAGACAAGCTCGCAGTTCGGGGACGGAGTGGATTATTTGCATGGTTTAATCATTGCAGGTGAGCAATCAAGAACGCCCTCATCGGACTAATTCAGGTTGTGAAATTCACGCTTCGATGCGATGCCGAACAATCCCTTAATGCGTCTCTTGCCCATATAGGAAAGAGCTCTGGTCACCAAGCGCACGCGGCGCATGAGATTGGGCAACGGCGGTGGCGCAGCGAATGGACTGGGCAAATAGTAAGCCGCATTGACAGCGCC
Organism: Gallionellaceae bacterium; assembly: GCA_037446515.1. Lineage (GTDB taxonomy): Bacteria > Pseudomonadota > Gammaproteobacteria > Burkholderiales > Gallionellaceae > Sideroxyarcus. The sequence goes on from JBBIIN010000001.1 coordinate 96,767, forward strand.
GATGCCCTCGCATTGCTCCGTAATGAGGGTACCGCCAGGAGGTGCGCCGCCCAGGGCCTGCTCAAAGGCTTCGGTCAGCAATACATATTCGTGCAGCGGCACACTATTCTTCAGCAGGCGATGGGCAATGATCACCGACGTACCAGAAATCTCTTCGAACTGCCGCACCTGCCTCACCACCACGCCGCCAAAATTCAAGACTGCCTTGATATTCAAATGCACGGCCTCGGTGCAAGCGCCACAATTACACAAGGCATCCACTCCGATTTCTTTTTTGCGCGCGCTGAAGGCATGGAAGAACCCGTTCACCTGGCGCAAGGCACTCTCGGCCACGGCTTGCGGGTTTGCATCAGTCAATGCATAGAATAATGCGGCATCTCCCTCCAGTTTATTCAGGGTAAGGGGATGCTCGGTGTGTTCGATGATACTGTCCAGCAACTCGGTAATAATGCTCTCCGCATGCACGAGTGCCTTGCCATGCAATTTCATGAAGCGCGTATAGCCGCTGATGTCAGCCAGTACGATGACCGCATTTTGCATCTGTATTGTCATACCCTCTCCCCGACGTCCTGCACGAACAAATGGCCAATCCAGAATCATAATAAAGTACGGGGCGCAAATTCGTTCGCAGCATCATGCTTTTCTTGTAAGCAACCGCGCCACCCTACCCGCCCATCCCGGCACGGTCAATATGCCGTTGGCCTATGTCCCCCGCTGCACGGCAAGCCATCCTCGCCACTTTCTTGTTAAGATGCGCGGCACTATGGAACAAGCCCAGACAAAGCACATCGTGCTCGGCGTCACCGGCGGCATCGCGGCCTACAAGGCGGCGGAGCTGGCGCGCCTGCTGGTGCAGCAAGGCATCACGGTGCGTGTGGCGATGACACAGGCGGCGACGCATTTCATCACGCCCGCCACGATGCAGGCACTCACCGGCCAGCCGGTGCTGCTCGACCAGTGGCAGGACGACAAAGGCATGGCGCACATCCATTCCAGCCGTATCGCGGATGCTATCGTGATCGCGCCAGCCACGGCGGATTTCATCGCCAAGCTGGCGCTGGGCATTGCGGATGATCTGCTTTCCACCTTATGTCTGGCACGCGATTGCCCCTTGCTAGTGGCGCCCGCGATGAACAAACAGATGTGGGCGAATGCGGCCACGCAACGCAATGTGCAGCAGCTCGCCGCCGATGGTGTGACGCTGCTGGGCCCGGCCAGCGGCGTGCAGGCCTGCGGCGAGGAAGGCATGGGGCGCATGTTGGAGGCGGAAGAGTTGGCGCGGGAGATTCTGGCAACTCTGAACGGGAATTCCCTCACCCCAACCCTCTCCCGAGGGGAGAGAGAGTTAAGTGGTGTGCGTGTGCTGATCACCGCCGGGCCAACCTACGAACCTATTGATGCAGTGCGCGGCATCACCAACCGCAGCAGCGGCAAGATGGGTTATGCCATCGCGCAAGCCGCGCTGGCAATGGGTGCACAGGTCACACTGGTGTCCGGGCCAGTGTCGTTGACGCCGCCAGCAGGTGCGAATCTCGTCAAGGTGAACACTGCGACCGAGATGTTCGAGGCGGTGAAACAGCATGTGGTGCAAACAGATATGTTCATCGGCGTAGCAGCCGTGGCCGATTACCGCGTGGCGCAGCCAAGCGCACAGAAGATCAAGAAGAGCGAGGTCGCGCTGACGCTGGAGCTGATCCCCAATCCGGACATTCTGGCTTATGTCGCCGGCCTGCCCGATGCGCCTTTCTGCGTGGGCTTCGCGGCGGAGAGCGAGAAGCTGCGCAAACACGCGATCGAGAAGCGCAAGAAGAAACGCCTCCCGCTGCTTGCCGCCAACCTGGTACAGAACGCCATCGGCAGCGACGACAATGCGCTGGTGCTGTTCGATGAGGCCGGAGAGCATGCCTTGCCGCACGCCGACAAGCCCGCTGTGGCACGACTACTGTTGCGGCACGCCGCCGCGCTCTACGCAAAGAGGAAAGCGAAATGAAGAAAGTGGATGTGAAGGTACTCGACCCGCGCTTGCACGACCATCCGCCCGGCTATGCCACGCCCGGCTCGGCGGGCATCGACCTGCGCGCCTGCATAGACAGTGCGATCACCATCCAGCCGGGGCAATGCGAGCTGATCCCCAGTGGCATCGCGCTGCACCTGGACGACCCTCGTTATGCGGCACTGATCCTGCCGCGCTCAGGCCTCGGCCACAAGCACGGCATCGTGTTGGGCAACCTGGTGGGTCTGATCGATTCGGATTACCAGGGGCAGATATTCATCTCGGTGTGGAACCGCGGCCATCACCCCTTCGCGCTGATGCCGATGGAGCGCATCGCGCAACTGGTGGTGGTGCCGGTGGCGCAGGTGCAGTTCAACATCGTGGAAGAGTTCCCCATGAGCCAGCGCGGCGCGGGCGGCTTCGGCAGCACAGGAAAACATTGAAGGCTGAAGGTTCCCGATAAAAAAGGCCCGCATCATGCGGGCCTTTTTTATGCTTAAGACAGCAACGGGTCAGCGTTGCAGCTTCATCTCCAGTTCGGTGTTCTCGCCTTTGCGAACCGAGACTTTCTCCGATGCCGGCTTATGGCCGTCCAGCCTGACGCTGACCTCATGCACACCCGCAACGGCCTCGGCGCGCAACGGGGTCAGCCCGAAATAGATGCCATCCACATAGACCTTGGCGCGGGAGGGCGCTGAAACCACCACCAGCGTGCCGCCAGCGGTTTCCGCCGCCGGGGCTGCCACAACCGAAGACGCTGCCGCGACCTCATTGCTGAGGATGGAAACCCCCTGCACCGGCTTGATGCCGACCACCATGTGGAACAGTTCTGGACGGGTGGCCATCAGCACGGACAGGATGGAATCCGCCGTCTTGCCCATCACGATGCCCAGTTCTTTCTTCAGGTATTCCGCCACATCCTTCTTGTTGTTGCCGGAGACCCCGGCAAAGCGATCGCCTTTTTCCACGACCACGCCAGACCAGATCACCTTGCCGCTGGCCGTCTCGGTGAGCGTGGACTCGATGGCGATGCTGACATAGTCGCGCTCCTTCACGTTGATGGTCAGGTCTTTCACCGTACCGCTCAACTGGAATTGGGCGGGCGTTTCACCTTCTGTCAGCACCTGCATGCCGGCCTTGGTGAAATGCCTCCTGGCCGCAGCGGCAACCACCTCGGCAACGTCGCGATCCAACATGATGTCCCGGCCTGCCATTCCCAAGATGCGGCTGGTGGCGACACCGGCACGGCGCGGGCTGTCCAGGTTGCGCGCATCGGCATAGGTGCCGACGCGCAAGGTGAGCGGATATTCCCCACGCTTGGCCAAGGCAGCGTTGCCATCTTCGCGCACATGGATCTCGTTGCCGGAATCGGCCATGTCGCCCGGCAACATGGCACAGCCCGTAAGAATGAGCAGCAACGCCCCCGCAGTGGCGCGCAAATAGCCTGGCATGCGGGACAAAAGCATAATATCAGCCTCGCGCGATGACGGCTTCGATCTCGGCGAAGGTGCGGGCCAGCTCGAAACTCTGCACTTGTGCGCCCAGCTGACGCGCGATCTGCGTGATGGAGAACAGGCCGCAGATGGCCTGCTGCCCGTCAGCTGCGGTGGACACCACCAGCGTGTGCTGGCGATGTGCCTTTTTCAGGCTGGCGACGATGTCGCCGACCTTGGCATTCTGCACGTCCTTGATGTTCAATACTTCCATCTCGCGCTGCGTGGTCATCACGTCGCGCACCATGATGTCAGCATGCGTGCCACCCATATTCTGCAGGAAGCGCATCGGCTTCTCGCCCAGGATGTCGGACGCGGTGATCAGCCCCGCCACCTGCTCGTTGTCATCCAGCACCAGCAGCATGCGCACGCCATACTTGATCATCTTGGCGTTGGCCTTGTCCATCGGCGTCTTGGCGCGCACACTGATCACCGAGACCTTGGTCAGGTCGGTCATCACGTCGGTGGCCGGGTTGCCGAGCTTGACCCGCTCCGGCAATACATGCACCGGGCGCAAGAAGGAAGAACCCGTTTTCAGCGGGACGGAAGGCAGTGCAGTGTAGTTGGTCGTCATGTTTTCTCCTGATTGGTACATCTTGTGTTTGTTTTCAGCATTGCCGGCGCAGCGGCAACGCATGGGTACTCTGCCGTTCCACCGGCAGATACCGCACCAGTTCGTTCAGCGCCATGCGGTACACCTCGCGCTTGAACTCGATCACGCTTTCCATCTCGACCCAATAGTCGCTCCAACGCCAGGCATCGAATTCCGGGTGCTCGGTCGCCCGCAGTGACACGTCGCAGTCGCGCCCCGTCAGGCGCAACAGGAACCATATCTGCTTTTGCCCCTTGTAATGCGAGCGCGATTCCCTCTTTCCCCAGCTCTGCGGCACGTCGTAGCGCATCCAGTCGCGTGTGCGGCCCAGGATGCGGACATGGCACGAATGCAGGCCGACCTCCTCGTGCAGCTCGCGGTACATCGCCTGCTCCGGCGTTTCGCCATGTTGGATGCCGCCCTGCGGAAACTGCCACGCATCCTGCTTGATGCGCTTGCCCCAAAACACCTGATTCTTTGCGTTGGCCAGAATGATGCCGACATTCGGGCGATAACCTTCGCGGTCTATCATGATTCGCCCCACCCTGTTTTTCAATGGAGCGGATTGTTCCATATTTCCCCCCGGCTGGAAAGACGCCAAGCGCGTCATGCAGTAGAATCGCGCCCTCCCAACCAGCCCGACGAGTACCGGAACATGCGCGTTTCACAATTTTTCATTTCCACCCTCAAAGAAGCCCCGTCCGAGGCCGAACTGCCCAGCCATCGCCTGATGCTGCGCGCCGGTTACATCAAGAAATTGGCCAGCGGCCTCTATACCTGGATGCCGCTGGGCTTGCGCGTGTTGCGCAAGGTCGAGCGTGTTGTGCGTGAAGAGATGGACCGCAGCGGAGCGATCGAACTGCTGATGCCCGCGGTGCAACCGGCTGAACTGTGGCAAGAGACGGGACGCTGGGAAGTGTTCGGCCCGCAGATGCTGAAGATCAAGGATAGACACGACAACCAGTTCTGCTTCGGCCCCACGCACGAGGAAGTCATCACCGACATCGCGCGCCGCGAGATCAGGAGCTATCGCCAGTTGCCGGTGAATTTTTATCAAATACAAACCAAATTCCGTGACGAGGTGCGCCCGCGCTTCGGCGTGATGCGCGCACGCGAGTTCGTGATGAAGGATGCCTATTCCTTCCATGCCAACTTTGACAGCCTGGAGCAGACCTACCGCGTGATGTACGACACCTACAGTCGCATCTTCACGCGTCTGGGCTTACAGTTCCGCGCCGTCGCTGCCGACACCGGCGCCATCGGCGGTTCCGGCTCGCATGAGTTCCATGTGCTGGCCGATTCCGGCGAGGACGCGCTGGCGTTCTGCCCGGATTCCGATTACGCCGCCAACGTGGAGTTGGCGGAAGCCGTCGCACCTGCGTCCCAACGCGCAGCGGCCACTCAAGAAATGCAGAAGGTCGTCACGCCTGGACAGAAGACCATCGAGGAGGTCGCTGCTTTCTTCGGTGTCTCCGCTCAAAAAGTGCTGAAGGCCATCGCCGTGATGACGCATGACAACGAATTCGTGTTGCTGCTGTTGCGCGGCGACCATCAACTCAACGAGATTAAGGCCGGCAAGGTGCTGGGCGAGTTCCGCTTCGCCACTGATGACGAAATCAGGCAGCACGTCGGATGCCGCGCCGGCTACATCGGCCCGGTGAACGCCAGAGTACGCATGCTGTTCGACCGCGCAACCGCCACCATGAGCGATTTTATCTGCGGCGCGAACGATGACGGCTTCCACCACAGTGGCGTGAACTTCGGCCGCGACGTGCATCTGGACGAATCCAGCGTGCATGACCTGCGCAACGTGGTCGCCGACGACGCTTCGCCGGATGGCAAAGGCACGCTGGAAATCTGCCGTGGCATCGAAGTGGGTCACATCTTCCAGTTGCGCACCAAGTATTCAGAAGCGCTGAACGCCACCTATCTCGACGAGGGCGGCAAAGCGCAAGTGATGGAGATGGGGTGTTACGGCATCGGCGTGTCGCGCATCGTGGCCGCTGCCATCGAGCAGAACTTTGACGAGCGCGGCATCACCCTCCCGGCAGCCATGGCACCATTCCAAGTCGCCATCGCCCCTATCGGCTACAAGAAAAGCGCTGCAGTGCGCGAGGCGGCGGAGAAGCTATATGCGGAACTTTCGGCGGCGGGTATCGAGGTGCTGCTGGACGACCGCGACGAGCGCCCCGGCGTGATGTTCGCCGATCTTGAACTGATCGGCATCCCGCACCGCATCACCATCGGCGAACGCAGCCTGAAGGAAGGCCAGGTGGAATATCAGGGGCGCCGCGATGCAGCCGCGCAACCGCTTCCCTTGCACGATATAGCCAAGTTCGTAAAATCGAGCCTATGAAGCCTTCTATTTCTCTCGTCCGGCATCTGTTCGCGCTGCCCCTGATCGCAGCAACCTTGTCCTGCGCGTTGCCCGCCCAGGCGGGCGCGCAGCGCGAAGAGCGGCTATCGGCCAGTGTGCGCGCCATGATGCAACGCAGCGTGTCCGACCAGGCGGCGCCCAAGCTGGCCTTCGCCACACAGCAGGAAGCGCAGGTCTGGCTGGACGAGATGTCGAAACGGCTGGCCAGCCGCATACCCGATGCAGAATACCGCTTCGATTTCCTCAGCACGGTGCATTACGAAGCCACGCGCGCCGGCCTCGATCCGCAACTGGTGCTGGGCTTGATTGAAGTGGAAAGCGGGTTCAGAAAATATGCAATCTCGAAATCCGGCGCGCGCGGCTATATGCAGGTCATGCCGTTCTGGCCGCGCAACATCGGCGCACCCGACCACAATCTGTTCCATCTGCGCACCAACCTGCGTTACGGCTGCACCATCCTGCGCCACTATCTGGACCGGGAGAACGGCGACCTGTACCGTGCTCTGGGCCGTTACAACGGCAGCCTGGGCAAACCCGAATATCCCAACCTGGTGAAAGCCGCCTGGCACAAGCACTGGGAGAGGAATCACCTGGTGCAGAATGGCTAATTCCTGCTCTTGCTTTTGATGTAGGCCTCGACGCTGGCGCGCGTCAGTCCGCCTTCTTGGTAACTCACCAGTTCTCCTTGCGGGTTGTAAAGATAGGAGGTCGGCAACACCTCGACTTCGCCGACCTGCGCCGCCTGATCGTAATCGCTGACCACCACCGGGTAACTGACACGGCGCTTGGCGACGAATTCACGCACGGACTTTTCGGTGGAATCCAGCGCCACGCCGATCACGACCAGGTCGGTTTGTTTGTGCGCCTCGTGCAACTGCACCAAGTCCGGCACCTCTTCCAGGCAGGGCGGGCACCAGGTCGCCCAGAAATTCACCAGCACCCACTTGCCGCGGTAATCCAGCAAACGCTGCTCGCGCCCCTGGATGTCCTTGAACACGAACGGCTCTGCCGCACTTGCGCTGGCGCCGCACAAGGCGAGGGTGGCGCACAACAGCGCGGCGGCAAAGCGCATCAGTGCCCCGCTTTCTCTTCGTGCTCCGCTTCGATATCGGTCGCTTCGTGATCTTTCGCAGCGGCGTGTCCGTCCGCCGCGTGCGTCCAGTACAGCGCCAGTGCGATCAGGGCGATGCTCGCGCCGAGATATAACAGGTCCAGAGGGCCGCTCATGTGCATGTTGATCGCCTGCTCGAACAGGGTCACGATCATGATCATCAGGATCACCTTGGCCAGGCGCGCTTTCAGATCGTCCAGACTGTCAATCACCAGTATCTTGCTCGAGGACCTGCTGCCGTGCGCCTGATCGATGTCGCTGATGAACAACTCATAGATGCCCAGCGAGAAGATCAGCATCACCGTTGCCAGCAGGTAGCCATCCACCACCTCGACGATGTGCGTGATGGTGTCATCATGCAACTGCTTGCGGGCAACCTCGGTAATGTCGGCATCGCCGTAATGCACCACGTGCATGAGCAGATTCCACACATCCACCGTCGCCATGTAAAAAATGGCGAAACCGGCGACCAGACTGCCTATCACCGCCGCCATCACGACAAAGCGGCTGTTCCACAATGTGCCTTCAAAAATATTTTCGAGAAATTTCACGGTCATCTCCTTACAAATGATTGGTCCATACAAAAAAACGGGCGGCGCGCATTAAAACCGAAAAGCCGCGCAGCGGCAATCACTTCGCCCAAATGTCGTGCAGGCTCAGGCTTCCAGCCTCATCCATGCGCTTCTCCAGCGCAACGAACCAGGCTCGGATATCGCTGTCGCCCCGGGGCAACTGGCTGCTGTCCAGCAGGAACAATGTGGTCAACTCTGATAATTGGATACGTTCTGGCGCGCGCACCATACCCCATCCCAGCCCGGACAATTTACCGACGATCTTCGCCCTCACCAGCTTACCCAGGATGCGCTCGACATCTTCGTAGCCGATGCGCAGCTGGCGCGACAGGCCGGGCAAATTCTGCACCTCCCCCTTTTGCAGCCCCTTGTACATCAGCTTCAACATCGCCAGCGCAAAATAAAGCTGCGCGGCCTGATCGAGTTTCAGCGCATGGGTGCTGCGCCAATGCGAGATGGACGCGGTAATGATGGCGCCGAACAGCAAGGTCAGCCAGGACAGGTAAATCCACAGCAGGAAGATCGGCACGCTGGCGAAAGCGCCATAGACCAGCTTGTAGGTGGGAAAATGCGCGATGTAGTAGGCGAACGCCTGGTTCATCGACTCGAACGTGATCGATGCAATCACGCCGCCGATGAGCGCATGGCGCATCGGCACATAACGGTTGGGCACCACGCGGAACAGCAGGGTGAACGCCGCCGTGGTGAGCACGACCGGAAGCAGCTTGAGCAGTTCCACCCCAGCCTCGGATATCTGCTGGAAGTACCCCAGCGACAGCCCTGCCAGCCACGAGGTCGCCGACAGGCTGCCGCCCACCAGGATGGGGGCCAGCGTGATGACCGCCCAATACACCAGCACGCGCTGCAACATGCTGCGCTGGCGCGACACGCGGAAGATGCGGTGAAAGGCATTATCTATGGTCAATATCATCCACATTGCCGTGAAGGCGAGGAAGGCGATGCCGACCGCCGTCAGGCGCGACGCGCTCTCGGCGAACTGCTCCATGTAACGCGTGATCATCCTGCCGCCGGTTTCCGGCAGCATGTTGGACAGAATGAACTCCTTGAGATGCATGGAAATATCCGCGAAGACCGGAAACGCGGAAAACACGGTCAGTATGATGGTGAGCAGCGGCACCACCGACAGTAAGGTGGTAAAAGTCAGGCTGGCCGCCATCTCGGTACAGCGGTCTTGGCGCAAGCGCACCCCGACAAAATGCAGGAAGCGCAACGCATCTAGGATACCTAAATTGGGAAGTTTCATACGGTTCGATATGCCCATACAATGCTCACATGATACCCGACAAAATCCCCTCCCAAAGCAATGCCCGCACAGCGCGGCAGTTGCTGCGCACGCACCGCTACGGCGCGCTCTCTACCCTGTCGAAAAAATATGACGGCCACCCATTCGGCTCCATCACGCCTTACCTGGTTGACCACGACGGCAGCCTGCTCATCTTCATCAGCGACTTGGCCGAACACACCAAAAATATCAAGCATGACCCGCGCGTCAGCCTGGTCACGCACAACCAGCACGACCCGCGTATCCAGACACAGGGGCGCGTCACCGTGATCGGCATGGCCGCGCATGTGGCCGCACGCGAACAGGCTGGCAGGCGTTACCTGCGCCATTTCCCGGAAGCACAAACGTATTACGACATGCAGGATTTCCAGTTCTACCGCATCACGCCGCAAGCCATCCGCTATATCGGCGGCTTCGGCGACATCCACTGGATGCAAGCCGAAAACTACCGGATACCTCCCTATCCCCTGATCCTCGAGGAGGAACGTTTAATCGAAGAGATCAACCGCGACCACGCTGCGGCACTGGCCGCAAAGTTGGCCTCACCTGCCAGGGACGCTACACAATTGATCGGGGTGGATTGCGATGGTTTCGATCTGCGCGCAGGGGATCTCACGCTACGCAGCGAATTCCCCGCCATGATGCTGGATGCCGCACGGGCACATGGGGCACTGCTGGACATGCTTGCAAAAGGCTAAGGAACCTCTGATTAAGTCCGCCATGAACCGCGTTGCTATCCAAATAGCGATGATTGCAAGGCGCGCGACGAAGGTCGTAGCCGTGACTACGATGCCGAGGAGCGCAACCCCGTGAGCGTGCAATTTGGAAACAACCCGCATGGGCACTGGTTTTGCGGGCGGTATGCGGCGTTGGACTCGTTGCGAAGGGCATCAACCATTCACTGCCTCGTCCGCCTTGCATTCCATCCCGCAAAACCAAGTGCGCGGTCATGTGGGGCTTAATCAGAGGTTCGCTAACCGCGCACGCCTTTAATCTCCACAGGGGCAGTCTCCTCCCCGTCGGGCTGGGCTTCCTGCGGTGCGGGGCTGGCTGGAGCCACACTCTCCTTTTGCAGCGGTGGCACCGGCACATCCGCCTTGGCAGGCAACGGTTCCACGGTTTTCACCCGGCGCGTGGCGTGTGTGCGCCCGGACGCGGCGGTGTGCTCCGATGACACGGCAGCCAAGCTAGACACAGCATCGGTGGGCATGGAAGCGGCAGCCAGCGCATCGCCTGCGCCCCACGCCGCCGCCAGCCACATCAGCCACATTCCCCGTCCCATGCCCCCTCCTGGCATCCGCATCAAAGCTGCGGATGAGCTCGCTCCGCGCCCGCATGCAGCTTGTTCAGCGCGTTCAGATAGGCTTTGGCTGAAGCCACCACGATGTCGGTATCCGCGCCCTGCCCGTTGACCACGCGCCCGCCCCTGGACAGACGCACCGTCACCTCGCCCTGCGCATCGGTGCCGCTGGTGATGTTGTTCACCGAGTACAGCAACAGTTCGGTATTACTTTGCGTGATCTGCTCGATAGCCTTGAAGGTCGCATCCACCGGCCCGCCGCCTTGTGCATCAGACTGGCGTTCCTTGCCGCCGACATTCAATATCACGCGCGCCACCGGCAACGCCCCGGTCTCGGAATGCGCGCCCATCGCCACTAGGCGGTAATGCTCGCTCACTTGCATCGTCTCTTCGTTGCTGACCAGCGCCTGCAAGTCCTCGTCGAAGATCTCGTGCTTCTTGTCGGCCAGATCCTTGAAACGCGCGAAGGCCGCGTTCACTGCCTCTTCGCCTTCCAGCACGATGCCCAATTCCTGCAAACGCGCGCGGAACGCCGCGCGGCCCGAGTGCTTGCCCATCACCATCTTGTTGGCACCCCAACCCACGTCCTCGGCACGCATGATCTCGTAGGTCTCGCGGTGCTTGAGCACGCCGTCCTGATGGATACCGGACTCGTGCGCGAAGGCGTTGGCGCCAACGATGGCCTTGTTCGGCTGAATCGGGTAGCCGGTGATGCTGGATACCAGCTTGGAGGTCGGCACGATCTGCGTCGCATCGATGTGGCAATCGCACTTGAAGATGTCGCGGCGCGTGCGCACCGCCATCACCACCTCTTCCAGCGAAGCGTTGCCCGCGCGTTCTCCCAAGCCATTGATGGTGCATTCCACTTGGCGCGCGCCGTTCATCACCGCAGCCAGCGAATTGGCCGAGGCCATGCCTAGGTCGTTGTGGCAATGCGTGGACCAGATCACCTTGTCCGAACCCGGCACACGCGCGATCAGCTCCCTGAAGCGCTCGCCCCACAACACCGGGATGCTGTAGCCCACCGTGTCCGGCACGTTCAGCGTGGTGGCGCCCGCCTGGATGACCTCGGTGAAGATGCGCACCAGGAAATCCATCTCGGAGCGCACCGCATCCTCGGCGGAGAATTCCACATCGTCGGTATATTCGCGCGCCCACTTCACCGCCTGGACCGCGCGCTCCACCACCTGGTCCTCGGTCATGCGCAACTTGTGCTGCATGTGGATGGGCGAGGTGGCGATGAAAGTATGGATGCGACCGCGCTTGGCCGGCTTGATCGCCTCTCCCGCCACGCGCACATCGCGTTCGTTGGCGCGCGCCAGTGAGCACACGATCGAATGCTCGATCACCTTGGCGATGCTGTGGATCGCGTCGGCATCGCCGGGGCTGGCCGCCGCAAAGCCCGCCTCGATCACATCCACGCCCAGCTTCTCCAGCTGGCGCGCGATGCGCAACTTCTCTTCCTTGGTCATGGACGCGCCGGGACTCTGCTCGCCGTCGCGCAAAGTGGTGTCGAATATGATCAATTTGTCAGTCATGTCGGTACTCCGGTGCAATTCCTCAAAAGCGGCCATCACGCAGATGCCGCCTGTCCTTGATGCAAGATGGGATGGGAAGGATTAGCGCGCGACGCGCAGCTTCAGCGCCGCCAGCAGGCTGAAGGTGGAGTGCAAAAGCGAGAGGTGTCTGGAAAAATGCATGGTTGGAATATAGCGGCTTTTGCAGGGGGCTGCAACAAAACCAATGCGGCACCACCTGTTCCGGCGCTTTGTATTCGATGGCAAAGTGGCTGTGCTTGCTGCCGGTCTTGCTCACGCCACCTTCGTAACAGTAGCTGTCCGCCGTGACGGCGACTGGGGGTGGTCTGCCCGATGAGGGCGCACAGGTCGGAGAAATGCGACTGGTAGCTCTGCCGTTCGTCGAGGGGGCTGCTTGCCACTTGTCAATGAATGCGCTCGGAATCATGGCCGTTCCGTTTTTTGGAGTAGGCGCATCTTGCGGAAAATCAGGGCACGGGACGAGCGGCCATGAAAAAGCCCGGCGCAAGGCCGGGCTGGTTTGATGCGAACGTGAATCGCTTACGCGAAGTTCTTCGCCACGAAGTCCCAGTTCACCAGATTGTTGAGGAAGGTCTCGACGAACTTGGGACGCAGGTTGCGATAGTCGATGTAGTAGGCGTGCTCCCACACGTCCACGCACAGCAAGCGCTTATCGCCGGTGGTCAGCGGTGTACCGGCGGCGCCCATGTTGACGATGTCCACGGAACCGTCGGCCTTCTTCACCAGCCAGGTCCAGCCGGAGCCGAAGTTACCCACGGCGGAAGTCTGGAAAGCTTTCTTGAAGTCGTCGAAGCTGCCCCATTTCTTGTTGATGGCGTCGGCCAGCGCACCGCTTGGAGCACCGCCGCCGTTGGGTTTCATGCAGTTCCAGAAGAAGGTGTGATTGGAAACCTGCGCGGCATTGTTGTAGATGCCGCCGGAGGATTTCTTGATGATGCTTTCCAGGTCGGCATTCTCGAACTCGGTGCCCTTGATCAGATTGTTCAGGTTGGTGACGTAAGCCTGATGGTGCTTGGAATAGTGGTAGTCGAAGGTCTCGGCGCTCATGTGCGGCGCGAGGGCATCCTTGGCATAAGGCAGTGCGGGCAGTTGATGTTCCATGAGGGTCTCCTGATAAAAACGGGTGGGTCGAATGGCGCAGCGCCACGGGGCAGAAATATACCATAGTTCAACGCTTGGGTATTCCGCATACTCTATAATGCGCACCCTATGAGCACAACCACCAAACAGACTGGCGCGGCCAAGACCGCGCGCAATCCGATCAAGATCGTGCCTTTGCAGGAGCGCGTGCGCAAGCCACAATGGATACGTGTGAAGTCCGGTACGGGTAGCGGCTACAACGAGGTCAAGCGCATGCTGCGCGAGCACAATTTGCATACCGTGTGCGAGGAAGCCTCCTGCCCCAACATCGGCGAGTGCTTCGGAAAGGGCACCGCCAGCTTCATGATCCTGGGCGACATCTGCACGCGGCGCTGTCCGTTCTGCGACGTGGCGCACGGTAAGCCGCTGCCGCCCGATCCCAACGAACCACAGAATCTGGCGCACTCCATCGGCCTGCTCAAGTTGCGCTATGTGGTCATCACCAGCGTGGACCGCGACGACCTGCGCGATGGCGGCGCAGCGCACTTCGCCGACTGCCTGCGCGCCATCCGCGCCGCCTCACCCAGCACCAAACTGGAAACCTTGGTGCCGGATTTCCGTGGCCGCCTCGATGTGGCGCTGGACGCGATGGCCGCAGAGCTGCCCGATGTGCTGAACCACAATCTGGAGACCGTGCCGCGCCTCTACCCACTGGCCCGCCCCGGCGCGGATTACGCGCACTCGCTCAGACTGCTGAAGGAATTCAAGGCGCGCTTCCCGCAGGTCACCACCAAATCCGGCCTGATGCTGGGGCTGGGCGAGACCGACGAAGAAGTGCTGCAAGTGATGCGCAACCTGCGCGACCACGATGTGGAGATGCTCACCTTGGGCCAATACCTGCAACCCTCGGACGGCCACCTGCCAGTGCTGCGTTACGTGGAGCCCGCGACCTTCAAATGGTTCGAGGAAGAGGCCATGAAGATGGGCTACTCGCATGCCGCTTGCGCGCCCATGGTGCGCTCGTCCTACTTCGCGGACATCCAGGCGGAACACGCCGGCATTTCCTCTACGCCAGCCTACCCATAAAGTTTCCTCTGCATGCGGTTGTATCCCCCGCTAGCGGCTGCTATCCTCGCTCGGCCTGAAAAAACGACAAGATTCACACACGGGAGAGGTAGCGACATGAGACAGCTCACACTTGCCATGGGATTGTGCATGGCGATCACGCCCGCACTGGCGCTCGACGAAGCGGCGCCTGCATCTGCGGCATCATCCATCACCGCACCGGCATCGGCCGTTGCTCCGGCCACCGCGATGGCTCCATCGGCGGCGACCGAGAGCGCCACGCCAGTGATCGCACCTGTCACCGTCACGGAAACCTCCGCCATCGTCACCCCGCCGCCGCGCGTGATGGAATGCTCTCCACCGCCGCCCCCGGTGGAAACCCCGGCCAGCAAGTTGCGGGCTGCGCAGCAGAACCTGTCGATGCAAAAGGTGGAGGTGTACCGCACAACGATCAAAAACACAGCGCCCACGAAGAACCTGTTCTCCCGGCTGCTCTCTGCCTCGAGCAATCCGATCGACGCCGAGCTGCTGCAAGATATGCAGCGCTTCATCGAACGCTACCCTGATTTTCCCGAGACCGGCGAGGTGTATCACCTGATGGCGCAAGTGCACATGCGCACCGACAACTTTACCGCCGCCGCCATCGATTGGCTGATGTTGCGCGCAGCCTATCCCAATTCCCCGTTCGCGCGCGAAGCATCCAAGCAGTTGCAAGCATTGGCAGACGACAACCTGAAGAAACACGCCGCCACGCTGAAGACCATGCAAGCACAGGCCGACAAGCTCAAAGGCGAACGCGATGAGCGCATGGCAGAGATGTTGCGTTACCTGGGCAACAACAGCGAGAAGGATCTCGCCATCCCCATCTCGGCAGCCTGCGCCTCCTTCCTGGTCAGCAACCAGAGCTGGCAGCAGGAGGACGTGATCGAGCATGCCTGGGCACGCCAGGCCACCCTGCTGGATGCGCAAAGCGCCGTGTTCCATTACAACAAGCTGCTGGCCCTGTATGCCGACAGCCCGCTGCGGCCAGACAGCCTGTTAGCGTTGGCTAATGTGCAGCGCAAGCAACTGCGCGATTTCGACCAAGCTGCCAGGAACTACATCCGCCTGACCGAGCAGTATCCGGCAGCGCCCGAGACCAAGCAGGGATACGAACTGCTGGGCACGATGTATGACGAAGACATGCGCGATTATCCGAATGCACTCAAGACCTATGAGTCCATCGTCGCCAAATACAAGGATGACCCTGTGGTGCTGCGCGCCCTGCGCGCCATGGCCACCATCCAGCAAGCCAAGACCGAGCAACCCGCCAAGGCCATAGAGAGCCATCTCCGCATCGCCGACATCTTCAAGGGGCCGGAAGGATTGGAAGCCCTGCTGGCCGCAGAACGCATCACCATGCTGAATACGCGCGACTGGAAGACAGCGATAAGCATCAACAATCGCATCATGACCTTCGCACCGGGCAAGGAAGAGGCCGTCGCCGCGCAATTCAACAATGCCGACATCACCGAGAACAAGCTCAACGACAAGGAAGGTGCACTCAAATTGTATAACGAGTTCGTTGCCAAATATCCCAACCATAGCCTGACCAAGGATGCCGGTCGACGCATCGAGAACATCAACGCCAGTTTGAACAAAGGCAAGAAATAAGGACCCCCATGACCGCCTCGCTGCTCATCGCCAAGAACGACGAACAAGAACTGTTCCTGCTGCCGCAGATGGCCAACCGTCACGGCCTCATCACCGGCGCCACCGGCACCGGCAAGACGGTAACGCTGCAAACGCTGGCGGAATCGTTCAGCCGTATCGGCGTGCCGGTGTTCATGTCCGACATCAAGGGCGATCTCTCCGGCATCAGCAAGAGCGGCGGCGGCAACGCCAAGGTGCAGGCACGCGTGGAACAACTCCAGATCGCTGATTTCGAGTACCGCAAATACCCGGTGACGTTCTGGGATGTGTTCGGCGAACAGGGCCATCCGGTGCGCGCCACCATCTCCGACATGGGGCCGCTGCTGCTGGGCCGCATGCTGAACCTGAACGAAGTGCAGCAAGGCGTGCTGACGCTGGTGTTCAAGATCGCCGATGACAGCGGCCTGCTGCTGCTCGACTTCAAGGACCTGCGCGCCATGGTGCAGCATGTCGGCGAGAATGCGAAAGACTTCACCACCGAATACGGCAACATCTCCAGCGCCAGCATAGGCGCGATCCAGCGCGGCCTGCTGGAGCTCGACCATCAGGGCGCGGAGCAATTCTTCGGCGAACCGATGCTGAACATCGACGACCTGATGCAGACGGACAGCAAGGGCCATGGCATCGTCAACATCCTCGCCGCCGATGCGTTGATGCAGGCGCCCAAGGTGTATTCGACGCTCCTGCTGTGGCTGCTGTCCGAGCTTTACGAGAACCTGCCGGAAGCGGGCGACCTGGAGAAACCCAAGCTGGTGTTCTTCTTCGACGAGGCGCACCTGCTGTTCAACGACGCGCCCGCCGCACTGGTGGACAAAGTGGAACAGGTGGTGCGCCTGATCCGCTCCAAGGGCGTGGGCGTGTACTTCGTCACGCAGAACCCGATGGATGTGCCGGACAAGATCCTCGGCCAACTCGGCAACCGCGTGCAGCATGCGCTGCGCGCCTTCTCGCCACGCGACCAGAAGGCGGTGCGCGCCGCCGCCGAGACCATGCGCGACAACCCGAAACTGGATGAGGCCGCCGTCATCACCGAGCTCGGCGTGGGCGAGGCGCTAGTCTCCATGCTGGACGAGAAGGGCCGCCCGCACATCGTCGAGCGCGCCCACATCGTGCCGCCCTGCGCACAGATCGGCCCCATCATGCCGGACGAACGCAAGGCCCTCATCGCCAGCTCCATCGTGGCGGGTGTGTATGAGAACGTAGTCGATCGCGAATCGGCCTACGAAAAACTCAAGGGACGCACAGTACAGAAGCAGGACCAGCAAGCACCCGGGCAGACCGCTGTCGCATCCGGCGGTGGTCTGGGCGGATTGCTCGGCGGCATCTTCGGCAGCGGCACCGGCAGCACGACCACACGCCGTCAGGGCGTGGGCGAAGCGCTGGTAAAGAGCGTGGTGCGCACGGTCGGCTCGGAAGTGGGGCGGCAGATCGCGCGCGGCCTGCTGGGTTCCATCATGGGCGGTCGCCGCTGACCATGCAGGCCGCCGCCGCACGGATCAGCCGGGCACTGCACGACCTCTCGTCGCCCGAGACGGCGGCCAATTTGCGGCGCTTCTTCAAGACCGGGCCAGGCCAGTATGGCGAGGGCGACATATTCCTCGGCATCAAGGTGCCCGCGCTGCGCGCGCTGGCAAAACAATATCGCGACGCCGGCCTGGCAACCATCGAGACCCTGCTGCATGGGCGTTACCACGAGGAGCGCTTCCTTGCGCTGGTGCTGCTGATGCAGCATTACCCGCGGGCGGATGCAGCCGGACAACAGGCTGCGTACGATCTGTATCTCGCCAATACGCGGCACATCAACAACTGGGATCTGGTGGATGTTTCCGCACCGCACATCGTGGGCCGCCATCTGGCGCAGCGCCCGCGCAAGGTATTGCAGCAAATGGCGCGTTCCGGGCTGCTGTGGGAGCGGCGCATCGCCATCATCGCCACGGCCTGGTTCATCCGCCAGAACGATTTTGCCGACACGCTGAAGATCGCCGGGATGTTGCTGCACGATGAGCATGACCTGATGCACAAGGCGGTGGGTTGGATGCTGCGCGAGGTGGGCAAGCGCGACCGCGCCGTGGCA
Source organism: Gallionellaceae bacterium (assembly GCA_037446515.1). GTDB lineage: Bacteria > Pseudomonadota > Gammaproteobacteria > Burkholderiales > Gallionellaceae > Sideroxyarcus. Next base: position 114,978 of record JBBIIN010000001.1, read on the forward strand.
GAGGATTTCCTGCAACGCCATTACCGCGACATGCCGCGCACCATGCTGCGCTATGCCATCGAACGGCTGCCCGAGACGCGGCGCAAGCAATACCTGTTGGGCCAGTCCTGACGACCGCCCGGCGCGCCTTTCTTGATTCTTGGCAGGGCTTTCGATACAGTTCGAGAAAAATTATCCCGCCGCAAAGGAAGATGGGCACTTTCAAGGTCATACAATTCAACATGCAGTTCGGCCAGGTCTGGGACGATGCCTATCCCGACCTGGCTCCCGTTGACCTGGATAAGACCATTGCCGAACTGCGTCGGCATCGTGCCGACGTCATCCTGTTACAGGAAGTCGAGCAAGCCCTGCCGGGAGGCCGGCAGCTGGTGCCACCGCCAAACTACACGCGCTTGCGCGCCGCGCTGCTTGGTTATGACAGTTACTTCCACTACCCCAAAGCCGATCCGCGCGAATTGCCGTTCGGCATCGGATTGGCGATTTTTTCCAAAACACCGCTTTACGAAACCCGCTACCTGAACCTGCCCTCCCCGCCGATCGAGTTCCAATTCAATGGCGTCACGCAAACACCCACCGACCGCCTGATGATCGGTGCCAAGACCCGTATCGGCGGCCATGAGGTGCAGTTGCTCAATACCCATTTGCTGGCCTTCTTCATGCTGAAGGCATCCAGCCGCGACCATGCCGAACAGCGTCAGCTGGTGCTGGACCAACTGCTGCATTCCAATGGACCTACCCTGCTGGGCGGGGATTTCAATGTCAGCCAACATACGCCCTTGGTGGAGCAATTCGCGCAGGCCGGTTTCCGCAGCGTACAGACGGAACAGGCTACCTGGCGGCGCATGCCCTATGTGCTGGATCACATCTTCCACGATTCCAGCCTGCGCCCTGTCAGCCATGCGGTAATCCCGACCCTCGCGTCGGATCATCATTTGCTGCTGGCCGAGTTCGACTTTCCAGCCTAGTTCACCACCTTGACGCGCAGCGACTTGGTCGCGCTGCGTTTCGATTTATTCTCCATACGCTTGAGTTTCGCCGCGCGCGAAGGGCGGGTGGCGATGCGCGGTTTCGGGCTCATGGCCACAGATTGCAGCAACGTCTTTAGCCGCCGTAACGCTTCGTTGCGGTTCTGCTCTTGGTTGCGGAATTCCTGCGCCTTGATGATGACCACGCTTTCCTTGGTGATGCGCTGGTCGTTGAGTTGCATCAGGCGCTGTTTCATCTCCCCCGGCAATGACGAGGCTGCAATGTCGAAACGCAGATGCACCGCGCTCGCCACCTTGTTCACGTTTTGCCCGCCCGCGCCCTGCGCGCGCACCGCCGTCAGCCCGATCTCGCGGTCTTCGACGAAGATGTGGTGCGCGATGTAGAGCATTACAACTTCACCGCGTGTTCGCGCGTGGTGTGGAACACCATCTTCGGCCAGCGCTCCTGCGTGAGCCTCAGGTTCACCTGGTTTGGCGCGAGGTAGGCCAGGTTGCCCGCCGCATCAATGGCGAGGTTGTGCGACAGCGCCTTCTGGAAATCGGCGAACACTTTGGCGTCGTCGCAGGTCACCCAGCGTGCGGTGCTGACGCTGGCTCCCTCGAACATCGCATCCACGCCGTATTCGCCCGCCAGTCGGCTTTGCACCACATCGAACTGGAGCATGCCGACCGCGCCGAGGATGAGGTCGCCGCCGTCCACCGGTTTGAACACCTGCACCGCGCCCTCTTCGCCGAGTTGCTGCAAGCCCTTGTGCAACTGTTTCACCTTCATCGGGTTGCGGATGCGCACGGTCTGGAAATAATCCGGCGCAAAATAGGGGATGCCGGTGAACTGCAGCGGCTCGCCCTCGGAAAAACTGTCGCCAATCTGCATGTTGCCGTGGTTGGGCAGACCGATGATGTCGCCCGCGTAGGCCTCTTCCACCAACTCGCGGCTGGAGGCCATGAAGGTCACCACGCTGCTGACCCTGATCTCCTTGCCGATGCGCAGATGCCTGAGCTTCATGCCACGCTCGAAATGGCCAGAGCACACGCGCAGAAAGGCGATGCGGTCGCGGTGGTTGGGGTCGATGTTGGCCTGGATCTTGAACACGAAGCCGGAAAACTTCGGCTCGATCGGGCTCACCGCGCGTACCGAGGCATCACGCTCGCGCGGCGCGGGTGCCCACTCCAGCAGTGCGTTCAAAATCTCACGCACACCGAAGTTGTTGATGGCGGAGCCGAAGAACACGGGTGTCTGCTTGCCGGCGAGGAAAGCTTGCAGGTCGAAGGGATGCGATGCGCCATGCACCAGTTCCACTTCCATCTTGAGCTGCTCGATCTCCAGCGGGAAGCGCTCGGCCAGCACCGGATTGTCGATACCCTTGATCACTTCCACGTCGCCGTCAGCGCGCTCTTCGCCCGGTGTGAACAGCAGGATTTCATCTTTCAACAAGTGGTACACACCGCGGAAAGTCTTGCCCATGCCCAGCGGCCAGGTCACCGGCGCGCACTGTATCTTCAGCACCGACTCCACCTCGTCCAGCAACTCCAGCGGGTCGCGCACCTCGCGGTCCATCTTGTTCATAAAGGTGAGGATGGGCGTGTCGCGCATGCGGCACACCTCCAGCAGCTTGATGGTCTGCGCCTCGACGCCCTTGGCCGCGTCGATCACCATCAGCGCCGAGTCCACGGCTGTCAGCACGCGGTAGGTATCTTCGGAGAAATCCTGGTGGCCCGGCGTGTCAAGCAGGTTCACCACATGGTCGCGGTACTCGAACTGCATCACCGACGACGCCACCGAAATGCCGCGCTGCTTCTCGATCTCAAGAAAGTCGGAAGTCGCATGGCGCCCGCTCTTGCGCGCCTTGACCGCCCCGGCCATCTGAATCGCGCCGGAGAACAGCAGCAACTTTTCGGTGAGCGTGGTCTTGCCCGCGTCCGGGTGCGAGATGATGCCGAAGGTGCGGCGGCGCGCCACTTCACTGGCGATGAGCGCACTGGAGGCGCTGCTGGCTGTGCTGACTTCCTGATTCATGGAAAAAGACCTTGCTGCTTTGTTGCGAAAGGGCGCGATTCTAAAGGGGGCAAGGAAGGATGTCTAACGGCGCCGGGCGACTGCATGCGGCATGTTAGGATAGCCACCATGGAACCTGCTACCCTGCAATCGCTGCTCGACCTCGAATATTTCGTCATCTTCCACCTGGTCGCAGCGATCTTCGAGCCGCTGCATTACGATTCCTTCATCTACTGGCCGTTTCTGCTGTCCTCGCTGCTGATCGCCGGAGCCTCTTGGTTGTATTGGCGGCGACACGGCATCGAGCTCGGATGGCGGCAGATTCGCGCACGCTTCTTTTCCGCACGGCTGTGGTGGCACCGCTCGGCGCGCGCCGACTATCGTTTGTTCCTGACCAATGCCCTGCTCGTCCCGGCGCTGTTCTCCGTGTTCTTCTTCGAAGCGCAAGATATGGTGGACGGCCTCAACCGTTTGCTCGGCATTGCCCGGGATAATGCCGGACAGGACGCCTCCATCGCGTGGAAACTGGCTTACACCGCCGCCTTCTTTGTAGCTTACGATTTCGGGCGTTTCGTCGCCCACAGCCTGTTGCACGACGTACCCTTCCTGTGGGAGTTCCACAAGGTGCATCACTCGGCAGCGGTATTGACGCCGATGACCGCCTACCGCGTGCATCCTGTGGATCTGACCGTGATGAAAACCGGCGGTGCATTGGCAAGCGGGATCATGGCTTGGGGCTTCAATCAGATGGCGGGGGGCACGGTGAATGCCTATCTGTTCATGGGGCTGAATGTTTTCCTGTGGTTGAGCAACTTGTTCGGCAACCTGAACCATACGCCGGTGTGGCTGCATTACGGCGCCACCCTGAACAAATGGCTGATCAGCCCGGCCCACCACCAGTTGCACCACAGTTGCGAGACGCGCCATCTGGGCTGCAACCGCGGCTTCCAGTTGGCGGTGTGGGACAGGCTCTACGGCACGCTGTACCTGCCGCACGGTGCGGAAGAGCAATACGCACTGGGGCTGGATGACGGCACGACCGAACGCTGGCATACCGTGCGCCACATGCTGTTCCAGCCTTTCCTCGGCGCCGCGCGCGTCATCCTGCAGCGCGCCAACTCCGCTAGCGCGAAGGACGCTCCCTGAATTCGCGTATCTGGCACACGGCCGCCTCGATGCGCAAGGCGAGCAGGCGTTTGCCCTCTGCAGCGGAAGCGCCCACCGGATCGCCCGCAGCCCCGCTCTGCGCATCCGCCTGCCGGTAACGCTCCTTCCTCACACGGCGTTCGCCGCCGCTCACTGCCAGCAGCATGGAAGTATCCTCGCGCCCGGCATGCTCACCGGTGCTTTGCGTGTACACCGCATCCGCATGCAAGACCCGCACACCTTGCCAGCGTAACTCTGCATCCAGCGCTTGGGCGATCGCCGCCAGTTGATCCTGGCCTTCGCCATGGTCACCCATGATGATCACAAAGCGGAAACCGGCCTGGACTGCGCTCAAGGCCACATCGCGCAGCACCTCGCCATAAACCTCCTTGCGCAGGCTCACCGAGCCGGGGAAGCGCATATGCCCCTGCGGCGGGGACAGACTGCCGGTCGGCGCAAAGGGCAACACTGGATAGACCAGCGCATCGCCCAGCTCGCGCGCGATCGCCAGCGCAAGATGCCGCGCAACCAGGTTGTGTTTCCCCAGCGCCATGTGCGGCCCGTTCTGTTCGGTGCTGCCCGCGAAGATGAGCGCCGTGCGTTTGCCGCCCTGGATCGCTTCCGCCACCTCGGGCCAGGTCATCTCCTCGACCAGCAGCTGTGGCTCCGCATGCACAGCGAATGAGGCAAACAGGCACGCCGCCAACAGCAGTCCAGACAGACCGGTGCGACGGGGTATCTGCATCTCAGCCCCGCACTGGCTCGAACGTGGCATCCAGGTTGAGGTCATCGCAATAATCGAAGAAATCGCCGCGCAGCGTGGCGATGTGCACGCTGGGCGGGATACCGACCGTCATGACCACGGAAAACATCGGCGCGCCGGTATGCGCCGCCGCATAGGTGCTGGTTTGCAGCTCCTCGATATTGATGCTGTTGCGCGCAAAGAACGCGGCCAGGCTGCGCACGATGCCCGGACGGTTCATCGTCACCAGCTCAACGTTGTAGGGAAGCGCCGCCTGCGCACGCTCCTGCCGCTGGGTGCGCTCGTGTATCAGTGTCAGGCCGATCTGCTCGCCCAGCGCAGGCATCTGCGCCTCCAGTCTGGACAACGCATGCCACGGCCCGGAAACCAGCATGATGAGCGCGAAATGCCCGCCCAGCACGGCCATGCGGCTTTCCTCGATGTTGCAGCCGCTATCGGCGATCTTGCCGGACAGACTCTCGACCAGCCCGGTCTGGTCCGCCCCCGAGGCAGCGACGGCCAAATATTCTTTCTGCGCACCTGTATTTACGGTTCTTTGCATAATATCGAGATCGTTGATGTAGCAGGCATTGTAATGGAAACCGCGCAGATCATCGCTATGCACCGCATCCACGTTGACACTACTGCCAGCATGCTTGACTGCGCTGCAACGCCTCTGTAGCTTGCCTCAACCGCCCCGCAGGTTTGCGGAAAAACAGGCGGATTTCATTCAGGCAAGGAGATCGCCATGTTGGAAAACATCACCCTCATCATCATTACCCTCGGCGCAGGCGTATTGCTCTATGCCGCGATGCAGCCCGACACTTTCTGCGTCGAGCGCTCCATCGTAATCAACGCCGCGCCCAACAAGGTGTTTGCCCAGATCAACGACCTGCACAACTGGCAGGGGTGGTCGGCCTGGGAGAAGAAAGACCCCAACATGAAAAAAACGCACAGCGGCGCGGCGCAGGGTGTGGGCGCGATCTATGCCTGGGACGGCGACAAGAATGTGGGCAAGGGCAGCATGACCATCAGCGAGTCCATCCCCAATAGCAAGGTGCAGATCAAACTGGACTTCGTGACACCGATGGAGGGGCACAACATGGCCGATATGGTGTTGCAGCCGCAGGACAGTGGCACGCAAGTGGTCTGGAGCATGTATGGCCCTTCGCCCTACATCGCCAAACTGTTCGGCGTGTTCGTCAATATGGATCAGATGATAGGCAAGGATTTCGAGAACAGTCTGGCCGGATTGAAGCGTGTATCCGAACAGAATCAGGACAGGGAGAGCAAGCCATGAAGATCATCGTGGAGCAACTCGTAGCCGCGCCCATCGCCCGCGTCTGGCAGGTTTACACCACGCCAGCAGACATCATGCAATGGAATGCCGCATCCAGCGATTGGCATTGCCCCTCCGCAACCGTGGATTTGCGCGAGGGCGGTTCGTTCTCGTCGCGCATGGAAGCAAAAGACGGCAGCATGGGCTTCGATTTCGCCGGTACATACACCCGCATCGTGCCGCAACAGCTCATCGAATATGCCTTCGGTGATCGCACCGCGCAGGTGGCATTCATCGGAGGCGCGCAAGGCGTTTTGGTGCGCGTGAGCTTCGATGCCGAAACCGTGTATCCGGCGGAACAACAACGTGCCGGCTGGCAGGCGATATTGGATAACTTCGCGCGGCATGTGGCGGCGCAAACATAACAAGGAGTACACCATGAGCCACATCGCGTATTTCGAGATCCAGGCGGATGACACCGGGCAAGCCATCCGGTTCTACAGCACCGTGTTCGGCTGGCGGTTCATCAAGGTGGAGGGACTGCCCATCCCCTACTGGCGCATCGAAGGCGGCGGCCTGTACGGCGGCTTGCTGCAACGCCTCGCCAAGACCCCACCACCCGAATCCGGCACGAATGCCTACACCTGCTCGATGCAGGTGAGTGATTTTGATACCGTTGCCGCCAAAATCTTGGACTCGGGCGGACGAGTCGCCCTGCCCAAGTTCGCCGTACCGGGTACATGCTGGCAGGGCTATTTCATCGACCCCGCGCAAAACACCTTCGGCATTTTCCAGCCCGACGCAGCCGCACGCTAAGGCACTGAACAAGGAGGCCCACCATGAAAACGCCTGCAAAAAATACCATCTGCCTGTGGTTCGATAATGATGCGCTGGGGGCAGCGCAGTTCTATGCCGCCACTTTTCCCGATTCGTCTGTGGGCGCGGTGTTCCATGCGCCCAGCGACAATCCATCGACCAAACAGGGCGCGCCGCTGACCGTGGAGTTTACGGTGCTGGGCATCCCCTGTCTGGGGATCAACGGCGGCCCGATGTTCAAACACTCCGAGGCATTTTCGTTTCAGGTGTCCACCGCCGATCAAACCGAGACCGACAAATATTGGAACGCCATCATCAGCAACGGCGGCGAGGCCAGCGCGTGCGGCTGGTGCAGGGACAAGTGGGGCATCAGCTGGCAGATCACCCCGGCGGCCTTGATGCAGGCGATTGCCGACCCCGATCCGCTGGCCGCCAAGCGCGCCTTCGAGGCGATGATGCAGATGGGCAAGATCGACATCGCAGCAATTGAGGCGGCGCAGCGCAACCGTTGAACAAGCACACAAGGAGACCACCATGAACACCGTACAACTGCACCGCGTCCTCAAGACCACGCCCGAAAAACTCTACCGCGCCTTTCTCGATGCGGATGCCATGGCCAAGTGGCTGCCGCCTTACGGTTTTACCTGCACCGTACATCATCTGGATGCCAAGGTCGGCGGCACGTTCCGCATGTCGTTCACCAATTTCGGCACGGGACACGGTCACTCGTTCGGCGGCGAATATCTCGAACTCGTCCCCAACGCGCGCATCCGTTATGTGGACCGCTTCGACGACCCCAACCTGCCTGGCGACATGCAGGTGACCATCAGGCTCAAGCCGGTGCTGTGCGGCACGGAGCTGCACATTACGCAGGAAAACATCCCCGCCGTGATACCCGCCGAGATGTGTTACCTCGGCTGGCAGGAATCGCTCGCGCAACTGGCCAATCTGGTCGAACCCAACATCCCCGATTGAGTCTTGCCTGGTAAGGAGAGCTCCATGAGAAAGCTGATCGCTTCAACCTTCGTCTCGCTGGACGGCATCATGCAGGCTCCCGGCGGGCCGGATGAAGACCCCACGGGCGGCTTCGCCTGGGGCGGCTGGTCGTTCGGTTATTTCGATGGTGCTACCGACATCTCGGCTGCCGGCTTCGACGGCAAGGATAGAGAGCTGGTGTTAGGCCGCAGGACCTATCAGATCTTCGAGGCGTACTGGCCTTATCAGTCGGCAGATAATCCGATTGCGCAAACGCTCAATGCCGCCAGGAAGCATGTCGCCTCGCGCACTTTGACCACGCTGGCGTGGAACAACTCAACCCTGCTGCATGGCAATGTCGTCCCCGCTATCCGCGCATTGAAAGCACAGACTGGGCTTGATCTGCAAATCATCGGCAGCGGCGATCTGATCCAAACGCTGCAAGCCGCATCGCTTATCGACGAATACCATGTGTGGACTTTTCCCGTGTTGCTGGGCCGAGGCAAGCGGCTGTTTGGCGAGAATACAAAGCCCACCGCGCTCAAACTCACACACTCGCAAATATCCAGCACAGGCGTGGTGATGAGTGCCTATATCCCCGTTGGGGCAGTCCAAGCGGGTTCGTTCACGAATACCGAGCCGAGCGCAAAGGAACTGATCCGGCGCACTATGATGGCGGACAAAAAGTGGTAAACCCTAATGCCATAAGGCGCCTTGCAGGCCCATGCACTGCAAAGCGATGTGGCTGGAGGCTGGGCATTACGCCAGTCGTCCGCCCAGGGAGGTATACGGCCCGTTCAAAACTGCAACAGGCTGCGTGGTGCTGGAGGTTTCATTTCCCAATAGAATTCAATTTTAGAACTGCCCGCAAGAGGAATAGACGACGACTAACACCGTCAACACTAACCAGAGGAGGCAAACAAAATGGCAAAAGTCAGCACCTATCTCAACTTCAATCGCAGCACCGAAGCGGCATTCAATTTTTATCGCACCGTGTTCGGCACGGAGTTTGTCGCGCCCATCCATCGCATGGGTGAAGTGCCGTCCGACCCATCGCAACCACCGATGAACGAAGCCGACAAAAATCTGGTGATGCACGTCGCGCTGCCCATCCTCGGCGGGCATGTCATCATGGGTACGGACGCGCCCGAATCCATGGGCTTCAAGCTCAGGCAGGGCAACAACGTGTACATCAATCTGGAGCCGGATACACGCGGCGAAACTGACCGCCTGTTCAAATTGCTCGGCGAGGGCGGCAAGGTGGAAATGCCCTTGCAGGACATGTTCTGGGGCGATTATTTCGGCAGCCTGACGGACAAGTTCGGCGTGCAGTGGATGTTCAACTGCATCAGCAAGAAGTAAGCGACTGGGTATTGCCATGCATCCGCTGCTGACCCTGTTGCAAGGCGGCTACCGCCGCTCCATCGGCCAGTCCAACGAAGCCGTGGCGCGGGTGCTGGCGCAGCCGGAATTATTTGCCGTGCTGATGTCCGGCATCGCGCTGGAGGATGCAGTGCTGCGGATGCGCTGTGCCGATGCGGCGGAGAAAATTTCGCTGCGCCATCCAGAATGGCTGGCTCCCTATCAGCGCGTGCTGCTAAATGATTACAGCCGCATTACGCAGGCCGAGGTGCGCTGGCATGTTGCGGCGATGCTGCCGCGTTTGCCGCTTGATGCCGCCGGACGCAGGCGGGTGCTGGACATTCTGCTGGACTACAGCAACGACCGCAGCAGCATCGTCAAGACACTGGCCATGCAGGCTCTGTTCGATCTGGCCGCACAAGACGCAGCCTTGCGGCCACAGGTGCGACAGCACATCGCGGAGTTGATGGTGATCGGCACAGCGGCGATGAAGGCGCGTGGTCGCCACTTGTTGGCGCAGCTTGACCGCCCCAGTGCGCCATATCCAGCGCTGGTGCCACGGGATCGTCTGGAAGATTTGCCCAACATCGGCGCGCGCATCGCGGCAGATTTGCGCGCCATCGGCATACAGGAAACCGCGCAGCTGGCGCAGTGTGACGCGCTAAATCTGTACAGGAATCTGGCCGCCACGATGGGCAAACGTCACGACCCCTGCGTGCTGTACACCCTGCTCGCCGCGCAGCACTATTTGCGCAACACAGAAAATTTGCCGTGGTGGAAATTCACCGCGCAAGGCAAACAACTGTTGCACGAGGCCGCATCGCCTCACGTCCCGCAGAAGGTGCGGTAGCGCGCGGTCTGTTCCGACGCAGCGGGATCGGCATAAGGACGGGCCTCATCGCGCTCGGTGTAAGGATCGCGCAATACTGCCAGCAGGCGCTCGAATGGCGACAGGTCGCCTAGCGTCGCTGCCTCCAGCGCTTCTTCCACACGGTGGTTGCGTGGGATGAGATAAGGATTGGCGCGGCGCAAGACCTCTGCGATCTGCACACGCCCCCCGTTCTCCTGAGCCAGCCGTGCCTGCCAGCGCGTCAGCCAAACATCCAGAATAGGCGCTTCCTTACGCATCACGGCGTGCAAGCACGCCGTCCCACCTGTCGCCGCCTCAGCCAGCGCCCGCCAGGCCAGCGTGTGATCCGCCTCCCCCGCATGCAGCACGGTCAGGAAGTCCTGCGCCAGTTGCGCGTCGCTCTCCTCGCGTCGCATCAACCCCAGCTTGCGCCGCATCTCCTCAGTCCAGGCGGCCCGGTATTGCGGTGCGAAATCCTGCACCGCTTGCGTGGCGATCTGCACCGCGCGTCCGGCGTCGTCCTCCAGTAACGGCAACAGTGTCTCGGCGAAGCGCGCCAAATTCCATTGCGCGATCCCCGGTTGATTGCCGTAGGCATAGCGCCCTGCGCGGTCTATCGAACTAAACACAGTGGCCGGGTCGTAATGCTCAAGGAAGGCGCACGGTCCGTAATCTATAGTCTCGCCGGACAACGCCATGTTGTCGGTGTTCATCACACCGTGGATGAAACCCACCGCCATCCAGCGCGCCACCAGCTGCGCCTGCCGCGCGATCACCGCCTGCAGGAATTCTGCCATCGGTCGCCCAATCAAATCCGGGTAATGGCGGCGCACGCTGTAGTCCGCCAGTTGTCGCACGCGCGCCACGTCGCCCCGCGCCGCGAAATACTCAAACGTGCCGACGCGCAGATGGCTGGCGGCCACGCGCGTCAGCACCGCACCGGGCAACAGAGTGTCGCGCCGCACGCTCTCGCCGGTGGCCACCACCGCCAGCGCGCGCGTGGTGGGAATACCCAGCGCGTGCATGGCCTCGCCCATCAGGTATTCGCGTAGCATCGGCCCCACCGCCGCCTTGCCATCGCCATTGCGCGAGAACGGCGTGCGCCCGGAACCCTTCAACTGGATGTCGTGGCGCTGCCCGTGGCGATCCACGACCTCGCCCAGCAGCAGCGCGCGTCCGTCACCGAGCTGTGGCGAGAAATGGCCGAACTGGTGTCCGGCATAGGCTTGCGCGATGGGCGAAGCCCCTTGCGGCAACACGTTTCCGGCAAAGATCGCTGCGCCTGAAGGTGTAGCGAGCACTGCGGCATCCAGCCCCAGCTCCTGCGCCAGCGCATGGTTGAATTGCAGCAGTCTGGGCGCGGGCGCGCGCTCGGCCTGCCACGGCACATAGCAGCCTTCCAGGTCGTGCGCGTAGCTGTGCGCGAAGGCGCCACCCGCCAGGAAAATATCCGGCTCGCTCATGCCCTACTCCACCAGACCATCCACGTAAAACCACCGCCCGTCCTCGCGCACGAAGCGGCTCACTTCATGCAGTCGATGCGCTCGGCCATTGATTTTGTAGCGCGCCATGAACTCGACGATGGCATGGTCAGCATCCTGCTGCTCGTGGCGTTTCACCTCCAGTCCCACCCATTTGGTCGGCGCTTCCTCTTTCAAACCGAGGGCGACAGGTCGGGTGGAGGCATGCCAGGTCGCCAGCAGGTAAGCTTCGTCGAACAGGGTGTAAGCGGTGTAGCGCGAGCGCATCAGCGCTTCGGCGGTGGGCGTGGGTTCGCCTCTGGCGATGTAGCGACCGCAGCACTCCGCATAAGGCTTGCCGCTGCCGCATACACAGGAATCAATCAAGTGTTTCCGCATCTCTAGAAACCGTAGCGAGCAGGCTTGAGCGCAAGGGGCCGCGCAGCGAGGGACGATGACATACCTCGAAGGTAGGCGAGGACTGAGCGAGCACGCGACGCCGCGATCGAGCTGCGCAGCAGGTTTATAGAGATGTGCGTCAGTTTTGCCATAAAGGAGGCTCCTCCATCGCTGCCACCTGCTCGCGCAGTTCGAGGATGCGGTTCTGCCAGTAGTGCTGGGTGTTGAACCAGGGGAAGGCCTGCTTGAAGGCGGCATCGCCCCAGCGCCGCGCGAGCCAGGCGGAATAGTGGATGAGGCGCAGCGTGCGCAGGCCTTCGATGAGATGCAGTTCGCGCGCGTCGAATTCGCAGAAGTCCTCATAGCCCGCCAGCACATCGCCCATCTGCTTCACCCGGTCCTCGCGCTCGCCCGAGAGCAGCATCCACAAGTCCTGCACCGCAGGCCCCATGCGGCTGTCGTCGAAATCGACGAAGTGCGGGCCGTCGTCTGTCCACAGCACGTTGCCCGCGTGGCAATCGCCGTGCAGGCGCAAGGTCTGCACCTTGCTTGCACGCGCAAAACAATGGCGCACGCCCTCCAGCGCCTGATCGATCACGCTGCGATACGCGGCCTCGATATCCGCCGGGATGAATCCGTTGCCCAACAGATAATCGCGCGGCTCGATGCCGAAGGTGTCGAGGTTCAACTCGGGACGGTGCTGAAAACCCTTGGTCGCCCCCACCGCATGGATGCGCCCGAGGAAACGCCCCAGCCATTCCAGCGTGTCGCGATCTTCCAGCTCCGGCGCGCGCCCGCCCTTCTTCTCGAACAACGCGAAACGAAAACCCTCGGCGTGATGCAAAGTCTTGCCGCCGATGACGAGTGCGGGCACCACCGGGATCTCGCGCTCGACCAGCTCCTGCACAAAGGCATGCTCTTCGAGGATGGCCTCGTCCGTCCAGCGCGCCGGACGGTAGAACTTCGCCACCAGCGGCGCGCCCTCCTCGATGCCCACCTGATACACGCGGTTCTCGTAACTATTCAGCGCCAGCAAGCGCCCATCGCAACGCAGGCCGATGCTTTCCAGCGCGTTGAGCATGGCATCGGGAGTGAGGGATGAAAAAGAGGCGGAGGTAGTCATGGGGTGAGGATACCAGTCATTGCATGGGGACTGGAGCAGAAGAATCGCGGAGCAAGTTTTGCTCACGCTACGAAGTGGCAATGGGGGCCGGTACTGAAGCTATTGCGAATAGTTGTAGGGTGTTCAGCCAAAACGGGCTAGGTCAACCCGCACTTGGAACTTCTGCCTTGTCAACTACGGATGAGTACTTTCATACGCTTACTCACCTGCTTTCGCTCGTGCGACCATATCTTTTACAGCTGCTGTCATATTCACGGGAACTAGTCTTGTTTCTGGATGCGCTTTCTGGAAGACACGGAAGACTTCATCCGAGAATGCCTGGCCGATCTCCTCGACCCCGGTAAAATCCAAAATCACTGTTCTGAACTTCTCGAACCTGAAAATCAACCTCTTTGCCTGAGACCTGGATACGAGCTTTTCACCCTCGTACTGACCGAGTTTGACCGGCACGATGGTCTTAGCAAACGTGTATTCCTCGGGAGCGGCAAATTTATCGAAGATCTCTTTTGTCGTACGTTTACTGTTGTTCATCAGGCGCATTACAACGAGCGTTCCTGGTGCGTTCTTTGGGCGTTCGATCAGCAGGTCGTCGCGCCCATCGTCATGCATGAAGTGCAAGCTACCGGAGCGGATATCAAAGAGGTCGAACACCTTGCTAGAGAAAAAGATCCCCTCGCCAGAGTGATTTTCGGGATCCGTGGTGAACTTACCCTTGGCCAGCTCAAGGATAGCCTCGCGCGGGTCGTAGAGTTGGAGCGCTTTTTGAATCTTGTTGAAGATGCCTTCTCCATCGTCCGACACCCATACTTGGGTATATAGAGCGTTGCGCGCGCACCATACCTTGATCTTGTCGGAACCGGAGTGATCGATAGCGTTGTTCACCATTTCTGTTAATCCGTACCGCCAGATGTCCCGAACATTTTCAGGCAGGTCACGTACGATAGGGGCCAGCAGTGATTGCCACACATGGTCTTCAGACAGACCTGCGCGATTGAATTCCTCGCTTATCCGGCTTGTCTCGACTAATGAGTATTCAACTCCCCGGCCTGCGCCAGTTTTTGCAATCAACCCTTTTGCAACTGCGACACGCAGCCTGGCACTGGCCGCCTGCCTCGAAAAATTTTGTGCCGTAGCAAGCCTGATAGCGACGTTCTTACCATCGTCGGATACCAGCTTTAGCAGGGTAAGCATAGAATTGTCGATCATGACTCATCAATAAATGTAAAGTGATACATCGATAATTGTAAAGTGTTTATTAATTAATTGTAAAGCGATGCTTGATTAAACGTAAACTATGCCGCTTTGGCGAAAACGGCAAATTTCAATATATTGCATTGTATTTAATAAATATTTACAAAATTTCGCTTTGCAGTAGAGGGGGCGCACCGCCTACAAGCTCTGGTTACTGCCTGCAGGGCCCTCACCCTCGACGTTGATGTCTGCGTTGGCCAGAAAAACAACCAGATTCCAATGCATGACGAGTTGGCTACCTTGGCCGCCCTCCCTCAAATCTACTCAATCATCCTCTCGACCCGCAACCTCGACTTCGGCACCCTTCTCCCGGGGGAGAAGGGCTTCCCCGGATCGTTGCGGGCAGCAATGCTGCAGCGCGGGAATGTCGTGGTCGTTTACCTGCCGCGACCGCCAAAACGATGCACCGCAGGTTTGCCGCCGGCCGGTTTGGGGGCATGTGGGGCATTGCCGCTGCGGGCTTGGCCACCGCCACGATTCTGTCCGCCACCACGATTCTGCCCGTTCTGAATGGGTTCGGGTTTGATGCTGGGATCGACCTCGAAACCGGGCACGATCTGTTTCGGCAGTTCACACTTGATGAGGCGTTCGATGTCGCGCAGCAGTTTCAATTCGTCCACGCACACCAGCGAACTCGCCTCGCCTTCGCTGCCCGCGCGGCCAGTGCGACCGATGCGGTGCACATAATCTTCCGGCACGTTGGGCAGTTCGTAGTTCACCACATGCGGCAGTTCGCTGATGTCGATGCCGCGCGCGGCGATGTCGGTGGCGACCAGCACTTGCAACTTGCCGCTCTTGAATGCGGCCAGCGCCTGAGTGCGCGCGTTCTGGCTCTTGTTGCCGTGGATGGCGAGCGCGGGGATGTCGTCTTTGTCGAGTTGTTCGGCGAGGCGGTTGGCGCCATGCTTGGTGCGGGTGAACACCAGCACCTGGAACCAGTTGTGCTGCTTGATGAGATGGGTGAGCAGCGCGCGCTTCTTCTCTCTATCCACTGGATAGACCTTCTGCGCCACGGTCTCGGCGGTGGTGTTGCGGCGCGCGACCTCGACCAGCACCGGCTTGTGCAGCAGACCTTCGGCCAGCAGCTTGATCTCGTCGGAGAAGGTGGCGGAGAACAGCAGGTTCTGCCGCTGCTTGGGCAGCAGGGCCAGCACCTTCTTGATGTCGCGGATGAAGCCCATGTCCAGCATGCGGTCGGCCTCGTCCAGCACCAAGATCTCGACATGCGAGAGGTCCACGGTCTTTTGCTGCGCGTGGTCGAGTAAGCGACCCGGCGTGGCGACGAGGATGTCCACGCGGCCACGCAGTTGCGCGATCTGCGGATTGATGTTGACCCCGCCGAACATCATCATGGATTTCAGCGGAAGGTATTTTCCGTACAGGCGCACGCTCTCTTCCACCTGGGCGGCGAGTTCGCGCGTGGGCACCAGCACCAGTGCGCGGATGTGATGCTTGCCGGTGACAGGCTTCTCCATCAGGCGTTGCAGCATGGGCAGGGTGAAGCCGGCGGTCTTGCCGGTGCCGGTCTGCGCGCCACCCATCAGATCGCCGCCTTGCAGCACGACGGGGATGGCCTGCGCCTGGATGGGCGTGGGTTGGGTGTAGCCGCGCTCGGTGACGGCGCGGACGATTTCTTCGGACAAGCCGAGGGATGCAAATGACATTGATGCGCTTTCTTTGGGTATAAACGGCCTGTCACCCGGCATGGGCGCCAGTCTGAGGCTGAATGAGGTGGGTGTTACTTACCGGAAGCGGTGACGACAACCAGACTGAAGCGTTGCCGCGGCGCGAAGTGTAACAGAACGTGCCACTGCAGCCGGATGAAATTACACATTGAACAGGAAGTTCATCACGTCGCCATCCTGGACCACGTAGTCCTTACCTTCCACGCGCATCTTGCCCTTTTCCTTGGCGCCCGCTTCGCCGCCGCAAGCGATGAAGTCGGCGTAGGAAATGGTCTGCGCGCGGATGAAGCCCTTCTCGAAATCGGTATGAATAACGCCTGCGGCCTGCGGCGCGGTGTCGCCCTTGTGGATAGTCCACGCACGCACTTCCTTCACGCCAGCGGTGAAGTAGGTCTGCAGGCCGAGCAGGTCGTAACCGGCGCGGATCAGGCGGTTCAGGCCGGGTTCGTCGAGGCCGAGGTCGGCGAGGAATTCCTTCTTGTCAGCATCGTCCAGGTCGGCCAGTTCCTGCTCGATCTTGGCGCACAGCGCGACGACGGGCGCGCCTTCCTTGGCGGCGTGTTCCCGCAATTTGTCGAGGTGCGGGTTGTTCTCGAAGCCGTCTTCCAGCACGTTGCCGACATACATCGCGGGCTTGATGGTGAGCAGGCACAGCGGCTTGATGAGTTGCTTCTCATCGTCGCTGAGCCCCAGCGTGCGCGCGGGCTTGCCTTCGTTCAGGTGTGGCAACAACTTCTCCAACACGGAGACCAGCTTGATCGCGTCCTTGTCACCAGACTTGGCTTTCTTGCCATCGCGCTGGAGAGTGCGCTCCACCACGGCAAGGTCGGCCAGCGCCAGTTCGGTGAGGATGACTTCGATGTCGGAAATGGGATCGACCTTGCCCGCGACATGCACCACATTCTCATCATCGAAGCAACGCACGACATTCACAATCGCATCCGTCTCGCGGATGTTGGCGAGGAACTGGTTGCCCAGTCCTTCGCCCTTGGATGCGCCCGCCACCAGGCCCGCGATGTCCACGAATTCGACGATGGCATATTGCATGCGCTGCGGTTTGACGATCTTGGCGAGCTCGTCCATGCGTGCATCGGGCACCTCGACGATGCCGACGTTAGGCTCGATGGTGCAGAAGGGATAGTTCTCCGCAGCGATGCCCGCCTTGGTCAGCGCATTGAACAGGGTGGACTTGCCCACGTTGGGCAGACCGACGATACCGCATTTCAAACTCATGTTCGATTCCTTGCCTAGTTGCTGTGCAGCTTCAACATCGCTGCTTCCAATTTACCTTCGATGATCAGCGGCGCCACATCTTGTGCGCGCTGCATTGCACCTTCGATCAACGTTTGCTCTTCCTTGCGTGGCGCGTTCAACACATAGTTGACCACCTCCGCCCGCTCGCCCGGATGGCCGATGCCGATGCGCAGCCGCCAGAAATCCTTGCTGCCCAAGTGGGCGATGATGTCCTTGAGGCCGTTGTGGCCGCCATGTCCGCCCCCCTGTTTGAGACGGGCAGCGCCCGGTGGCAGATCGAGTTCGTCGTGCACCACCAGTATCTGGTCCGGCAGTATCTTGTAAAACAGCGCCAGCGCGGCCACCGCACTCCCGCTCACATTCATGAAGGTCTGCGGTTTCAGCAGGAACACCTCCTGTCCGTGGGAGTTCATCCTGGTCGCCAAGCCATGGAATTTGGTCTCGTTCCTGAAACTTGCGCCATGCAGGCGCGCCAGTTCGTCCACCCACCAGAATCCGGCGTTGTGGCGCATAGATTCATACTCGGCACCCGGATTGCCCAGCCCGGCGATGAGCTTGATTGCCTGGCTCATAATGAAAAAACCCGCCATGCAACATTGGGACGCATGGCGGGCCTTTCCTGAAGCGAAGTTTATTTCTTGGCTTCTGCAGCTGGCTTGGCAGCAGCAGCAGGAGCAGGAGCAGCAGCGGTGGCTTCGGCAGCGGCGGCTTCAGCGGCAGCTTCGATCTGTCCGCGCGGCACTTGCACAGTCGCCACGGCATCGCTCGGGTGGTGATGACCTGCCATTTCCACACCCTTGGGCAACTTGATGTCGGATACGTGGATGGAGTGGCCGAGATCCAGCGCACCCAGATCCACGGAGATGTTCGCCGGCAAATCTGCGGGCAGACAGGAAACTTCCAGTTCGTTCAGCACGTGGCTGATGACGCCGCCACCGGTCTTCACGCCCGGTGCGATGTCGGCGTTGAGGAAGTGCAGGGGCACTTTCATGTGGATCTTCTTATTGGCATCAATGCGCTGAAAATCGATGTGTTGCACTTGCTGGCGGAACGGATGCATCTGGAAATCACGCAGCAGCACGGATTCCTTCTTGCCGTCCAGGTTCAGCGTAAGCACCGATGCGTGGAAAGCTTCGTTGCGCAGCGCGAAATACAGGGTGTTGTGATCGAGTTCGATCATGGATGCGCCGCCGGTGCCATAGACGATGCCGGGAACGAGGTTCGCTTTGCGCAGACGGCGGCTCGCACCCGTTCCTTGCGCCTTGCGTGTTGCTGCATTGATTTCGATTGCCATTTCACTACTCCACTTCAATGGAGACATCCGCGACCAGATGCTCCGGGTTAAACGGCAACCGACATGGTTGCCGCAAGGGTCAGTCCACGAACAGCGAACTGACGGATTCTTCGGCGTTGATGCGGCGCAATGTCTCCGCCATCAGCTCGGCAACGCTCAACTGACGGATGCGCTTGCAGTTCCTGGCCGCCTGGTTCAGCGGAATGGTGTCGGTGACCACCAGTTCGTCGATCGCCGATTTCTCGATGCGCTCGATCGCCGGGCCGGACAGCACGCCGTGGGTACAGTACGCCACCACCCGCTCCGCGCCCTTCTCCTTCAGCGCCGCAGCCGCTTCGCATAACGTGTTGGCGGTATCCACCATGTCGTCCATGATCAGGCAGGTGCGCCCCGCCACATCGCCGATGATGTTCATCACTTTGGCTACATTGGGCTTGGGACGACGCTTGTCGATGATGGCCAGGTCGGCCTCCAGCTGCTTGGCCAGCGCGCGCGCGCGCACCACGCCGCCGACATCGGGCGACACCACGATCAGGTTGCTATAGTTGCTGCGCCACACATCCGACAGCAGGATGGGGCTGGCATAAACATTGTCCACCGGAATATCGAAGAAGCCCTGAATCTGGTCGGAGTGCAGGTCCATGGTCAGCACGCGATCCACGCCGACGCCAGTCAGCATGTTGGCGACGACTTTGGCGGTGATCGCAACGCGCGCAGAACGCGGACGGCGATCCTGGCGCGCATAGCCGAAATACGGGATGGCAGCGGTGATGCGCGCAGCCGACGCGCGGCGCAGGGCGTCCACCATCACCATGACCTCCATCAGATGGTCATTGGTCGGTGCGCAAGTGGATTGCAGGATGAACACATCCTTGCCGCGCACATGTTCGAGGATCTCGACCATCACTTCGCCATCGGAGAAGCGGCTGACCGTGGCGCGCCCCAGATGGATGCCCAGATGCCTGGCTACGCTCTCGGCCAGTTTAGGGTTGGCATTGCCGGTGAAGACCATCATGTCGCCGGACATGAACACCTCTCGAAAAGTGAAGTGGGCGCAAGCGCCCACGTTGCATCGATGAAACTGGCTGGGGAGGTAGGGATCGAACCTACGAATGTCGGAATCAAAATCCGATGCCTTACCACTTGGCGACTCCCCAAAAACTTGGTGCTGCTAGGCAGCAAACCCCTTCAGTGGATGCTGTTGCAATCCCCGCGCGACATATCCGCGCGTCCCGGATGGCAGCTGCTGCAACACCGCTCGCGCTTCCGCCTCCGTGACGAATTCGGCGAACACGCATGCGCCGGAACCCGTCATCAGCGCCGGCGCAAACTGCCCCAGGCTATCCAAGTAAGCACGGATTTCAGGATAAAGCTTGCAAGCCACGGCTTGCAGGTCGTTCCCCAGCGCCAAAACGCCTGCGGTGCCCCCGGCCCTGAAATCGCCCCCCCTCGGAAGGGCGCGCATTGTCATCGAAATCGTATTCCGTGTCAATTCAGGATGGGTGAATATCTCCGCGGTGGGCGCATGCACCGACGGGCACAATACGACATACCATGCCTCGGGCAACTCATAAGCCTGCAACTGTTCGCCGACCCCTTCGGCGAAGGCGTTCTCGCCGAACACGAACACCGGCACGTCGGCTCCGAGGCTTAAGCCAAATCGCATCAGGCGCGTGCGCGGCAAACCCAGACCCCACAGGCGGTTCAGCGCCAGCAGTGTGGTGGCCGCGTCGGAACTGCCACCGCCCAGCCCACCACCCATGGGGATGTGTTTCTCGACCTTGATGTCCACCCCCAGCGAGCAACCGGTCTCCTGCTGCAACAGGCGCGCGGCGCGCACCACCAAATCCTGCTCTTCTGGCACACCCGCCACCTGGTTGATGCGGTGCACTTGGCCATCCTCGCGCACGCTGAAATGCAGGGTGTCGTTCAGGTCGATGAAGCGGAACAGCGTCTGCAACAGGTGATAGCCGTCGGCGCGTCGGCCCACCACATGCAGGAACAGATTGAGCTTGGCCGGAGCAGGACAGGTCAGCGATGTCACGGCGTCATCCACTCGTCGATCTTGAGCACCGCTTCGATGCCATCGCGACTGATATTCAACTCCAGCGGCAAGGCATCCGGTTTGGCTGTCGCATAGCGCGGGTATCTGATTTCCCAACCCTGCTGGTTCAACGCGGACACTTGTCCATCCGGGTTGCGCTCAAGCGTGAATTCACCCTCCGGCGCGGGAGCGGCAACCAGCCAATAACGCAAGCCCGTCAACGGCACTGCCCAGCCAACCGATTTCTGCATCAGGGTTTCGGCATCGACGGCAGCGTTGCGCTGCCCGTACACGTCCTCCAGCGTCGCACCGTTGGCATCGCTATGGATGCGCCCTATGGTATAGCCGAGCGGCCCCAGCAGGATGATGTCATCGCGGGTCTGCCGGTGCGTCCAATGCACTCCCGTCGTATCGTGGTAACGACCCTGTTTGACCGCCAGGCGGCCATTGAACTCGAAGGGTTCGTCCACGAACGGGATGTGCTGCACAACGGTCTTGGGAGCGCCCGCACACCCGGGCAATACCAACATCAGCAGGACGAGCGCCAAACGCATGGTGAACTTTTAGGGAACAAATCGCTTGATGACGGCTTGCAAGGTCTCGTTGCCGGGGTGCGCCTTGGCGCTCTCATCCCACACCTTCCTGGCCCCCTCCTTGTCGCCGCTCACCCACAGCGCCTCGCCTAGGTGGGCAGCGATCTCGGGATCGGGATTGGCCTGGTAGGCGCGGCGCAGGAACTCGATGCTCTTGTCATACTGCCCCAGCCGGTAATAGCCCCAGCCCATGCTGTCGGTGATGGCCGCATCATCCGGCGCCAGCTTGTATGCCTTCTCCACCAGACCCACGCCTTCCTGGACGCGCACATTGCGCTCCAGCAAGCTGTATCCCAGCGCGTTATAGGCATGCGCGTTGCCCGGCTCGATCAGGATCAGTTTGCGGATGTGCTTCTCGACCACCTCGTATTTCTTCAGCATGTCGGCCAGCAAAGCCGCCTGATAGAGCAGCTCGGGCTGCTCGGGGAATTTTTCCAGCCCGCGTGTAATCACGCGATAGGCCTCGGCAGTTTGTTTGGCCTCGCGCAGGAACTGCGCCTCTATCATCAGCAACTGCACGCGCTGATCGTCGTGCGCAGGCGCAGCCTGCTTGAGCACCTGGCGCGCCCCGTCCAGATTGCCGGACTTGTTGAGCAGATAAGCCAGGCGCAGATGGGACGGATAGTCATACTCGCCGCCCTTGACCATGCCGTATTCGCGCATGGCGCCCGCCTCGTCCTTCTTCGCCTCACCCAGCTGGCCGAGGTAGTAATACAGGACATTGTCATCCTTGCCCTTGTCCTTGCTGGCCAAGGCTACACGCAGCTCCTGTTCCGCCCGGTCCAGCTCGCCCAGTTGCAGCGAGATCAGCGCGATGGCGAAAGCCAGTTCAGGTGAGCCCGGGCGCTGCGCGAGCAACTTGGCGAACTCTTCACGCGCGGCGGCATATTGCTTCTGCTCCAGCAGCATGCGCGCATAGAACAGCCGCACCTCTTGGGCATCGTCATGCGTCTCAAGAAATTTCGTCAGCAGCGCGGCAGCCTGTTGTGCATCGCTACGCTGCAGCAACTGCGCCTCCAGCACCACGGCGATGTCCCAGTCCGGACGCAGCGCCACCGCCTGCTGTGCCTCGCTCAGCGCGAGATCGAACTTGCCGGCTGCCTGCGCCGTTTGCGCCAGCGCCCAATGCGCCTCAGCCACCTGGGAATAGGGATGGGCAACCACGATCAGCCAGTCCAGCGCTGCCTGTTTGTCCGGCGCACGCGCCAGCAAACCATAGAAATGCATGAACAGGCGGCCACGGTTGTCCGGTTCGGATTCCAGCAAGGCGGCGGCTTGCGGCTGCGCCTCCTGCAACTTGCCCCCGCTCAACAGCAGGGACAGCAGCATCTGCTTCGCCTGCGGCGATTCCGGCTCCAGTTGTTGCCACAGTTTGAAAGCCTCGACCGACTGGTCATACTGGCGCGCCTCGAAAGTGAGTTGCGCCGCACGTTTCGCCACGCGCGGATCGCGCGTGGTCCTGGCCAGGTCGAGGTAGGCTTGCGCCGCCAGTTCTGGCTTGCCGCGTTGCGCGGCGATGTCCCCCAGCAGGAACTCATAGAGCAGTTGGTCGGTCAGCGCCACGCCGGGCAGGTCCAGCTTGGGCGGTTCGACGATATGTTCCAGATGCTGCCGCCCCGCGCCATCGGCGCTGGCAAGCTGCACCGCCGCAGTGGAAGCGGCGGGCTGCGGGACATGCGCGCAGGCGCTCAGGAGCAGCAAAGCTGCAAACGCAAAAGGTGTCACTGGGAATCTCATCATGGTCTGCCGTACGGAACGTGGCGCGATTCTAGCCGAACTGGCCACGCACCGCTCATTCCGATACCAGCGGCTGGCCGGGCTGGACACGCGCCTCTTCGGCGAACACAGGGAACAGCAAGGGCAGCAGCAGCAGGGTGAACAGAGTGGCGGAGACGATGCCGCCCACGATTACCACCGCGAACGGGCGCTGCGTCTCGGAGCCGATGCCGTGCGACAGCGCGGCCGGCAGCAGGCCGATGCCCGCCATCAGCGCGGTCATCAGGATGGGTCGCAGCCTGGCCACCGCGCCTTCCAGCACACTCCCCACCAGCGGCACGCCATTGCGCATGCCTTCGATGAACTGCTCCACCATGATGACCCCGTTCTGCACCGAGATGCCCGCCACCGCGATGAAGCCGACCGCCGCCGAGACCGACAGGTGCAGGCCGGCCAGCGCCAGCCCGGCGAAGCCGCCGATCAGCGTGAACGGCACCATCAGGATCACCAGCAGGGCCTTGTTGACGGACTTGAACGCCCAGAACAGCAGTACGAAGATCATCAGCACCGACACCGGCACGATGACCTTGAGCCGTTTGATGGCGCGCTGCTGGTTCTCGAACTGACCGCCCCAGGTCATGCTGTAGCCGGGCGGCAGCTTCACCTGCTCGTTCACCTTCTGCATCGCCTCGGCCACGAAGCTGCCCTGATCGCGCCCGAGCAGGTTGGCCTTCACCGCCACCACGCGCCCGCCAGCCTCGCGCCCCACGCGCGCCGCACCCTGGCGCACCTCAATGTTGGCGATGGATCCCAGCGGCAGCGTGCCGCCGTTGGGCAGCATCACCGGCAGGTCGGCCATGTCGTCCACCGCATCGCGGTACACCTTGTCCAAGCGCAGGGTCACGTCGAAGCGCCGGTCGCCTTCATAGAAAACGTTGACCGTCGCCCCGGCCATCGCGCTCTGCAAGGTGGCATTCACATCGTTGATGTTCAGCCCGTAGCGCGCCATGCGCCCGCGATCCAGCGTGATGTCCAGCTCGGTCTGCCCGCCCACCTTGATCGCCGCCACATCGGTGGCACCGCGGATGTCGCTCAGGATGTCGGCCACCTGCGTGGATTTGTCTTCCAGTATCTCCAGATCCGGGCCGAAGATCTTCACCGCGATCTCGCCCTTCACGCCGGACAGAGCCTCTTCCACGTTGTCCTGGATCACCTGCGAGAAGTTGGTGGGCACGCCGGGGATGACGCGGATCTTTTTGGTCATGTCGGCGATCAGCTCCTCCTTGTCGGCGAAACGCCATTCGCTGTGCGGCTTGAGGTCGGCCATGATCTCCAGATTGTTCGGTCCCTTGGGGTCGGTGCCATCGTCGGGGCGGCCCACTTGGGTGGTGATGTTGTTCACCTCGGGATAGGAACGCAGGATGGCGCGCACCTGGTGCTCGATCTCCTGCGTCTTGTCCAGCGCAGTGGCGGACGGCAGGCTGATGGTCAGCCAGATGTTGCCTTCATCCAGTTTGGGCAGGAACTCGCTGCCCAGCAGCGGCGCACCCGCCAATGCCACCGCCAGGATGCCGACCGAAGCCGCCACGATAGCCTTGCGTCGCATCCCCGCCCACAGCAACAGGCGGCGGTAGGACTCCTGCATCTTGTGCATCCAGTCGCTGTGTTTCTCGGCCAGATCCTTGTTCTTCACCGCATAGCACAGCAGTGTGGGCACCAGCGTGAGCGTGAGCAGGATCGCCCCCAGCAAGGCAAAGCTCAAGGTGAACGCCATCGGCGAGAATATCTTCCCCTCCACACGCTGGAAGGTGAAGATGGGCATGAAGGCCAGGATGATGATGAGCTTGGAGAACAGGATGGGATGGCCCAGTTCGACGCTGGTCTGCTTGATGAGGTGGATGCGCCAGCCATAGGTGTGGTGCTGCGGCAGCGCGTCGGCCTTGGCCAGCGCCAGCTTGACCATCAGCGCTTCCACCAGCACCACCGCGCTGTCGATGATGATGCCGAAGTCCACCGCACCGAGCGAGATCAGGTTGGCCGAGACGCCGCGCGCATCCATCAGGATGAAGGCGAACAGCAGCGCCAGCGGGATGATGGCCGCCACGGTCAGCGCCGCATACCAGTTGCGCAGGAACAGGATGAGGATGGCCACCACCAGCAGCGCGCCAACGATGAGGTTCTCGGTCACGGTATGCACGGTGTGCTTCACCAGATCGGTGCGGTCGTAATAGGGCACGATCTTCACCCCCGGCGGCAGCTTGCGCGACACCTGCTCCAGCTTGTGCTTGAGGTCTTCCACCACCTTGGTGGCATTCTGTCCCTTGGTCATCTGCACGATGCCCTGCACCACGTTGTCGTATGCGTTGAACGCCACCGCGCCGGAACGCGTGCGGCTGCCGATGACCACTTCGCCGACATCGCCGACCAGGATGGTCTTGCCGTCCTTGGCCAGCACCACCACGCGCGCGATGTCCTCCAGGCTCTGGAACAACCCGATGCTGCGCACCACCAGCGCCTCGTCGCCGCGCTGCAACCCGCCACCGCCGCTGTTGCCGCTGTTGGCGCCGATGGCCTGCGCCACCTGGTCTATGCTGACGCCGTACTTGCGCAACAGGAAGGGGTTGATGCGCACCTGGTATTCCTTCACCGCGCCGCCGAAACTCACCACGTCGGCCACGCCGCGCACCTGGCGCAGCGCGGGACGCAGCACCCAGTCCTGCAAAGCGCGCACGTCGTTGGGCGACATGCCCGGCGGCGCATCCAGCACATAGCGGTACACCTCGCCCACCGCATTGGTCAGCGGCGCCAACCCCGGCTGCGCGCCGGGCGGCAGCGACACGTTCTGCAATTTCTCCAGTACCTGCTGGCGCGCGAAATAATCGTCGGTGCGGTCGGCGAAGGTCAGCGTCACCACCGACAGGCCGGTGATGGACACCGAGCGCAACTGGGTCATGTTGGGCACGCCGCTCATCTCGCGTTCGATGGGCAGGGTGATGCTGCGTTCGACCTCTTCCGGCGCCTGACCCGGCGCCTGGGTGACGACCTGCACCTGCACGTCCTGCACATCCGGGAACGCCTCGATCGGCATGTCCGCGACCGCGCGCCAGCCAAAGATCACCAGCACCAGCGCCGCCGCCAGCACGAACACGCGCTGTTGCAGGGCGAATGAGATGAGCTTGTCGAGCATGGCCGGGAGTGTCGGGGGTTAATCGTTGCCGGAGAGTTCGGAGTTGAGCAGCAGCGCGCCGGTGGTGACGATGCGCTCCCCGGCGTGCAGGCCTTCTTTCACGTAGCTGTGTTCGCGCCCCTGCAAACCCAGCACCACCTGGCGTCGCTGCAGCACGCCGGGCGCTTGCTCGACGAACACGAAGCTGTGCAGCCCCAGCGTGAACAAGGCGGAATTCGGGATGCGCGGCAGCGTCACATGCTCGTCCGCCACCGGCGTCACGCGCGCGAACATCTCCGGCTTGAGGCGGCGCGTGGCCTCGTCGATCTCGGCACGCACCTGAATGCGGCGCGTGACCGTATCCACCGTCTCGCTAATCACGGTGACCTTGCCGCGGAAGGACTCGCCCGGATAGGCATCCACTTCTGCCACGACCAACTGCCCCAGCGTGATCTTGCCCAGATAGCGTTCCGGCAGGTCGATCAGCACCCACAGGTGCGCGGGATCGGTGATGACGAACAGCGGATTGGGCGCATCCGGGCGCACTTCGCTGCCGCTGCTTACCTGGCGCTCGCTGACGATGCCCGCCAGCGGCGCGCGCAAGGCGAAACGCCCATCGACCAGCCGCGCGGCGCTTTGCAGGTTGTGCAGGCGCGCTTCGGCGCGTTGCGCCTCCGCCTCTGCCTGGTGGAAATCGGCATCCGCCGCTTCCAGATCCCTGAGCGAGATGCCGCTGCTCATCAACAGCCCGCGCGCGCGTTCGAAGGCCAGCTTCTTGCGTTTCAGGTCGGCCTGCGCCTTGGCATGGTCCGCCGCCGCCTGCGCGTAGTCCGGTGCATCCAGCAGCAGCAGTTCATCGCCCGCCTTGACCTCGCTGCCCGCATCGACGGCGATCTTCAGCACGCGCCCGTTGATGGGCGAGAACACGCGCGCGGTGCGGTTGTCGTCATAGGCGATGCGCCCGTTCAGCGGCTCGACCAGCACTTCGGGAAAAGCCTCGACCGGCTTGACCTGCAGGAACGCGAGCTGTGGCGCATTCGCCTCGAAACGCAGCGTGTCGGAAGCAACATGCGGCGCGGCGTTCTTCGCCTCCGCCCCCGCAGGCGCTGCCGCGCGTTGTTGCCAGCCCCGATACCCGCCTGCCGCCACCAGCAGCGCCAGCACCAGTCCTAGCGTGATCTTTTGCATGCGATTCATTCTGCCACTCCACCCATCTTGTCGCGGTTCCACCAGCCGCCCCCCAGCGCCTGGAACAACGCCGCTGTATCGCCCAGCCGGTTGGTCTGCGCCTGCACCAGGTTGATGCCGGCCTGTTGCGCATTCTGCTGTGCTGTCAGCAACGCCGCACGATCCGCATAACCCGCCTCATATTGGTTGCGCGCCACCCCGGCGACACGTTCCATCGCCTGCGCATAATCCGCTGCCGCCTGCAACGCCTGAGCATCGGACTGGATGACATAGAGCGCATCGGCCACATTCTGCAAGGCCACCATGACCACCGCGCGATACTGCGCCGCCGCCTGGTTCAGCGCTTCCTGCGCCGCGCGCGACTGGGCGCGCAAGGCGCCTCCATCGAAAATGGTCTGGGCGATGTTGCCGGTCAGATCGAAGAAGCCACCGCCGTTCCTGAACATCCACGCGGGCGTGGATGCCATGCCGCCGATCGCACCGGTGATGGCGAACTGCGGCAGGGTGTTGGCCAGCGCCACACCATACTGCGCGCTGGCGGCGTGCAACTGCGCCTCGGCGATGCGCACATCGGGACGCTGCTCGACCAGCTTGGAGGGCAAGCTCACGGGCAGCTCCTGCGGCAGGTGCAGCTCCTCCAGCGTGAACGATTCCGCCATCTCGGCATCCGGCCCCACGCCGGTCAGCGCGCGCAGCAGGTTGCGCGTCTGCTCCAGCTGCTGCTGCATGGGAATCAGCGCCTGCTGCGCCTGCGCCAGCCCGGCCTGCTGCTGCGCCACCTCCAGCGCGGCCACATCTCCCACCGCCTGGCGCTGGCGCAGGATCGTCAAGGTCTCCTCGTTCAGGCTGACAATCTTGCGCTGCGCGGCAATCTGCGCGCGCAGCGAGGCTTCCTGGATCGCAGCGGCCACCACATTCGCGGCGAGCGTAACATAGGCCGCTTCCAGCTGCATGCGCTGCGCCTCGGTCTGGGCTTGCAGGGATTCCACGCGGCGCGCATTGGCGCCGAACACGTCGGGCGCATAACCCACGGTCAGTTGCGCGACATGAAAGTTGTAATACGCCGGGCCGTTGAATTTAGGGCCGGCCGGATTGGAATAGGTCTGGATGATGCTGCCGTTGCCCTGCACGCCGGGCGAATTGCCGCCCATGTTGCCGGCCAGCTTGTTGCGCGAAGGTGAGTAGCCCGCGCTGACAGCCGGATAGAAATATCCCTGCTGCGCCTCCACGTAGGCCTGCGCCTGCCTGAGCGCGGCCTGCGCCGCCGCGATGTCCGGGTTGGCCTTGAAAGCGCGCTGGATCAGCGCATCGAGCTGCGGCGACTGGAACAACTTCCACCATTCGGAAGGGATGTCCCGTGCCGCCACGAACTGCTGCGCCTGGCCGTGCAGGACAGCGGCTGCCACCGTCTCCTGTGCCGCCACGGTCGTACCATAGCCCTGCGCGGATGGCGCGGGGGGACGCTGGAAATCAGGGCCTGCGGCGCAGCCGCATAACGCGGCCAGCAGGCAACAGCACAGCGATGTTCTTTGCAGAGCGTCCAAACAAATAGTCCTGAGAATCTCGGGGCGGGGCGCGATTCTAGCCGAGATTCGCCGCACCGCCCGCACATTCACCGGGTCGCGACAAGGTTGCTGCGCGCCTAAAACTCCGCGTGCAAACGCACTGCATACACATTGAAAGGTCCGCGGTCAGCGTTATAGGCAGGGTTCTGCACACGCTGATAATCCGCCGTCAGCCATGCGGCCCTGCCCAAACCAAGGCTGTAGTAGCCTTCGAAGATGGTTTCCGGGTGGTAGCGCAAGCCGCCATCGCCAATGAAATAGGAGATGCCGCCCGCTTCAAGGAAACGGCGGCGATCGGCGGAAAGTGTATTGCGCAGCAACGCCAGCCCCACCGTGTCGGTATCGCGCCCCCAGCGCTGGCCCTGAATGAGCAGGCCGCCAGAGAGCGAGCCATCCACTTCGGTGAAGGCATGCGTCTCGGTGCGCCCGTCCGCCTGCATGGCACGCAGGAAGAATCCCGCGCCATCAGCGACCTCCTGCTCGACATTGATGCCCAGCCCGTACTTGAATCTTTCGGTGTTGCGCACCGCGACCAACGCATCGGGGCCGTTGTACTGGCCGGGATGCGCCTGCAGCCAGACCAGCGCATCGTTGAAACTGGCCAGCCGTGCGCGATTGCGCCACCACAGCACCCGCACCTTGCCGGGACGTCCATGCCAGTCGTGCGCATGTTCCGCCTCGACCTGATCGGCATAGTGGATGGCCAGCGCCAGATCGACCGGCAGATCGTTGGGATTCTTGGGACCGGACATGCGGCCATAGCGCAACGCCCAATCACCCTGATACCACTCCGCCGCAAAGCCCCAGCCGAAGCCGCGCGCATCGGCAGCATAGTCGTAAGCCGCATAGGTCCAACCACCCCAGTTCATGAACTGGGTACGCGGGTCCTTGGCGTAGGCGTTCTGGTCGAACACATCCAGCGTGGAATAATTGCCCACGGTCAGCACAACACGGTTGCGGTCGACATAACCGGCAAGCTGGTTCTGCCCCGGCGCCACGCGCTGCGCGCCACCGCCGTTGTTCCAGGTCTGGCGCAGGAACAATTTTTGCCGGTAGTAAGTAGGGTGTGGCCCGGCGGCGCGGGTGATCTCGCCATTGGTGAATCCGCCCAGACCAATGAGGTTGGTGGAGAACGGCACGCCCTGCGAGACTTCCGGCGTCAAATAAAGCTCGCCATCCTGCCAGGGCCGCAACCCCAGGTAAGCAGTGGCCGTGAAGGTGTACATTTTTTCCGCACCAGGCAGGATGCTGTTCGGCCCGCTGTAGGCCGCATGGAAGGCCGGATGCCGCTGCCAGTTGTAGGTGACCTGGTAATGCGCACTCGTCTCTTCGCTGCCCGACTCTTCCGCATGGCAGGCAGGCGTCAGCTGCGCCAGCAGCGTGACGCAGGCAACGAAAAAAGTGCCGAAGCGGTGTAGCGGATAGCCCCTCATTGCCGGTCCCGGTTGGCTGCGGCACAGCGCCGCAAAAAAAGTGCGCGGATTCTCCCCTTGATGGCCGGCGATGTAAAGCAAAGGCCTGCGCAGAATGCGGCATTGGTGCGTCCCGCATCTTGGGTTATAGTCCGCCCAACGCGCATGCCCACACCGCAATGACTAGTCCCGTCCCCCTCTCCGCCCAGCACCTGACCCGCCACCACGGCTAGAACTTACTCATAAGTCAGAAATATAGCTACAGACGGATGCTTAAAAAAACGGGTTCTTCAACATATTCACTGTGAATTTTCATTAGCCTAAGCTCATATCCAATTT
>JBBIIN010000002.1:0-104559 GCA_037446515.1 Gallionellaceae bacterium
GCAACACAACTCGCCGCTTAACCCGTTGGACTCTATGATTGACAGCAGAGGTCAAAGGAAAACAAGAGGGGTTTGTTTTAATCCAATGCCGGCTCATTGCCCTTAGGAAACAATATCCACAGTTTGCCGGTTTGTCGCATACGTCCGGCTTTGTAACCCGCCAGATCGCCAAATCCCCAAAAGAAATCAGCGCGCACCGCCCCCTTGATCGCCCCCCCCGTGTCTTGTGCAAACACAAGTCGATTGAGTGGTTCCGTGCTATTGGGCTGGGTAGAAGCAAGGAAGACTGGAACGCCCAGCGAAATACTGCGCGGATCCACCGCGATGCTGTATTCGTTGGTCAGCGGCACCCCTAATGCCCCCAGCGGTCCTGACAACCCATCTGGCAACTCACGGAAGAAAACATAACTGGGGTTATGCCCCAATAGAACAGGCAGCCGATCGGGATTCTTCTCCGCCCAATTTTTGATGCCTTGCATTGAAGCCTCTTCTGGCTTGAGTTCCCCCATGTCGATGAGCCTCTTGCCTATGGAAGCATAGGGATGGCCGTTCTGCTCCGCATAGCCGAGCTTCACGCGCGCCCCATCTTCCAGCTCGATGCGCCCTGATCCCTGTATCTGCAAGAAGAACAGCTCCACTGCGTTGCCCACGTAGTACAGCTCCTTACCAGCCAGCGCAGGTGCATTGCCCGCGTCAATCTCGGCGCGATTGAAATAAGGCACCACCCGCTTACCCTGCAGTCGACCTCTCACATATTGGCCGCGAAACTGCGGATAAAGATCGCCCATATCCACCTCCAGCATGTCGTCTGGCGGCGCATAGATGGGGTAAGGAAATTTCTCACTGCGTACACGGCTGCCCTTAAGCAAGGGCTCGTAATAGCCGGTGATCAGCCCGCTGTCGGAACCATCCGGATTGAGCACCCGGTATGGCGTGAACCAGGTCTCGTAGAACGTGCGCTGCGCCATGGCATCGTCCGCCTCGACCTTGGCCGCAGCATTGCAGATAGGCAGCCATGCCGGTTTGAACCTGAGCGCCCGGCAGCTTTGTTGTAGCGCCGGCCATGAAGCCGGCAGATCCTGGGTCAACCAATCAGGCAAGTCGTCCCATCTAGCCAACATGTAATCGGGATTCGCCTTGCCCGCGGGTTTGACTGGCTCGACCACGACTTTTGCGTGATGCACAGGCGTTTGGCAAGCTGCCAGCCATATGCTGACAAGCAATCCGGTCAATCCCTGACGGATGGTGCGCATCTTTTCCCTCGCCTAATGCAACGTGCGCGGCACGCTCAACACGAACTGCGGGATGGATACCGAGAATTCCGCCCCTTCATCCGCCCGCATCTGATAGCTGCCGGACATGGTGCCAACCTGTGTCGCCAGCACCGTACCGCTGGAATATTCAAAGTGCCCACCCGGTTTGATAATGGGCTGCTCGCCCACCACGCCCTTGCCTTTCACTTCCTGCACATGGTTGTTGGAATCGGTGATGATCCAGTGGCGATGCAGCAGTTGCACCGGTTGTGCCCCCTGGTTGGAGATGGTGATGGTATATGCGAAGACATGGCGATTGTCCGCTTCGTCCGACTGGTCGGCGAGGTAGCGCACCTGAACGGTGATGTGAACCTTGTATTGGTTGATGTCATCCATCGCTGCATTTCACCGTATTTTGCGAAATGTGACAAGCGCGCAGGACAGAAAAACGCCTCACACCATGTCTTCCCCGCCGGCGCGGGAATGCAGATGTAGCGCCATTTTGGGTTAGAATGCCGATTCAAATTTCAATCTCTCAAGGACACAACCATGGACTACCAGATCGCACCTTCGATTCTTTCCGCCAATTTTGCCCGCCTCGGCGAGGAAGTCGATAACGTACTCGCTTCCGGCGCGGATATCGTGCACTTCGACGTAATGGACAACCACTATGTCCCCAATCTGACCATCGGCCCGCTGGTGTGCGAGGCGCTGCGCAAGCACGGCGTCACCGCGCCGATCGACGTGCACCTGATGGTCAAGCCGGTGGATCGCATCATTCCCGATTTCGCCAAGGCCGGCGCGACCTATATCACTTTCCACCCGGAAGCCTCCGAACACATCGACCGCACCATCGGCCTGATCAAGGAGAGCGGTTGCAAGGCCGGCCTGGTATTCAATCCGGCCACGCCGCTGGACATGCTGGAATACACCCTGCCCAAGCTCGACATGGTGCTGCTGATGTCGGTCAACCCCGGTTTCGGCGGACAGAAATTCATCCCCTACGTGCTGGACAAGGCGCGTGCCGTGCGCAAGATGATCGATGCCTGCAATTACAACTGCCGTTTGGAGATCGACGGCGGCGTGGGTCCCGCAAACATCCGCGAAGTGGCTGAAGCAGGTGTGAATACCTTCGTGGCAGGCTCTGCGGTGTTCGGCAAACGCAGCGACAGTGACAAGAACAAGTACGACACCATCATCGGCCAGATGCGCGCCGAGCTGGCGAAAGCCGGCAAGTAATGGCGTTCAGGGACTTCCCGCTGGCCGTTACGGCCATCGTGATTGACCTTGACGGTACGCTGTTGCATACCGCGCCGGAATTGGCGGAGTCGGCCAATCGCATGTTGCGCGACATGAGCCGTGCGCCCGTGTCGCAAGATCTGTTGATGAGCTACATCGGCAACGGCATCCACTGGCTGGTGAAGCGTGCGCTCACGGGCGATATGCATGCCGAGCCGGATGCGGCCTTGTTCGATAGCGCCTTGCCCGTCTTTGAGAAGCATTACACCGCGCTGTTGTTGCAGAGCAAACCGTTCCCCAATGTGGTGAAGGGTTTGGATGCGATGAAGGCGGCGCGCTATCGCTTGGGCTGTATCACCAACAAGGTCGAGCGTTACACCAATCCTTTGCTCAAAGGCATCGGCATGGCGGACTACTTCGATATCGTGTTGGCGGGCGACACGCTGCCCGAGAAGAAACCGCATCCGCTGCCTTTGCTGCACGCAGCGAAGTTCTTTGCTTGCCCTATCGAACAACTCCTGCTGGTCGGCGATTCCCTCAGCGATGCACAAGCGGCACGTGCGGCGGGTTGCCCTATCATCTGCGTGCCTTACGGTTACAACCACGGCGAGCCTGTGGAGTCGCTGGATGTGGATGCAGTCATTCCCGACCTGACGGGTGTGTTGCCACTCATCAAGCGAGCCTGAATATGAAACTAAACAACCTCCTTTATTGGCGATGGTGCTGATGTGTAGGTCGGGTTTCAACCCGACGAGGTTCATGTCGGGTTGAAACCCGACCTACAATTCACAGGAGGTTTTTTCATGCTGCATCCCATCACAGAATCAGAATTTCAAGCGTTAGCAAAGCAAGGCTACAACCGCATCCCGTTGGTCGCAGAGACTTTTGCCGACCTAGACACGCCGCTCTCGCTCTACCTCAAACTCGCCAACAAACCTTTCAGCTACCTGCTGGAATCGGTACAGGGTGGTGAGCGCTTCGGACATTATTCCTTCATCGGTTTGCCTGCCGAGAAGCGCATCACCGTGCGCGGTAAACAGGTCGCGCTGACCACGGCGAAGGGCGAGACCAAGCAGGAAGTGGAAAACCCGCTGGATTACATCAGCGCCTATCAATCGCAGTTCAAGGTCGCACCGCTGTCTGGCTTGCCGCGTTTCACCGGCGGGCTCGCTGGCTACTTCGGTTATGACACCGTGCGTTACATCGAGCCGCGCTTGGCGAAGACGGTGAAGAAGGATGTCATCGGCACGCCCGACATCCTGCTGATGCTGACTGAACAACTTGCCGTGGTGGACAACCTCTCCGGCAAGCTGTTTTTTATCGTGTATGCCGATCCGGCGCAAGATGATGCCTATGCCATTGCACGCGACAGGCTGCGCGAACTGATCGGCATGATGCGTCTGCCGGTGGACATTCCGTTCGCTCCCGCCGCCAAACATGAAGAGGCAAAATCCGAGTTCGGCGAGACCGCATTCAAGGCGGCTGTGGAGAAGTCCAAGCGCTACATCTTCGACGGCGACATCATGCAGGTCGTGTTGTCGCAACGCCTGGCGCAGCCCTTCCCCGCTTCGCCGCTGTCTTTGTATCGCGCATTGCGTAGCATCAATCCTTCACCCTACCTGTTCTATTACGACATGGGCGACCATCACGTGGTCGGTTCCTCGCCAGAGATCCTCGTGCGCCTGGAAGGCGACACCGTCACCGTGCGACCCATCGCGGGTACGCGCCCGCGCGGTAAGACGTCGCAACAAGACGTGGCACTCGCTGAAGAATTGTTGGCCGACCCGAAAGAACTGGCCGAACACCTGATGCTGATCGACCTCGGACGCAATGACATCGGCCGCGTGGCCGAGCGCGGCACGGTGAATCTGACCGACAAGATGGTGATCGAGCGCTATTCGCACGTGATGCACATCGTCTCCAACGTCGAAGCGAAATTGAAGCCGGGGCTGGACGCGATGGACGTGCTCAAGGCCACCTTCCCCGCCGGTACGGTGAGCGGTGCTGCCAAGGTGCGCGCGATGGAGATCATCGACGAACTGGAACCCAGCAAGCGCGGCATCTATGCAGGTGCCGTGGGCTACCTCGGCTTCAACGGCGACATGGATGTCGCCATTGCGCTGCGCACTGCCGTGGTGAAAAACAAGATGTTGTTCGTGCAGGCGGGCGCCGGCATCGTCGCCGATTCCAATCCCGACAGTGAATGGACGGAAACGCAAAACAAGGCGCGCGCCGTGCTGCGCGCGGCGGAGATGGTACTGGACGGCCTCGACGCCCCAGACCATCGTTAGGAGAACAGCATGTTATTGATGATCGACAACTACGACTCCTTCACCTACAACCTGGTGCAGTACTTCGCCGAACTCGGCGCGGATGTGATGGTGAAACGCAACGACGAGATCACGGTAGAGGACATCGCGCAGATGAACCCGCAGTATCTGGTCATCTCGCCCGGCCCCTGCACACCGAACGAAGCGGGTATCTCGGTCGCGACGATCAAGACCTACGCCGGCAGGATCCCGCTGCTGGGTGTGTGCCTCGGCCACCAAAGTATTGGCCAAGCCTTCGGCGGCCACATCATCCACGCCAAGACGCTGATGCACGGCAAGACCTCGCTC
Source organism: Gallionellaceae bacterium (assembly GCA_037446515.1). Taxonomy (GTDB): domain Bacteria; phylum Pseudomonadota; class Gammaproteobacteria; order Burkholderiales; family Gallionellaceae; genus Sideroxyarcus. The sequence goes on from JBBIIN010000002.1 coordinate 5,111, forward strand.
ATCCACCACCATGGCAACAGCGTGTTCACCGGGCTGCCCGACCCGTTCACCGCCACACGCTATCACTCGCTGGTGATTGAGCGCGAAACGCTGCCGGATTGTCTGGAGATCACCGCCTGGACCGACGATGGCGAGATCATGGGCGTGCGCCACAAGACGCTGGCCGTGCACGGCGTGCAGTTCCACCCCGAATCCATCCTGACCGAACACGGACACGACATGTTGAGGAACTTCCTGGAGGGCAAACCATGAAACCGCAAGACGCACTCAAGCGCATCATCGAACACCGCGAGATCTTTCACGACGAGATGGTATCGCTGATGCGCCAGATCATGGGCGGTGAAGTGACCCCTGTGATGATCGCGGCGATCATCACAGGCCTGCGTGTGAAGAAGGAGACTATCGGCGAGATCGCCGGTGCGGCGACGGTGATGCGCGAGCTTTCCACCAAAGTCAGCATCGCGGATGATAGCAGGCTGGTCGATACCTGCGGCACCGGCGGGGACGGCGCGCACACCTTCAACATCTCCACCGCCTCAGCCTTCGTCGCGGCGGCGGCGGGTGCGAAGATCGCCAAGCACGGCGGCCGTTCGGTGTCCTCAAGCTCGGGTAGCGCCGATGTACTGGAGGCGCTGGGCATCAACATCAACCTGACGCCGGAGCAGACCGCGAAATGCATCAACGAGGTCGGCTTCGGCTTCATGTTCGCGCCCAACTACCACAGCGCGATGAAGCACGCAGCACCCGTGCGCAAGGAACTCGGCGTGCGCACGCTGTTTAATATCCTCGGCCCGCTGACCAACCCGGCCGGCGCGAAGCGGCAGTTGCTGGGCGTATTCCACCCCGATCTGGTCGGCATCCAAGCGCGCGTGCTACAACGCTTGGGCAGCCAGCGCGTGATGGTGGTGCACGGCAAGGACGGGCTGGATGAGATCACCCTCACCGGCGACACCTTGGTGGCCGAACTGAAAGATGGCGAGGTGCGCGAATACACCGTGCACCCGCAACAATTCGGCTTGAGCACCGTTTCGCTGGAAGACATCCAGGCCAGCAACGTGCAAGCCTCGCGCGACATGATCCTAGACGTGCTGGACAACCAGCCCGGCCCCGCGCTCGACATCGTGCAGATGAACGCGGGGGCGTCGATCTATCTGGCCGGACTGGCCGACACACTGGAGACCGGTGTACAGAAAGCCGCCGCAGTCATCGCCAGCGGCGCGGCGAAGGACAAATTGGCTCAGCTGGTACAGGCCAGCAAGGTATAGCGCGCCTCACGTGGCCTCGATTCAGCATCCGTTCCCTCCGCTACTCAGTCAGGACAGTGCCGACATCGAGCGCTGGCTGTTGGTGCTGAACGACGTTTTCGTACCTGTCGAAGTCGAACTCATCCGTGCCGCCTGTCAGTTTGCCGCGCCGTTGTATCACGACGAAGTGGATGTCACGGGGGCCTCTCTTTTACAACATGCATTCGGTTCTGCTGGCATCCTCATCGGTCTGCACATGGATCACGAAGCCGTCGCGGCGACGATCTTGCACGCGGTGCCCGGCTACCTCAAGGATTGGCAGGAGGTGCTGCCGGCGCGCTGCGGCGCGAACGTCACCCGTTTGGTGGGCGGCATCTCGGACATGGAACGTCTGCGCCATTTCAGCGAAGTGCGCGAAGCGGCCATCGCAGACAAGCAAGAAGCTGCACAGCAAGTAGAAGGGTTGCGCAAGATGTTGCTGGCGATGGTGGATGACATCCGCGTCGTGCTCATCAAACTGGCCGAGCGCACACAGACCCTGCGCAACCTTTCCTCCGCCAGTCCCGCTGCGCAGCAGCACATCGCACAAGAGACGCGCAGCATCTTCGGGCCGTTGGCCAATCGTCTGGGTGTGTGGCAACTCAAGTGGGAATTGGAAGACCTTTCGCTGCGCTATCTGGAACCGGTGCTCTACAAGCAGGTCGCCAAGCTGTTGGACGAGCGCCGTATCGACCGTGAGCGGTACATCGCCGATGTCGTGGCACAGCTGCAGAGCGCGCTGACCGCACAAGGCATTCAGGCCGAGGTGAACGGACGACCGAAACACATCTACAGCATCATCAGTAAGATGAAGCGCAAGAACATGGAATTCAGCGAGCTGTACGATATCCGTGCTGTACGCATCCAGGTCAAAGACGTGGAGAATTGCTACGCCGCACTCTCGGTCGTGCACGAATTATGGCCGGCCATCCATAGCGAGTTCGACGACTACATCGCCAGCCCAAAACCGAACGGCTATCAATCGCTGCACACTGCCGTGCAGGGACCGCGCAACCTTGCGGTCGAGGTGCAGATTCGCACACCGCAGATGCATTACGATTCCGAATTGGGTGTCGCCGCGCACTGGCGCTACAAAGAGAACAAGCAGAGCGAATCTGGCCTCGACGAAAAGATCGCATGGCTGCGCCAGATTCTGGCGTGGAAGGCGGAACTGGCGGACAGCGGCGAGTTGAGGCAGCAATTCAAGAACGAGTTGTTGCAAGACCGCGTGTATGTATTCACGCCGCAAGGCAAGGTGATAGACCTGCCAAAGGGAGCGACACCGGTGGATTTTGCTTACATGCTGCATACCGACCTCGGCCACCGCACACGCGGCGCCAAGGTGGATGGCAGCATCGTGCCGCTGAACTACAAACTGCAAACCGGCCAGCGCGTGGAAATACTCACCACCAGGATCGGCGCACCCAGCCGCGACTGGTTAAGCCCCCAACTCGGCTACCTCAAAAGTCCGCGCGCCCGCGCCAAGGTACGCCACTGGTTCGCCACGCAGAACATCGAGACCAGCATCGCCGAGGGTCGCACTATCCTCGACCGCGAACTGCACCGCCTCGGCGTCACCGACCTGAACCAGGAAAGACTCGCCCAGCGCCTGCGTTACAACAAACTGGATGACCTGCTCGCCGCTATCGGACGCGACGAGGTAAAGCAAAGCCGCATTGCCCTCGCCATCCAGCAGGAAGCTCCCGCCAAGGTTGTCCTTCCCGCCAAGACTGTTGCGCAGAAGACCGCCGCGCCGCACACCACGCCCACCGGCGTGCTCATCGAAGGGGTAGGCGGGCTCACCGTGCGCATGGCCAAATGCTGCAAGCCAGAAGCCCACGATCGGATCGTGGGCTATACTACCCGCTTCGGTATCACACTGCACCGTGCGGATTGCGGGTTCATGCAACGCGTACCGCAGGAACGCCGTGATCGCCTGCTTGAGGCGCATTGGCAACAATAGTCTGCGCAATCTCTTCACCAAGGAACTTGGTGACTGTCCACACTTTGTGCCAGGGCTAATGACTGGTGGTACAGACCTTTGAATCAACCCTCGTTCGCCAGCGTGGCGAGTTGTTCGGTCTGGTGCTCGGCCATGAGGGCATTGGTGAGTTCTCCGATGTCGCCGTCCATGATGGCATCCATCTTGTACAGCGTGAGGTTGATGCGGTGGTCGGTAATGCGGCCTTGCGGGAAGTTGTAGGTGCGGATGCGCTCGGAGCGGTCACCGCTGCCCACCAGTGATTTGCGCTCAGCGGCAAGCTTGCTGTGCGCTTCGTGTTCCAGCTTGTCCTTGATGCGCGCGGCGAGCACGCGCATGGCCTGCGCCTTGTTCTGGTGCTGCGAGCGGCCATCCTGGCATTCGACCACGGTGCCGGAGGGCAGGTGGGTGATGCGCACAGCGGAGTCGGTCTTGTTGATGTGCTGGCCGCCAGCGCCGGATGCGCGAAAGGTGTCAATGCGCAGTTCGGCGGGATTGAGAACGACTTCGTCCACCTCATCGGCCTCGGGCAGGATGGCGACGGTGCAGGCTGACGTGTGGATGCGCCCCTGCGTCTCGGTGGCGGGCACGCGCTGCACGCGGTGCGCACCGGATTCGAACTTGAGCACGGAGTAGGCGCCTTGGCCGATGATGCGCGCGATGATTTCCTTGTAGCCGCCCATCTCACCGGGACTCTCCGAGATGATCTCGACCTGCCATCGGCGGCGTTCGGCGAAGCGCGCGTACATGCGGAACAGGTCTCCCGCGAACAGCGCGGCCTCATCGCCGCCGGTGCCTGCGCGTACTTCGAGGATGACGTTGCGCTCGTCGTTGCGGTCTTTGGGCAACAGCAGCCTTTGTAATTTGGTTTCGAGCTGTTCACGCTTTTCGCGCCCGGCAGCGATTTCGGCTTCGGCGAATTCTTTCATCTCGGGATCGCCCGCCATTTCCTGCGCGGCGGCGATGTCGGCCTCGCAAGCTTGCCAGGCGTGGTATAGCGTAACCACCGGTTCGACCTCGGTACGTTCACGGTTCAGCTTTCGGAAAGCATCCATGTCGCGCGTGGCGACTTCGCTGCTCAGCAAGGCGTTGACCTCGTCCAACCGTTCGCTAAGTTGGGCGAGACGGGATGCGATGCTGGGTTTCATTCGCTGTCGTGCAGTTGGTAGAGGCGGCGCACCGTTTCCAGCAGGGCATCGCGTTCGGCAGCAGTGGCCTGGTTCAACGCATGGGTGGGGCCGTGCAGGAATTTGTTGGTCAGCGCGCTGCTCAAGGACTCCAGCACCCTTTCGGTGTTTTCGCCTTTGGCCAGCAGTTTTAGAGCCTTTTCCATCTCATGACGGCGCTGACGCTCGGCATGGTCGCGCAGGGCGCGGATGGTGGGCACCACGCCGCGCGATTCCATCCAGTGCACGAAATCATTGACCCCGGAATCGATGATGACTTCGGCTTCCTTCACCGCGCCCTGGCGTGCGTCGAGGCCGTCACGCACCACTTCGGAAAGATCGTCCACCGTGTACAGGAACACGTCGTCCAGTTCCGCCACTTCTTTTTCCACGTCGCGCGGTACGGCCAGATCCACAATGAACAGCGGGCGGTGCTTGCGTTCTTTAAGCGTGCGCTCGACCATGCCTTTGCCGAGGATGGGCAGGGTGCTGGCGGTGCAGGTAACGATGATGTCGTGCTGGGTGATCTGCTCGGGCAGTTCATTGAGTGTGACGGCATGGCCGTTGATACGCCGCGCCAAAGTCTGGGCTCGCTCCAGCGTGCGGTTGGCGACGGTGATGTGTTTGGGGTTGCGCGCGGCAAAGTGCACGGCATTAAGCTCGATCATTTCGCCCGCACCGATAAACAGCACGCGCTGCTCGGCTATGGAGGGGAAAATGCGCTCGGCCAGTTTGACTGCGGCTGCCGCCATCGATACCAGATTTGCGCCGATCTCGGTCTGCGTACGCACATCCTTGGCGACGCTGAAAGTGCGCTGAAACAACTTGTGCAGCAAAAAGCCCAGCGTGCCGGCCTGCTCGGCCTGGCGCACGGCCTGCTTCATCTGCCCCAGAATCTGCGGCTCGCCCAGCACCATAGAATCCAGCCCGCTGGCAACTCGGAAAGCATGCTTGACGGCCTGCTCCTGTGGCAGGCGGTAGATGTAGGGCTCGACTTCGTTGGCGGGAAGACAGTGGTAAGCGGCGAGCCAATTCACGGCTTGCACCGGGTTGCTGGTGCCGCAATAAATCTCGGTGCGGTTGCAGGTGGAAAGGATGGCCGCTTCCTTGGCGGCACCATTATCCACCAGGTCGCGCAGCGCAACATCCATCGCCTCGGCGTTGAACGCGATCTGCTCGCGCACGCTGAGGGGAGCCGTATGATGGTTGACGCCGAAGGTGAATAACTGCATGAAATGTCCGTTGTGCGTAAGGCTGCGGGGGCGGAATTATAAGAGGAATCGCCGGATAAGTCCCCTGCCTGCGGTTACGCCACGCCGGGGGCGGTCGGAGATCGACCGCCCCTTCACAGGATCATTGTTTGGGTGCTTGCAGCTGTGTGAGCGCAGCTTCGGCATCGGCCCGCAAGGAGCTGTCGGGATGCTGCTTGATGAAGTCACTAAAAGCGGCTCTGGCATCGGCGGTATTGCCCCCCTCCACCAAGGCCATGGCTTTCTTGAAGGCCTCCAGTTCATCGGCATCGATGGCTTGCACCTTGGCCTCACCCTTCCAATACACATCTTGCGCATCCGCCAATGAGCCGCGCACGCCCCCCGCCGCCGTGGTGCTACTCAATTTCTTTTGCGGGGTCAGCGTTTCGATCTTTTTACGCAGGCGATCCCACAACGAAGGCTCGCTGCTTGCACCGGCATAAACCGGCATGGTCTGCACAGCGCCCAGGAACAGGCATAGCATCAATAATTTTTTCATAGTCTCTCTCCTTTCCGTTTCCGCCATTTTACAGCGCATTCAACAATTCCAGTGCCAACGCGCGATATTGATCCTTGATTTTCGGGTCAAGCCCCTGTGCTTTGACAAAGGCCGCCTTGGCCTTCTTGGTATTCCCGGCGCGCTTGTAAGCACGGGCCAGGTTCACCCACACCTGGGCATCCTCCGGGCTGGCCTTGAGCGCAGCCAGATAGTCCTTCTGCGCATCCTGGAATTTGTCTTCGATCATCAGCAAGTTGCCACGGTTGTTCAAAGCTGCGGCATTTTGGGTATCCAGGGCAATTACCTTGTTGAAATATTTCATGGCTTCCCCAGCGTCGCCTATTTTGGCCAGAATGATGCCCATCTGCAAATTGGCCGGGATGTCCGACGGGTTGCCCTTGAGGATGTCCAGATAGCGGCGCGTCCTGGTCTGGGAGCTGATCTTTAGCACGGACAGATGGTCGCCCGGGAATTTCTTGTCGATGGCGGCACGCGTCAGGCCACTGGGCTTCCACTCGGAATCGGGCAGGCTGGCCGGCTTAAAGTTCTCCCATGCATGGTGCACGTCCAGGATGGTGAGCCCCTTATCCTTGTTCTTGTAATAGGTGGCGCTGCCGTTTTCCCAAGCCTTGATGAAGGAACTCCCGAGCAGCGTGGTTTCAACAGGCACCCATAGCACCCCTTCGTAGATCACATACAGATTGTCCATGGTATAGCCATCTTCATCCGCCGGCATGCCGGTGGAGAACATCATGAGCATGTGGCCGGGCACTTCCAGCACACGCGTGTTGATCCCCATGCTTTCCAGCCCCGCCGAATAAAAAGCCACCAAGTCATCGCAATCCCCGGACTTGCGTTCCAAGGTTTCGCGCGGAAACTGGATGTAATCCACCGTATCGGTTTTACCCGAGCTGATCTGGTATGGATTAGTCGGATCCTGTATGTAGGTAATCCCATAGACGCCGAGCGCGTCGAACAGCCCAGCGGCAAGCAGGATATCGTCTTTGGTTTCGCCATACTCACTCACTACCGCTCGCACCAGATTGAGGATGGGTGGATCCTTGGGCGTGATGAAGGTGGCGAAGCGCTCGCGCTGATCCCAGGTCAGGCGGTGTTTGTCGTAGACGTTGACGGTTTCGTTGCGGTTATAGATCGCCTTCTTGCCATTGTCATAGTAGCTGGCCTCAATCATCACCTGCACAGCCGTATCTTCAGTCACGGTCAGTATGCTGTTGTTGAACACCGCCTTGAGCGGGATTTCAGTACTTTCTCCCGAGCGCAACTTGTCGATCTTTGTTTCGGTGGGATAGTCCATGAAATTCTTCAACACGAAACTGACGCGGATCTTTTCCATCGGCTTGTTCGTGTTGTTGCTCAACCGGATGCGCCCGATCCCGTCGCGCTCATACAGCTTGTAGGAATTGGAAAACACATTCTCCAGCTTGACCACCTCGATATCCAGCGGGGGACGGTTGAAGACTTGCGTCGTTGCCTCGACCGGCAGTTTCTCGGATTCCACGCCATCCGTGCTGACCACCGTCAAATAGAAGGTATATTTAGTCTCCGGAGCAAGCGCTTCCTTAACGAACCCGGGCTGGTTCACTTCGCCCAGTTTGACGAAATCTTCGCCTTCCTTCTGATAGATGCGATAAGCCGCCAAATATTGGGCCGGTGCGGCATCCCAAGCCAGCTTGACCTGCCAGGGTGTGGTCTCCACCCTTGCTGCCAACAACGGGGCTGGCGTGAACTTCTGCGAGACCGCCGTGGTTGCGGCACTGGTCGCCCCCTCATACCCCTGATCCGACAAGGCCGCTACCCGGTAGAAATATTTCATGTCCGCATCCAGATTGGCATCGGTATAAGCATTGCCTGCGGCAGTGGCGATCTGCACGAACCCAGCCCCTTCCTCGCGCGAACGGTAAACGCGGAACTGCTTGACATAGGGCGCTTCCGCTTTGCCCCATTTCAATTCGATGGCATGCACGCCACCCTGCGCCGTGAACTGTTGTGGCGCGTCCGGTTTGTACAAAAGGGTATATGCATACACGCTCTTGCCGGCATGATCGATCACATAAAGCCCACTATCGCCGACCGCCGTGATGGCTGACGCATCCGTCAGTGCGCCCGCACCCGTCTGTTTGCTGCCAAACGTGCGCAGCAACACCCCTCCCTGGCTAAACACCTTGATCTGGCTGCCGTCGAGCACCAGCACCTCGTTCGCCGTGACCGTCATGTCGGTCGGGTGGGCCAGCAAATTACCCTCTTTCAGTTTGCCGAATTCTGCCAACAAGTCTCCTGCCGGCGAAAACACCATCACCGAATTGCGGTTGCCATCCAGCACGAACAGGTTGCCATTCAATCCCGCCACAATTCTCAACGGATTGGCGATAGGTGAAGCGCTCCCGCCGAGCTTGGCCAAGTAGACGCCATCGTTGCGGAAAACCTGCACCGAAGCATTGCCCGTGTCGGCCACGAATACCAAACCAGCCGGTGACACCGCAATGGAGGAAGGATTGCTGAATTGCCCGGCGCCGCTGCCCCCGCTACCGAACTTGAGCAGCACCTTGCCTTCTTGATCGAGCCTCACGCCTTGCTTGTTGGCCTTATCCAACGCCCAGATGGCGCCGTCCGCATCCACGGTTGCCGCCGCGATCACCATATCGCCCGGCTTGATTTCGCCCGCAACCTTGCCTGCGGCAAGTTTGAGCAGGGCCTTGCCATCCTTGCTAATCGCATAGGCGCCCCCACGCAGCCCCCCGGCTAGCTGGGCAGCCTCGACCGGTATGCTCGCCACCAGACTCACCGAAGTCCTGCCCGCCGCTTTCGGTATCGGCTCCAGCCGGGCACCGGCTACGGTCAGGAATTCGTGCGCGACGCTCTTGTCTGCATCGCCCACATAAATCTGCTGAGCCTTGCCTATCGCCAGTCCGGAGATCTTTTTAAACTGACCTTTGCCCTCCCCCTTCGAGCCAAAGTTATAGGCGAGCTTGCCCGCAAAATCGAATTTGGCAATGACCTGCTCGGCATCATCCGCCACATAAATTCCATCTTCTGCCACCCGCATGGACGCTGCTCTTGCTATGTTCGGCAGCACCTTAAGAAACTGGCCGCTGGGCGCATATACCTTGACCAGATGGTCGCTACTGTCGAGCACATAAATGCGCCCGGTTTCATCCAAGCCAATATCGGCGGGTTCCTTCAGCGCATAGGACGCCTCCTTCCCTGCGGCAGGAGTGGACTGGGCGCTCAGCGGCAAAGTTTGCAAGAACACGCCATTCACCCCAAACATCTGCACGCGTTTGTTGCCCGTGTCGGCAACATACACCACGCCATCCTGCACCGCGATGCCGCGCGGATCATCCAACTCATTGCCGTCGCCGCCACTGAAGAAGCCGCTGGCCTTGGCGCCGAACCTGCCCAGATATTTGCCGTTGGCCAAACCATACATAACCACTTGGTTGGTTCCGGCATCCGCCACATACACCGTGCCCGTTTCGATTGCCGCAGCTTCCGGCTGTTTCAGCAAAGTGGTATCGCCCTCTTTCTGCGGCAAAGCAAACCGGGCAACACCATCTTCACCGAGAACCTCGACAGCGCCATCCTGTTTGGCGACGACTAGGTGGCCCGCATCTCCCCCCAGCAGTTTGCGCAGCTTTGTATAAGCAATCTCTTTTTTGAAGTCCGCCTTGATGAACGCCGCCCCTGCCCCGCCTTCCATACCAACGGCAAATGAGGAACCGCACAACGCGGCCAGGAAAATTACAATCAACAAATTACGCATACTTTCAACCCTCAACCAGCTATACCCTATTTGTCCGCCCGATTGAACACGCCATCCCAATCAGCAGGTGGCGGCGCATCGGCAAAATAATCACAACGCTCGACATATATCCTGCTTGGCTTGTCATTAGGCAACTCTGCCAGCAGCTGTGCAAACTGCGCCCTAGCTTCCGCCCAGCGGCAGGAACGGTACAACTCCAGTCCGGCCTCGAACCGCGCCACCTGCTCTACGGTAAGCGCCTTCGAACCGTACTGCGGCTCGTATATTGTAACGGGCAAATGCTTGCCCACCACACGTATCTTGTCCAATTCCCTGTATCGGCACGCTCCCCGGGAAAGCTGATAGGCCTGCTCGCCAACCAGAAAACCCACCCCATAATATTTGGCGGTGCTTTCCAGCCGCGCCGCCTGGTTCACCGTATCGCCGATGACGGTATATTCCATCTTCTTGCCAGCCAGGCCGACATTGCCAGCCACCACTTCGCCGGACTGGACGCCGCCACGGATGTGCAGCGGCTCCTTGCCTTCGGATTGCCATTGCGCGTGTAACTCCAGCATGCGCTCGGCCATCGCCCTGACGCACTGCAATGCAAGCTTGGCGTGATCCGGCTGAGGCAGCGGGGCGCCCCAGTAAGCCATGATGCCGTCGCCGATGAACTTGTCTATGGTGCCATCGTAGCGCTCTATTATCTGCACCATCGCCCCCAGATATTCGTTCAGGCGCGATACGACCTCTTGCGGCGGGTGGGATTCACTGAACGAAGTGAACCCTTTCACATCGGTGAACAACACGGTCACAACTTTACTGTCACCGCCAATCTTGGCTTCCTCGGGGTTCTTTTCCAACCGCGCCACCAGTTTGGGCGACAGGTAACTGGAAAACATCGAGCGCATCTCGCGGGCACTCCGCTCCAGCACCAAATAACGGAAGCTGCCGCCCACCAGCAGCGCCAGCACTGCGGAAAGCGTGGGGTAAACGATATTCAGCCAGTGCCCGCCGTCGAACATGCTGTAAGCAAACCAGACATATCCGGCCAGCAACAGTAACGTGGCTGGTATGGCACCATAAAGACGCAAGCGGATGGTCAATATGAATGCCAGCGCTCCCATGAGGACGATGAAAAAAATGTCGGCCAGCGATTCCATTCCTCCCTGCTGAATGAAGCGGCTGCTGATGATGTTGTCGGCAACGGTCGCGTGTATCTCCACCCCCGGCGTATTACCGTGGAATGGCGTCACCCGCATATCGTAAATGCCCAATGCGGTCGCGCCGACAAACAGGATTTTCCCGCGCAGCCGCTCCGGCGGGATACGGCCATTGACAATATCGGAGAATGAAAAACGCGGGTAGCCGCCCGGCGGACCCGTGAAATTCACCCACATCGCGCGGCTGTCGCTGACCGGAATGCGGCGCTTCCCCAGCACAACCTCATAAGGCTCTATCGCAAACTCTTGTTCGCCGAGTGCCATCATCGCCGCCATCATGCCTAGCGAGGGCACTGCCTTGTCTCCATCCTGAATCAGCAGCGGGATACGCCGGTTGACGCCATCCGCCTCCGGAAAGAGATTGATATGGGCTGTCGCCGCAGCCGCACTTTCGATCTCAGGCAAGGAGCGCGTGACCCCCTTCATCTCGTCATTGGCATCAAACTCGTACAAGACCGCCAGCGCCACATTGCCGGATTTCTTTATCGCCGCAGCAAAGGTCTGGTCATTCACCAAGTCCTCGCGCTCGGGGAAAAAGGCATCGAACAACACCGCCTTGGCCTGCGCCGCCCTGAGCCGGTCAAGCAAGCGCGCGTAATGCCCCCGCGCCCAAGGATAACGCCCCAGCTCGGCGATGCTCTTGTCGTCTATCGCCACGATGCCGATGCTGGGCTCCAGAGGAATCGCTCCACGCATATCCCTGAAGCGCAGGTCGTAGGTCTTCTCTTCAAAAGCCTCCAGGAAATGGTTCTGGGAATAATAGGCCGCCAGCACCAGCAATATCGAACATGCCCCCAGCAAAGATGAAAGCACGGCATTATTGATGCGCGCAGTCCATCTGGATATCGTTCCGCTCATCTCTCCACCCACTTAATACAGTCTCGTGCTGATCCCACTCCGGAGACCGATGCCCATACTATCAGCTTTTCCATGCCAAGACTGTGGACACCCGGCAGCCTGTAGGACTTAACAGTGCAGTTTTCAGGAAGAGGCGGTTACCCCGGCGGGAGAGAGGAAATCTGTTCACTTCCTTCCGATGGCGCGATACCCGATGTCCCGCCGCATCTGCGCGCCCTCAAACTTGATGCCGTCGGCGATCTCGTAGGCACGCTTCTGCGCGGCTTTGACCATGTCGCCCAGCGCGACGACGCACAGCACGCGACCGCCGCTGGTGACGACCTTGCCGTCCTGCTTCGCAGTACCGGCATGGAACACGTGACCGTCTTCCACCTGCTTCGGCAGCCCGGTGATGACATCGCCCTTGCGCGGGGTGTCGGGATAGTTGGCGGCTGCCATGACGACGCCTAGTGCCGTGCGCTTGTCCCATTCGGCTTCCACCTGATCCAGCGTGCCGTTGATGCCGTGCTCGATGAGGACGGCGAAATCGCTCTTCAGGCGCATCATGACGGGCTGCGTCTCGGGATCGCCGAAGCGGCAGTTGAATTCCAGCACCTTGAGGCCGCCGTCGGGCGAGATCATCAGGCCCGCATAGAGAAAGCCGGTGTAGGGGGTGCCTTCGGATTCCATGCCGCGCACTACGGGCATGATGACTTCGCGCAGCACTTTGGCGTGGAGGGTGGGCGTGACCACCGGCGCGGGGGAATACGCGCCCATGCCCCCGGTGTTGGGGCCTTGGTCGCCATCGAGCAAACGCTTGTGGTCCTGGCTGGTGGCCATCGCCAGCACGTTCTTGCCGTCGGCCATGACGATGAAGCTGGCTTCTTCACCGTTGAGGAATTCCTCGATCACTACGCGCGCTCCGGCATCGCCGAGCTTGTTATCGGACAGCATCATGTCGATGGCGTCGAACGCTTCCTGCTTGCTCATCGCAACGACCACGCCCTTGCCTGCCGCCAGACCGTCAGCCTTGATGACGATAGGCGCACCGTGTTTTTCCACATAGGCTTTGGCCGGAGCGATCTCGCTGAAGGTCTCGAAGAAGGCGGTGGGGATGTTGTGGCGCGTCATGAAACGCTTGGCGAAATCCTTGGAAGATTCCAACTGCGCGGCCGCCTTGGTGGGGCCGAATATCTTCAGCCCCGCCGCGCGGAACGCATCCACCACACCCGCCGCCAGCGGCGCTTCGGGGCCGACGACGGTGAGTTCGATGTCTTCACGTTTCACGAATTCGATGAGTTCGGGGATGGCGGAGATGGCGACGTTCTCCACACCATCTTCCAACGCCGTTCCCGCATTGCCCGGCGCAACGTACACCTTCTGTACTTTCACACCCTGCGCCAAGCGCCAAGCCAATGCGTGCTCGCGACCGCCGTTACCGATAACCAGTATTTTCATTTGAACCCCTTTGCCACAGAGCACACAGAACACACAGAGAGCGCTTGCGGAATTTGCTCTGTGGTCTCTATGAACTCTGTGGCTAAATGTTTTTAATGCCTGAAATGACGGTAGCCGGTGAACACCATCGCCAACCCGTGCTCGTCAGCCGCGGCGATCACTTCCTCGTCGCGCATCGAGCCGCCCGGTTGGATAACGGCTTTTGCGCCGGCCTCGGCCAGCACGTCCACCCCGTCGCGGAACGGGAAGAAGGCGTCGGAGGCAACCACGGAGCCGGTCAGACTCAAGCCGGCGTTCTGCGCCTTGATGCTGGCGATGCGGGTGCTGTCCACGCGGCTCATCTGGCCGGCGCCAACGCCCAGGGTCTGGCCGTCCTTGCAGAACACGATGGCATTGGATTTGACGAATTTCGCCACACGGAAGGCGAACAGGAGGTCATTGATCTGCGCTGCAGTTGGCTGGAGTTTGGTCACGATCTTGAGATGTTCGCGCTTGACAGTGAACAGGTCGGGCGTTTGCACCAGCAGCCCGCCGCCGACGCGCTTCATGTCATATTGATTGTGCGCCTTCGACAGCGGCACGATCAACACGCGCACATTCTGCTTGGCGGCGGTAACCGCAAGCGCCGCATCCGTTGCCGAGGGCGCGATGATGAGCTCGACGAACTGGTTGGCGGTAATCTGTTTCGCGCTCGCTTCATCCAGTTCGCGGTTGAAGGCAATGATGCCGCCAAAGGCGGAGGTTGGATCGGTGGCATACGCCAGCTTGTAGGCATTCAGCGGGGTGTCGGCAACCGCCACGCCGCACGGATTGGCGTGCTTGACGATGACGCAGGCGGGTTCGTCAAACGACTTCACCAGTTCCCATGTTGCGTCGGCATCGCCGATGTTGTTGTAGGACAACTCCTTCCCTTGCACTTGGGTGTAGTTGGAGATGCTGCCCGGCAGCGGCGTCAGCTCGCGGTAGAACGCGGCCTTCTGGTGCGGGTTTTCGCCATAGCGCATGTCTTGCACTTTGGTGAAATTGAAATTGATCTGCGCGGGAAAGTCGTTCTTGCTTCCATCGCTGTTGATCGCGGTCAGGTAGTTGCTGATCATGCTGTCGTAGGCGGCGGTATGCGAGAACGCCTTCTTCGCCAGCTCGAAGCGGGTGGCATCGGACACGCTGCACCTGTTGGTCTGCATCTCGGCCAGCACATCGGCATAATCGGCTGGATCGGTGACGATGGCGACATGCGCGTGGTTCTTGGCGGCAGCGCGCACCATGGTCGGCCCGCCGATGTCAATGTTCTCGATGGCATCTTCCAGGGTGCAGCCGGGTTTGGCGATGGTCGCTGCAAACGGATACAGGTTCACCACCACGAGGTCGATAGTGGGGATGTCGTGCTGCATCAGCGTGGCGACATGCTCGGGCAGGTCGCGGCGCGCTAGGATGCCGGCATGCACCTTGGGTTGCAGCGTCTTGACGCGGCCATCCAGCATCTCGGGGAAGCCGGTGTAGTCGGCGACCTCGGTAACGGGGATCTTGTTGTTGGCCAGGAGTTTCGCGGTGCCACCGGTGGAAAGAATCTTCACGCCAAGCTGGTGCAAGCCTTGGGCGAATTCGAGGACGCCGGATTTATCCGACACGCTGATGAGTGCTTGGGTGATGGCCATGTTATTCCCTTGATTATTGGATTTTGTGCAGCTGCATCTTCTTGCGCAGCGTGTTGCGGTTGATGCCGAGCAACTCGGCGGCGCGCGTCTGGTTGCCGCCTGCGTGGTGCAGCACGGTTTCGATCAGCGGTTTTTCCGCGCAGTTGATCACCATGTCGTACATGCCGCAGGAGGGTTCCTCGCCGTCGAGGTCCTTGAAGTAGTCATTGACCGCCTTGCGCACATGCCTGGCGATGTCGTTCTCGTTGATGCCGTCTTCCGTCATTCTGCCAACTCCCTGTTGTCGTCATAGCGCAATCTTTCGCTGCCGTTTTTTTGTTCGTCGAAAAAATCGTTCACCGCCTGCAACTGCTCGGCGACGCTTTCCAGCTGGTTCATGCGGTGGCGAAACAACGCTGAACTAGGTAACCCCTTGGTGTACCAGGAGATATGCTTGCGCGCGACGCGCAGACCGGTCATTTCACCATAGAAGACATACAGGTCATGCAGGTGCTCCAGCAGCAGGATGCGAATCTCTTCCACCTGCGGCGCAGCCAGATGCTCGCCCGTGTCGAGGAAATGGGCAACCTCGCGGAACAACCAGGGACGCCCTTGCGCGGCGCGACCGATCATCACTGCGTCCGCACCGGAATATTGCAACACGTGCCGGGCTTTCTCCGGCGTGGTGATGTCACCATTGGCGATGATGGGGATGCGCACCGCATCCTTCACCGCGCGTATGGTGTCGTACTCGGCCTCGCCGGTGTAGCCACAGGCGCGGGTGCGGCCGTGGATGGCCAGCGCCTGGATGCCGGAAGATTCGGCGATGCGCGCAATGTTGATGGCGTTTTTGTTGGCCTTGTCCCAGCCGGTGCGTATTTTGAGGGTGACCGGCGTGTCGGGCACGGCCTGCACCACAGCTTCCAGCAATGTGGCTACCAGTGGCTCGTCGCGCAACAGCGCGGAGCCGGCCATCACATTGCATATCTTCTTGGCCGGACACCCCATGTTGATGTCGATGATCTGCGCACCGTAATCCACGTTGTGGCGCGCGGCCTGCGCCAGCATTTCCGGATCGGCACCGACGATCTGCACCGAGATGGGATCGACTTCGCCCTCGTGGTTGGCGCGGCGCTTGGTTTTCTCGGAGCCGTACAGCAACGAGTTGGAAGCGACCATCTCGGACACGGCCATGCCTGCGCCCATGCGCTTGCACAGCATGCGAAACGGTCGGTCGGTGACGCCCGCCATGGGGGCGACGATGAGGTTGTTCTTCAACTTGTAACGACCGATTTTCATGACGATCCTCGAAAGGGGCGGCGATTATAAATTACGCAGCCGCCCCATGCTATGATGCCGCTCAATAATCTTGCGGGATACCCGACCATGGAATTCGACATTGTCATCATCGGCGGCGGCCTGGTGGGCGCCAGCTTGGCGGCTTTTTTGCGCGACAGCGGATTGAAACTGGCTTTGGTCGAAAGTGGCTCCTCACCTCAAGCCAATCATGCGGCAGATAACTGGGATGCGCGCATCTATGCCTTCACCCCCGGCAATGTGGATTTCCTGCGCGAGTGCGGAGCATGGCAACGTTTGGACATGGGCCGCGTGCAACAGGTGGAAGAGATGCGCGTGTTCGGCGACACCGGCGCCAAACTGGATTTCAGCGCCTACCAGCTTGGCGCGCCGGAGCTGGCCTTCATCCTAGAAAGCCGTTTGCTGCAGGATGCGCTATGGCAGTGCCTGCGTGAGCAATCCAACCTGACCTTGCTGCACCCGGCACAATGTGCCGCGCTCGCGGTGGGCGAAGAGGGTGCCGTGCTGACACTGAAGGATGGCCGCACGGTGCAAGCCAAACTCATCGTCGGCGCGGACGGGCGCGATTCCTGGGTCAGACATCAGACCAACATGCCCGAAGTCCCCACGCCCTATCATCAACATGGCCTGGTCGCCAATTTCACTTGTAGCAAGGCGCACCGCGGCATCGCTTACCAGTGGTTCCAGCAGGACGGCATCCTCGCGCTGCTGCCCTTGCCGGGCCGGCGCATCTCCATCGTGTGGTCAGTGCCGCCAGAGAAAGCGGGCGAACTGCTGGCGCTGCCGCATGAGGAATTGTGCGCACGCGTGTCGCAAGCCTCGCAGCACACACTGGGCGAACTGAAGCTCATCACGCCGTCTGCCGCGTTTCCGCTGCGCGTGCTGAATCTGGCGCACATCACCCAGCCGCGCATCGCGCTGATCGGCGATGCCGCGCACAACGTGCATCCGCTGGCCGGCCAGGGCGTGAACCTGGGGCTGCGCGATGCGCGCGAATTGGCACAGTCGCTGATGCAACGTGGCGCGCTGGATTGCGGCGACATCCGCCTGCTGCGCCGCTATGAGCAGGCACGGCAGGAAGACATCCTGTCCATGCAGCTCACCACCGATGCGCTGAAACACCTGTTCGTGAACAGCAACCCGGTGCTGCGTCTGCTGCGCAACGTCGGCCTCACCGCCACCAACAAGATCGTGCCGCTGAAGAAGATGCTGGCACGGCATGCGCTTAACTGATCTTTAATTCTAAGGAAACCGCGATGTTCAAAACACTCTTGCTGCTCCTGCTCTCCGCCACGCTCGCGCAGGCCGCCGAAAACAATACCGCCAAGCTCAAGGAACTGCTGAGCCAAAACTATGGCCAGATGCTGGGCGGCATCACACAGGTGAACAAATCCCCGATCAGCGGACTGTACGAGGTGGTCACGCAGGATCACATCTTCTATGCCGACGAAAGTGGCCAATACCTGATCGATGGCAGCCTGTATGACCTGCAAGCCCGCCGCAATCTGACCGAGGCACGCTCGCGCGCCCTGTTCGCGGTGGACTTCGACAAGCTGCCGTTCGACCTCGCCATCAAGAAAGTGAAGGGCAAGGGCACGCGCCGCATGGCCTATTTCACCGACCCGAACTGCGGCTGGTGCAAAAAGCTGGAGCATGAATTGCAGAAGGTGGACGATGTCACGCTCTACCTATTCATGTCCACACACATCGGCGGCAGCGACTCCGCCGAGAAGGCGCAAGCAATCTGGTGCAGCAAGGATAGGGTGAAGTCCTGGGATGATCTGATGCTGAACGGCGTCAGGCCGCAGACGGCCAAATGCGACACGCCCACCACCAAGGTGATGGAGCTGGCCAGAAAACTCAAGGTGAGCGGCACGCCCGCGCTGATCTTTGCCGATGGCGTCATCAACCCCGGCTACCTGCCTGCGGAGCAACTGGAGCAGGCGCTGAACAGCGCAAAATAAGGTGAAGCAGGCCGATAAGCCGGGTTCTGTCGTGGACAGTCATTCCTCTAGGCGTTTCGTTACCTGACGCTCAAGCGACCTACCCGCAGGCGACGCGAGCCACGTCATGGCCTGCCTATTTGGTCTTGCTCCGGATGGGGTTTACCGTGCCGTCCGTGTCGCCACGTCCGCGGTGAGCTCTTACCTCGCCGTTTCACCCTTGCCTGTTCTGCTTGCGCAATCATCGGCGGTCTGTTCTCTGTGGCACTTTCCATCGCCTCGCGGCGTCCGGCCGTTAGCCGGCATCCTGCTCTGCGGAGCCCGGACTTTCCTCTACGCAACACAAGGTGCGCAGCGACTGTCTAGCCTGCTTCAGGGCAGAGTTTAACATGGGCGCGAGAGCGACCCGTCCAGGAAACCGGACTTTAATTCCGGCACACGCGCTGCGCGGCAGTATCACTTGCCTTGCAATGCCTGCCCGGTTTTTTCAAGCGCCTTGCCGCTCTGCTGTAAGGTCTCGCTGCCCAGGCGCTTGGCGCTGTCCATAAGGGATGCGCGTGCAAAGGGATTGGAAAACAGGGGTTTGTCGCGCCCGATGTTGACGCCAAGCGCCAGTCCAATGAGCAAGCCAACTGCCAACCCGATCAACATGAATTTGATTTGTTTCATGGCGCCTCCTGTCTTGCCGTGTGTTCAGGCTTCGCCGATCTGGACGTTGATGCCCAGCGCCTTCCATTGCCTGGCTTCGTCCTGCAGGGCGTTCCCGGTCAGCGGACTTTGCCCCAGCCATTCGCGGGCGAGCGCCAAGTGAAATTTTGAGCCGGTGAATCTGCCGCTGATTTCGGGCAGTTCGAGCGTACCCCGGTTGCGATAGAACAGTGTCGCCAGGCGCAATGCCATGACCAAGCAGAAATCTTTCGCCTCGTGCAACTGCCCGCGCACTTTTTCCAGGCCGCCGCGATGGGCCAGCGCGAGCAGGCTCAAGCGCTGCTGTTCTTTCCTGGAAAAGCCGGGCATGTCGGCGTTGGCGAGGATATAGGCGGTATGCTTGTGATAAGCGCTATGCGCGACGCTGATGCCGATTTCGTGCAGGCTTGCGGCCCACTGCAAATGGCACAGCGATTCCTCATCCGCCTGCTCGCCCAAGAACTGGCGTGCCAGTTTGTCCGCCAGTTCGGCCACACGCCTGGCCTGCATTGGTGCCACATGGTAGCGGCGCATGAACTGCTGCACCGTGGCCTCGCGCATGTCGTTGTGCGTGTAACGCCCCAGCAGATCGTACAGCACGCCTTCGCGCAAGGCGCCCAGCGCGGGCTGCATCCGTTCGATGCCCAGCTCGCAGAAAGCAGCGTACATGATGGAGAAGCCGCCTGGCAGCACGGGGATGCGATCCGGCTTCAAACCCAGCAGTTCGAGCTTGTTCACATCGCCCGCCTTGAGCAACTGGGTGCGCAGTTTCTCCAACCCGTCGCGCGTGATGCCGCTCTCGCTGTAGCCGTTCTGTTCGAGGATGTCGCACAACACGCGCGCCGTGCCCGACGAGCCGAGGGCGACATCCCAATGGCCGAGTGCATATTCGGCGACGATGGTTTGCAGTTCGCTGCGTGCCGCCAGTTCGGCCTGCTTGAGATTGGCCTTGCCGATCTTCCCACCGGGAAAATAACGCACGCTGAAGCTGACGCAGCCCATGTACAGGCTTTCCAGATGCAAAGGCTGCAAGCCGCGCCCGATGATGAATTCGGTGGAGCCCCCGCCAATGTCCATGATCATGCGGCGCTCGTCCGTCTGTGGCAGCCCTTGGGCGACACCGAGGTAGATCAGCCGGGCCTCTTCGCGCCCGGCGATGACATCGATGGGAAAGCCCAGTGCGTCTTCTGCCTGTTTCAGGAATTCCGCGGCGTTCTTGGCAACACGCAGCGAGTTGGTGCCGACAGCGCGCACCGCTTCACGCGGCAAGCCGCGCAGGCGCTCGCCAAATTTCTGCAAACAGGAAAGGGCACGCTGCTGCGCCGCCTGGTCAAGCCGCTTGTCCTCGCCCAGCCCCGCGGCCAGGCGCACCGCCTCGCGCAATCCGTCCAGCATGTAGAGCTGGTCGTCCACCACACGCGCCACTTGCAGCCGGAAACTGTTCGACCCAAGATCAACGGCGGCCAGGAGGGAATGCTGGGGCACGGGGAATCCGCCTTATTGCTGCTGCACTTCGCGCTCGATCTCCTCCACGGAGACATGGCGCACGTCACGCCCCTTGACCATGTACACCACGTATTCGGACATATTCTTGGCATGGTCGCCGATGCGCTCGATGGCCTTGGCCACGAACAGGATCTCCAGCGAGGAGGAAATGGTGCGCGGGTCTTCCATCATGAAAGTGATGAGATAGCGCATGATGGCCCGGAATTCTTCATCCACCTGTTCGTCCTGGCGCACCACTTGGGCTGCTGCCGCCAGGTCCAGACGCGCGAAAGCGTCCAATGATTTACGCAACATATCCAGCGCGATGTCGGCAGCATGCTTGATCTCGTTGTAACGCGGCAGGTGCAGCCGCTCTTTTTGCGAGATTAGCTTGGCCATGCGCGCGATCTTTTCCGCCTCATCGCCGATGCGTTCCAGATCGGTGATGGTCTTGATGACCGTCATCACCATACGCAGGTCGCTGGCGGCTGGCTGGCGGCGGACCAGGATATGGTTGCAGCTTTCGTCTATATCAACTTCCATCGCGTTGACGTGGTGATCCTCCTCGATAACCCTGTTCATCAGCGCAACATCGCCAGTGGATAGCGACTCCACTGCCAGGCGTATCTGGTTCTCCACCAGTCCGCCCATCTGCAGCACGCGCGCACGTACCGCTTCCAGTTCCGCATCAAATTGTTTGGAGGTATGTTCGTTTTGGGGCATGGCCGTTCCTCTAGAATTACTGCAAACTGGGAATGTTCTCCCAGGTTGGTTACATTTGTATTACGCGGTGGTCAGCGTCTTCACCCCGTCCGGCGTGCCTAGCAGCAGCACATCCGCCGGACGCCGCGCAAACAGGCCATTGGTCACCACGCCGGGCAAATGGTTCAACGCAGTCTCTAGTTCCACGGGATTCATGATGCTCAGGTTATGCACGTCGAGGATGATGTTGCCGTTGTCGGTGGTGAACCCTTCGCGCAGCTTGGGCTGCCCGCCCAGCTTCACCACCTCGCGTGCGATGTAACTGCGTGCCATGGGGATCACCTCGATCGGCAGCGGAAACTTGCCCAGCACGTCCACCAGCTTGCTCTGGTCGCAGACGCAGATGAACTTCTTGCTGGCCGCGGCCACGATCTTCTCGCGCGTCAAGGCGCCGCCGCCGCCCTTGACCATGTGCATGTGGCGCGTGATCTCGTCGGCGCCATCCACATACACCGGCAGGTCGCCCGTGTCGTTCAGCGACAGCACTTCGATGCCGTGACCTTGCAGGCGCTTGGCCGATGCTTCGGAACTGGCGACCGCGCCGCGGATCTTGCCCTTGATCTTCGCCAGCTCGTCGATGAAGAAGTTGGCGGTAGAGCCGGTGCCCACGCCCACGATGCAGTCGTTCGGCACATAGGCGATCGCCGCCTGGGCGACCGCGCGTTTCAGATCATCTTGTGTCATTGCCATCTCTTTTGTTCTCTCTTTTTGCCCCAATGTCCCGATTATTGCAGGATTTGCGGGAATTAGGAACGGCGCACGATCCGACGGTCGCACTTTTCAAACATCGCATTTACCTTTAGGATGCGCCTCCCGTGGGGGTGTAGCTCAGTTGGGAGAGCGTCTGGTTCGCAATCAGAAGGTCGTCAGTTCGATCCTGATCACCTCCACCATCATTCCAAAGCCCGGACATGCTCCGGGCTTTTTTCTGCCCGCCAAGGGCCAGCCGTGGCGGGGTTGCGCGGGTTTCAGGGTCGCGGTTTGCACCCCACAACGCATAGTGGTGGGATTTCGAACGTGCTCCCACGATCAATCAAGTAGTCCACCCGCCGATCACGTCCCGTTGCGCATTCCAATCATCCGGCAACGGGTTGCGCATGAAGAATTCCAGTGAGACACCGACCGCCTGTTGTCCCTTGGCGATGTCCTCGACCATGTCAGGTGCCAGCCGAGCGAGTCGCAGCATCTTCTGCACGCGCACCTTCTCCACCCCCATCAACGCGCTGTTCGATCAGGAAGCCAAGCCAATGTTTGTTGATTTGTCATTGTGGCGTCAAAATGGCGACAGTGATACACTGAACATTCAAATCATTGTTGGTAACGGCGTTCCCAGAGCGTGACGCCTATCCCAAGGAACTGATTGCTCTCGGCATTCGAGACTATCGACAGATCTCCTTCAAGCCCTACCGCGTGATCTATCGAGTGATCGGGCAAAAGGTTTACATCTACGTGATCGCAGATGGCCGGCGAGATATGCAATCCCTTTTGGCGCGTCGCCTGCTCGGCGCATAACAGACGGCAAGATGCATCGTTCCGCAGACCTCCTCGGGCTTACTCACTGCCCCCAATAGCGAGTTCCTCGGTGGTAAACTTTACGCCACCAATCCAGCTTTCGCTTATCCACGCGGATGATGCTGCGCATGCAGTTGCTTCAGGCGCTCACGTGCCACATGGGTGTATATCTGCGTGGTCGAGATGTCGGAATGCCCGAGCAGCATCTGTACCACGCGCAGGTCGGCACCGTGATTGAGTAAATGGGTAGCAAAGGCGTGGCGCAGAGTGTGCGGCGAAAGGGCCTTGTGCATACCGGCTTCACGCGCATGTTTTTTGATGAGGTACCAGAACATCTGCCGCGTCATCGCCCCGCCGCGCTGGGTCACGAACATCGCATCGCTTACCTTGCCCGCCAGCAAGACAGTGCGGGCTTCCGCGAGGTAGCGCCTGAGCCAGTCCTGCGCCTCTTCCCCCAGCGGCACGAGCCGTTCCTTGCTGCCCTTGCCCATCACACGCACCACGCCTTCATTCATGCTGACCTGCACCAGTTTCAGTCCCACCAGCTCCGATACGCGCAAGCCGCTGGCATACAGCACTTCCAGCATAGTGCGGTCGCGCATTCCCAGCGGGGTCCGCACATCGGGCGCATTCAGCAGCAGTTCGACATCTTCTTCGGTGAGACTCTTGGGCAGGCTGCGCGGCAGCTTGGGCGTGGCAACCTGCAAGGTCGGATCGGTCACCACCCTGTTTTGCCGCAACAGGTACCGGTAAAGACGCTTGAGGCTGGAGATGGCACGCGACGTGGATGTCGCCTTCGCTTTCTCGCCACCCACCCGGAATGCTAGAAAACCCTGG
Organism: Gallionellaceae bacterium; assembly: GCA_037446515.1. Lineage (GTDB taxonomy): Bacteria > Pseudomonadota > Gammaproteobacteria > Burkholderiales > Gallionellaceae > Sideroxyarcus. The sequence goes on from JBBIIN010000002.1 coordinate 28,748, forward strand.
ATGTCGGCATGAGTGGCCGCCAACAGCCCGCAGCCGCGCTGCTGCGCCAGCCATGATGCGAATTTGTTCAGGTCGCGCCGGTAGCTGTCCAGCGTATTGCGTGACAGACCGTCTTCCAGCCATAACGTATCGCAGAATTCATCGAGCAGTTCAACGTCGTTCATGTGCCAGCAGCCAGCGTTTAATGTCGAGCGCGCCGTTGTCCGCGCGATGCATGAAACCGCCCAGCCCGGCCTTGCCGACCACGCGGTGACAAGGAATGACAAGGGGGATGGGATTGCTGCCGCAGGCTTGCCCGACGGCGCGCGCGCTGGAACCAATCTCGGCGGCCAGTTCACCATAGCTCAGTGTCTGCCCGCACGGGATGACGCACATCATGCGCCACACCTTGCATTGATGCTCGCTGCCCGCGAGCCCCAGTGGCAGATCAAAGCGGAAATCCGCATCGCACAGATAGGCTTCCACTTGCCGTCGCACCTCTTGTGCCAAGGCATGACCAAGCATGCGCGCACGCGCACTCAACGGCAGGAATTCAATGCCCAGCAAAGACTCTGCCGTGCAGCGGATACCGAGCTTGGCGAAAGGGGTAGCGATGACAGCCTGATGATCCATGTCAGCATGATAGCGGACTCTAGCACCCGCTGCGCTGGTGTCCGCGCAAACAAAAACGGGAGCCTCGGCTCCCGTTTTGCACCGCGCACAGCATTGTGCTTATTGCACGTCCTTGTTGCGTGCGGCCAGTTTTTCCTTGATGCGGGCAGACTTGCCGGAGCGCTCGCGCAGGTAGTACAGCTTGGCGCGACGCACATCACCTTTGCGCTTCACTTCGATACCTGCGATGCTGGGCGAGTAGGTCTGGAAGGTACGCTCCACGCCTTCACCGGCGGAGATCTTGCGCACGATGAAGCTGGAGTTCAGCCCCTTGTTGCGTTTGGCGATAACCACGCCTTCGTAGGCTTGGGTGCGCTTCTTGTCGCCTTCGACCACGTTCACGCTGACGATCACCGTGTCGCCAGGGGCGAACTCGGGAATGGCCTTGCCCAAGCGGGCGATTTCTTCTTTTTCCAGAATGCCAATCAGATTCATTTTGTTCCCTCTTGTTGTGCGGAAGCTTGTTCCTGCTGGTACTCCGCCAGTAGCCGAGCTTCCTGTTTAGTTAACTGGCGCTGGGCCAGCAAATCCGGGCGACGTTCAGCAGTCCTTCCTAATGCTTGCTTCAATCGCCACTTCTCTATCTCGGCGTGATGTCCCGACATCAATACTTCGGGAACGCCCTCGCCGTTATAAATCTCGGGCCGCGTGTAGTGCGGACAATCCAGCAGCCCCTGTACGAAGGAATCCTGCTGTGCGGATGCGTCGTCGCCCAATACGCCGGGGATCTGCCGCACCACTGCGTCCATCACCACCATCGCTGCCAGCTCGCCACCGGATAACACATAGTCCCCGATGGAAAGCTCTTCATCCACTTGGCTTGCCAACAGGCGTTCATCTACGCCCTCATAGCGGCTTGCCAGCAATATCAATCCTTCGTCCCGCGCCAGCAACTCCATCACCACTTCATGGGTGAGCGGCCTGCCTTGCGGCGAGAGATGGATCACTCGACTCTGCTCCACTCCGCTTGCCGTCTGCGCTGCTTTCGCTGCGCCGATCGCCTTTTCCAACGGTTCCGCCAGCATCACCATTCCGGGCCCGCCACCATAGGGACGGTCGTCTATGGTGCGGTAGTTGTCGGCGGTGAAATCACGCGGATTCCACGTCTGCAACTCAAACTTGCCCTGCTCCGCCGCGCGCCGTGTGACGCCATATTGCGTGAGCGCATCGAACATTTCAGGGAACAGCGTGATGACGTCAAAACGCATTTCAGTAATCCGCTTGCCAATCGACCCGAATTACTTTCCGCTCTTTGTCCACCTGCCGGATCACCTGAGCAATGAAGGGAATCAATATCTCCTTGCCCTGCGCGTCGCGCACGCCCAACACGTCGTTCGCGCCTGTCTCCAGCAATGTATCCACCGTGCCCAGCGCCTCATCAGTGAGGTTCACCACCCGCATGCCGACTAGGTCAGACCAGTAGTATTCCCCGTCTTCCTCTTCCGGCAATTCATCGCGCGGAATGGCCACCAGCAAACCCTTGCACTTCTCCGCCGCAGTGCGGTCTTCCACTCCTTGCAACCGGGCGACCACCACCTTGCCATGCACATCGGCCTCCAGCACTTCGAACGGGCGCCAAGCCTGCTTGTCGTTGCCCAGATGCCAGATGTCGTAGTCGAGCAGGCTGTCGAGATATTCGGTATAGGTTTGAACCTTGATCCAGCCGCGTATGCCGTGTGCCGCCACGACCTTCCCCATGACCACCATGGGGCTTGCCTCATCAGGCCTTGGCTGCACCGGCCTTCTTGGCCAGACGGCTGACGGTCTCGCTCATTTGCGCGCCCTTGTCCTGCCAGTGAGACAGGCGATCCATCTGGATGCGCAGACCTTCGCTGCCTTCTGCAGCCAGCGGGTTGTAGAAACCGATCCGCTCAATGAAGCGGCCATCGCGACGGTTGCGCGAATCAGCCACCACCACGTTGTAGAACGGGCGGTTTTTCGCGCCGCCACGGGAAAGACGAATGACTACCATAATATTTACCCAATAAAAATTGTTCTGGACCAAGCCAAAGGGCGCGAATTCTACGATACCCCGTTGAATTTTGGCAAGGATTCTTTGGATTGAAGGAAATCAGCGGTGCAGCACGATTTCTAGGACGAAGCGGGCGCCCAGATAAGCCAGAATCAGCAATCCGAAGCCGCTCAGCGTCCAGCGTACCGCCGTATGCCCGCGCCAGCCATAGAAATGATGCCCGGCCAGCAACACGGCGAATACCCCCCAAGACAGGATACCGAACAGCACCATGTGGGTGAATTGCAAGGGGTGCCCGAAGATTTGCTCGGAAAACAGCATGCCGGAGGCCACTGTCACGGTCAGCAGCACGAACCCCGCGCCCACCACCCTGAACAACAGGGTTTCCATGGTCAACAACGGCGGCAGGTTTTGCAGCACCCTGGGCAGCCTGCCAAGGTGCAACCGCTTTTCCACCAGAGCGATCAAGCCCGCATGCAGGGCAGCGATAGTGAACAGGCTGTAGGCCAGCATGGCCATCAACACATGGGTGTCGAACAGACCGGACGGCGGTTGTAAAAGGATATGCGCTTCAGGGAACAGCGCGGGCAGGGCCGTGGCAACGGCGGCCAGCGGCAACATCAGCGTTTGCAAACTGGACAGCGGATAGAGATAGCGCGCCAGCCAGTACACCAGCACCGTCAGCCAAAGGATCAGCGACACTGCGTAGACCAGCCCCAGGTTCAGCGCACCCCAGATAAACAGGGTGTCGTACAGCAGCCAGCCATGCAGGGCCAGCGGCAGAATCACGGCAAAGCCCAATACGCCGCGGTTCTGCTGCTCGGCATTGCCCGCCGCCTGCGCGCGCCAGAACAGGATGGCCAGCACGGCATAAAGGGCGAACGTCAGTAAATGCAAGGCGTGGTTCGACATCGGCGGCGTGGATGATTTAGACTGTGTGGATTCTACACCAACTCAAACGCGCATCATGTTGGATAACCTGACACAACGCTTCTCCGGTCTCGTCAAAAACCTGCGCGGGCAGGCGCGCCTGTCCGAAAGCAACATTCAGGATGCTTTGCGCGAGGTGCGCCTTGCCTTGCTGGAGGCCGATGTCGCGCTGCCCGTGGTGAAGGAGTTCATCGCCAAGGTGAAGGAAGCCGCCCTAGGGCAGGAGGTCATCTCCAGCCTTACGCCTGGCCAGGCGCTAATCGGCGTGGTTCACCGCGAATTGGCTGCATTGATGGGCGATGTCAGCACAGGCATCAACCTCGCCACCGTGCCGCCCGCCGTGATCCTGATGGCCGGCCTACAAGGCGCCGGCAAGACCACCAGCAGCGGCAAGCTGGCAAAGTTGATCAAGGAACAGAACAAGAAGAAAGTGCTGCTGGTCAGTTGCGACGTGTACCGCCCCGCCGCCATCGAACAACTGCGCACGCTGGCGCAGCAGCTCGACATCGACTTCTTCCCCTCCGATCCAACACAGCAGCCGCGCGACATCGCGCTGGCCGCCCACGATTGGGCAAAGAAACATCACCACGACATCTTGATCGTGGACACCGCAGGCCGCCTCGCGGTGGACGAATCTATGATGGCCGAAATCAGGGATCTGCACGCCACGCTGAAACCCATCGAGACCCTGTTCGTGGTCGATGCCATGACCGGCCAGGATGCCGTCAACACGGCCAAGGCGTTCGGCGACGCATTGCCATTGACCGGCGTAATCCTCACCAAGCTGGACGGCGATGCGCGCGGAGGCGCGGCATTGTCGGTACGGCAGATCACCGGCAAGCCGATCAAATTCGTCGGCATCAGTGAAAAACCCAACGGCCTGGAAGCCTTCCACCCCGAACGCATGGCGCAACGCATCCTCGGCATGGGCGATGTGCTCTCGCTGTTGGAAGAAGCGCAGCGCAACGTGGATCAGGCCGAAGCCACCAAGCTCGCAAAAAAAGTGCAAAGCGGCAAGGGCTTCGACCTCAACGACTTCAAGATGCAGATCGTGCAGATGAAGAAAATGGGCGGCCTCTCAGCGCTGATGGACAAGATGCCCGCACAACTGGCGCAGGCCGCCGCCAGCGCCAAGGTGGATGAGCGCCAGATCAATCGCACCGAAGGCATCATTAACTCGATGACGCCTTGGGAGCGCGCCCATCCCGAGCAGATCAAGGCCTCGCGCAAGCGCCGCATCGCTGCCGGCGCCGGGGTGCAAGTGATGCATGTGAATCAGTTGCTGAACCAGTTCGAACAATCGCAGAAGATGATGAAGATGTTCAGCAACAAGGGCATGGTGAGCAAGATGATGCGCGGTATGGCCGGAAAATTCCCGGGAATGAAATAAGCGAAAGGACAGTGCATGGGCATCAAAGCGATCATTTTCGACGTGGACGGCACTCTCGCAGATACCGAGGACGGCCATCGCAAATCATTCAACAAGGCTTTTGCCGAGAACGGCCTGGACTGGAATTGGGACGTGGCGCTATATGACAAGCTGCTCAAAGTGACGGGCGGCAAGGAGCGCATCAAGTATTACGTCTCCGACTTCCTCAAGAATTACCAGAAGCCTGACAACTTCGACGACTTCGTCAAACACCTGCACAAAGTAAAGACTGCGCATTACACCGCCATGTTGCGCGAAGGCGCGATTCCCCTGCGTCCCGGTATCAAGCAGCTCATCCACGATGCGCGCAAGGCTGGAATCCGGCTCGCCATCGCCACTACCACGACTGCCGAGAACGTCACTGCACTGCTGGAAGTGGGCCTGGGGCCGGACTGGGAAAACTATTTCGATGTCAACGGCTGCGGCGACATTGTTCCCGCCAAGAAGCCGGCACCGGACATCTATTATTGGGTGCTCGATAAACTGGGGCTCAAGGCGGGAGACTGCATTGCGCTGGAAGATTCCAACAACGGCCTGCGCTCGGCGCTGGCCGCCGGCATCAAGACCTACGTCACCACCAACCCCTACACCCACCGCCAGGACTTCGCCGACGCGGCGGGGATATTCGACGACCTGAGCGACCTGCCAGCCTTCTACAAAGCTGCAGGACTGAACCTCTGAGCGCGCAGCAGCCAGTTTCCTGATAATCTTGCGGGCAATCCGTTTGTCCGCACAACATCATGCAAGATTATTTAAAACGCATCCTGACCGCGCGCGTCTATGACGTGGCCATCGAAACTCCGCTGGAAGTCGCGCCCAACCTTTCGGCTCGCACCGGCAACGGCGTCCTGCTCAAGCGCGAGGACATGCAGCCGGTGTTCTCGTTCAAGTTGCGTGGCGCTTACAACAAGATGGCCCAGCTCACACTCGAACAACTCAAACGCGGCGTCATCGCCGCCTCGGCAGGCAACCACGCGCAGGGCGTGGCGCTTTCCGCCAACAAGATGGGCTGCAAGGCGACCATCGTGATGCCTACCACCACACCGCAGGTGAAGATCGAGGCGGTCAAGCACTTCGGCCAGCGCGCGGTGGAGATTGTGCTCCATGGAGACAGCTACAGCGACGCCTACACCCACGCGCTGGAACTGGGCCAGCAACGCCAGCTCACCTTCGTGCACCCTTTCGACGATCCCGACGTGATCGCCGGACAGGGCACCATCGCCATGGAGATCCTGCGGCAGCGCCAGGCGCCCATCCACGCCATCTTCTGTGCCATCGGCGGCGGCGGACTGATTGCGGGCGTGGCCGCCTATGTCAAGCAGGTGCGCCCGGACATCAAGGTCATCGGCGTGCAGACCATGGATTCCGATGCGATGGCGCGCTCGCTCAAGGCGAAGAAACGCGTCACGCTAAGCGATGTCGGCCTGTTCTCGGACGGCACTGCGGTCAAGCTCGCGGGTGAGGAGACCTTCCGCGTCTGCAAACAATATGTGGATGAAGTGGTGCTGGTCGATACCGATGCGGTGTGCGCCGCCATCAAGGACGTATTCCAGGACACCCGCTCCATCCTTGAACCAGCCGGCGCGCTCGCCGTGGCGGGCGCCAAGCTGTATGCCGCACGCGAAAAATTGAAGAACGAGACACTGGTGACCGTGTGCAGCGGCGCGAACATGAATTTCGACCGGCTGCGCTTCGTCTCCGAACGCGCCGAGATCGGTGAGAAGCGCGAGGCCCTGCTCGCCGTGACCATCCCCGAGATGCCCGGCAGCTTCCGCCAGTTCTGCACGCTCATTGGAAATAGAAACATCACCGAATTCAACTACCGCTACGCCGACCCCAAGGAAGCGCGCGTGTTCGTCGGCGTGCAGGTGAAAGACCCCTCCGAAACGGCCAAGCTGCTCGCCACGCTGGAAAAGCACCAGCTTGCCACGCTCGATCTCACCGACAATGAGATGGCCAAATTGCATCTGCGCCATTTGGTCGGCGGCCGCGCGCCAGAAGCCCGCGACGAGATCATCTTCCGTTTCGAGTTCCCGGAACGCCCCGGCGCGCTGATGAACTTCCTCAACAGCATGAACCATAGCTGGAACATCTCGCTGTTCCACTACCGCAACCACGGCGCGGACTATGGCCGTGTGCTGGTCGGCATGCAGGTTCCCAGGCACGACAAGAAGGCGCTCAAGACTTTCCTCGACACCCTCGGTTATCCGTACTGGGACGAGAGCGCCAACCCGGCGTACCGGTTATTTTTGGGATGAGGCGATATCCGACAAGAAGCGGCCATATCCCCGCTTCTTTACTGAAAGATGTCATTCTTTCTCTACAGGCGGCAGGAATCGGAACGCCTCCATGAACATCCAGATTAGGAAGCAAGCGCTGAGGCAAAGTATAATTGCCGCCCGCGAAAAATTGCCGGCGCGGGACAGGCTGCGCGCCAACCGTGCCATCGTCGGCACGCTGCACGGATTGTCGGCCTGCCGGGAAGCGGCGACAGTGCTGGGCTACCTGAATTTCGGCGCGGAGCTGGAAGCCGAACACTGGGTGGAACGGATGCTGGAAGATGGCAAGCGGGTGCTGCTGCCGCGCGTGAACCGCGATAGCAAGCAACTGGAACTCCATGTCGTGCAGGATTTGCGGCAGGATGTCGCTCCCGGCGCATTCGGGATACGCGAGCCCTTGCCGCAGCGCTGCGCCAGATTCACGGCGCTGGACGAGCTGGAGTTCATCCTGCTGCCGGGTGTGGCCTTCACGCGCGAGGGTGCCAGGCTGGGCTATGGCGGCGGTTTTTACGACAAGCTGCTGGCCAGCCTCCCGCACCAGCCGGTCTTGGCGGCAGGGGCGTTCGCCATGCAGGTGGTGGATCAGTTGCCACAGGAGCCGTTCGACCGCAGGGTGGATTGGCTGATAACAGAACTCGAAACGATATGTTGCAACTTAGGAAGAGGGTAATCATGGCGACACCGCAAAACGACTACGATCCGCAGGAAACGCAGGAATGGCTGGACGCATTGCAGTCCGTGCTGGAGAACGAAGGTGCGGAGCGCGCGCATTACCTGCTCGACCAGTTGATCCACCGCGCACGCCTGGCGGGCGACGACATGCCCATCAGCGCCACCACGCCCTATGTCAATACCATCCCGCTCGGCAAGGAAGAACGCTCGCCCGGCAATCACGAACTGGAGCACCGCATCCGCGGGCTGATGCGTTGGAACGCGATGGCCATCGTGCTGAACGCCAACAAGGAGTCGTCCGAGCTGGGCGGCCACATCGCCAGCTTCGCCTCCGCCGCCACGCTGTATGACGTGGGCTTCAACCATTTCTTCCACGGCGCGAACAAGGATCACGGTGGCGACCTGGTGTATTTCCAGGGCCACTCCTCGCCCGGCATGTATGCGCGCGCCTTCCTCGAAGGCCGCCTGCCCGAAGAGCGGCTCTACAAATTCCGCCAGGAGGTGGATGGCAACGGCCTGTCCTCTTATCCGCACCCGTGGCTGATGCCGAATTTCTGGCAGTTCCCTACCGTATCCATGGGGCTGGGGCCGCTGATGGCGATCTACCAGGCGCGCTTCATGCGCTACCTGGAGCACCGCGGCATGGCTAAGACCGAAGGCCGCAAGGTGTGGGCCTTCCTCGGCGACGGCGAAACTGACGAGCCGGAATCGCTGGGCGCCATCTCCATGGCCGGGCGCGAGAACCTGGACAACCTGATTTTCGTCATCAACTGCAACCTGCAACGGCTGGACGGCCCGGTACGCGGCAACGGCAAGATCATCCAGGAACTGGAAGGCGTGTTCCGCGGCGCGGGCTGGAACGTCATCAAGATCGTGTGGGGCGGCAAGTGGGACCGCCTGCTGGCCAAGGACAAGAGCGGCCTGCTGTTGAAACGCATGGAAGAAGTGGTGGACGGCGAATATCAGACTTACAAGTCCAAGGATGGCGCGTATGTGCGCCAGCATTTCTTCGGCAAGTATCCGGAACTGCTGGAACTGGTTGCCGACATGTCCGACGACGAGATCTGGGGACTGAACCGCGGCGGGCACGATTCGCACAAAGTTTTCGCCGCCTATGCTGCCGCCGTCAAGCACAAGGGGCAACCCACCGTGATCCTCGCCAAAACCATCAAAGGATATGGCATGGGCTCCTCCGGGGAAGCGCAGAACCCGACCCACCAGCAAAAGAAAATGGATGTCGAATCGCTGCGCAAATTCCGCGACCGCTTCAACATCCCGCTGACTGACGAACAGCTCCCCAAGCTACCGTTCGTGCGCCCCGCGCCGGACAGCCAGGAAGCCAAATATTTGAAAGAACGCGCCGCCGCGATGGGCCATCTGCCGGCCCGCGACCCCTTGGCACACCCGCTCAACACACCGCCGCTGGAAGCATTCGAGGCACTGCTGAAATCCAGCGAGGAACGCGAATTCTCCACTACCATGGCGTTCGTGCGCCTGCTTGGCATATTGGTCAAGGACAAAGCCATCGGCAAACAGGTCGTGCCCATCGTGCCAGACGAATCGCGCACTTTCGGCATGGAAGGCATGTTCCGCCAACTTGGCATCTTCTCGCAAGTGGGCCAGCTCTACACCCCGCAGGATGCCGATCAACTGATGTTCTACAAAGAATCAGAGACCGGACAGATACTGCAGGAAGGCATTAACGAAGCGGGCGGCATGGCCGACTGGATCGCCGCTGCCACCGCCTATGCCAACCACGGCGTGGCAATGATCCCGTTCTATATCTACTATTCGATGTTCGGCTTCCAGCGCATCGGCGATATGGCCTGGGCGGCAGGCGATCTGCGTTCACGCGGCTTCCTGGTCGGCGGCACGGCAGGCCGCACCACGCTGAATGGCGAGGGGCTGCAGCATCAGGATGGCCACAGCCACCTGCAAGCCGCCATGATTCCGAACTGCGTTTCGTACGACCCCGCCTTTGCCTATGAGCTGGCAGTGATCGTGCAGCACGGCATGGAGCGCATGTACAAGAAGCAGGAAGACGTGTTCTATTACCTCACGGTGATGAACGAAAACTACACGCACCCCGCCATGCCCAAGGGCGCCGAGGAAGGCATCATCAAGGGCATGTACAAGTTCAGCAGCACCAAGGCCAAATCCAAGGCCAAGGTACAACTGCTGGGCAGCGGTACCATCCTGCGCGAAGTCATTGCTGCCGCCGAATTGCTGGAGAAAGACTTCGAGATCTCCTCGGATGTGTGGAGCGTCACCAGCTACAACGAACTGCGCCGCGATGGCATAGACTGCGAACGCTGGAACATGTTGCATCCCGAGAGCAAGCTGCGCATCAGCTACGTTGAACAATGCCTGGATGCCAAAACCCCGGTTATTTCGGCGACGGACTATATCCGCGCCTACTCCGACCAGATCCGCCCCTACGTCAAGGCTGCGTACAAGACACTGGGCACCGATGGTTTCGGCCGCTCCGACACGCGCAAGAAGCTGCGCCAGTTCTTCGAGGTGGATCGCTACTACGTCGCGGTTGCCGCATTGAAGGCGCTGGCCGATGAAGGCACCCTTGAAGCAAGCGTAGTCAGCCGTGCGATCAAGCAGTACAAAATCAACCCGGACAAGCCGAATCCGGTGACCGTTTAATTCTGGATCCAGGAGAGCGCATGGAAAAAGTACTCGTTCCAGACATCGGCAATTTCAAGGATGTCGAGATCATCGAAATCGCCGTCAAGGCAGGAGACCGCGTGCAGGCGGAACAAACGCTAATCACGCTGGAGACCGACAAGGCCACCATGGATGTGCCCGCGCCGTTTGGCGGCACCATCAAGGAGCTGAAGGTCAAGGTCGGCGACAAGGTGTCCGAGGGTTCGCTGATCGCATTGATGGAAGCCAGTGGCGCAAGCACTGCGCCTACCCCATCTTCCGCCGCCCCCGTGCCAACGCCCGCTACCCAAGCCGCCACCGCCGCGTCGGCTCCTGCCCTCAAGGGCATGCCCGCTCCCGCCCCGGTGGCGGCAGCACATACGCCCCCCACGCCCGGTGGCAAATCGCACGCCAGTCCGTCCATCCGCCGCTTCGCCCGCGAACTCGGCGTGGACTTGGCGCAGGTGAAAGGCAGCGCGGGCAAGGGCCGTGTCACCAAAGAAGACGTGCAAAACTTCGTCAAACAATCGCTAACGCAGCCGCGCGGTGTCGCCGCTGGCGGCGGCGCATTGCCCGGCCTGCTCCCTTGGCCGGAAGTGGATTTCGCCAAGTTCGGCGCGGTGGAAAGCAAACCGCTGTCGCGCATCAAAAAAATCTCCGGCGCCAACCTGCACCGCAACTGGGTGATGATCCCGCATGTCACGCAATTCGAGGAAACCGACATTAGTGAACTGGAAGCCTTCCGCAAACAGCTCAATGACGAACACGCCAAGAGCGGCATCAAGATCACCCCGCTGGCCTTCATGCTGAAAGCCGTGGCGGTGACGCTGAAGCACTTCCCGGATTTCAACGCCTCGCTGGATGCCAGCGGCGAGAATCTGGTGCTGAAGAAATACATCCACATCGGCGTGGCGGTGGATACGCCGGACGGCCTGATGGTGCCGGTGATTCGCGACGTGGACCAGAAGGGCATAGCGCAACTGGCCAAGGAACTGATGGAAGTGAGCGCGCGCGCGCGCGACAAGAAGATCACAGCGGCCGATATGCAGGGCGGCTGCTTCACCATCTCCAGCCTAGGTGGCATCGGCGGCACTTCGTTCACGCCCATCATCAATGCGCCGGAAGTCGCCATCCTCGGCGTGTCGCGCTCCAGCATGAAACCGGTGTGGAAGGACGGCGAGTTCGTGGCGCGCCTGATGCTGCCGCTGTCGCTGTCGTACGACCATCGTGTTATCGACGGCGCCGCCGGCGCGCGCTTCACCACCTACCTCGCGCATGTGCTGTCCGACGTGCGCCGCATGGCGGTCTAAGGCGTGGGAATAACACCGCTCGGCCTGCTGGGCGGCACCTTCGACCCCATCCACTTCGGCCATTTGCGCCTGGCGACCGAGGCCTTGGAGCAGTGCGGCCTGGCGGAAGTGCGACTGATACCCAGCGGCACCCCGCCGCACCGCCATGCCCCGCATGCCAGCGCCGCGCACCGCTTACACATGGTGCAACTGGCAGTGCATGGCAATCCGCAATTCAGCGCTGATGTGCGTGAAAGCTACCGCACCGACGCTTGCTACACAGTGGATACGCTGACAGCCTTGCGCGCCGAGCTGGAAACGCAGCGGCCCTTGTGCCTGCTGCTGGGCAGCGATGCCTTCCTGCAATTTCACACCTGGCATCGCTGGCACGAACTGTTTGAGTTGGCGCATCTCGTGGTCATGCAACGTCCCGGCCAGCCATTGGGCAACGCCATGCAACACACCGCTACCGAACTGCAGCGCGAGTATGCCGCGCGCCTGGCGCCTTCGCCCAAGGCGCTGCACGAGGCCGCTTGTGGCCGCATCGTGGTACTGGACATGCCGGGCCTGGACATCTCCGCCACCGACATCCGCCGCCGTTGTGCTGCCGGACGCAGCATCCGCTACCTGACGCCGGACAGCGTCGCCCATTACCTCCTTACCCATGAGCTTTACCAAGATGCTGAAAACTGAACAAAAGACCGCCGCCATCGTTTCCGCGTTGGAAGACGTAAAGGCGCAAGACATTCTCGTCATAAACACCTCCAAATTGAGCCCGCTGTTCGAACGCATGATCGTCGCCAGCGCCCAATCCACGCGCCAGACCAAAGCACTGGCCGACAACGTGGAAAAGAAATTGAAAGAACTGGGCGAGGACCCGTTGAACGCCGAAGGCCATCAAAGCGGTGAGTGGATCCTGGTGGATTTCGGCGAGGTGCTGGTGCACATCATGCAGCCCGCCGTGCGCGCCTATTACAACCTGGAAGAACTGTGGGGCGTACCGCCCAAGTTGCGTGCCAGCTCACAGAAATGAAACTGCTGATCCTCGCGGTGGGCAACAAGATGCCGTCGTGGATCAGCGAAGGCTACAACGAATACGCCAAGCGCATGCCGCGCGAAGCCAGGCTCGAACTCATCGAAATCAAGCCCGAGGCACGCATCAGCGGCAAGACACCGGAACAGATGATGGAAGCGGAAGCGCAGCGCATCCTCGCCGCACTGCCCGCCGACATGCTGCGCATCGCGCTCGACGAGCGCGGCACCACGCCCACCACTAAACAACTCTCGCAGCAGATGCAAGGCTGGATGCAACAGGGGCGCGATGTAGCGTTCATCATCGGCGGAGCGGACGGGCTGCATGCCTCCATCAAACAACAGGCGCAGAGCCTGATAGCGCTGTCCGCGCTAACCCTGCCGCACGGCATGGTGCGCGTGCTGCTGGCCGAACAGCTTTATCGCGCCTGGAGTTTATTGCACAATCACCCCTACCACAGGGAATAAACATGGGCATCAGCCATCCTCGCCTCTACCTCGCCTCGCAAAGCCCGCGCCGCCGCGAACTGCTCAAACAGATTGGCGTGCATTACGAGATGCTGATGTTGCGCAACGACCTGCGCCGCGGCATGGACGTAAACGAAGATGACCTGCCGGGCGAGACGCCGCAGGATTATGTATCGCGCGTGTGCCGCGACAAGGCCTGTGCCGCATGGAAGATGCTGGGCCTGCGCAAGTTGCCGCCCTGCCCGGTGCTGACGGCAGACACCACGGTCATACTGGACAACCATATCCTCGGCAAACCGCGCGACCAGCAGCAGGCCGCCGAATACTTGCAACGACTGTCAGGCAAACAGCATCAGGTGCTGACCGCCGTGGGCATCATCTTTGAAGACCGCTACGAGCAGCGCCTTTCCGTGTCCACCATCCTGTTCGCCCGGTTGGACGAGGAGCGCATCCGGCGCTACCTGCTGAGCGGTGAGGCGCACGACAAGGCGGGCGCCTACGCCATCCAGGGACAGGCGGGCGCTTTCGTCGAACGGCTTGAAGGCAGCTTTTCCGGCGTGGTGGGACTGCCCCTGTTCGAGACGGCCGAATTACTCAAAACATTCGGTATCGCGACGCCATGACAGAAGAGATCCTCATCAACGTTACCCCGCAGGAAACCCGCGTCGCCGTGATGCTGCAAGGCGTGGTGCAGGAGCTGCACATCGAGCGCGGCAGCCAGCGCGGGCTGGTCAGCAACGTTTATGTCGGCAAGGTGAAGCGCGTGCTGCCTGGCATGCAGTCCGCCTTTATCGACATCGGGCTGGAGCGTTCCGCCTTCCTGCATGTGGCCGACATATGGGAGAACCGCATCAACGGCGATGCCGCCAAACCCATCGAGAAGGTACTGTTCGAAGGACAGAGCGTGCTGGTGCAGGTCATCAAGGATCCCATCGGCACCAAGGGCGCGCGCCTGTCCACGCAACTTTCCTTCGCTGGGCGGCTGCTGGTCTATCTGCCGCAGGAATCGCACATCGGTGTGTCGCAACGCATTGAGGACGAAACTGAGCGCGAGGCGCTGCGTGCCAAGCTGGCGCAGGTGCTCCCTGCCGACCACCTCGGCGGGTACATCATCCGCACCTTGGCCGAAGGCGCCAGCGATGCCGACCTGCGCGCCGACATCGCCTATCTGGACAAACTGTGGGGCAGCCTGCAACAACATTCGCAGCGGCTTTCCGCGCCCGCCCTGCTGTACAAGGAACTGGACATCAGCCTGCGTGTGCTGCGCGACTTCGTTAACGAAGATGTGGCGCGCATCCTGGTGGATTCGCGCGAGACCCACCAGCGCATGTTGCAGTTCGCCGCCGACTATCTGGCCTCCGCCAGCAGCAAGATCGAGCACTATGCCGGGGCGCGCCCGCTGTTCGACCTGAACGGCGTGGAGGAGGAGATCGAGCGAGCGCTATCCAAACGCGTCGATCTGAAGTCCGGCGGCTACCTCATCATCGACCAAACCGAAGCGCTCACCACCATAGACGTCAATACTGGCGGCTTCGTCGGTGGCCGCAGCTTTGACGACACCATCTTCAAGACCAATCTGGAGGCGGCGCAGGTCATCGCGCGCCAGCTGCGTTTGCGCAACCTTGGGGGCATTATCATCTGCGACTTTATCGACATGGATACTGCCGAGCATCGTGATGCGGTACTGGGCGAATTCAGGAAGATGCTGGCGCATGACCGCACACGCATCAATGTGAATGGCTTCTCGGCGCTGGGGCTGGTGGAAATGACGCGCAAGCGCACACGCGAATCGCTGGCCCATGTGCTGTGTGAACCATGTCCCACCTGCCAGGGGCGCGGCGAGGTGAAGACCGCGCAGACCATGTGCTACCAGATCCTGCGCGAGATCGTGCGCGAGGCACGCCAGTTTAACGCGCGCGAATACCGCATTCTCGCCTCACAACAGGTGATAGACCTATTCCTCGAAGAGGAATCGCAGAGTCTGGCACAGCTGTCCGACTTCATCGGCAAGCCGGTCTCGTTGCAGGTGGAATCGCTCTACACGCAGGAACAATACGACATCATCCTGATGTAACTTCTACAGCCCGCTCTGCTACACTGCCCGCGCCTTCCAAACGCATCAATCGATAACGCTCAGGGATATCCATCAATGCTGAACCATCAAGGTCAACGGCCAGACTCATGCCGCCTAGATGCAAGCGGGGCTGGTGCGTACCGACATTGCCGAGGAATCCGATCCGGCCAATCACACTCGCTGAACCTGCCTCATATTATCGAAGCCGGCGCAAGCCGGCTTTTTTTATGTGTATCATCGGCGCATGACATATGTTGTTGGGCCATGCGCCGCTCCACAATTACGCCGGATATGCCGGGCATTCTTCCTGTTGGCGCCCATCACGCTCTATGCCGCTGAAGATGACGCCCCCCCGTCCCTGCTGGATACAGGCATGGAAACGGCAGACACCACGCGGCAGTACGTCTCCACAGGGTTCGTCGGCTTCATCTCTGGCATAGACCGCTTCTTCGGCGGAGACCGCAATTTCCAGGATAGCAACCTGAGCGTGTTGCAACTCAACCTGAACGAACTGATGCAGAAAGGCGGGGAACGCCAAGCTCAGGCCGCCCTCAGGGCCAAGCTGCACCTGCCTTCCACACAGCACCGCCTGCATCTGCTGCTGGAAAGCAACCCGGAAAACAATACCCCGGCAGACGATGCCGCCAACCAGTCCGCGCCGGTTGCCCAGTCAACAACCGCGGCCAATTATGGCGTCGCGGTGCGTTACGAAAATGATGCGCAGACAGGATGGCGCTACAGCACCGATTTCGGCCTCAAGACACAGCTCCCCTTGCAGCCCTTCGCGCGCGCGCGGCTCAGTTACACGCTGCCACTGGACAACTGGCGCATGAAGGTCGCCGAAACGGTCTCCTGGTTCCGCCAGCCCGGCGCAGGAGAAACGACACAAATTGATTTTGATCACCCCTTGTCCGATGATCTGCTGTTCCGCGCCAGCACGCTCGGGGGCTGGTTGCACATACCGCAGCGTTTCGATCTGCGCCAGGATTTCTCGCTGTTCCACACACTGGACGGGAAACGCGCGCTGGCCTATCAGCTCAGCGCCGTCGGCACCAACCGCCCGCAGAGGCAGGCCAGCGACTATGTCGCGGCCATCCGCTACCGGCAGCAATTGAACCGACGCTGGTTGTTCCTTGAAGTCAATCCGCAACTGCACTACCCCAAGGAAGCTGGCTATCACCTCACGCCGCTGCTGCTGCTCCAGCTGGAGATCCTGTTCGATAAGGCGGAGGAGCGCACGCGCTAACCCCCCATAAGGACTTCCTCGTCAAGCTGATTTTTAGCAATACATAACGCCTCCTGTTAATCATCACGCCGAGTTCATTCAGCGCGAATCGCTTCCATCACTGCATAGCGCGATACACCGTCACAAGAACAGACTGCATTTCCATAATCGGCCTTGTTGAACATGCACGGTTCGTTGACCGTGCCGCGTTTGGGCCATGATATAAACCGCTCCTCTTGCCCTCATTCGCTCATCGGGCTTGCCACCCCCTCGGGGATCAGCCGCTGGGATTGTTGGCTTCCATCAGGTTAGCCAGGTTCGCAAGAGGCCGGTCTGACCTGTTTAGCTATCGCGTTTCATGTCGCAGTGGTTGGGACTCTGTTGCTTCTTTAATTCATTCCTTCAATGCAAGACGCAGCGCAGATGGCATACCGCTGCCAGGCATTCAGGTCGTAGGTTTCTCCCTTCGCCAGCAGGGCCCATAGCTGCCGTGCATGTTTGTTGGCGATGGCGACCAAGGTCTTGTGGTAACCCACGCACCCATACAGGCGCATGATCCATTGTTGCATCCGGTTCTGTTTGTCCGGTGCTTTCTTCAGGGCTGCCTGCAATGCCGAACGAGCACCCTGCACCAGCAGGCTGCGCAGGTAGGCGTCGCCGCGCCGGCTGATGCGCCCCAATTTGGTCTTGCCGACGCTGGAATATTGCCGGGTCGTCAACCCGATCCAGGCGGCAAACTGCCGCCCGTTCTTGAAGTCATGCGCATTGCCGACGCTGGCGCAGATCGCATCGGCGGTAATCACGCCGACACCGGCCACGGCCTGCACACGCTTCACCGCTTCGTCATCGCGGACGGATTGGGCGATCTCGCGGTCGCACAGGGCAAGTTGTTGATCGAGCTGCTGCAGTTGCGCCTCAATCCGGGTCAGCAGGCGACGCAAGGTGTCCGGCAGGGTTTGTTCTTGCAGACCGGTTTTGAGGCCGCGCTGAAATGCCGCCGTGCTTGCGGGCAATCGGATAACCAAACTCCAGCAGCAAGCCACGGCAGCGATTGATCAGCGCCGTGCGTTCTTCCTTCCATCCTTCGCGCACCCGATGCCAGGCCAAGCGGCTTTGCTGGTTCTCATTCTTGATGGCAACAAAGCGCATGGCGGGTTGGCGCACCGCAATGGCGATGGCTTCGGCATCGTTTCGATCGTTCTTGGCAGACTTGCTCTTGCGGAATGCCTGCACGAATTCGGCGGCCATCAGGCGCGGCTGCAAGCCCATCGTCTGCATGCGCCGCCCCCAGTAATGTGCGGTGCTACAGGCTTCCATGCCGATCAAACATCCGGCTGGCAATTGCACCAGCCATTCGGCCAGTTCCTTGAATTTGAAATTGCGCGACAGCACACAGTGCCCAGTCTTATCCTGTGCGTATACCGTGATAACATCTTTTGCGAGATCGATACCAACCGTCGTAATATTCATGTGGACTTCTCCTTCGTATTCTAGATTGACCGGAATTCAATCTTGGCACATCGATGCCGTGCGGCCATGCCGCTCTACGATGCGGGAAGTCCATTTATATTCACTCAACGCAACAAACTTGCCGCATCCACCTCGCTGTCGGTCACGGCCACCACCTTGTGCCGTGATTGCCCTCCCTGCCTCAGCTCGACTTGGCGTAGCGGGACATTGAAGATCTGCGCGATGAATTTGAGCAACGCTTCGTTGGCGCGCCCTTCGACGGGCGGGGCTGCGAGCCTGATCTTCAACGCATCCCCATGCAGGCCAGCCAGCTCGCTGCGCTTGGCGCCCGGCTGCACATGCAGGGTGAGCGTCACCACCGCACCATTTCGCCGGTACCAGCTCACAGCAGCAACCGAATCACCACCTGCTCCAAGCCACCCAGCGGGACGATCAGCACCAGCTGGCAAAGGATAAGGAGGATCAAAATGGACAAGTCCACATTGCCCAGCGGCGGGATGCGCCGCCGCAGTGGCTGAATGAAGGGGCGGCTAACCGCCACCAGCAGCGGGGTCAGCGGCGTGCGCGGATTGACCCAAGACAGCACGGCTTCCACCAGCAACGATGCCATCAATAAATAGCAGGATAGCTTCAGCAATTTCACCGCCGTCCAGGCCAGCAACCCCGGCAACGGGAACACCTCAAAGGGGTAGCCCTGCACCCACAGAAAGGCGACGAGATAGGCAAACTCAATCGAAAAGGCCAGCAACAACGTGGTGCTGTCCAACCCCGCCAGCCTCGGCATCCAGCGCCTGACGGGTAGCACGATAAAATCGGTCAGCGCCATCACGAATTCGCCCAAGGGATTGCGCATCGGAACCTGCAGCCAGACGGCATGAAAACGGAACAACAGTATTACGGCATAGGGCTGCAACAGGGCATCAATCAAGAACGATAGCGCATCGGCCAACATCAAGCATCCCGTCCGAACTCGTCGCCCATTTCCCTAGCGCGCTGCGCGGCCGCGCGTGCCGCCGCAATGATGTGTTGGCCAACCTGATGCGCCTCCATGCTCAGCAGAGCGCGCTCGGTAGTACCGTTCTTGGAGGTCACCTTGGCACGCAGCGCCGCAACATCCTCCTGGCTGCTGTCAGCCAGCTTGCTTGCGCCGATGAAGGTGTCCAGCACCAATTGCCGCGCTTGCAGCGCATCCAGACCCAGCTCCAGCGCCGCCTTCTGCATGGCCTCGATAAAATAAAACACATAGGCCGGACCGCTGCCCGAGATGGCGGTCACGCCATCCAGCAGGATTTCTTCGTCCACCCACAGGGTGCTGCCGACCGCTTCCATGATAGCCTCCGCACGCGCACGCTCCGCTTCCTGCACGGTCGGTAATGCATACAAACCCGCCACGCCATGCCGGATCAGCGACGGCGTGTTGGGCATGGCCCGCACCAGATTTTGCGTGTCCAGCCAGCGCGCAATGTCCCCGGCACGGATGCCCGCCGCGATGGAAACCACCAGTTGCCCCTTGAGCAGTTGCGCGAGTTGCGTACACGCAGCGCGCAACTGCTGCGGCTTGACCGCCAGTAGCACGGTCTCGCAGTAGGAAACCGCCTCGGCCATGTTGGTCGTTGCACGCACCGCAAACTCTTCATGCAGCGCTTCACATCGCTGCCAATCCACCTCCACCACGCGCATCTTGGAAGGCGCATAGCCGCGCTTGATGAGTCCACCTATCATGGCCTTGGCCATATTGCCGCCGCCGATAAAACAAATATTCATGATCTTCCCCCATAGTCCCTGACCCCAAAGAGCGCCGTTCCGATGCGCACTATCGTCGCACCTTCCTTGATCGCCGCCGCGTAATCGTGCGACATGCCCATGGACAGTGTGTCCAACTGCATGCCCTGCCTGTTCAGGCGCTCCAGCAAATGGCGTATAGCCGCGAATGGTTTGCGCTGCGATGCCTCGTCCTGCGCAGGAGCAGGTATCGCCATCAAGCCGCGCAACCTGATCCCCGGCAGCGGCAACACCGCCTGTGCCAGCGCCTCGACCTCGTCCGGCGTAACGCCACTCTTGCTCTGCTCCTCGCTCACGTTCACTTGCAGGCAGATATTCAGTGGCGGCAGGTGCGCGGGGCGCTGCGCGGACAGGCGTTCAGCAATCTTCAGCCGGTCCACGCTGTGCGCCCAGGCGAAATGCTCGGCGACGGAGCGCGTTTTGTTGCTTTGCAGCGGGCCAATGAAGTGCCATTCCAGCGGCAGATCGCGCAAAGATGCCATCTTGTCCAGCGCTTCCTGCAAGTAGTTCTCGCCGAAGGCGCGCTGCCCGCCTGCATAAGCCTCGCGCAATGCAACCGCCGGAAAGGTCTTGCCCACCGCCAGCAAGCGCACTGCATCCGCGCCCCTGCCTGCCGCCTTTGCGGCCTGCGCGATGGCGCAGTTGATCGCTTGCAAGTTGGAGAGGATTGCAGTCATAATCGCCCGTACAGTCGCGTTAATCAATGCAGTTTAAAACCGCTCAGGGATTATATATGGATATCACCGAACTGCTCGCCTTCGGCGTGAAGAACAAAGCCTCCGACCTGCACCTTTCCGCCGGGCTGCCGCCGATGATTCGCGTGCATGGCGACATGCGCCGCATCAACCTGCCGCCGATGGAGCACAAGGAAGTGCACGCCATGGTGTACGACATCATGAACGACGGGCAGCGCAAGCACTACGAAGAGAACAAGGAAGTCGATTTCTCGTTCGAGGTGCCCAATCTGGCTCGCTTCCGCGTCAACGCATTCATCCAGAATCGCGGCGCGGGCGCGGTGATGCGTACCATCCCGTCCAAGATCCTCACGCTGGAAGACCTCAAGGCGCCGGCCATCTTCAAGGACATCTCGGAATATCCGCGCGGTCTGGTGCTGGTGACCGGCCCGACCGGTTCCGGCAAATCCACCACGTTGGCAGCCATGGTGAATCACATCAACGAGAACGAGATGGGCCACATCCTGACCGTGGAAGACCCGATCGAATTCGTGCATGAATCGAAGAAGAGTCTGGTCAATCAGCGCGAGGTCGGCCCGCACACCCTATCTTTCAACAACGCCCTGCGCTCTGCGCTGCGCGAAGATCCGGACGTGATCCTGGTAGGCGAAATGCGCGACCTGGAGACCATCCGCCTAGCAATGTCCGCCGCTGAAACCGGCCACCTGGTGTTCGGCACGCTGCACACCAGCTCGGCAGCCAAGACCATAGACCGTATCATCGACGTGTTTCCCGCCGACGAAAAGGAAATGGTACGCGCCATGTTGTCAGAATCTCTGCGCGCGGTGATTTCGCAAACGCTGCTTAAAACCAAGGATGGTTCGGGCCGCGCCGCAGCGCATGAGATCATGATCTGCACCCCCGCAATCCGCAACCTGATCCGCGAGGCCAAGGTGCCGCAGATGTATTCTGCCATTCAGACCGGCGGCAGCATCGGCATGCAGACGCTCGACCAATGCCTGACCGATCTGGTCAAGCGCGGCGTGGTCACTTCAGCCGAGGCGCGTGGCAAGGCCGCCAATAAAGACTTATTCCCGGGCTGATAGAACCGGTACACAAGAATACGCAATACGACCAATCATAGGGGCGCCATATGGAACGCAGTCAAGCCACCGAACTCGTCCACAACCTTTTGCGCGGCATGATTGCGCAAAAGGCGTCCGACCTGTTCATCACCGCAGGCTTCCCCCCGGCTTTCAAGATCGACGGCAAGATGACGCCAGTATCCAACCAGGCGTTGAGTCCGCAACACACCCAGGAGCTGGCGCGCAGCATCATGAACGACCGCCAAGCCGCCGAGTTCGAAGCCTCGCACGAGTCCAACTTCGCCATCAGCCCGCCCGGCATTGGTCGTTTTCGCGTCAACGTGTTCATGCAACAGCAGCGTGTCGGCATGGTGTTGCGCACCATTACCACCAAGATCCCCAACTTTGACGAACTCGGATTGCCGCCGGTGCTCAAGGATGTGGTGATGACCAAGCGCGGCTTGGTGATCCTGGTTGGCGGCACCGGTTCCGGCAAATCCACTTCGCTCGCCGCCATGCTGGGACACCGCAATCACAACAGTTACGGGCACATCATCACCATCGAAGACCCGGTGGAATACGTGCATGAGCACGACAAATGCATTGTTACCCACCGCGAAGTCGGCGTGGATACCAACGACTGGCACAGCGCGCTGAAGAACACGCTGCGTCAGGCACCGGATGTGATTCTGATCGGTGAGATACGCGACCGTGAGACCATGGAGTATGCCGTTGCCTTCGCCGAGACCGGGCATCTGTGCATGGCCACACTGCATGCCAACAGTGCCAACCAGGCACTCGACCGCATCATCAACTTCTTCCCGGAAGAGCGCCGTGAACAGCTGCTGATGGACCTGTCGCTCAATATCAAGGCGCTCATCTCGCAGCGCTTGATTCCCAAGCGTGATGGCAAGGGGCGCACTGCGGCCATTGAGATCCTGCTCAACTCGCCGCTAATCGCCGACCTGATCTTCAAGGGCGAAGTGCACAACATCAAGGAAGTCATGTCCAAGTCGCGCGAACTGGGCATGCAGACATTCGACCAAGCCCTGTTCGACCTGCACGAGAGCGGCGCAATCAGTTATGAAGAGGCGCTCAAGAACGCCGATTCGGTCAACGACCTGCGCCTGCGTATCAAGCTGGAAAGCCACACCGCCAAGGATCGCGACGTGATGAGCGGAACTGAGGGTTTGAAGCTGACCTGAACCGCGCCACCGCTATAGCCCAGGCGACGCTGCTCCCTCGCGTCGCCCCAGCTGCAACGCAGGAAAACCTCCCTGCAACCAGCCTACCATTCCTCCGCGCAAATTGAATACATTGGTATAGCCTTGCTGTTGCAAAAACATGCATGCTTGGGCAGAGCGTGCGCCGCTGCGGCAAACCATGACCAGTTTTTCCTGCTTGCCCAACTCGCGCAGCCTGGTTGGCAAAAGATGCAATGGTAATGCTTCGGCCTTGGGTACGGTACCCTGCGCGATCTCTTCCGCCTGGCGCACATCAATTACGCGCAACTTGTGATTTGCATCATCAACCCATTGCGCCAGCTGCGATGCATCAATCTCTTTGACGTTATATCCGAACATTTGCCAGCTCCTCAAAATTTAGCGGGAAGAATATTAGCATGCACTAATGTTTTGGGGAACCCATGATTCAAGTCCGCCATGAGCCGTGTTGCTTAGTACGCAGCAAATCGCTCATCATCAACCTGCCCGGCAAACCTTCCGCGATAAATGATTGCCTGCACGTTGTGTTTCCCGCCGTGTCTAATCATACAGGCCCCATCGAGGGGGCCTGTCTCACCGTCGATGAGACGCAGTGCAAGGTGTTCCGCCCGGCACATGCGGTGCGCAAAGCCGCCTGAACGCTCCCCGGGCATGGTCTGAAAACCCGAAAGGGTTATCTCCCATACCCCGTTATATTCATTGTGAGCGGCATTTGCCGGGCGTAGCATGCCGTGCTGAATTCAACGCTAACAACAATCCAGTTCAGGAGAGGTTCGCATGGGCAATGAAACGCTGAGCGACGGTGACCGCCGCGATTTTCTGTTGATGTTGACGACGGTGGTCGGCGGCGCGGGCGTGGCAGCGACCTGCGTGCCGTTCGTGGCGAGCATGAACCCGAGCTCCGATGTGCTGGCCAAGGCGGAGACCGAGGTGGATCTGACCGGCATCGAGCCCGGTGCCGTGCGTACCGTGGCCTGGCAGGGTAAGCCGGTGTTCATCCTGCGCCGCACACCGGAACAGATTAAGGAGTCTGAATCTTCCAACGGTATTCTGGATGCGCAGCCCGATAGCCAGCGCGTGCAAAAGCCGGAATGGCTGGTGGTGATCGGCGTGTGCACCCACATGGGCTGCGTGCCGAACAAGGAAGGGCCGGGCTGGGTATGCCACTGCCACGGCAGCCAGTATGATGACAGCGGTCGCGTGGTGCGCGGCCCGGCGCCGAAGAACCTCGAAGTCCCGCCATACACCTTTGAGGCAGAGAACAAGATTGTCATCGGGAGGGCCTGACCATGCCGGGACGCATCATCAAATGGATAGACCAGCGCTTTCCGCTCACCAGCTTCATCAAGCATGAACTCACCGGCTACCCTACGCCGCGCAACCTGAGTTACTGGTGGAATTTCGGTTTCCTGGCCGGTTTCGTGCTGGTGCTGCAAGTCGCCACCGGCATCTTCCTTGCCATGCATTACAAGGCGGATGTGGCGGTGTCGTTCGATTCCATCCAGCACATCATGCGCGATGTGAACTACGGCTGGCTGCTGCGTTACATGCATGCGGTCGGCGCTTCCGCCTTCTTCTTCGTGATCTTCGTGCACATGGCGCGCACCCTCTACTACGGCTCGTTCCGCGCACCGCGCGAATTGCTGTGGTGGACGGGACAAGCCCTGTTGCTGTTGCTGATGGCCACAGCTTTCATGGGTTACTTGCTGCCGTGGGGGCAGATGTCATTCTGGGGCGCGACGGTCATCACCAACCTGTTCCGCGCCACGCCCTTCATCGGCGACCAAGTGGTGGTGTGGCTGCGCGGCGACTACATGGTGGGCGACGCCACGCTGACGCGCTTCTTCGCACTGCACTATCTTTTCCCCTTCCTCATCATCGGTGCGGTGGTCATCCACCTGGTGGCGCTGCACACGGTGAAGAGCAGCAACCCCAGCGGCATTGACCTGGCGCACAAGGACAACATCCCGTTCCATCCGTATTTCACCGCCAAGGATTTCTACGGCCTAGGCTGGTTTCTCATCGCCTACAGCGTGTTCGTGTTCTTCATGCCGGACAGTCTGATCGAACCGGCCAACAACATCCCGGCCAATCCGATGCAGACGCCGAACCATATTGTGCCGGAATGGTATTTCCTGCCGTTCTACGCCATCCTGCGCTCGGTGCCCAGCATGGTCGGCGGCGTGGTGGCGATGGGACTGGGGGTGATGATGTTCGCCTTCATGCCGTTGCTGGATCGCTCGCACATCCCCGGCGGCGCGCATAACCGCCCCATCTACAAAATACAGATATATTTGTTCCTGCTCGACATGCTCGTTTTGGGCTTTGTCGGCTACGTGCCGCCCACCGGCGAGACCCTGCTGATCGGGCAGATCGCCACCCTGTGCTATTTCGGTTCCTTCTTCACCCATCCTTTCATTTCCAGATGGGAGGAGCAGTGGCTTATCAGGCGCGGCCTATCTGCCGAACTGCTGGCGTTGATGGAGCAGCATGCGCAGGAAGAGGAGCAGCGCCGCAAGCAACGCCATCAGCACAAGTGGGGGCGCGCATGAACACCTTGCTGAAGATGCTCGCGCTGATCCTGTTCGGCACGCAGGCGTGCGCTGCCGAAGTCCCTCTGGAAAAGATCGATGTGGCACACGAAATGCCCGTGGTCGAGCGCGGCGCCGATGCGCTGATGACCGCCTGCCACAGTTGCCACAGCCTGAAGTACGTGCGCTATCGCGACCTGCTGCATTTCGGCATGGACAGGCAGAAGGTGGACGGCTGGCGCGGCGACCAGCCTCTGGATGCACCGCTGCTGGCGCAGATGAGCGAGAACGATGCGGCGCAGGCCTTCGGCAAGGCACCGCCCGACCTGAGCCTGATGACCAAGGCGCGCGACGGCGGCCCAAGCTACGTGTATTCCTACCTGATCGGGTATTACCAGACCCCCGAAGGCATGCCTGGCAACCATGTCTATCCCGAGACCAAAATGCCCGACCCGCTGGGCATCATCGGCGTGACGGATGCGGCTCAGGTCAAGGAGATAAAGGGTAAGGCGCAAGACATCGTGTCTTTCCTCGCATGGGCGGCCGATCCGCACGAGGGTGAGCGCATCCGGATGGGCTATTATGTGATCGCCTATCTTGCCGTGCTGACGATCCTGCTCTATTTCACCAAGCAGCGGGTATGGGCGCGGCTCGATTAACTACCGCATGGAGCTCGATATGAAAAAAACCATCCTGCAATGCGTTTTGTTATGTACGTCTCTGCTGGCCCCTTCCTGGGCCTTTGCGGCGACACACGAGGTCAGCTACAAGAAAGACGTCACTCCCATTCTGCATGACTACTGCCTGAATTGCCACGAGCCGGGCGGCAAGGGGTATGAGACCAGCGGCCTGGATATGACTACCTACAAAGGTTTGATGAAAGGCACCAAGTTCGGTGCGGTGATCAAGCCGGGCGACAGTTTCACCAGCATCTTCATCCAGGTGATTGAAGGGCGCGTGCACCCTTCCATCAAGATGCCCTATGGCATGAGCGGCGGACTGGCCAAGGACAAGATCGGCGTGTTGAAGAGCTGGGTGGAGCAGGGTGCAAAGAATAACTGACAGGCATCAGCCGGCCAGCTTCTTTTTTAACACCTCGTTGAGCTGCGCCGGGTTGGCCTGACCCTTGCTGGCTTTCATCGCGAGGCCGACGAAGAAGCCGAACAGCTTATCCTTGCCGGAACGATACTCGACGACCTTGTCCGCGTTCGCAGCGATGATCTCGTCCACGATCTTCTCGATCGCGCCCGCATCCGACACCTGCTTCAGTCCCTTGGCTTCGATGATGGCATCCGCCTCGCCGCCTTCCGCCCACATCACGCGGAACACATCCTTGGCGCCGGAGTTGGATACGGTGCCGTCGGCGATGCGCTTCAGCAGCCCGCCGAGTTGCGATGCCGAGATCGGGCACTGCGCGATGTCGAGGTTGTCGCGGTTCAGCTGTGCGCTGACCTCGCCGATGATCCAGTTGGCGCACATCTTGGTCTGGCCGGGCGCTTCGGCCAGTGCCGCTTCGAAGAAATCTGCCATCGCGCGCGAGCTGGTCAGCATGCTGGCGTCGTAGGCGGACAGGCCTTGTTCCTGATAGCGCGCCTGCTTGGTGTGCGGCAGTTCGGGCAGGGTCGCGGCGATCTGTTGCTTCCATGCCTCGCTGATCTCCAGCGGCAGCAGATCGGGGTCGGGGAAGTAGCGGTAATCGTGCGCGTCTTCCTTGATGCGCATCACGCGCGTCTCGCCGGTGTCCGGATCGAACAGCACGGTGGCCTGCTGGATGCTGCCGCCGTCTTCCAGCGTGGCGATCTGATGCTGCGCCTCGTAGTTGATCGCCTGTTCCAGGAAGCGGAACGAGTTCAGGTTCTTGATCTCGCGGCGGGTGCCGAAGGGTGTGCCGGGTTTGTGCACCGAGACGTTGGCGTCGCAGCGGAACGAGCCTTCCTGCATGTTGCCGTCGCAGATGCCGATCCACTGCACCAGCGTGTGCAGCGCCTTGGCGTAGGCGACCGCTTCGGCGGCGCTGCGCATGTCCGGTTCGGAGACGATCTCCAGCAGCGGCGTGCCCGCGCGGTTGAGGTCGATGCCCGACATGCCGTGGAAATCCTCGTGCAGCGATTTGCCGGCGTCCTCTTCCAGGTGGGCGCGCGTGATGCGCACCACTTTTTCGTAGGCAGGTTGCTTGCCTTGCGCGGGGACTTGTATCGTCAATTGCCCGTTGCCCACCACCGGCAGGTCGAATTGCGAAATCTGGTAGCCCTTGGGCAGGTCGGGGTAGAAATAGTTCTTGCGTGCGAACACCGAACGGTTCGCAATGTGCGCGCCGGTCGCCAGGCCAAACTTGATCGCACGCTCCACCGCGCCGCGGTTCAATACCGGCAATACGCCGGGCAAGGCGATGCTCACCGCGTCGGCCTGCGTGTTGGGCCCCGCGCCGAAAGCGGTCGAAGCGCCGCTGAAGATTTTGCTGTTGGTCGAAAGCTGCGCATGCACTTCCAGACCGATGACGATTTCCCAAGTCATGATGTTTCCTTAAATCCCTGGAGCGCGGCTGTGCCAATCGGTCGCCAGTTGGTATTGGTGCGCCACATTCAGCATGCGCGCCTCGTCGAAATAGTTGCCGATGATTTGCAGGCCGACCGGCATGGTGTTTTCTCCAAAGCCGCAGGGGATGGACATGCCGGGCAAGCCGGCGAGGTTCACCGCGATGGTGTAGATGTCGGACAGATACATCTGCACCGGATCATCGCCCTTCTCGCCCAGCTTGAAGGCGGTGGAGGGTGAGGTTGGTCCCATGATCACGTCGCACTGCTTGAAGGCTTCGGCGAAATCCTGCGCGATCAGGCGGCGGATCTTCTGCGCCTTGATGTAGTAGGCGTCGTAATAGCCGTGTGACAGCACATAGGTGCCGATCATGATGCGTCGCTTCACTTCCGCGCCGAAGCCCTGCGCGCGCGATTTCTCGTACATGTCGGCAAGGTCGCGGTATTCCGGCGCGCGGTAGCCGTAGCGCACACCGTCGAAGCGCGACAGGTTGCTGGAGGCCTCCGCCGGAGCGAGCACGTAATACACTGGCACGGAAAGTTTCGAGTTGGGCAAAGAGATCTCAACAATCGTCGCGCCGAGTTTCTTGTATTCGGCGATGGCGGCTTCCACTGCCTTGGCCACATCCGCACCCATGCCTTCGGCGAAGAACTCCTTGGGCAGGCCGATGCGCAGGCCGGTCAGCGGCTTGTTCAAGTCGCGCGCGTAGTCTTCCTTGTCACGTTGCAGGCTGGTGGAATCGCGCTCGTCGAACCCCGCCATCACGTTCATCATCAGCGCGAGGTCTTCCGCGCTGCGCCCCATCGGCCCGGCCTGGTCGAGGCTGGAGGCGAAGGCGATCATGCCGTAGCGCGAGCACACGCCGTAGGTCGGTTTCAGACCGGAGATGCCGCACAGCGCGGCGGGCTGGCGGATGGAGCCGCCGGTGTCGGTGCCGGTCGCTGCCGCGCACAAGCGCGCCGCAACCGCTGCCGCTGTGCCGCCGGAGGAGCCGCCGGGCACGCGCTGCGTGTCCCACGGGTTCTTCACCGGGCCGTAGTACGAGGTCTCGTTGGACGAGCCCATGGCAAATTCGTCCATATTGGTCTTGCCGAGGATGATCGCGCCGGCGTTGTTGAATTGCGTGATGACGTGGGCGTCGTAGGGTGAGACGAAGTTGTGCAGCATCTTCGAGCCGCAGGTAGTGCGCCAGCCTTTGGCGCAGAAGATGTCCTTTTGTGCGAACGGGATGCCGGTCAGCGGCTCGGCGGTTCCTGAAGCGATGCGGGCATCGGCGGCCCTGGCTTGTGCCAGCGATATCTCGGGCTGTACGGTGATGTAGGCGTTGAATTGCGGGTTGAGCTGTGCGATGCGGTCGAGGTAGAGCTGGGTCAATTCGACGCTGGAGATCTTTTTGGCGCGCAGGGTGGCACCGAGTTGCTTGAGGCTGGATTCGAACATGCTGGATTACTCGATGACTTTAGGGACCAGGTACAGTCCGGCTTCCACTTGGGGTGCTACCGATTGGAATAATTCGCGCTGGTCGGTCTCGGCAACCCTGTCCTCGCGCAGGCGCTGGGCTAGGTTCTGGCTGTGTGACATGGGCTCGATGCCGTCAGTATTCACGGCCTGCATCTCGGCGATTAGGTCGAAGATGTTATTTAACTGGGTGCGCGCCGATTCGATCTCGGCAGGGTTCATGGCCAGCCGCGCCAGCCGGGCGACTTTTTCGACATCCTGAGTGCTTAAAGACATGGCAAAGACTTTATCCGAACAAGGCCAATAGGGTATCATACACGGTCATTTCGCGGGACATCTTTAAGACTACAGGACACATCATGCTCGGATTTTTCAATGGTTATTTTTCCAACGACCTCGCCATCGACCTTGGCACGGCGAATACGCTGATCTGGCTGCGCGGCCAGGGCATCGTGCTGAACGAACCTTCCGTGGTGGCCATCCGCCAGGAAGGCGGTCCCAACGGCAAGAAGGTGATCCAGCAGGTCGGGCTAGCCGCCAAGCAGATGCTGGGCCGCACGCCAGGCAACATCACCGCGATACGCCCGATGAAGGACGGTGTGATCGCCGATTTCACCGTTACCGAGCAGATGCTCAAACAGTTCATCCGCCGCGTGCACAAGTCCAGCATCTTCACCCCGAGCCCGCGCATCGTGATCTGCGTGCCGTGTGGTTCCACCCAGGTGGAGCGCCGCGCCATCCGCGAATCGGCCTACGGCGCGGGTGCGCGTCGCGTGGAGCTGATCGAAGAGCCGATGGCAGCAGCGATCGGCGCCGATCTGCCGGTGGAAGACGCTACCGGCTCGATGGTGGTGGATATCGGCGGCGGCACGACTGAAGTGGGCGTAATCTCGCTGGGCGGCGCGGTGTATTCCGGTTCCGTACGCGTGGGCGGCGACAAGTTCGACGATGCCATCATCAACTACATCCGCCGCAACTACGGCATGCTGATCGGCGAGACCACCGCCGAGCAGATCAAAAAAGAGATCGGTTCCGCCTTCCCCGGCAGCGAGGTGCGCGAGATGGAAGTGAACGGGCGCAACCTGGCGGAAGGCGTGCCGCGCAGCTTCACCATCTCCAGCAACGAAATCCTCGAAGCGCTCACCGATCCGCTGAACAGCATCGTCAGCGCGGTGAAGACTGCGCTGGAGCAGACCCCGCCCGAGCTGGGTGCGGACATCGCCAGCAAAGGCATGGTGCTGACCGGCGGCGGCGCATTACTGCGCGACCTCGACCGTTTGCTGATGGAAGAAACCGGCCTGCCGGTGGTGATTGCCGACGATCCGCTGACCTGCGTGGTGCGCGGTTCCGGCAAGGCGCTGGAGAGCATGGACAAGTACGGCAATATTTTCACCAGCGACTGACCGGGCGCCTCCTTGGAAGACACCCGCACGCTACGTTTCTTCAACCGCGGCCCGAGTGCGGTCGCGCGGCTGGTGTTCTTCGCGATGTTGTCGCTGCTGCTGCTGTTCGTCGACGCGCGCTACCGCTACCTGGAATCGGCGCGCGAAATCATCGCCATCATCATCTATCCCTTGCAGCGGGCGACAGCGCTGCCAAGCGAGATACTGGGCGACATCGGCGCTTATTTCTCCCTGCAAAGGCATCTGATCGCCGACAACGAGAAACTGCATCTGCAGCATGATGCAGACGCGGCGCAGTTGCAGCAGATGCAATCCCTGCAAGCCGAAAACGAACAGTTGCGCGCCTTGCTCGACGTCAAGCAGCGCGCGGCCTATACCATGCAGATGGCGCAGATCGTTTATCTCGAGCGCGACATTTTCCGGCGCAAGCTGTTCGTGGACAAGGGCGCACAAGCCAACGTGCAGGCGGGACAAGCAGTAGTGGACAACACCGGCGTGGTCGGGCAGGTAACACGCGTCTATCCCTGGCTGTCCGAAGTAACGCTGGTGACCGACAAGGATCATGCCGTGCCGGTGCACGCGGTGCGCAACGGCCTGCGTTCCGTGGTGTTTGGTTCCGGCAACATCAGCGAACTGGAATTGCGCTACCAGCCGGTGAACGCCGACATTCAAGTGGGCGACGAACTGGTCACTTCCGGGCTGGATGGCACTTATCCCCCCGCGCTGCCAGTGGCCAAGGTCGTCAAGGTTGAGCGCGACCCCGCCTATCCTTTTGCGCATATCGTCTGTGTCCCGTTGGCCGGTGTGGACAGGCATCGTACGTTGTTGATTGTTTCCAGTGTGCCGCCGCTGCCGGAGCGTCCCGCATCCGAGGGAAGCCAGGATGAGCCGCAGCGCCTGCACAAGAACGCCAAGAGGAGCAAGCCGTGAATATCGAGGTTGCCAAAGACAGGGAGTTCATGCTGCCGGCCTCGCGCGGTTTCATCGTCATCTCCCTGTTCGTTGCCGTCCTGCTGGAGTGGCTGCCGTGGCGCGGCTGGCTGCTGGCCTTGCGCCCGGACTTCGTCGCTCTCGTGCTGCTGTATTGGTGCACGCACAAGCCGCACCGCATCGGCATCGGCATCGCTTGGGTGTTCGGCATCTTTGTGGATGTGGCCGATGCCAGCCTGTTCGGGCAGCACGCGCTCGCCTATTCGGTGCTGGCCTTCGGCGGCCTGGTGCTGAACCGCCGCGTGCAGATGTTCAACCTGCGTGAGCAATCCGTGCATGTCTTCGGCTTGCTGCTGGCAAGTTATACCGTGTATGCGCTGGTGCACTGGCAGGTGCGCGGCTATGTGGCCTGGGAATATTTCCTGGGCAGCCTGACTTCTGCCTTGCTGTGGACGCCGCTCACGCTGTTGTTGCAGGCATTGCGCCGCCCGCACCGCGACCCGTACGAACTATGACCAGCAAGATCGAGCTGAGGGATCATCAGCGCGAAATCTATTTCTTCCGGCTGCGTCTGTTCCTGAGCCTGGGTTTTGTGGTCCTGCTGCTGTTCATCCTGCTGCTGCGTTTCTTTTACCTGCAAGTGGTCCGCAACGGCTATTTTGAAACGATGGCGGAAAGCAACCGCATCTACGTGGTGCCCATCGTGCCCAATCGCGGCATCATCACCGACCGCAACGGCGTGGTGCTGGCGCGCAACTATGCGGGCTATACGCTGGAGGTCAAGCCGGACAAGATTGCCAGCATGGATGCCACGATAGCGGAGATCGGCAAGCTGGTGGAAATCAAGCCGAAAGATCTGCGGCGTTTCAACAAGCTGTTGTCCGAGCGGCGCTCCCTGCAAACTCTGCCGCTGCGCACGCGACTGAGCGACGAGGAGGTGGCGCGCTTCGCGGCGCAGCGCTACCGCTTCCCTGGAGTGGAAATCAAGGCGCGCCTATTCCGCGAATACCCGTATGTCGAGGCCACTTCGCACCTGCTGGGCTATATCGGGCGCATCAACCAGCAGGAGATTGACGAGTTGGAGCAGAGTGACAAGGCGACCAACTATCTCGGCTCAGATTACATCGGCAAAACGGGCATCGAGCAGTATTACGAAGGGGCCATGCATGGTATGACCGGTTTCGAGCAGGTGGAAGTGGATGCAAACGGGCGTGCCGTGCGCATGCTGTCGCGGACCTCGCCCCAATCCGGCAAGAATCTGACGCTGACGCTGGATGCCAAATTACAGGAGATCGCCGTGCAGGCTTTCGGTGATTACCGCGGCGCGCTGATCGCCATCGACCCGAACAACGGCGAAGTGCTGGCTTATGTCAGCAAGCCCGGTTATGACCCCAATCTGTTCATCGACGGCATCGACAGCGAAAGCTGGGACGAGCTCAACAACTCGCCCGATGTGCCGCTCAACAACCGCGCGTTGCGCGGCCAGTATCCCATGGGTTCCACCATCAAGCCGTTCATGGCGCTGGCCGGCTTGCATTACAACGCCCGCCCCGCTGCGCGTGAGATTAGCGACCCGGGTTATTACACGCTGCCAGGCAGCAGCCACCAGTACCACGATTGGAAAGCAGGGGGGCATGGCCGCGTTGATCTGTTCAAATCCATCGTGGTGTCGTGCGACACTTATTACTATGGGCTGGCCACCGAACTGGGCATAGACCACATGCACGACTATCTGGAGCAGTTCGGCTTTGGCAAGAAAACAGGCATAGATCTGGAGGGCGAAGTATCCGGCCTGTTGCCTTCCACGGAGTGGAAGATGAAGCGTTATCAGCAGGTGTGGTATCCGGGTGATACGGTGTCTGCCGGCATCGGCCAGGGATATCAGTTGGTCACACCGGTGCAGTTGGCGTTCGCGGTGGCCACGTTGGCCAACGACGGTGTAGCCTATCGACCGCATCTGGTGAAGGAAATACAGGATACGCCGAAAACGGAGCCATCCACCGTGCTGTATGACCTGCATGTCCCGCCAGAACATTTGGCGCTGGTGAAGCGCGCCATGATCGAGGCGTTGAAACCTGGCGGCACGGCGGCGGGCGCCTTCATGGGGGTGCAATACAGCGTGGGCGGCAAGACCGGCACCGCGCAAGTGGTCGGGATGAAACAGGGTGAAAGATACGACGCGAAAAAACTTTCAGAATACAATCGCGACCATGCCTGGTTCATCGCATTCGCCCCGGCGGACAAACCGCGCATCGCGCTGGCCGTACTGGCCGAGAACGGCGGGCACGGCGGTGCCACCGCTGCGCCGATCGCGCGCAAGGTGATGGATTATTACCTGCTCGGCATAGCGCCCAAGCCGCTGCAGAAAGTGTCCGACAGGGCCGGAGTGGAGAACGACTGATGAATCTGCGCCAGCTCAAACAGCGCTTCATGCTGCATCTCGATCCCATGCTGCTGTATGGACTGGGTGGCATGATGCTGGTCAGCCTGCTGGTGTTATACAGCGCCACGGATGGCAGCTGGATGCGCGTGTTGTCCCAATTCGTCAGTATCCTGGTGGCGTTTTCCGCCTTATGGATCATTGCCAACATGCCTCTGCACTGGCTGATGCGTATCGCCGTTCCCATGTACGTGCTGGGCATGCTGCTGCTCATCGGTGTGGCGCTGTTCGGCGAGATCAGCCACGGTGCGCGGCGCTGGCTTAATATCGGCGTGGTCACCATCCAGCCTTCCGAGCTGATGAAGATCGCCGTACCGCTGATGATGGCCTGGTACTTCGAGAAACATGAAGCAACGCTGAAGCTGAAGAACCATGTCGTGGCCGCGCTGCTGCTGGCGATGCCGGTCGCGCTCATCGTCCGCCAGCCCGACCTGGGTACCTCCATCCTGATCTCCGCCAGCGGCTTCTATGTGCTGTTCCTGGCAGGATTGAGCTGGCGCCTGATGGCGGTGCTGGGAGTGGGGGCGCTGGCCAGCGCCCCTTTCGTCTGGCACATGCTGCATGATTACCAGCGCCACCGCATCCTGATGCTGCTCGATCCGTCGCAGGATGCGCTGGGCAAGGGCTACCACACCATCCAGGGCATGATCGCGGTGGGTTCCGGCGGCTTCCTCGGCAAGGGTTACCTGAACGGTACGCAGACGCACTTGGATTTCCTGCCGGAACGCAGCACGGACTTCATCTTCGCGGTGTACTCCGAGGAATTCGGCTTTCTCGGCAACCTCATCCTGCTCGGTTTGTATGCCTTCATTATCGGGCGCGGCTTCATCATTACCGCCAATGCTTCTACCTATTTCACGCGCCTGATGGCGGGCAGCATCACATTGACTTTCTTCACTTACACCTTTGTCAACATGGGCATGGTCAGCGGCATCCTGCCCGTGGTCGGCGTACCGCTGCCGCTGGTCAGCTATGGCGGCACCTCCATGCTTACGCTGATGCTGGGTTTCGGCGTGCTGATGAGCATTCATACGCATCAAAGGCTAGTCAAGACTTGATGTGGATTTTTAGAAACACCCATTCAGGAGAACGACGTGAACAAACAGGTATTGATGATTGGTTTTATTACTTTGTTAAGCGCCTGCGCGAGCGCGCCGCAGAAGGAACAGACCCGGCAGGGAGCGGCTGCGCCTATCGTTGATCTGCATGGCGGCGGCGTGGCATCTGCGGGCGGCGGCTACCTGAGCGGCGACGGGCCCGGCGTAGACGCGCCAGCGAATCTTGATGCCATTCCCGATGCCTTGCCCAAGGCCGAGCCCTTGCATCGTTATGCCAACCGTCCCTATTCCGCTCTGGGCAAGCGTTACACGCCGTTGACCGAGCCGGGCAATTACAAGGAGCGTGGCATTGCCTCCTGGTATGGCAAGAAATTCCACGGCCAGCGAACTTCCATCGGCGAGGTGTATGACATGTACGGCATGAGCGCCGCGCACCCCACGCTGCCCATCCCCAGCTATGCGCGCGTGACCAACCCGGCAAACGGTAAATCAGTCGTCGTACGTGTGAACGACCGCGGCCCTTTCCTGCATGACCGCATCATGGATCTGTCCTATGCCGCCGCGTATAGATTGGGCTTCATCAACCAGGGCAGCGCCGAGGTTGTAGTCGAGAGCTTGGCCGCAGATGCTGGTGTACCCGTGGTGAAGGCAGTCGAACAGCCTGCTACCATCAAGGTGGAAGCGGAGACGTCTGCGCCGCTCCCGGTGGAAGCGGCGGGAGCGCGCAGCGGCAAGGTCTTTTTGCAATTGGGCGCTTTCAAATCCAGACAGGGGGCAGAAAGTTTCCTGACCAGGATGCGTGCCATTCTGGGCGATACGGACAAGCGCTTGAAATTGCATGACCAGGGCAAGCTGACCAAGGTTCACCTTGGTCCGTTTGTCAATGCAGATGAAGCCCGCCGCGCCGCCATGAAATTGCAGGTCAAGCTGGGATTCAAACCCTTTGTCAGTCAGTAGGGGCAGACAACATTTGTTCCGGGAAACCTCTGATTAAGTCCGCCATGAACCGCGTGCTGTCCAAAGCGCGATGATCGCCAAGCGTGCAACGAAGGTGGCGACCGCGACACGTTACTGCGTAGCAGCCGTTTGCGGGAGCGGTCGCCTGTCCCATGATGCGGCGCAAGGCCGACACTTTGAACTTCTCGAAGAATACCATGCTGGAGACCGGATTTTCCGGCAGGCCGAAGAAGTCCTTGATTAGCGACCCGTTGGGCATCTCCGCCAGTCCTGCGGCTCTTCGCAATCGCTGAATCCCTCCGGCATGCAGTAGCCATAACGCATGTCGCAGCAGTCGCGCAATTCAGTGACCTGCAACATATTCCTCATCCATCCCATTTTCAGCGCTGGTACCCTTGATAGCATAATCGCGCCGCATGCACCACCCCCGAGTAGGGGATGTCCCCTATCCCGCCCCAGCGCTGCCATACCTGCGCCAGCAGCACATCCACGTTGTCCGCCTGCGCCGTGCCGTTCAGCAACAGGCCCAGTCCCAGCAGGCCGCCGCACTGGATGCGCATCTCCTGCGCATGCGGAATGGGCGCATCGTCGTGCAGTTCGCCGATGGCAAAGCCGAAGCTCTGGCGCAGCCTGTGGTGCAAGGCAGCGCAGCGCGCCTGGCTGGCCGCGTCACGGCAACGCACGATCTCGCGCTCGGCGATCTGGATGCGGTCAGCCAAGGCGCATCCGGCGCACGCGCTGAAGATCGCCTTGGCGAAGACGCAGCGCCGTTGCTGCATGGCCTGCTGCCGTTCGCGAAACGCCTGTTCATCCATATCGCGGTCAATCGTCGCCCAGTTCCGGCGCCGGCTCGCGCACCTGGTTCAGCAGGTCTTCCGCCTGCAGCTCGTTGTCGGCATGGATCAGCTTGATGCTGCCGTTGCGTCCCCATACCTCCTCGCCGCGCAATTGCTTGGCGCGCGCGGAGGCGTCCTTGAACACCTCATGCTGTTCCAGCTTCTCCAATTGGCGGATAGGGTTCTCGATGATGCGGTAAATGTAATAGGGCATGGTGTCCTCGCGCTCAGACAGGCCGTTTCAGGAAAGTAATGACATTGCTGCCGGGCGCGTTCTTGCTCTCGCAACTCTCCTCGCCCAATCCGGCCAGTTGTTCGGCCTCGTGCAGCAGGTTGATGACGTCCACATAGAACTTCTGTTTCACCATCATCAGCGCGGTGTAGCCGCCTTCGTTCTTCGCCAGCACGTCGGCGCCAGCCTCCAGCAAGGCCTGCACCACCGCCGTCTCGCCATAGCCGGCCGCCAGCATCAGGGGGCGCACACCGTAGCCGATGGGCGCTTCGATATTCGCCCCGGCCTCGATCAGCGCACGCACCACCTCGGGGTGGCCGTGGCCAAGCTCTGCGTTGTGGCACGCCTTCATCAGCGCGGTCCAGGCGGATGCATCGCATGCGTTCACATCCGCGCCCGCCGCGATCAGGCGCTGCACTTCGGCCAGATCGCCCGCATAAGCCGCTTGCATCAGTTCGTCCATGGTCATTCCTTCACCGTGTCCTGCAAAGCATGGCGGATGGCTTCCGGCGCTTTCATGATGTTCATGAAACTGTTCTTGCCCATCATGCTGAGATCGGGGAAATCGATGGCAATGCGGAAGCGCGCATACAGCGCATACACCTTGTTGCCGGAGACCAGCACCTCATACGGCAGGTGCGCGCTGGACTTCACCTCGCGGAAGTCGATCTCACTCATAATGAAGCGGTCATCCATGGCCTTGTTGTCGCCGCTGCCCTTCAGGCCGACGCCGAATACCGTCTCCCGCTTGCCGGGGATGTCGATGCGATAGACCTTGCTCACGCCGTTCCTGTTGTTCGCCAGCTTCGCATCTACCGCTTTCACCGCCGCGTCGTAGCTGGAATATTCGGCCAACTCGCTGGGCTCGTCGAAATATTCCATGCCGACCATGTAGTGATACTTGCGCGCCTCTTTGGCCGTCATGCCCCTGGCGCCGAATTCTTCCACCCGACCCAACGCCGTCTCCAGTGCGCCCGACACGTTCGCCAGGTCGCCCTGCATGCGATAGACCTGCGCCATATAGGCCGGATTGGTGTAGCTCACCTGTATCTCCTTGCCGACCTCGGTGACCGCCACGCGCTGCGCCACGCCGTAGCCACCCGCTTCCGAGGCTGCCGCGTTCTTCTTCAATTCGTCATTGGTAACGATGATGATGTTCACCGCCGGATAAGGCGAATATTCACCCGCCACGCTGAACCCCGCCGCCGCCAGCGCAGCCTTCACCTGAGCCGATCTCTCGGCCACCGTGCCACTCCCCTTTGAGGCCAGCACGAACGGTTTGAGCAACACATCCCCTGCCGCCTGCGCAGTGACCGCGCACAGCAACATCACGGACAACAGCCCCTGCCTGATCATTTGCATCATCTTTTCTCTCCCCGTTTGTAGTTGGACCGCGAAACGAATTTCGTTACCTGAGGCTTTCCGCGAAGACGCGCGTCTTGGGCAAGCCGCGTTCGAGGAAGTAGCGTTCGGTCAGGTGCACCGCCGCCGCCGGCCCGGCAGCATATACATCGCCTTGCAGAATGCCGTCATCCGCCGCCGTGATGCGCGCCAGCAAGTCGCGCAAGGCCGGTTCGCGGCGGCCACCGAGGCTGAGCAGGTCGAAGCCCGCGCACGCTTCCTGGTAACGGAAATCGTCCAGCGCATCCGCCCAGGCGCGCCCCACATTGGGCAGGTAGATATGACCAGCGTCCGAGCCGATCCAGTACAGGCGGATGGCGGGAACCTCCAGCGAGATGGCGTGTTCGATCAGGCTCTTGATGGGCGCAAAGCCGCCGTCGAAGGCGAAGAAATGCAGCGCCCTCGGCGATCTCTCGTGCAGGATGAATTCGCCCTGCGGCCCTTCGATCTCCACGGTCTCGCCGTTCTTCAGCCGCTCGAAGACATAATCGGAGAACAGATTGCCGGACTGCCTGCGCACATGGAACAGCAGGTTGCGGTCATCGCATGGACAGCTGGCGATGGGCAGTTCGGTGCTGTAGACCTGGCCGACGCGCAGGTTCACCTTCTGCCCGGCCAGAAAGCGCAGGCGCCTGGTGCGCGGCGTTTGCAGATGCAGCAGCAGCATGTCCGCGCCGAGCGCACCACTGGCTTTCACCGTGGCGTTGATCTGCTGCAGCGGGATGTCCTGCACCCCGGCTGCCACCTCGGCTTCCAGCACTACGTCGCTGACCGGCGTATTGCTGCACAGCAGGATGTAGCCCTGCGCTTTCTGCTGTTCGGGGATGACAAAATCGTGATGGCGTGTCTTCTTGACCTGGCCCGAGACCAGCCGCGCCTTGCACAGGCCGCAGTTGCCTCCGCTACAGCCATAGTTCAGCGCGATGCCTGCGCGCATGGCGGCTTCCAGCAACGTGTCCTGCCCCTCGACGAGGAAATCCTGGCCGCTGGGCTGCAAGGTGACCTGCGCCGCCATCACGCGCAGGATGTTGTCCCTGACCGCCAACGGATTGTTATATCCAGGTTCCATCGCCGCTTCCGCTTCCTCCTTGATCCACACCTCGAATGCCTCCAGCACCGCGCGTGTCTCCGCACCCGCGCCGTTGCGCAGGCCGTCCAGCCTGCCATGCAGCTTGCCCATCAGCTCATCGAAACTGGCGAGCTGGCGCTGAGCGGCGGCCAGCGTCTTGCCCAGCTCGGTAACGCGCGCAGCCAGCACTTCCGCATCGGGCAGGGTGCGCTCGAACACGCGCTTGCCGAACGCCTTCTCCTTGATCTGCGCAATGCGGCGGAATTCCGCGTCATCCTCGATCTGCGCTGCGGGATAACAGGCCAGCAGGGCGTCCGCCTCCACCATGCCGTCGTACGCAACCATCTCGCCGTCGCGAATCTTCTTCTGCAATTCGCTGCGCGCCACCCCCACCAATCTGGCTGCGCGCATCAGGCTCAACAGGCGGCTCATGGCTCACGCCCGCCCCGCTCCCGCGGGATGGAACCAGGCTAGCTTGGCGTGCAGAGTAACTACGCCGCCGACGATGATCAGCGTGGGCGCCTGTAGCTGCTCGCGCTCGGCGCTGGCGGGCAGCGTAGCCAGCGTGCCTGTGATGACGCGCTGTGTGGGCTGGGTGCCATGCTGCACGATGGCGATGGGAGTGGTTTCCGGCAGGCCGTGCTCAATCAGCTTTGCGCACAGAGTATCCAGCCCGTGCAGTCCCATGTACACCACCACGGTCTGGCGCGGTCGCGCGAGCTGCTCCCAGTCCAGGTTCATGGTGCCGTCCTTGAGATGCCCGGTGACGAACACGCAGGACTGCGCGTGGTCGCGGTGGGTGAGCGGAATGCCAGCGTAGGAGGCCACGCCGGAAGCGGCCGTGATGCCGGGCACCACCTGGAAGGGAATGCCTTCCGCCGCCAGCGTCTCGATCTCCTCGCCGCCGCGCCCGAAGATGAACGGATCGCCACCCTTCAGCCGCAACACGCGCTTGCCTTCCTTGGCCAGGCGCACCAGCAGCACGTTGATCTCCTCCTGCGGCAAGGTATGGTCGTTGCGTTTCTTGCCGACATAGATGCGCTCGGCATCGCGCCGCGCCAACTCAACGATGGGCTTGGACACCAGGTTGTCGTACACCACCACGTCGGCCCTCTGCATCAGGCGCAGCGCGCGAAAGGTGAGCAGATCGGGATCGCCCGGCCCGGCGCCGACCAGATACACCTCGCCGCGCACGATGTTGTCCTCGTCGGCCAACATTTGTTGCAGCATGGCCTCGGCGCTCGCCTCATCGCCGGTCAGCACCTTCTCGGCTACCACACCCTCGAACACGTTCTCCCAGAAGATGCGGCGCTTGGCCGGATTGCTCACGTGCTGCTTCACTGTTTCGCGGAAGCGCTCGGCGAAAGCGGCCAGGCGGCTGGTGTTCTGCGGGATGGCCGTTTCCAGCTTGCCGCGCATCATGCGCGTCAGCACCGGCGAGGCGCCACCGCTGGAGAACGCCACCATCAGCGGTGAGCGGTCGAGGATGGCGGGCATGATGAAGGAACACAGTTCGGGGTCATCCACCACGTTGACCGGGATGTTCTTCGCCTGCGCCAGCTCGGACACCTGCCGGTTCACCGCGCGGTCGTTGGTGGCGGCGATGACCAGCGCCATGCCCTCCAGATGCTGCTGCGTGAAGCGCGCGTGCACCACCTCGACATTCGCCTGCGCCTTCAATTCATCTGCGATCTCCGGCGCGACCACCCGCACCCGCGCACCGGCTTGCAACAGCACATCGGCCTTACGTGTGGCGACAGAACCCCCGCCCACCACGAGGCAAAGCTTGTTTCTGACATTGGCGAAGATGGGCAGGAAGTCCATCACTGCACCGCCTTGAGGATCAACGGCACCAGTGCTTCTGGCAATTTGATCTTGCCGGACAGCACAAACTCGTGCGCGCGCTCCGACATCTTGTCCCAGGTTTTCCTGATAATGTGCAGCCACTTCTCCTCGTCGTATTCGGGATGCTGCGCGGCGAAGGCCAGCATGTAATGTTCGATGAACACCAAGTCGACCACGTCTTCCATCAGTTGCGTCTCGGCATTGCTCTTCAGCTCCTTCTTGCCCACGATGGTCTTGACGCGCTCTATCATCCCATCGTCATAGCCGGCCTGCTGCATCAGCACGCCCGCAGTCTCGGCGTGGAATTTGTACAGATTGGTGCGCCACAGCATGTAGCCCTTCTTGTCCATCGGGTAGTCGCTGCGCGGACTCTTCCAGCGCTGGATGTGCTGTGCGCGGCAGGCCAGTTTCACCGCCTCGGAAGCGTCCGGTGCGTAACGCCGCTGCATCTCGCCCATGCGCTGCGCGTAGAGCAGCTCCTTGGGATATTCCTTGCCGTCGGCCATCTCCTTGTTTGAGTCTTCGGCATTGGCGCGATCGAAGGCCGCGATGGCGGCCTGATACAGACTACTGGTCATGATGCTTTCTCGATGAATCCGGTTGATGTTGATCGTTCCTTGCAGCGGCGCACGAAGGCGACGAAACGTGCGGCCCAGTAGCAACTGCCTATGGTGCGCAGATGGGTATAGGACGCCAGCAAGTTGTTGACAATCAATCCGTCACGCTCGCCGTCTATGCCGTAGCCGCGCGCCACATGGTAAGCGAAGCTCGCATCAGGCGGGAGGTTTTCCAGCTTGGAATAATGAAATTCGTGGGCCTTGATCTGCTTTGCCGGCACATCGGGGCGTGGCCAAGGGTGTTCCGCATCCTCGCGCAGATGCACATAGCCGCGGCCGACGGGCTTGGTGTGCATGATCACATCGCCGGGAATGGCGCCAACCATCTCGTAGCGGCGGCCCGCATATTCGATGCCGCGCGACAGATACATCAGCCCGCCGCATTCGGCATAGGCTGGCAGGCCGTTCGCGATGGCCTGCCTGATTTCGTTGCGCAGCGTTGCGTTCGCCTCCAGCTCGGCGGCGCAGGCCTCGGGAAAGCCGCCGCCGATATACAGTCCACCGACCCCGGGCAGATGGGCATCATGCAGCGCATCGAACGGCACCAGCTCCGCGCCTGCAGCTTGCAGCGCATCGAGGTCGTCGGCGTAGTAAAAACCGAAGGCGCGGTCGCGCGCGATAGCGATGCGCACCTTGTCGCCGACCGGCATCGGCAACACCTCGGCGGTACGCGGTACGGGTAGCGGCTGCTTCTGCGACAACGCCAGCAGCTTGTCCAGGTCGACCTGCTCGGCGATGGCTTCGCCGATCTGTTTGATCTTGGCGTTGGCAACAATGGATTCGTTGCTGGGCATCAGGCCGAGATGACGCTCGACGATGGACAGGCGCTCGTCTTGCTGGATGGCGCCAACCACCGGCACATCGGTGTAATGCTCGATCACGGCACGCAGTTTGGCTTCGTGGCGCTTGCCGCCAAGGTTGTTGAGGATGATGCCCGCGATATTGATGTCTTTGTCGAAAGCCTGGTAGCCCAGGATCAGTGGCGCGATGCCGCGCGTCATGCCGCGTGCGTCAATGACCAGGATCACCGGCAGGTCAAGCAGCTTGGCCAGCGCGGCGTTGCTGTTGCTGCCGTCCAGTGCGAGGCCGTCGTACAAGCCCTTGTTGCCCTCGACCAGGTTTACCTCGGACGCATGGCGCGCGAAGGTCGCGACGACATCGTCGTTCTCCATCAAATACAAATCGAGATTACGGCAAGCATGGCCGGCAGCCAGCGACAGCCACATCGGATCGATGTAATCCGGCCCCTTCTTGAACGGCTGCACGGCATGGCCGCGCGCGGCGAGCGCCGCGCACAGGCCGATACTGACCGTGGTCTTGCCGGAAGACTTGTGTGCTGCCGAGATCAGGAACCGATGCTGCACGGCATCAGTGCGCCTTGGGTATTTCACGCGGCACGAAATCCAGCACGCGTATGCCGATGGCAGTGACCACGAAGGCGATGCCCATGCCGCCCGCACCGAGCAGCATTTCCCACAGCGAGGGCTGGTAATGCGCGATGGCGCCGTCGCCAAAACTGCTGCTGACCTGA
The DNA here is from genome assembly GCA_037446515.1 of Gallionellaceae bacterium. Lineage (GTDB taxonomy): Bacteria > Pseudomonadota > Gammaproteobacteria > Burkholderiales > Gallionellaceae > Sideroxyarcus. The sequence goes on from JBBIIN010000002.1 coordinate 72,501, forward strand.
TAACCGGGGAAAATGGACAGCGGGAAGGCCTGCCCGCCGATGATGAGCACATACAGCAGCGCGAAGCCGCCGAGAATGATCAACAGCGAGGCGGCGATCACGCATTTGCTCTTGCCCAGCGCCGGATGATAGATCAGGAACAGGGGCAGGACATTGCCCAGCAATATATAGCCGCCCCAGAACAGCAGCGGATAAACGCCGCCATTGAGCAGGATGAATCGTTCGAATTCCGTCTGCCTGGCGAAGTACAGGTTGGTCAGGTGATAAGCGGCCACGAAATACAGCGCAGCCACCACGAACACGCCCATCAGGTTCTTCATGCGCTTTTGCACATGCTCATCCAGCGTCAAGTGGTTCCAGGCATAGATGGTGGACTGCACCACATGGAATACGGCCATGCCCCAGGCAAACGAGATGACGATGAACATCGGCGGCAGGATGGCCGTGCCATAGGCTTGGCGCGCGACCAGGAAGGAGAAAATCACGCCGGTGCCGGTGGTCAGCACGAAACGCCATACGAACACCAGGAATCCCGCCGGTTTCGACCAGGGTTGCATGCGCTGCTCCATCAGCGTCCACAGGTAGAGGGCGACAGCGGAGAACATGCCGGAATACAGCAGGATGTTCCAGGCGAACACCGAGGTCGGATTGTAGTTGGTGGCGGCCACGATGATGCGCTCCGGCCTGCCCAGATCCAGCATCAGCACGCTCAGGCCACCGGAAAGCATGGCGATGGAAAGCAACCCGGCCAGCGGCGCGCGCGCCTTGTAAGCCGGCTTGTTGAACACCGAGCCGATGGAAGAAATGTTCAGCACGCCCGAGGCCGCGATGATGAGGAAGATGGCGAACACGTGCGGCATGCCCCACACGATTTGGTTGTTCATGCCGGTGATGATGTGACCGTGCTCCTCCATGAGCAGTACGGCGTACAACCCGGCAAGCACCACCAGCACTCCGATCGCGAGCAAGGTGTAATAAAGCGGGCTTCTCGATTGGTTGGACGTATAGGCTGACATATCACAATCCCTGGTAACGGACGCCGGGGTTCAGGCGCAGATCGGCACGCACCTGCGTGGTGGCGACACTTTTCACCTTCTGCGCGATGGCGCTGGCCGGATCGTTCAGGTCGCCGAACAGAATGGCCTGGTTCGGGCACGCCTCGGCGCATGCGGGCTGCTGGCCGTTGTCGATACGGTGCACGCACAGCGTGCAGCTTTCCACCGTGCCCTTGCCGCGCGGCACGTCCGGATTCTGGTCGTGCAAGGGCTCATGCACGAAGGAACGCGCCTTGTACGGGCAGGCCATCATGCAATAACGGCAGCCGATGCAGCGGTGCTTGTCCACCAGCACGATGCCATCGGCACGCTTCATCGAGGCATTGGTCGGGCACACATCCACGCAGGGCGGGTTCTCGCAATGCTGGCACATCATCGGCAGCGACAACTCGCGCCCGCTGCTGATGTCCTTGATTTCGATCTTGCGTATCCATTGCGGATCGGTGGGGCGGTTCTCGTTCACCCAGCCGTTCTCTCGGCTGCATGCTGTCACGCATTCGTTGCAGCCGGGCTTGCATTGCGCGGTGTCGATCAGCATGCCCCAGCGCACCTTGCTCGAAGCGCCCTCACCCTTGGCCTGCGCCACCTTAAACAGCATCAGTCCGGGGGCGATGGCGACCGCCGCCGCGCCCAGCGAAGTCTTCAGGAAATTGCGACGCTGCAGGTTTAGGTCGTTCATTGCGCATGCTCCTTCAGCCAAGCCGTCTTGCGCTTGCCAGAATGACATTCGAAGCAATCGAGCTTCACCGCCTCATACTTGTGGCAAGCCACACAGAAGCTGTCCTCGCGCGCGATCACGCTGTCATCCCTGATGCTGGCATGGCATTCGATGCAGTTCTTCAGGCTGATCTGCGGATCGCGCAGGCCTTTGCGCAAGGCCTCGTCGCGCTGGTGCTTGAGCAGGTGCATGTGGTTCCTGCGCATCCACTGCGTGTCTTTCACGCACTGGCCGCCCTTGCCGATGTCGATCTTCGGTTTAGTTTCCATCGCATTGGCAGGTGATAGTAAGGTCAGCGTCAGCAGTGCCGTAAATACTGCGAATGAAGCCTTGAAAAAGTCAGCGAGACGGATGCAGCGCAAGACGTGCAACACGCAGCGACCGGGACATACCTTGAAGGTAGGCGAGGAAGCGAGCATCGCACAACGCAGCGATGCGCCTTCGCAGCCACTTTTGCAAGGTTTTGTCATTCGCCCAGGCCCATTTGAATGTAACCCGTCGGACATACATCGGCACAGATATGGCAACCGATGCACTTGTCGTAGTCGGTCGCCACGTAGCGGCCCAGCGTGGCTTCGCTCTTCTTGACGCGGTACACCGCCGTCTGCGGACAATACACCACGCAGTTGTCGCACTCGAAGCACATGCCGCAGCTCATGCAGCGCTTGGCTTCAGCCACCGCCTGTTTCTCGTCCAGCACGCCTAGGCGGTCCTGGAAATTGCCCAGCGCGGACTCCTTGTTCAGCGTGATGACGTTGCGCTGGTTGCGCGGCGTATAGCCGAAATGGCCAAGGAACAGCTTGTCGTGCGGGATGATGTAGCGGTCGGAACGGTTGTCGTAGTTGTGCACGGCCACATTGGTGTTGCAGGTGCCGCGCAACGGCTCGGTCGCTTCCTTGGGCTCCAGGCCTTTTTCCGCCAGCTTGCGGATCAGGTCGAACTGGTGCGCATCGATCTTGGGACGCTTCTCCAGGTCGCGTCCCAGCAGGAAGTTGTGGATGCCATCGGCGGCGATGGAGCCGTGGCCGATCGCGGTGGTCAGCAGGTGCGGGCGGATCACGTCGCCGCCGGCGAACACGCCCTGCTGCCCGGAGACCACATAGTTCTTGTCGGCGGAGACGGCGCCCTTGCCGTTGTTGAATTCTTCCAGCCCGGTGAAGTCCACCGCCTGACCGATCGCGGACACGATCAGGTCGGCCTCGATGTCCTGTTCGCTGCCCTCGACGTTCTTGATCTCCAGTTTGCCGCCCGTGAACTTGGCCTCGCACTGCATCACGCGCAACGCGGTGGCACGGCCGTCCGCACCGCGCACGATGCCGACTGGAACCAGCCCGCCCTTGATATGGATGCCTTCGGCCAGCGCCTGCTCGATCTCATGCTTGTTGGCCTGCATCTTGTCGATGTTGAACACCGAGGTCAGCGTGACTTCGGCGCCCTCCTTGGCCGAGATCTCCGCCACGTCATGAGCCATGCGCCCGGCGATGGCCAGTTCGGAATCGGTCGGTTTGGCATGCTTGATGTGGCCCAAACGGCGCGCCACGGTCGCCACGTCGATGGAGGTGTCCCCGCCGCCGACCACCACCACGCGCTTGCCGACGTATTGCAGGCGGCCATCGTTGAAGGCTTTCAGGAAAGCGGTCGCAGTCACCACATTGGGCGCATCCGCATCGGCGATAGGCAAGGCACGGCCGGCCTGCGCGCCCATGCCCAGGAACACCGCGTCGAACTCCTTGCGGATCTGCTCCATGGTCACATCCTTGCCGACGTGGCAGTTCATGCGCGTCTTCACGCCCAGGTCGAGGATGCGCAGGATCTCCGCATCCAGCACATCGCGCGGGGTGCGGAAACCCGGGATGCCATAACGCATCATGCCGCCCAGCAGCTCATGCTCGTCGAAGACGGTAACGTCATGCCCCTTCAATGCCAGTTGATAGGCGCAGGACAATCCGGCCGGGCCGCCGCCGAGGATGGCCACCTTCTTGCCCGAAGGCGCCACATCGGGTTTGTTGTAGCTCAGCTTGTTGATGACCGCGTATTGACCCAGGAAATGTTCGACCGAATTGATCCCCACGTGATCTTCCACTTCGTTGCGGTTGCATCCGGTCTCGCATGGCGCCGGGCACACACGCCCCATCACGGCCGGAAAAGGGTTGGCTTCGGTCAGGCGGCGCCAGGCATATTCCTGCCACGGCATGGCCGGCTTGCCATCGGCGCCCAAAGGCGCCTTCTCGGTGCCGCGCACGATGGACAGATAGCCGCGGATGTCCTCGCCCGCCGGACAGCTTCCCTGGCACGGCGGCGTGGACTGGATGTAGGTCGGGCATTTGTAGGTATGGCTGGCCTGAAAGATCTGCTGGTTCCAGCGCTTGACCTTGTTATCTCCGTCCTTGAAACGGCGGAAAGTGAGTTTCTGGGGGGTATCGGTAGTCGCTGACATCGCTCTTCTCCAGTGAGTTATTGCTTGTCGCCCAGGATGATGGCGTTGCTCACCAGCTGGTGCACGCCACCCACCATGCGGCGGTCGAATCCATAGATCGGCATGACCTTGGTGAACTGCGCCTTGCAGATGGCGCAGATGGTGGCCATGAAATTGACACCGTGCTCATCCACCACCTGCTGCAACACTTCCATGCGCGGCAGCGCGCCCTTGACGCGCAGATCGAGCAGGTCATCGGTGAGCAGGCCACCACCGCCGCCGCAGCAGAAGGTCTGCTCGCGGGTGGTGCGCGGATCCATCTCGACAAAGTTGTTGGCCACCGCCTTGATGATGTTGCGCGGTATCTCGAACTGCCCGCCGGCGAAATCGCCCATGCGCGAGCCGCGTGCCACGTTGCAGGAATCGTGGAAGGTGATGATGTGCTTGTCGTTCTTGCTCTTGTCGAAGGACAGCGCACCGCGCTGGATCATGTCCCAGGTGAATTCGCAGATATGGCTGGGCTGCTTGTAGCGGTGGTCGAGCTGCTTTTGCAGCATCTGCGCGAAACGGTCGGTCTCGTCCGCCCCCTCGCCCACGCCGCTCAGCGTGTTCCAGAAACTGTAGGCCACGCGCCAGGCATGGCCGCACTCGCCCACCACGATGCGCTTGACGCCCAGCTCCAGCGCCGCCTCGCGGATGCGCAGCGCGATCTTGCGCAGCTGCTCGTAATTGCCGATGAACATGCCAAAGTTGCCCGCCTCGGATGCCATTGACGACAACGTCCAACTGGTGCCGGTGGCATGAAACACCTTGGCGTAGCCGATCAGGCTATCGATGTGCGGCTCGGCGAAAAAGTCGGCGGACGGCGTGATGAGCAGCACCTCCGCTCCTTTCACGTCGATCGGAAACTTCACGTCAATACCGGTGGCATCCTTCACATCCTCTTCCAAGCCTTCCAGTGTATCTTCCAGCGCGGGGCCGGGCAGGCCAAGGTTGTTGCCGATCTTGTGCACCTTGCCAATGATCTCGTTGGAATACTTCTGGCCGTAGCCGACGTGATCCAGTATCTCGCGCGCCGCCATGGTGACTTCGGCGGTGTCGATGCCGTAGGGGCAGAACACCGAGCAGCGGCGGCACTCGGAACACTGGTTGAAATAGTTGTACCACTCGTCCAGCACCTCGCGCGTCAGGTCGCGCGCGCCCACCAGCTTGGGAAAATATTTGCCGGCGAAAGTGAAATAACGGCGATAGACACTTCTCATTAAATCCTGGCGCGCCACCGGCATGTTCTTCGGGTCTTGCGTGCCGATGAAATAGTGGCATTTGTCGGAGCACGCGCCGCAATGCACGCAGGCATCCATATACACTCGCAACGAGCGGTATTTGAACAACAGCTCGCCCATCCTGGCGATGGCCTTGTCGTGCCAGTCCTCCACCAGTTGCCCGGGGAAACCCAAGGCCTCATTGATCTTGTCACTGGCAACGAACGGCCCCTTGCCCTCCATCGCCCCCGGCTTCAGCGCGGGAATGATGGGAATAGTGCGATAGGCCGGTGCGGCTACATCCGCCATCTCAGTTCTCCGATTCCAGTTTTGCCGCCCAAGCGCTCAGATGGCGCTTCTCGCGCGGATCGTCCGCCTGGTTGCGGGTGGGCGAAAAAAAGACTCCTGGCGCATGGAGCAATTTGCTGAAGGGGAATATCGCCAGGAGTGCCACAACCAGCAGCAGATGCAGAACCAGTAGCACATCTGCAGGCAGGGACTGGATGCTGAAATGCAGCAGTCCCTGAAAATATCCCTTGACCGCGATCACATCGGTATGCGCGACGAACTGCATCAGCAGCCCGGAAACGGCAATGCCAATCAGCAGCAGCAACATCAGGTGATCCGAAGGTGTCGAGATGTAACGTATGCGCTCCACAAACAGGCGGCGCGCCCACAGGCCGCCCAGCCCGGCCAGCATGGTCAGCCCGGCATACATGCCGAACGGCTGAATGAATGCGACCCAGCCCCATACCGGTTCGGTGAAATAGCGCAGATGGCGCAGCAGCACCAGTGCCAGGCTAGCATGGAACAGCCAGCCCATGCCCCATGTCCACAGGTTGGCCTTGAACAGGCTTTCAAACAACACCACTTCGCGCGCCATGCGCAACACCACCCCGCCCCGAGTGGTCGGAGCAGGCGTGGTGGGTATCTTCAGCGGTGCCGGCGTAGTCGCATAAACGCGGATGCGTTGCAGCAGCCCGACGACGAACAGCAAAGTCGCCAGATAAAACAGAATCGCCAACAGCGCGCTCATCGCCGGTTCCGGATATTTTTATCAGACGCAGCCGGTCGGCTTGGGCAGGCCGGCGATCTTGCACGCCTGCTTGCCGGGGCCATAGGGGAACAGGCCGTACAGGTATTCGCTGTTGCCCTTGTCCGCGCCCAGTTTCTTGCCGATCGCTTTGGTCAGCACGCGCACCGCCGGGGCGATCTGGTATTCCTCGAAATATTCGCGCAGAAAATTGATGACTTCCCAATGCTGGTCGGTCATCTCTATGTTTTCGCTCTTGGCGATGAAGTTCGCCACGTCGGTGTTCCAGTCGGTCAGATTGACCAGATATCCTTCTTCATCCGTTTCGTAGGACTTGCCGCCAACTTCAATGCTAGCCATTTCATTCTCCTTGTAATAAAAAGTTTCTGCTTGATTCGACTTCTCTTGCCCCGGCCCTTTCCCCAGGGAAAGAAAATCTTACGAACTGCCACGCCGCCATTACGTTACAACCAGGATTGACAATTCTTGTTGCTGGCGGCCAGCTCGACGAAACCGCCATGATCCACCGCCGTCACGCCATCCATTAGGCGGTCTCCCATGCCACGCGCATCCAGGTCGGGTTGCAGCGCATAGACCTTAAGTTTGCCCATCGCGGCTTTCAGCTTGGCCTCAAAAACATTCCCTTTGCCCGCTGCATAGACGGCGTCCTCGATCAACAGCAGGTCGCCGCCTGCCGCGGTATTCAAACAGCTTTCCAATGTGGTGCTGGTCAGTGGTGATTTGTTGACGATATGCAGCATGTCTTCCCCCTCAAAAGCTCAGCACCACGTCCTGCTCGTCCATCAGTTTGCCCATCTCGGCACGGCTGAGCACAGTCACATCAACGATCATGTCCGCTTCGCTCAGGCCGCGCGCTTGCAGCGCTTCCTTCTCGACATAGAGTTTGTTGATGTCGTAATCTTCCAGCGCGCGATAGGTCGGCGAGAAATTCTTGGTCTCGATGCCCTTGGTTTGCTGACCCTTCTTCAACTGATACACGCCGTCGTCAAGGAAAGCCAGCGACACGTCCTGGTCGAACGCGGCGGTGATCAGCACCACCTCCAGCGATTCCAGCGCGTAGATCGTGCCGTAGGGCGCCTTGCGATTGACGAACATGAACTTCTTCACCTCACTCATCCCGTTCTCCTCAATCGCCGAAAGTCACGACGCGGTCGCACTTGATGCCGGCCTCGACCAGTTGGCCCAAACCGGAGATGCGGAACCCCTGTGCCAGGTTTTCTTCCTTGATGCCACGGCGCAAGGCGGCGGCCACGCACACCACCAGATCGATCTTGTTCTCTTCCGCCAGTTTGGCCCAGCGATTCACGATGTGGCGGTCGTCCTGCGGCGGCTCGGTGAGCCTGGACGCATTGTTCACGCCATCGTGATAGAAGAACACGCGCCACACCTCGTGCCCCTTGGCGATGGCCGCCTTGGCAAACAAGTAGGCCGAATCGCTGGCCTGATGCTGGTACGGCCCTTCATTCACAACGATGCCGAATTTCATTCGCTCCCTCGCTCAGAAACGGATATGCGTGGAAGCGTTCAGGTTGTAACGCGAACCGCGCCAGTCATCGATCAAGTACTTGGTAAACGGCAGCCCGGTCTTCTCGAAGAAACGCGGCCAGCCGATGCGGTCAATCCAGTCGGCCAGACGCTCCCACGGACGCGCATCTTCCTTGTACACGGTCAGGATGCGCTTCACCACCTCGGCCACTTCGGGCCAGCGCGGAGCATTGTTGGGCAGGCCGGCGGCAACCATCTTCATGAAGGTCGGCTTGCCGCGCGCGTTGGAGTTCTTGCCGCCCACCCAGATGGCCAGCTTGGAATATTCGGGGTCGTTGATCTGCATCGGCGGGCAGGGGGGATAGCAGGCGCCGCAGCACATGCACTTGGATTCGTCGATCTCCAGCGAGGGTTTGCCGTTCACCATCGCCGGACGGATCGCCGCCACCGGACAGCGCGCGACAACAGCGGGGCGTTCGCAAATGTTCGCCACCAGATCATGGTTGATCTTGGGCGGCTTGGTGTGCTGCACAATGATGGCGATGTCGGCCTGGCCGCCGCAGTTGATCTCGCAGCAGGAGGTGGACAGGTGCACGCGGTTGGGCATCTCTTCGCGCTTGAACTCGTCGATCAACTCGTCCATCAGCGCCTTCACCACGCCGGAAGCATCGGTGCCGGGGATGTCGCAATGCAGCCAGCCCTGGGTGTGCGCGATCATGGTCACCGAGTTGCCGGTGCCGCCCACCGGGAAACCATGCTTCTCCAGCTCGGCAACCAGCGGCGCGACTTTCTTCTCGTCCGCCACGATGAACTCAATGTTGGAACGAATGGTGAAGCGCACACGGCCCTCGGCGAAGCGATCGGCGATATCGCACAGAGTGCGGATGGTATGCACATCCATCTGGCGCTGGGTGCCGGCGCGCACCGACCATACCTCATCGCCGCTGTGCGAGACATGGTGCAACACGCCGGGACGCGGACGGTCGTGGTATTTCCAGTTGCCGTAATTCTTGGCCAGGGTCGGATGCAGATACTGCTTGTTGTCGGGAACGCCGGTTTCCTTGGGCTTGCGCTTCTGAACGGGTGCGGCTTGGACGGCTTGGTTCATCTCTGTTCTCCTCAGGCAGCTTGCTTCTTGGCTTTGATCTTGGCGACTTCATCATCCCAGCCGTCGGTGCGGACATAAGGGTTCATGCGCGGCGAATTGACCATGGCCGGATCGACCTCGACTTCCATCGCGTCGAGGAAATTGGCCAGGCCGATACGCTCAATCATCTCGCCGGTACGCTCGTGTTCTAGCGCATTCTCGGCAAAGAAGTCGATGGTGCGCTGGGCGAAATCGACCAGTTTCTCCATGTCCTCTTCGGTGTCCAGCTTGATGAACGGCATGATCACCGTGCCCATCAGGCCGCCGATCTTGAGGTGGCTCTTGCCGCCCACCAGTACGGTGGCGCCCTTGTCCTTGCCTGGCGCCAGCGCACCGGTCATCACATTGATGCAGTGCATGCAGCGCACGCAATCCTGGTTGTTGATCTCCACGCCATGCGTGTCGCTCACCGCCACGCTAGAGATGTGCTCGCCAGTCTTGATTTTTTTCAGCTCCTTGACCTGAAAGGTCTTGGTCGGGCAGCGCGCCACCACATCGTTCACCAGCTCGTCCATGCCGTGCTTGGCGAACCACTTCTTCGCCAGCACCTCGTCGGTGCGGATGTTGTCGCGCCAGGTGCCGATCACCGCCATGTCCGCGCGTTGCACCGAGTTCATGCAATCGTTGGGACAGCCGGAGAACTTGAACTTGAACTTGTAGGGCAGCGAAGGACGGTGGATGTCGTCGAGGAAGGTGTTCAGCACCGCGCGATGAGCCCTGGCTTCGTCGTAGCAGGATTGTTCGCAACGGGCAGCGCCCACGCAGGACATCGAAGTGCGCACCGCCGGGCCAGCGCCACCGAGATCAAAGCCCATCTCGTTGATCTCGTCGAAGGCCTTCTGCACATTCTCGGTGGTCGCGCCCTGGAACATGATGTCGCCGGACTGGCCATGGAACGCGATCAGGCCGGAGCCATGCTTCTCCCAGATGTCGCAGAATTTGCGCAGCGTGGCGGTATCGTAGTGCATGCCGGGGGGCGGCATCACGCGCAGGGTATGAAACTCGGCCGCATCCTTGAACTTGGGTGTGCCGTCCTCGTTCTTCAGTTCGGTGAAACGCGGAATCACGCCGCCGCCGTAGCCGAACACGCCGACTGTGCCGCCCTTCCAGTAGCCTTTGCGGGTCTTGTAGGACTCTTCCAGCTGTCCCAGCAGATCGACCACATAATCCTTGTCCTTGGCCAGCGTCTTCAGGCCGGTCACGAAGCTGGGCCACTCGCCTTTTTCGAGTTGGTCCAGATTGGGGGTGTGATGCATCTTTTTAGCCATGGTCTTGTCCTTTCAATCGCGACGCCTTGGAAGCTGGCGCAATGCTTGGCTGAATTTTTATGGATGTCCGTCCGGATTCTCTAGTCCCGGTTCCTCAATGGTTGGGCATATTACGAGGGAGGGTTCGGCCTAGCCATCACCCTGAGCGGGTATCTTGGGTAACTCCAATGGGGGGTGTTTCCCCCTACACCGGTAGTATTCCAAAGCGGCGGGCATTGGCGCTAGACTTGCTGCCATTCGTCAGCACCGGCTGGCATATCGAGGGAACATGGCCAAAATTACCGAACTGAGCAAATTGACCGTCCCCTTGGGAGGACAGCAAATCGAGCTACAGCAGATAGACCACAGTGCAGACGGCCTGAGCCTGTTGCGTGTGCGCATACGCGAAGGCAAACGCTTCACTATTTTCGACATCGATCCGGCCACCGCCGCCCGCTGGGCGGGCGACATGCAGCGTTGGGCCGATGCGCAGGCGGGCAAGTGAGCGCGCGCAACCGCGAGATGACGGATTTGGTATTCGAGGCCAGCGGCGACCTGTTGCCCGCCGCTTACGAACAAGCGTTGTGGGACGAATTACTGCGCCTGGTCCCGGAACTGGAAGGCGATGAGCAGGTGGGCGTGATCCCCCTGCGCACCGCCCGCAGCGCGGACGGCCTGTTGCTGCCTAAGCGTGCAAAGCTGGTATTGCGCTTGCCAGCTGCGCTCGTCGAAGCCGCGCAGCATCTGGCCCAGCGCGAACTTTCCATCGCCGGTAGTGCGCTGCGATTGGGTGCGGGCCGGTTGCGCGCCATGCAGCCTTATCCCACGCTGCATGCACACCTGGTGGCGCATGCAGCAGACGAGATCGGTTTCATGGCTTGGGCGGAAGCCGCGCTGGCCGACATGGCGATAAAGGCAAAGCTGATCTGTGGCCGTCCGGCCTCACTGGGCGCGGGCACATCGAGAATTACCGGTTACAGCCTCGTGCTGCATGATCTTGCGCCAGAAGATTCGTTGCGGCTGCAGTTCAACGGACTGGGTGCCGCCCGCCAGTTGGGATGTGGCATTTTTGTGCCGTACAAGGTCATCTCCGGATTGGAGTGACGCATTTGTCCATGGAAAGGAAAAAAAATGGCCTATGTCATAGCAGGGAAGGAGTTGGAAACGGATGCCGACGGCTATCTGCTCGAACCGGACTACAGCGAAGAGGCGGTCACGGTGATCGCCGCAGCAGAAGGTATAGAGTTGACCCCGAAGCACTGGGAGATCGTCAACTATATGCGCGAGCAATATCGCGATCATGGCCACACACCCAATTTCCGCAACATGCTGAAAGAGGTCAACGAGTTCTGGCCGGAAGCGGACAGCAAGGCGCTGTATGATCTGTTCCCGGTGGGGCCCGCCAAGCAGGCGGCCAAGGTCGCCGGACTGCCGCAGCCTTATGGCAAGGGCGGATACTGAAAGGATGATCGCTATGGAAGACGTCAATGTCGTGCTCGACATGAAAGGGCTGTCCTGCCCCAAACCCCTCATCGGCGCCAAGCGCATGGTTGATGAACTCGCGCCAGGCCAGATACTGCTGCTGATCTCGGACTGCCCGGGAACGCCGGATGATCTGTTCTCCTGGGCCGACCTGACCGGCAACCAGATCGTCAAGACCGAGAAGATGCCGGAAGGCGGCACCGGTTATCACATCCAGAAAGGCGGCAAGAGCGCCAAGCACCCGCATGCGCATGTGTCGCTCGACATGCGCGGAGCGGTCTGCCCCGGCCCCATCGTCGAGGCCAAGAAACTGCTGAACGGTATGCATTCCGGTGAAATCCTCAAACTGACCAGCGACTGTGCTGGCGTGCAATCGGACATCGAAGGCTGGGCGCGCTCCACCGGCATGACGCTGCTGGAAAGCCTGGAAGCGGCGAAAGGCGTGCACGAGTTCTATATCCGCAAGGGTTAAGGCACAACCCGATGCGCATCAAGAGCCACTGGTTCAAGGAGGGACGCGAGCGCACGCCGCAGGAGGTCTCGGATGCGCTCGCGTTCACGCTGTGGCGCATCGCCGACAATGCGCTGCGTAATACGCGCAAATTCGATTTCTCCATCGAGGTCGGTGAGCAGTATCTGGATTTCCTCGCCGAATACCTGGTCTTCCTCATCCTGTGCGCGGATCGCATCGCCTATCGCCAGCTTGGCGCAGAAGATCGTGCGCTGTTCACCTCCAATCTGGCGAACCGCACCGGCGCCACCTATGCCGAGAACCGCAGCCGCCTGCTACAAAGCGGGGAGCGCGCCTGCAAGCAGGATTTCATCGACCTGCTCAACCGGCGCGCCGGCGAATACGCCGATTTCGGCTATGACGCCTCCGGCCCGGATTACGGCTTCTACCGCTATCTCGCCTTTTGCATCAGCCACCTGATGGACGCGAAGGACGCAGCCTGGATCATCGACCCCATCATCAGCTATGAAGCGCCCGGCTCGGTACGCATGGTCGAAAAGACGCTGCGCGACTTGTGGGAAACCGAGCCAAGCCCGGCACGCCGCCGCAGCGGCATGAGTGGTGAATGAATGGGCAACCCCTTTGACCTGAATGACGCCGCCGCCTACCGGCGCTGGCGAGATAGCAAGCTGGCCGGCGCGCCAGCCAGCCTCGCCGATCTGCTCGTCGAGGTGCGGGACCCCCGCCAGTTGACCAAGGCCGAACATGAAGCGATCGCCGACCGCATCCGTCGCTGCAACATGGCGATCTATGCCTCATCGGCACGAATGGAAGATACTGCCTTGCCGCGCCTGCTCGGCAAACAATTCGGTCTCACGCATCTCGATGCCAACTGGCTGGCCGGCGAGGACGGCATCTCCTCCATCCGCGTTTGCGATAGCGGCACGCGCCAGCATTACATCCCCTACACCGACAAACCGATCAAGTGGCATACCGACGGCTACTACAATCCGCCAGAAAGGATGATCCGCGCTATGGTGCTGCACTGCGTGCGCCCCGCCCTGCAGGGTGGCGACAATCACCTGATGGATCACGAGATGACCTATCTGCTGTTGCGCGATGCGGACCCGCAGCACATCCGCGCCCTGATGCAGCCGGACGCCATGACTATCCCTGAGCGTGTGGACGAAAGCGACGGCGTGCGCGGCGCGCAAAGCGGCCCGGTGTTCTCGCTGGATGCGCAGGGCCGCCTGCACATGCGTTACACGGCGCGCACGCGCAGCATCGAATGGAAAAAGGATGAGACCACTCTGGCAGCGGTGGCGGCGCTGGAAAAGATCCTGTCGTCAGACAGCCCGTATGTTCATCGTGCGCATATGCACGCCGGCATGGGTCTGCTATGCAACAACGTACTGCATGACCGCACCGCATTCACCGACGATCCAGGTAAACCGCGTTTGCTCTATCGCGCGCGCTATCTGGATCGCATCGCTCGCTGATCAGCCACCTCGCCCCCGCATGTCGGGTTGGATCCCGACCGCCCACCGCATGATTAACCGTCGTTCACCTGGCAGAAAACAAAAAAGCCCGCGATCATGCGGGCTTTTTGATTGAGAGACTTGAATCAATAACGGTACGAGTACAGGAACTGCGCGCTGGAACCGCCAAAATCGACCTTCACCCCATTGCCGCCGGTAACAGTGTTGGTCGGCACATAAGCAAAGGACGCGTCAATGCTCGACTGCTTGCTGAAGGCATAACCGAAACCGGCGGAGACATTGGTCTTGGCGACCGCAGGAAACAGTGGGTTCATGTATTTGTCGGGAACCGGATTGTTGGCGACATTCAACCCGCCGCGAACGGTCAGCGCAGCGCCCATCTTGTAAGCGGCTCCGACCTCAAACACGTTCTGGTCATCCCAGTTCTGGAGCAGGGCCATGTCCGTGCTCTTACCCCCCATGCCGAATGCCGCCGCCGCGCCACTCTGTGCAGCATCTGCGGTGAAGGTCATGCTGAAGTCCTTCATCACGCTCTTCCAGCCGATGCGCTTGTAATCGGCGACGATCAGCAACTGGTCGTTGGCCTGATACGCAGCGCCCAAAGCGATGGTCTGCGGCCACTGGAAGTTATGCACCGCCACACTTCCCGTAACCGGAACGGTGGTCGCCACCCCGCCCACCGCCGGTCCATTGACGTTCATGGACATGGTGGCGCTGGTGGTCTTCAGATCGCTGATCGCCGTCTTGCCGTGATAGCTGGCACCCAAGGTGAGCTGGCTATTGACCTTGTACGTGCCGCCCAGCTTGATGGCGAAGCCGTTCCCTTTGGCCTGGCCGGTGAACGCGCTGTTATTGGAAAAATCCACCCGCGCCCAGTTGAGCGCCGTCAATTGGCCCGCACCGAAAGCACCTGCCAGGGTGCTGACCATGCTGCCGCTGGCGCTGCCATAAGTTTGTGTACCGCCCAGGCTTTGGACCATATCCTGAAATTGCGCCCCCCGCAGTGCCATCTTCAAATCCATGCCGGCCCAAACGAAATCCAGGCTGCCGCCCAAGGTGATCTTGTCATCCATCTGGTAAGCCAGCGGGATGATGAAGCGGCCGACACCCACTTCGGAGCGCACCTTGTCGCCGGAACCCGCCGCCATGAAAGAGTTCGCCGCGTACTCGGTGCCCATGCCGCCTTGCGAGAACACGCCCATGCCATAAGCCAGCTGTCCTGACTTGCGCACATAGCCCATGGCTGGCATCCAGAATGCCGTTGCCGATGAATCCGCCGTAGGCGCTCCAGGCACGCTGGACTTGATGCTTGGGGCAAGCAAACCCAAGGCCACATCGAAGCGGGCGCCATCCTTCATCAGCGCCAATGTAGCTGGGTTGTTCATGGTCGCGGCGGTGCCGTTGTCATAGGCCATGGAAGCGCCGCCCATGGCGTGTGCTTCCGGGCCGTAGCCGGAGAGGTTCATTCCGTTGGTGGCATGGGCCTGTTGTGTAGCCATTGCGCCAAGGACGAGTAATGCGACTGCCGATTTGCTGAATTTCATTGATTTCTCCCTGAATTGGTTGGACACAAACGCTACGAGTACAACGTTGCAACAGCTTTTTTTATATGAACAAACAGATATCGGTCTCGCCGGCGAAGCTCATGAAGGTGGCCGCACCGCCATATTCGCACTGCTCGATGAATTCGCTCTTGTCGAACTCGAACAGATCAACGGTCATCTGGCAGGCAATGAATTTTACATCAGCTTCCAGGCACAGGTCGCGCAACTCTTCCAGCGAGGCAACGCCGTGTTTGGCCAGTTTCTGTTTCATCATCATGGTCGCCATGGATTCCATACCGGGCAGCATCTGCACCATCACCGGCATCGGCACCGGCATCGGCATGGCCGGATTGGCCAAGGGGCTGATCTTCACATCAGACAGATCCTTGCGCAGCAATTGCAGACCGTAGAAGGTGAAGAACACTTGCACGTCATAACCGAGCGCTGCGGCAGTCGAGGCCAGAATGAATGGCGGATACGCCATGTCCAGCGTGCCTTTGGTGGCGATGATCGCCATTTTTTTTGCCATGGTGTGTACTCCTTGAATTGGGGGGGGTGGTAGGAGAACTTATTTCTTCTTCATGTAGAAGATGAATTCGCCGCCGGCCTCTTCCTGCGCCAGCAAGGTGTTGCCGGTTTGCTCGGCAAAGGCAGCCATGTCCTTGACCGAGCCGGAATCGGTCGAGAAGACCTTGAGTACCTGACCGGTAGTCATATCGTTCAGCGCCTTCTTGGTCTTGACGATGGGCAAGGGGCAGGACAGGTTGCGTGCGTTCAGTTCTTTATCAAAATTCATTGTTTCTTCTCCTCACGGTTTGTTTATATTGATGTTGAGCCACGCCAAGCACTTTGGCAAGCGGATGCATTAGAAATAAGCCTTGTGCCAACGTCCATAACTATGACGGGCTAAGGACGTAGCCCGTTAGGGTTATGCTGCGTCCGGGGCTGCGGCTTTAGACAGATTGCCGTTCGCGCGCACCTTTCTGTGAAGAAACCCGGCTTGGCAGGCTCATGCACGCCCAGATTTTATTCATCCAGGCGCGCCAGCAGCGCGTCAAGCGCCATTTTGTCCGTCGCGAAAATGTTCCCTTCCCCAATCTGACTGGTCAAGCCGGTGCGATCCATTACATCCGACACTTGTTTTTTCAACCCGCTGAAGGCCAGCGTGATGCCTCCGGCCTTGAATCTATCCTGCAGATTGCGCAGCATCTCGATGCCCGACGCATCGATCTCGTTGATACCGCTACCCTGCACCAGAATGCAGCGCATCCCGGGATGCTCCCGCTCCAGTTTCAGCAAGGCGTCCTCAAAATAAGAAACGTTCACAAAGCACAACGCCCCGTCGAAACGTATCGCCCCCAGACGCGGGTGCAAAGGCGGAAGGTTGTGGCGCACCGCATCGCGCAAGGTGGTGTCGCTGTGCAGCCCCAGCACCGCCACCCTAGGGCGCATCATGCGGTAGAGCAGCAAGGTGAGCGAAAGCAGAATGCCGGTGAGGATGCCGTTCTGGATGTTCGGCGCAAAAGCGAGAGTGGCCGAGAAGGTAAGGACGGCGGCGATGCCATCATCCCGGCTGGCGCGCCATGCATTTCCGATGGCCTGAAAATTGATGAGGTTCAGCACCGCCATCATGATGATGGCGGCCAGCACCGGCTTGGGCAGGTGATAGAGCAGCGGCGTGAAGAACAGCAACGCCAGCAGTACGAAAAAGGCCGCGATCAAGGAAGACAGCGGCGTCCTGGCATGCGAAGCGAGGTTCAGCGCGGAACGCGAAAACGAGCCACTCACCGGCATGGACTGGCTAAATGCGGCCGCCACCTTGGCCAGCCCCTGTCCAATCAATTCCTTGTTTTCATCCCACGGCTGGCGTGTCTTGATGGCGATCACCTTGCAACTGGACATCGCCTCCATGAAGCTGATCAAGGCAATCACGAAACCTGCGGGCAGCAACTCGATGGTGGCATGCCAGTCGAGCGGCGGCAGGCTCAAGGTGGGCAGCCCCTGCGGCACGACACCGACCACACGCCCGCCCATTCCCTCATACCCGACCATTTGACTTAACCAGGTCAACAGGGCCACGACCATCAGCACTCCCGGCCATTTTGGCGCAAAGCGCTTGAAGGCCAGCAGCATGGCGATGGCGGAAACGCCAAAAGCCAGCGAAACCAGATGCACCATGTCAATGTGTATCAGCACATGCACGATGTCGAGCAGGAAATGCTCCGATTGCGCCGCCGGAATACCCAGCAGGGTAGGCAGTTGCGACAGGCCGATGATGATCGCCGCGGCATTGATGAAGCCCATCAGCACCGGATTCGACAGGAAGTTGAGCAGCACGCCCATGCGCAACATGCCGAACAGGATCTGGAACAACCCCGACACCAGCGCCAGCAGTATCGCGTAGGCATAAAACAAGTCGCTGCCATGCGCAGCAAGCGGTGCGATGCTGGCCGCCGTAAGCAGCGAGGTCATCGCCACCGGCCCCGTCGAAAGCTGGTTGGAAGAGCCGAAGAGCGCGCCGATCGCTGCGGGGATCAGGGCGGCATACAGGCCGTAATAGGCGGGGACGCCGGCCAGCTGGGCATAAGCCAGCGACTGCGGAATGGCGACCAGCGATACCGTGATGCCGGCAAACAGATCGGCGCGCACCGCTTCGCCGCGAAAATCGAAGCGCGCAATGAAATCTTGCCAGTAGCTGCGCCAAGTCATCGTTTATCCGTCATCGTTCGTCCTGCCCCTCGCCCGGTCAGCCCACCGTCTGATAATAAAGATTTTGCGGGTGGTTGGCTTGAGCAAAGAAGAACCAGCGTTCGGCCACCAGACCGAGATACTGCACCGCAAATATCGACCCCAGCACAACACCGTTGTCCGGCATCACAGCCAGCAACAGCAGCGGCGCGATGAACCCGGCCAGCAGGAAAAAGGGTTTGATGGCGCGTATGAATGCCGTGCTCTTGCCGTGGAAGAATTCGCGCGTGTTGAACGAGCCGCCCATCGCGCCCATGGAACGCTGGGTGATCTGTGGATGTTTCACCCCCAGCGCCGTCTGGATGGTGGATTTCGGCTTGAGCTGCGCATTGCGCAGCAATGATGCGATGCGTCCGGCCAGTGCCAGCAGGGTGATGATGAGCGCCCAGCCGCTAAAGAAGCCGGCCTGATCGGGCGCGGCGAGACTCGCATAGAGCGCCGCCAGAATGAATCCGGACGAGCCACCCATCAGGATGTAATTGATGACGGTCAGCGGCGTATGCCATTCGCGCAGGAAACGCAGGCAGGCGTAGATCATGCCGGTGCACACGAACAGGGTAAACGCCAACAGGGTGCCCAACACGCCCAGCAGGATGGACAGGTCGATCGGAAGAGCGCTGGGCAATGTCACCAGCACGGGCCGGTATTCCGCCACATGCGCCGCGCCATAGAGGGACACCACGCCCATGAAGGCAGGCAAGGCGATGACCTCGCGCGACAGCCAGGACGTACGCCACTGGGTGGCCGAACGCCAGGCACGCTCGGGGCGGCCCAGATGGAAGAACGAAGCCCCCAGCCCGGCAATCAGCAACAGCAAGGACAGCACGCTGCCATCGCCGTAAAAGGCGCTGGATTGCATGGGCAGCAAGCCGAACAAGGCATAAGACTGATGCGTGAACAGGGCAAGGAACAAGCCTTGTCCAGCACCGATCAGGGTGGTCAGGAAGATAACGGAAAAAGCAGGCTTCATAATTTCTCTCTACCAGGCAGAAGCATCGTCCATGGATGGCCCGCCCTGCATGGGCTTGGGCAACTGGCCATCCAGCTTGAGCGGATTGTCGGCGCGTTCCAGTTCGTCCTGATGGATCTTGAGCTTGGTCTTGCGGCGCGGCAGGTAATGGTTGGCGGGATGTGTGCCCCATTCCGGCATCAGCGCATAGCCACCGTCCTCGCGGATCGCCCGCGACACTTCCGACTCGGGATCATGGATGTCGCCGAACAGGCGGGCGCTGGTCGGACAGGCTTTCACACAGGAAGGCTTGCGATCTATCTCCGCCAGTGACTGGTCGTAGATGCGGTCCACGCACAAGGTGCATTTCTTCATCACCTGTTGCTGTTCGTCGATCTCGCGCGCGCCATAAGGACAGGCCCAGGTGCAATACTTGCAGCCAATGCACTTGTCATAATCCACCAGCACGATGCCGTCTTCCTTGCGCTTGTAAGATGCTCCGGTCGGACACACCGGCACGCAGGGCGGATCTTCACAATGCAGGCAGGACTTGGGGAAATGCAATGTCTCGCTGTGCGGGAACTGGCCGATCTCATAAGTCTGCACACGGTTGAAGAAAGTGCCGGTGGGATTGGCGCCATAGGGGTTCTGGTCCACCAGCGGCCCCGCGCTGCCGGAGGTGTTCCACTCCTTGCAACTGGTCACGCAGGCGCTGCACCCCACGCAGACGTTGAGATCAATCACCAATGCGAGCTGCGTCATCACGCACCGCCTTTCTTCTTGCCGCCCGCGAAATAGGCGAACCAGCCGGGCGCATCCTTCATGCCGGGATATTTTTTCATGGATTCGAATTGCGGCGAGGTGTGCTCCGGCTCGCCCTCGTCTGCCTTGTAGATGCGCACGCGCACGTCATACCACGCCGCCTGGCCGGTAATAGGGTCGGAATTGGAATAACGCATGCCATCGGGAGTCGCCGGCAATTCCTCCGAGATCAGATGGTTCAGCAAAAATCCCTGCTGGGATTCGTTCGCGCCCGGTGCCAGATTCCATGCCCCCGCCGCCTTGCCGATGGCGTTCCACGTCCACACCGTGCCCGGTTCCACCGCTTCGCTATAACGCGCCATGCAGCGCACCTTGCCCCATTGCGATTCCACCCAGATCCAGTCGCCGTCGGCGATGGCCGCATTCTTCGCCGTCTGCGCATTCACATACAGATAGTTGTGCGCATGGATCTGGCGCAGCCAGGCGTTCTGCGAATCCCAAGAATGGTACATCGCCATCGGGCGCTGCGTTACTGCGGACAAGGGATATTTCTGCTTGTCGCTCTGCTGCGTCTCCAGCGGCTCGTAATAGAACGGCAAGGGATCGAAGAAAGTCTCCACCCGTTTGCGCAGATGTTCCGGCGGCTGCCGTGTGATGCTCTTGCCCCGCGCGGCCAGGCGGAATTTTTGCAGCACTTCGGAATACAGGTGAATCAGGATCGGTTCGGAATAGCGCGTGATGCCGTTGCGCTGCGACCACTCCAGATAACCCTTGTTCCAGTTGCGCATGAACTGGTAAGAACGCGGCAGCACGTGGTGGTGCACACAGTTATTCTTGGCATACATTTCCCACTGGTTGGGATTGGGTTCGCCACGGATGGATTTTTCGCCGCCCTTGCCGCGCCAGCCGCTAAGAAAACCGATCCCGGAACCCGGCGCGGTCTCCCAGTTGACGATGAAATCGGGGTAGTCGCGGTATTTGCGCCTGCCTTCCTTATCTGCGAAAGCAGGCAGCTTCAGGCGCGTACCCAGCTCGATCAACACCTCCTGGAACGGCTTGCATTCGCCGGTCGGCGGCAGCACCGGCACGCGCACCGCATCCACTGGACCGTCAAATTCCGAGATGGGTCTGTCCAGCATGGACATCACATCGTAACGTTCCAGATAAGTGGTGTCCGGCAATATAAGATCGGCGAACGCGGTGGTCTCGGAATGGAAGGCGTCGCACACCACAATGAACGGTATTTTGTATTCGCCATTCGCTTCCTTGTCGGTGAGCATCTTGCGCACCTCGCTGGTGTTCATGGTCGAGTTCCACGCCATGTTGGCCATGAACAGCAGCAGGGTGTCGATCTTGTACGGGTCGCCGCGCCAAGCGTTGGTGATGACGTTGTGCATCAAGCCGTGCGCCGACAGCGGATACTCCCACGAGAAGCCCTTGTCGATGCGCACCGGGTTGCCTTCCTTGTCCACAAACAGATCATCCGGGTCGGTCGGCCAACCGAGCGGCATGCCATCCAGCGGCGTATTGGGCTGCACCGCGCGCGGATCGTTCGGCGTGCGCGCGCACGGCGGAATGGGGCGCGGGAACGGCGCCTTGTGGCGGAAACCACCCGGCCGGTCGATGGTGCCCAGCAGCGTCATCAGCACGGACAGCGCGCGTATGGTATGAAAACCGTTGGAGTGCGCAGCCAGCCCGCGCATCGCATGGAACGCCACCGGATTGCCGGAGACAGTGTCGTGCTCCTTGCCCCACGAGTCGGTCCAGGCGATCGGCAGTTCGATCTTCTGGTCGCGCGCGGTGATGCCCATCTCGTGCGCCAGACGACGGATGGTCGCCGCCGGGATACCGGTGATCTGTTCGGCCCATTCCGGCGTGTATGCCTCGACGCGCTCCTTCAGCAACTGGAACGCCGGTTTCACCGGTGTGCCATCCTGCAGCTTGAATTCCCCCAACAGGAAAGGGTCGGCGCCCTCACTGTGGGTCACTACCGCCTTGTCGGTGTTGCGGTCCCACCATAGTTTGTTTTGCGGGTCGTAGCAGCCTTCCTCTTCCGGCACTTCGGTGCGCACGAACATGCCAAACTCGTCATGCACGGCATCCATGTTCACCAGTTGCCCGGAGTTGGTGTAGCGCACCAGAAAGTCGCGGTCGTACAGGCCGAGCGCAATGATCTCGTGCGTGATGGCCAGCAACAACGCACCATCGGTGCCGGGACGGAGGGGCACCCATTCGTCGGCGATAGCCGAATAGCCGGTACGCACCGGATTGATGGAGATGAAGCGCCCCCCTTCGCGCTTGAATTTGGCCAGAGCCACCTTCAGCGGGTTGGAATGATGGTCTTCCGCCGTGCCGATCATGATGAACAGCTTGGCGCGTTCCAAATCGGGACCGCCAAACTCCCAGAATGAGCCGCCGATGGTATAGATCATGCCGGCAGCCATGTTCACGGAACAGAAGCCCCCATGCGCCGCATAATTGGGCGTACCAAACTGGCGCGCGAACAGGCCGGTCAACGCCTGCATCTGGTCGCGCCCGGTGAACAGTGCAAATTTCTTCGGGTCGGTGGCGCGGATCCTGCCGAGGCGTCCACTCAACATCTCGAACGTTTCTTCCCAACTGATCTCTTCGAACTCGCCTGCGCCGCGCTCGCTACCCGGCTTGCGGCGCAGCGGCCTGGTCAGCCGTGCCGGCGAATACTGCTTCATGATGCCGGAGGAGCCCTTGGCACAGATCACTCCGCCGTTCAAGGGATGATCCGGATTGCCGTCAATGTAGCGCACTTCGCCATTGCGCAGATGCACGCGGATGCCACAGCGGCAGGCGCACATGTAACAAGTAGTATTGCGTACCTCGGTCTGCGCTTCCGCAACCGGCGGAGCAAGCGGGTCATGCAAAGGGTTCGATGTCATGGGTGACGAAATAAAAAAGGACTCGCGTCGTCAAAATTGGGGGTTGCCGGTTTTATTGCGTGCCAGCTTTTTCAGGTGCGCCAGTATGCGGACAGCATGCCCCGGCTGCCATAGCCGTGTCGAGGGGTGACCAAATAACCCGTAAGGGGGGTGCAACCCTCAACCCATGAGGGGTATCGCGGTATCGCCCTCATTGCTCTAGTGTGCCGAACCTAAGAAACCTCTGATTAAACCCGTCATGAGCCATTGGGACTTAATCAGAGGTTCCTCAAGATTGCACAGGCGACCCAAATCAGGGAGAGAGAATATGGCATTGGTGAATCCGCACGGCGGTGGCGATCTCAAGCCGCTGCTGCTCGTGGGGGAAGACCTGATCGCCGAAACGAACCGCGTCCGCTCTTACCCGAGAGTGACAGTGAGTTCGCGCGAAAAAGGCGACCTCATCATGCTCGGCATAGGCGGCTTCACCCCGCTTGACGGCTTCATGACGCATGCCGACTGGCAGGGGGTATGCGATGGCATGACCCTGACCAGCGGATTGTTCTGGCCCATCCCCATCACTCTCTCCACTGACCAGTCCACAGCGGATGCCATCCCCACCGGAACGGCGATCGCTCTGATAGACCCCGATGATGGCAGCACACTCGCCACCATGAAGGTCACCGAAAAATACAGCATCGACAAGGCGCATGAATGCGCCACGGTGTTCGGCACCACCGACCTGGAACACCCCGGCGTGAAGATGGTAATGGAGCAGGGTGCGGTGAATCTGGCCGGGCCGGTGAAAGTGATGTCGCAAGGTGGCTTCCCGCAAAAATACGGGCCGCTGTTCATGACGCCGCAGGAGACGCGTGCGCTGTTCAACGAACTGGGCTGGAGCAAGATCGCCGCATTCCAGACCCGTAACCCCATGCACCGCTCACATGAGTATCTGGCCAAGGTCGCCATCGAAATCTGTGATGGCGTGCTGATTCATTCGCTGCTCGGCAAACTCAAGCTGGGCGATATTCCGGCCGAGGTGCGGGCGCACGCCATCATCGAGCTGACCAAACACTACTTCGTGCCCAAGACCATCGTCCAGGCCGGCTATCCGCTGGACATGCGCTACGCCGGACCGCGCGAGGCGCTGTTGCATGCATTGTTCCGCCAGAACTACGGTTGCTCGCACCTGATCGTCGGGCGCGACCATGCCGGCGTCGGCAGTTATTACGGCCCGTTCGATGCGCACCACATCTTCGACAAGATACCCAAGGGCGCACTGGAGACGCAGCCGCTCAAGATCGACTGGACCTTCTGGTGCTACAAGTGCGGCGGCATGGCTTCCGCCCGCACCTGCCCGCATGGCGATGCCGAGCGCCTGCTGTTGTCCGGCACCAAATTGCGCAAGATGCTCTCGGAAGGCTCCGATGTGCCTGCCGAGTTCAGCCGCCCGGAAGTGCTGGAAATATTGCGCAAATATTACGCCGGGCTGGCGGAACACGAAAAAGTGGAAGTAAAACTCAGCGGGCATTCGGCACGCTAGTAACCTTCCTCTTTTTGTTCGGACTGGCTTTGCAAATGTAATGCCGGAACCCACCGGTTGACTATTAACTCGTAATTACTATATTGAGGAGAACCCAATGTTTACGAACAACCCTTTTGCCACGCTTCCAGACGTCATCACGCCCGCTATGATGCAAGGATACATAGTGCTCATGGTTCTGCTGGTCATGGCCGGGACAATACTCGATATGCTGCACAAGAAGAGCGCGCAGTACTTCTTCGAAAATGCAAAAAAGGCGCAGAAGAGCGCCAAGCGCGAAGTGAGCGGCGGTGAAAAGGTGGCGATGGCCGTTTCCGTGCTGACGAACGAAGTAATGACCGCCGGCGAGTTCAGCAATCCGCAACGCAGGCTCTCCCACCTGCTGACCATGTGGGGCACCATCATCTTCATCGTGACCAGCGCAATCATGGTTTTCTCGCCCGAGTCCACTTCCACCTTGTTGTCACAGCTCTGGCACATCGGTGCGTTGATGCTGGCTGTGGGCGGCTACTGGTTCTGGTTCGCCATCCGCGTCGACGTGTCAGCGGAGGGCCTGCCCTGGTTCCGCTTCGAGCGCGCAGACCTGTTCATCCTCTCGCTACTGGCCACATCGACCTTCGGATTGGCCTGGTCGTTCACTGGCGGCGGCGTGGGGGTACTCTTCGTCCTGTTCATCCTGTCCAGCACTGTGCTCTTTGGCGGCGTGTACTGGTCCAAGTTCGCCCACATGTTCTTCAAGCCCGCTGCGGCCTTCCAGAAGCGGGTCATCATGGCCGACGGCGGGCGCGAGAACCTGCCGCCCGATTATGACCTGACCGATCCCGAAGTACAGCGGAAATTTCCTGATGTCCCTTTGTATATGGGCAAAAACCCGCCCAACATGGGGCTGTGCATCAAGGCGGAAAAAGCCAAACACTATTGAATCCGGACCACCCAATTACCTATAAACATTAGAGGAGCCAATCATGCCAACCTTTGTCTATATGACCCGATGCGATGGCTGTGGAGAATGCGTGGACATCTGCCCGTCCGACATCATGCACATCGACAAGAAGCTGCGTCGCGCCTACAACATCGAACCGAACATGTGCTGGGAGTGCTACTCCTGCGTGAAAGCCTGTCCGCACCAGGCCATTGACGTGCGCGGCTATGCCGACTTCGCGCCGCTGGGACACTCGGTCCGCGTGATCCGTGACGAGGAGAAAGGCACCATCGCCTGGCGCATCAAGTTCCGCAACGGCAAGAAGGACATGGAACTGTTGGCCCCCATCACCACCAAGCCCTGGGGCTCAGCCACACCCGATCTCGCCACGGTGCCTGCGCCCAGCAAGGAGATGCGCGACAGCCAGTTGCTGTTCAATGAGCCCAAATACATTCGCATGGATGACGGCGGATTGCACACCCTGCAATCCAATGGCCTGGAAATCAAGAAGGGAGTGCAGTACTGATGAGCTACTCGACTATTATCGAAGACAATATCGACATCCTGGTGGTCGGTGCGGGTCTGGGCGGCACCGGTGCGGCTTTCGAGGCGAGATATTGGGGACAAGACAAGAAGATCGTGATCGCCGAAAAGGCGAACATCATGCGTTCTGGTGCGGTGGCTCAAGGCCTGTATGCGATCAACTGCTACATGGGCACCCGCTTCGGCGAGAACAATCCGGAAGATCACGTGCGCTATGCGCGCATCGACCTGATGGGCATGGTGCGGGAAGACCTGCTGTTCGACATGGCGCGCCACGTGGATTCCACCGTGCATAATTTTGAAGAGTGGGGCCTGCCCATCATGCGTGATGAGAAGCGCGGCAAATTCATGCGCGAAGGCCGCTGGCAGATCATGATCCACGGCGAATCCTACAAGCCCATCGTGGCCACAGCGGCCAAGAAGTCCGCCGACAAGGTGTTCAACCGCATCTGCGTGACCCACCTGCTGATGGATGAAGCCAAGGAGAACCGCATCGCAGGCGCCGTGGGCTTCAACGTCCGCACCGGCAACTACCACGTGTTCAAGTCCAAGACCGTGATCTGCGGCGCCGGCGGCGCTTCCAACATCTTCAAGCCGCGTTCCGTCGGCGAAGGTGCGGGCCGCGTCTGGTACGCGCCGTGGTCTTCCGGTTCCGCCTACGGTCTGATGATCGAGGCCGGTGCCAAGATGACCCAGATGGAAAACCGCATCGTGCTGGCTCGTTTCAAGGACGGCTACGGCCCGGTCGGCGCCTACTTCCTGCACCTCAAGACCTACACGCAAAACGCCTACGGCGAAGAGTACGAATCCAAGTGGTTCCCGGAACTGCAAAAGATGGTCGGCAAGGAATACCTGGATCCGGAAATCTCGCACCGCACCCATCGCCCCATTCCAACCTGTTTGCGCAACCACGCCATCATTTCGGAAGTGAACGCCGGTCGCGGCCCGATCCACATGGTGACTATGGAAGCGTTCCAAGACCCCCATCTGGAAGAGATCGGCTGGCACAACTTCCTCGGCATGACCGTGGGGCAGGCCGTGCTGTGGGCCGCCACCGACGTGGACCCCAAGTACGAGAACCCCGAGCTGACCACCTCCGAGCCGTATGTGATGGGCTCACACGCCACCGGCTGCGGCGCCTGGTGTTCCGGTCCGGAAGACATCTCACCCGAGGAATACTTCTGGGGCTACAACCGCATGACCACCATCGAAGGCCTGTTCGGTGCGGGTGACGCGGTCGGCGGCACGCCGCACGCCTTCTCGTCCGGTTCCTTCACCGAAGGCCGTTTGGCGGCCAAGGCGGCCTGCAAGTACATCGACGATGGCAAGGCCGAAGGCATCCGCGTCTCCGACGCGCAGATCGACCGTCGCCGCGAGCAGATCTACAAGCCGCTGGAAACCTACGCTGTCTTCAAGAATGAGGTGGTGGCTGGAAGCGTCAACCCCAACTTTATCAACCCGCGTCAGGGTCTGGATCGTCTGCAAAAGCTGATGGACGAATACTGCGGCGGCTTTGGCGTCAACTACATGACCAACGACAAGCTGCTCAACATCGGCCTGAAGAAGATGTCCATTCTGGGTGAAGACCTGGAGAAGGTCGCGGCTTCCGACATCCACGAACTGCTACGTGCATGGGAACTGAAGCACCGCTTCCTGACTTCCGAGAGCGTGTTCCAGCATACTTTGTTCCGCAAGGAAACGCGTTGGCCCGGTTACTACTACCGTGGCGATGTGATGAAGCTGGACGACCAGAACTGGCACGTGCTGACCGTTTCGCGCCGTGATCCGAAGACTGGCGAATACACGATGGAGAAAGCCCCGCTCTACCATTTGGTGGGCGATGTCGAGAAGAAGCCTGTTGACGCACATTAAGCTAACAGGTGTATCGACAGAGGACCGGCATATCTCATGCTGGTCCTCTTTTTATCTGTTTCACCGGAATGGCATAATCATTTGTGCGAAAGGGGCGTGAACCTCATGCCTGGATTAACGGAATTCGGTTGATGAATATCATTGAAAAGACAGATGTAGAGATTTTGGAGATTGCCCATCCCATGTGGGCGGATCTGGTGAAGTATTCCAACGAAGGCAACTACGGTGCGTTCACTCGCAATTTTTCGAGCACCCTGATCCAAGGGGCCAATGAGGTCGAGATGGGTAAGCAGTTCGCGCGCAGCGAATTGGCCAAGAACCTGTCTCCGGACTATGACTATCTGGGCATCATCCGTCGCGGAGAATATGTCACCGTGCTGTACAGACAACGCAGCACGAAGAAGCCCGGCGAATGGCTGGGCAGGCTGGTGTTGGGCTACGAGAAGGACAAAATAAGGATCTTCGGTGCCACCATCTTCTAACCTGCGTCGACAAAACTACTGCGGTGTCCATCTGCGGCGTTGCACAATGCTCGGAATCCTCATGGACTCTCTGTCCATTCCGGTTCCTGCGCGCCGTGCGCCTTGCATCTGGCCATCCTCGCTACGTTTTTCCGTCGTAGGTTAAATAACAATCCTGAAATGCGCACGAATATGACAGATACGATTGCAGACGAAAAATTCGTCGAACTGAATTACAAGGTTATCGACAACAAGACTGGCGATGTACTGGTAACCGTGGAGTACCCGATAGGCTATGTGCACGGCGTGAACGACGTGATGTCCGAAGAGGTGACCCGGGAGCTGTATGGCAAAAAGATCGGCGACACCATCGAGGTGGCGGTCGACACCACCAAACTGTACGGCGAGCGTGACGAATCGCTGGTGTTCACCGACCTTATCGAGAATGTGCCGGAGGAATACCGAGAGCTCGGCATGACCATCACCATGGAGAACGACAAAGGTGAGCCGCGCAACTTCATCGTCACCCGCCTCGACGACAAGACCCTGACCATCGATGGCAACAACCCGCTGTGCGGGCGCAAAGTCACTTTCGTGCTGGAAGTCCTGTCGATCCGCGAAGCGACCGAGGAAGAGATCGAGCTTGGCGGAGCGGTCGGCGCCGATCCCGATCTGAACGAGATTCTCGAACGGGCCCAATGAACTTCTCGGCCGCCACCCTCCTCTACCCGCCGAACCGCGCGCTGGAACGCTCCGTCGCCGATTCACTCGGCCTGCTGAGCCCGGAGATGGCCGCAGCAGCCGCGCCTGATACGCAGGTAGCAATGGCGGACAACTTCCGCTACACGCGCGGCGACTATGAGCAGCACCGCTACAGCGCACGCATCTATGAACCTTTGCGCGACGCGCTGGAAGCGGCGCTGAACGGCGATACAGCGAAGTTCAGCCGCGAGCGCGAGCCGCTGGTGTGGGCCGCCAAGCAGAACGACCTCGGCAACATCCTGGCCGCACTTGGCCAGCAACGCCGCGATGCCGCCTCGCTGGAACAGGCTATCCAGTGCTTCAGCAAGGCGCTGGAAGTGTTCACCCAAGAAAGTGCGCCCCGACAATGGGCCGCCACGCAATACAACCTGGCCACCGCCAACCAGACGCTGGGTCGCCTGTCTGATGCGACCGCACCGTTGAAGATCGCAGTGGATGCCTACACCCAAGCACTGGAGGTATGGACGCGAGAAAAGTCGCCGCAAGATTGGATGATCACCCTGCATCAACTGGGTGCCACGCTGTACACCTTCGGCAGACAGCTCAAAGGCAACCGCCAGTTCCAGAAATCCGTAGTCGCCTACAAGAACGCACTGACCGCGCTCGACGCGGACAACTACGCGCTGGAGCTGACGGCCACGCATAACAATCGGGGGGTCACGCTACACCATCTCGGCGAGTCGGAAGAGAACCCCGCCCGCCTGAAAGAAGCGATCAATTCTTACGAGCTAGCCTTGACGGTCAGCATGGAGCAGCAGTTGCCCATCCATGTGGCCGTGCTCTGTCGCGTGAACAAAGCGACGGCGCAGAACGTGCTGGCTCGCTTGACGAACAATGAGATGCTGGCAGACGAGATCGCCGATGAATTTGAGGTGATCATGGAATGTTTCTCGCACGCACTGCAACCCCTGTGTTTGAAGCATTGTGAGGAACAGATGAAACAAGCACGGTCGCAGCAACAAGTGACCAACAGCTAAATCGTTGCAGAAGGACGGGCTTCAGATGCGCTCGGACAGCTGGTTTTCCACCTCGATGAAGGAACCGGTATCCGCCAGGAAACGGATCGTTCTGGCACCGAATCCAATCTCCGGGCTGGATGCAGATTTGGCGATGGACAGGATCAACACCACGCCCAACCTGGGAGATAGATTGTGACTCTTGCAGACTTCAACGATCTTTGCCTTGACAGGTTCCAGCTGTTTTACAAGCGTATCGGTCAGGGCGAACACATCGAACTCGCCAGAAAGGGTTTCCGTGGATAACTCCCACGAACTGATCACCGGTTTATCCAGCGTGCTGTATGCACCTGCAGCATTCACGGAAGTGGGTTCCACGCCTAGCAGACGGGTGATGTCGTCCGGGTTGAAGTGATAACCAAGCAATGCAAAATAAGCGCGTGCTTTGTTCGATGCCACGATGATTTCCTCGTCGAAGATTTGTGTACCAAGTATAACGTAGCAAAAGAGGTGTCCCGCTGATGTCTGAAGCCACACAAGAAAAGAAAAGAGACCCCAATGATCCCTGCCTGTTCTGCAAGGATCCGCGCGGCGTGTCGCTACAGAATGAACTTGCCTACAGCGCCCGCGATACCTATCCAACCAGTCCGGGGCACACCTTGGTCATCCCGCGTCGCCACGTCGCCAGCTTTTTTGAACTGACACCGGAAGAAATGGCCGCCTGCATGGGGCTCATCAAGGAAGAGAAAAAGCTCATTGATGCTGAATTCAAACCGGATGGCTACAACGTCGGTGTCAATGTGGAGAAGGCAGCCGGGCAAAGCATCTTCCATGTGCATATCCACATCATCCCCCGCTACCAAGGGGACGTTGAGAATCCCCAAGGGGGCGTGCGGCACGTGCTTCCGAAGAAAGCACATTACACGCGCAAATGATGATTCGTTATACGGCCAAGTGGGAGGGGCCGCTATGCTTGGTTACACACCTCCCGTTTTCTACTTTCCAAGGAGATAGGTATGAGTGATGACAAGAAGCAGTTTGTCCGCCCCAAAGTTCCAGACGGCCACGCATTCCACGTGACCACCCGTCAGAAGGAAATCGTACCGGGGCAGTTTTTTGTGGGCTATGAAACCACTTGGGAACCGCACCAAAAAGAAGTGCCCTACACCACGCCCAAGAAGCCCTGAAGCAAGCAGCAAAGAACAAACAACCGCGCGAGCCTGAACGGTCGCGCGGCTGCTTTATTTTGAGATACGAGGGTTTCCTGCTTCTACATGAACGCCATCTCATCCGCTTCTGAATATGTGGCGGATGTTCATCGGCCAAAGCGGTCATTCGGGGATCTATTTCTCGCCGTAAACATAGAACGTGGTCATGTCATTCACGATCCCCTTGTCTGTATTCAGTGTCTCCAGCTCCTTGTCATATTCTGCTTGTGCGGAGATCAACTGGGCAGGTGTCAGTTTGGAGAGCGGATGGGGGGACTGACCGGGTGCCGGGTGCGATACACTGACCCACGAACTTTTTGCTTCGTCGATGTTGATATACGCAGAGCTTGCATCCACCTCAATGCGGATGTTCCTGTATCCGGCACGCTCAAGAAGGTCATTGCATTTCTCGATAGAGCCGGTAGGTTTGCTCATTTGATAGTCTACGCCGTACTTTGAGAGTATGGATTGTGCGACGACGCCGGTGACGAATGCATTTTCGGAAAACGCATGGAGCCCTAACTGGCCATTGGGTTTGAGCAATTTTTTCCAGTGAACCAGCGCCGCAGGTAAATCCGTCATCCAGATAAACGCGGATCCGCAGAAGATACAGTCAAAGCTATTGGGAGCAAACCCCAGATTTTCGACGTCGCCAACTTCGAATCTGACATTCGAGATGCCAGCGGTAATCGCGTTATCCCGGGCTTGTTTAAGCATCCCCGCTGATATGTCCACGCCAAGTACCGATCCCTCTGGCCCGACTTTCGATGCCGCATACACTGCAATCATTCCTGTACCAGTACACAGATCCAGAACTTGTGCGCCTGAATATATGCCTGATAAATCCACAAGCTTTCGGGCTATCTGAATATGCCATTTAATCGAGTCATAACTAGCGCTGCGTCTGGAGTAGTAATCAGCAACCCCAGCCTTGTATTCTCGTGATTGATCCGGATTCATAGCCGATGGAAAAACAGGAAATTCGTTCTATCGCAGACTGTCTGGAAATCAGACACAGTAGCCACTTTAGGCTCTTTTGAAAAACGAGTGGGTTAAGCGGCATGAGGATTGATCCTTTGGAA
>JBBIIN010000003.1:0-28382 GCA_037446515.1 Gallionellaceae bacterium
ACATGCCCGCCTTGCGCGTGGTGTTCGAACACATCACCACCAAGGATGCCGCGCAGTTCGTGACCAGCGCGCCCGACACCATCGCCGCCACCCTCACTCCGCAACACCTGCTCTACAACCGCAACGCCATGCTGGTCGGCGGTATCCGCCCGCACTTCTATTGCCTGCCCATCCTCAAGCGCGAGACGCACCGCGAAGCGTTAGTGAAAGCCGCGACGAGTGGCAGCAAAAAATTCTTCCTCGGCACCGACAGCGCCCCGCACGCGCAACACACCAAAGAGAACGCCTGCGGCTGCGCCGGCTGCTACTCCGCGCACAGCGCCATCGAGCTGTATGCCGAAGCGTTCGAGGCAGCGGGCGCGCTGGACAAACTCGAAGCTTTTGCCAGCTTCCACGGTGCGGACTACTACGGCCTGCCGCGCAATACGGAGAAGATCACGCTGAAGAAGGAAGAATGGCAGGTGCCTGCATCGGTGGGGTTTGGCGAGCACAGGCTGGTGCCGCTGCGGGCGGGGGAGATGGTCAAATGGAAACTTGCACGATAGCCATCCAGAGATTTGACTTTCCCTTTCCCAGCCATACAATGTAATTATGATTTCGTTCGAGTGGGATTCGGCCAAAGCGGTCGCCAATCTGAAGAAACACGGGGTTTCTTTCGAAGAGGCGCAATCCGTTTTCTACGACGAATTCGCCATCCAGTTCTTTGATGAAGCCCACGATGATTCTGAAGACCGCTTTCTGATGTTGGGCTTTAGCAATGAAGCGCGTCTTTTGATCGTCTGCCACTGCGAACGGGAACAGGGTCATGTCATCCGCATCATCTCTGCGCGGAAAGCCACCAAGATAGAGAGCGCCTATTATCAAAAGGTAAACAAATGAAAGCCGAATACGATCTGTCGAAAATGAAGTCTCGCAAAAATCCATACGCGAGCAAACTCAAAAAGTCCGTCACCATGCGCCTGAGCGAAGATGTAGTTGGCTATTTCAAACAAATGGCCGAAGAGCAGGGCATGCCCTACCAAAGCCTCATCAATCTGTATCTGCGCGATTGTGTTTCCAGCCATCGCAAAATAGATATCGCTTGGAAAGCCGTCTCTTGATGGTCAGGCACGGACTACTACGGCCTGCCACGCAACACGGAGAAGATCACGCTGAAGAAGGAAGAGTGGGAGATGCCGCACACCGTCGACTTCGGTGGTTCCAAGCTTGTGCCGTTAAGGGCGGGGGAGATGTTGAAGTGGAAGTTGGTGCGGTAAGTAAAAAACGCAGCATTTTCCAACCCTCATAAGCAGAGGAGATACCTCGAAGTGGTCACACTCAATTTATTAAAGGGGTCAGGCTCGAATTAATTTTTAACTTTTACTAACCATGCCTATCTCAAATTACCTCGATACTATCCCGACTCTCGGCTCTCGCACCTACCTGCACCCTTCCTGCCAGGTCATCGGCGATGTGACCATCGGCGACGACAGCTCGGTCTGGTGCAACACGGTGCTGCGCGGCGACGTGAACCGCATCGTGATCGGGCGCGGGACGAATGTGCAAGACTTGACCATGGGCCATGTGTCGCACAAGACAGCGGAGAAACCGGATGGCTCGCCGCTGATCATCGGAGACTACGTGACTGTGGGACACTCGGTGATCTTGCATGGCTGCCGCATCGGCAACGAGTGCCTCATTGGCATGGGTTCCATCATCATGGACGATGTGGTGATCCCCGACCGCGTGATGATCGGTGCGGGCAGTCTTATCTCGCCGGGCAAGACGTTGGAGAGCGGCATGCTCTACATGGGTCGTCCGGCCAAGGCAATACGTGCGCTGACCGAGGATGAATTGAAATATCTGCGTTATTCCGCGGAACACTACATGCGCGTGAAGGACAATTACCTGAAGGACATGAAATGACGGAACCAATCGAACAGCGTGACGAGGTGTATCGCGCCAAGATGAATCTGGAGACTTCACGCATCGCGTGGCGCGAGTTGCAGCGCTTCTTCGCCAGCGGCGCAGCCATCTTCGTCAGCCCCGGCCTGGACCTGGTCGAGGTGGCTTTCCAGATCTCCGAGGACAACAAGGAAGTGGTGCTGGCATGGATGGGCACCGGCCAGGTGGCGAAAGTGTCGGACGAGCAGGCGCTGGCCTGGTTCGAGGCGGACGCCGCGGTGTGGGCCGTCGTGGTCAGCCCTTACGTGCTGGTGCAGGGCATCAGCACGCAAGCATAATCACTTCACTTTCTTCAACGCGGCCTCGATGCGCTGGCACAGCGTTTTCAATATCTTGATGCGCGCGAAGTTCTTGTCGTTGGCTTCCACCAGGGTCCATGGCGCGGTGCCGGTGCTGGTGCGATCCACCATGTCGCACACGGCACTAACGTAATCCTCCCATTTCTCGCGGTTGCGCCAGTCCTCTTCGGTAATCTTGAAACGCTTGAAGCCGATCTTCTCGCGTTCCTTAAAGCGGCGCAGCTGCTCTTCCTTGGTGATGGCCAGCCAGAATTTCACCACCACTGCGCCGCTGTCGGCGAGCTGGTGCTCGAAGTCGTTGATCTCGCCGTAGGCGCGCATCCAGTCTGCCTCGGAGCAGAATTTTTCCACGCGCTCGACCAGCACGCGCCCATACCAGGAACGGTCGAAAATGGTAAGGCCACCCGCACTGGGGATGTGCCGCCAAAAGCGCCACAGGTAGGGCTGCGCGCGCTCCTCCTCGGTGGGCGCGGCGATCGGCACGATGTTGTAATGGCGCGCATCCAGCGCGCTGGTGATGCGGCGGATGGCGCCACCCTTGCCGCCCGCATCGGAGCCTTCAAACACGGCGATGACCGACAGCTTGCGGAAACGTGGATCGCGCGTCAGCAGGTTGAGCTTGCCCTGGTATTTTTCCAGCCCGGCATCGAATTTTTTCTTGTCGATCTTCTGCGACATATCGAGCTTGTCGAGCACGTCGAGCTGGTCTATCGGCGCTTGCAGCGGCGCGACATTGGCCGCCGCCGGTTTGCCCGCGCTGTCCAGCCGTTTGCGCAGGGTTTCCAGCAATATCTTGCCTACGGTGAGGCTGCGATAGCGCTCGTCCGCGCCCTCCACCACGATCCACGGCGCTTGCGCGGTGCTGGTCTCGCGCAGGGTATGCTCAGAAACCTTGCGAAACTTGTCGTACATCTTGAAGCGCTGCCAGTCGAGCTTGGTTACGCGCCAGCGCGTCTTGGGATTCTTCTCCAGCGCCTTCAGGCGTTTTTCCTGCGCGTCCCTGGAGAGATGAAACCAAAACTTGAGCACCAGCGCGCCTTCGTCGGTAAGCATCTTCTCGAAACGATTGATCTGTTCGATGCTCTGGTTGAGCGCGGCCGCATTGCTGCGTTTCAGCACACGCTGCACGATGGGTGCGGTATACCAGGAACCGAAGAACACGCCGATCTTGCCTTTGGGCGGCAGGGCGCGCCAGAAGCGCCACATAGCCGGACGCGCACGCTCTTCGTCCGACATCTCGCCCATCGCATGCACCCGGATATGGCGCGGGTCCATCCATTCGTTGAGCAGGTTCACCGTCTCGCCCTTGCCTGCGCCATCCACGCCGCCCACCAGGATGATGACCGGGAATTTGCCTTTCTGCACCAGATCAAACTGCGCATTGAGCAGATTTTCGCGCAACCTGGGCACTTCCTTGTCGTAGGTTGCCTTGCTGATCTTGTGGCCGAGTTCGGCTGATTCAAACATGTGTGCCTCCCTGGAAATTACAGGCTGTCCGGTGCGATGGCCAGCCGCAAGCTGGTCTGGAAATCACCCTCGCTGGTGTGACGGCTGAGCCACCACACCGCCCCTTTCTTGACGCTGAAGCCACTCTTGGAACCGGCCAGCAGCAAAGCAGCGATCTGCCCCAGTGCCGGCTGGTGGCCGACTACCAGCACGGTGTCGGCAGCCTCCGGCCAGCCTATCGCATCGAGGATGGTCTGCGCCGAAGCGCTGGGCGCGATGGCCGATTCGGTGGAAAAATGCTTGGTGAGCGCACGTGCGGTTTGCTGGGTGCGCACGGCAGGACTGACCAGGATGCGGGTATGTTCCGGGATGCGCGCACGCAGGAAGGTAGCCATCTTCTCCGCCTGCTTGTGGCCTTTGGCCGACAATTCGCGTTCCATGTCCGGCACCCCGTCATGGGCCTCGGCATGCCGCCACAGTATCAATTCCATGATCAGTACCTCGCGAATATTACAATCGAGTTTGCAGAATATACCGTATATACTGTTTTCGCCACCATCCCTGTAAAGGCGTCCATCATGACTAAAACAGCAGTATCCAAACCCGCGGCTAAACCGGAAAAGAAACACAAGAAGAAACCGGTTGCAGAAAAAATCAAGGTTGTGCGCGACAGCTTCACCATG
Source organism: Gallionellaceae bacterium (assembly GCA_037446515.1). Classification (GTDB taxonomy): domain Bacteria; phylum Pseudomonadota; class Gammaproteobacteria; order Burkholderiales; family Gallionellaceae; genus Sideroxyarcus. The sequence goes on from JBBIIN010000003.1 coordinate 4,373, forward strand.
CCGGAGGAAGACTATGCGCTGATCTCCGACCTCAAGCTGAAAGCCGGGAACAGCGGTCTGCATGTGAAAAAAAGTGAGCTGCTGCGCGCCGGGCTGCGCCTGCTCGCCAAGGCCAGCGCAGCGCAATTGAAGCGCGCCTTGACCGAACTGGAGAAGGTCAAGACCGGACGACCGAGGAAGGGTTAAGCACCTTTCTCAAGAACCGTCGCTTGCCCCAGCAGCGCAATCAGTCCGGCTTGGGCGCAGGTCGGCGTGCTGCGCGCAGTGGCCGTCACGCGATGCCAGAAGCCGTTGCAGTCCATCTCCCATGCCTGGCGGTTGTCCTTGAGGTAAATCTTCAAGCCTTCGTCCAGCACACGCTTCTTCAGCTTCTTGTCGAGGATGGGGAAGCACGACTCGATGCGGCGGAAGAAATTGCGATCCATCCAGTCCGCGCTGGCCAGATAAACGTCTTCCGCGCCGTCGTTGCGGAAATAGAAGATGCGCGAATGCTCCAGGAAGCGCCCGATGATGGAACGCACGCGGATGTTCTCGGACAGACCTTTCACGCCCGGGCGCAGGGCGCACACGCCACGCACGATGAGATCTATCTTGACGCCCGCTTGTGCAGCCTCATACAGCGCGGTGATGGTTTCCGGCTCCAGCAAAGCGTTCATCTTGGCGACGATGTGCGCCCGCTTGCCGTCCTTGGCCAGCTTGGTCTCGTTGCGGATGGCCTCCAACAGCTTGCTGTGCAGGGTGAAGGGTGATTGCCACAAATGCTTGAGCTTGCCCGCCTTGCCCAGGCCGGTGAGCTGCACGAACACCTCGTTCACGTCGGCGCACACTTCCTCGTTGCAGGTGAACAGGCCAAAGTCGGTGTATAGCCGCGCGGTGCGCGGGTGGTAGTTGCCTGTGCCCAGATGCACATAGCGTCGCAGCTTGCCTCCTTCGCGGCGCACCACCATCAGCATCTTGGCATGCGTCTTGTGTCCGACCACGCCATACACCACATGCGCGCCGACCGCCTCCAGGCGGCCCGCCCAGTTGATGTTAGCTTCTTCGTCGAAGCGTGCCAGCAGCTCCACCACCACGGTGACTTCCTTGCCGCGCTGAGCCGCCGCAATCAATGCTTCCATCAGGGCCGAATCCGCGCCAGTGCGATACACCGTCTGCTTGATGGCGACCACATCGGGATCGAGCGCGGCCTGCTGGATAAAGTCGATCACCGGTTTGAACGACTGGTAAGGATGGTGCAGCAGGAGGTCGCTCTTGCGGATGGCCTTGAACATGTCCGCGCCCTTTTTCTGGATCAGCGCGGGCACGCCGGGCGTGAAGACCGGGAATTTGAGGTCGGTGCGATCCACCTTGTCCGGGATGCCGATCAGCCGCACCAGGTTCACCGGCCCATGCACCCGATATAGGTCATCCTGCTTGAGGTCGAACTGCTGCAACAGGAAATCCGCCAAGGCGGGCGGACAGTTGTCGGCAACTTCCAGCCGTACCGCATCGCCAAAATGGCGCTGCGGCAATTCGCCCTGCAAACTGACACGCAGATTCTTCACTTCTTCCTCGTCCACGAACAGGTCGCTGTTGCGCGTGACACGGAACTGGTAGCAGCCGACGACCTCCATGCCGGAGAACAGTTCGCCGACATGCGCGTGCAGGATGGAAGACAGGAAGACGAAGCCGTGCGGGCAACCGGCGATGTCCGGCGGCATCGGGATGGCGCGCGGCACCACACGCGGAGCCTGTACGATGGCTTTGGCCGAGTTGCGGCCAAAAGCGTCCTTGCCCTGCAGCTCAACGGCGAAATTGAGGCTCTTGTTGACCACGCGCGGAAACGGGTGTGCCGGATCCAGTCCGATGGGGGTCAACACCGGCATTACTTCGCGCATGAAGAAGTCCTTCACCCAGGCTTGCTGCGCAGGATTCCATTGGGTGCGGCGCAAGAACTTGACGCCCTGGCCGGCCAGCGCGGGTACCAGCTCCCTGTTGAACAGTTCGTATTGGCGGGCAATCAGCTGATGCGTGGGCGCGAACAGGCGTTTGAGGATCTGCGTGGCCTCCAGCCCATCCGGCCCGGTCGCGAGTCCACCCATGCGCACCTGCTCCTTCAGGCCGGCAACACGTATCTCGAAGAACTCGTCCAGATTGCTGCTGACGATGCACAGATACTTGAGCCGTTCCAGCAAGGGCACCTGCGTATCTTCGGCTTGCGCCAATACGCGCCGGTTGAACTCCAGCAGCCCGAGTTCACGATTCAGGAAGTTTTGTGCGAGAAAGGTCTTTGCCACTGTGCGCGATCAGCCCTTGGGCGGCACGTAGCCGGAAGGCATCTGCGCGCCCGCCCCGAAGAAATAATTCTCCATTTGTTGCGCCAGATATTGGCGCGCCTTGGCATCCGCCAGGTTGAGACGGTTCTCGTTCACCAGCATGGTCTGGAACTTGATCCAGCCCTGCCAGGCTTCTTTGGAGACGTTATCGAAGATGCGCTGCCCCAGCGCGCCCGGATAGGTCGGGCGATCCAGGCCTTCCGCCTCGCGCCCCAATTTCACACACTGCACCATTCTTGCCATTTCATTGCTCCACGACAGGTTGATGATAGGGGCGGACTGTACACCCCGATGAACTTCATTTCAGATTCTTGACGAACACCTTGGAGCGCCGCTGATAGTTGTACAACGCTTTCTTTTCCTTAGGCAGCTGACTCACGTCCGCTTCCTTGAAGTCGCGCTCGATGAACCAGTGCGCGGTGCGCGTGGTCAGCACGAACAGTTTCTTCATCTTCTGCGACTTCGCCAGATCACTCATGTGATTGAGGATGGCTTCACCGTAGCCCCGGTCGCGGCACTGTGCATCCACCGCCAGACAGGCCAACTCGGCAGAGGCTTCGTTCGGAAATGGATACAGCGCGGCGCAGCCGACGATGCGGTGGTCATGCTCCAACACCACGAAGCGTGCGATCTCGCGCTCCAGCAGCTCGCGCGAACGCCGCACCAGTATGCCCTCGCCCTCCAGCGGACGCAGCAGTTGCAGGATGCCGCCGACATCCTCGATGGTCGCCGCGCGCAGGGTGTTGAGGGTGGACTCAACCACCATGGTGCCTATGCCCTCATCGCTGAACAATTCCTGCAACAATGCACCATCGGTATGGCGGCTGATGAGGTGAGTGCGCGCCACTCCTGCTTCGCAGGCGCGCACTGCACAGGGCAGAAACATCGCAACGTCGTCTGGCAGCTTGCGCCGACCGGCCAGCACCTCCTGCGCCTGAACGATGGTCAATTCCTTGAACAATTTATCCTTGCGGTCCAGCACGCCATCGGTGTCCATCAGGAACACCAGCTTGTCCGCGTCCAGCGCAATGGCGGTGGCCGTGGCGACATCCTCCAGCGTGAGGTTGAACACTTCGCCGGTGGGCGAATAGCCCAGCGGCGACAGCAGCACCACCTCGCCGAATTCCATGCGGTCATGCAATGCGGCGACGTCCACCTTGCGCACTCTGCCGGTGTGTTGCAGATCCACGCCATTGATGACGCCGATGGGTTGCGCGGTGATGAAATTGCCGCCCGCCACGCGGATGTCCGCATTGGCCATCGGAGAATTGGCCAAACCCAGGGACAGCAGCGCCTCGATCTCCACGCGCACCCTGCCCACCGCCTCCTTCACGCACTGCATGGTCTCCGCATCGGTGAGGCGTATGCCCTGGTGGTAATGATCGGCCAGATTGTGCCTGGACAGGTGTTGCTCGATCTGCGGGCGCGCCCCATGCACCAGCACCAGACGGATGCCCAGCGCCGCCAGCAGGTTGAAGTCATGCGTCAGTTCGACGAATTTGCCGTCGGCCACCACTTCGCCGCCGAAGGCGATGACGAAGGTCTTGCCGCGGAAGGCGTGGATATAGGGCGCGACGGAGCGGAACCAGGTAACAAAATTCTCGGGTGAGAGGGCGGCTGGCATGGTCTTCTTTCTGTTCACAGGCGCGTATCTTGCCGCGCTATTCCCCATCCAGCAACATGCCGTGAGGCTTGGCTCTTATCTGGCCGTTTTTGTACCTGCTGCATGTGGCGCCTTTCAGTTGAAATCACCCCACAAAATCTGCAATGCAGCGACCCCGGCGATGGCCGCCGTTTCGGTGCGCAACACCAGCGAGCCAAGCTGGATAGGCTGGAAGCCGGCGTGCTGCGCCATCAATGCCTCGTCGCTGTTGAAGCCGCCTTCCGGGCCGATCAGCAACCAGACATCGCCCCCTGGCGCAAGTTTCTGTTCACGCAAGGCCGCCGCGCCATCGGGCAACAGCATGAATTTGCTGCCGGGGAGGTGGCGCGTGACGGCCAGCCAGGCGCCCAGCTCCTGGGGCGCATCCAGCCTGGGCAAGGTATTGCGCCCGCATTGCTCGCAGGCGGCGATGACCACGCCTTGCCAGTGCTGGTTGCGCTTTGCCGCGCGCGCTTCCATCAGCCTTGCCACGCTGCGCTGCGTTTGCACCGGCTGGATGACATGCGCGCCCAGCTCTGTGGCTTTCTGCACGATCCAATCCATTTTCTCGCTGCTGCACAGGGCTTGCGCCAGATGGATGCGCAGTGGCGACATTTGCGTCTCCAACACGGACTGCAGGTTACCCAGCCGCACCTGCTTGCCCTGGATCGCATGGATGGTGGCATCCAGCGCATGGCCTTCCCCGTCGAACACCTGCACCGCATCGCCCGCGCGCAAGCGCAATACGCGGCTGGCATGATGCGCCGCTTGCGGCGGCAGCTCGGCATGGGCGCCTTGCGGCAAAGGCGGGGGACAATAGAATCGCGGAACGGACATGAGTGATGGAATTCGGAGGCGGATCGGGCGTGATAATATAACGCCCATTACAAAAATGCTGCCATTCAGGAGGCACTGCCATGGTCAGTCTGCAACCCCCATTGTGTGATTTCGGCTGGAAAGCGCGTCCTTTCGATCTGCTGGGCGTGGACGGCAAGCGTTACACGCTGGAGAATGCGCGCGGCAAGAACGGCCTGCTGGTGATGTTCATCTGCAACCATTGCCCCTACGTCAAATCCATCCGCGACCGCATCATCCGCGATACGCGCGAGCTGCAGCGGCACGGCATCAACAGCATCGCCATCATGTCCAACGATCCCGCCGAATATGCCGAGGACTCCTTCGACAACATGAAACGGGTGGCGCAAGCGTTTGACTATCCCTTCCCCTATGTGTGGGACGAGACCCAGCAGATCGCCAAGGATTACAGTGCGGTGTGCACGCCGGATTTCTTCGGTTTCAACGCCAATCTGGAGCTGCAATACCGCGGCCGGCTGGATGCCTCCCGCAAGGAAGTCGTGCCGAATGCCGAGCGCGACCTGTTCAACGCCATGTTGCAAGTCGCCGAAACAGGACACGGGCCACGCGAGCAGATCGCCAGCATGGGTTGCTCCATCAAGTGGAAAGGTGGAGAGTGAAAATCCTCATCCTGGGTGCGGGACAGGTCGGCTCCACCGTCGCGGAAAGCCTGGTCAGCGAAGCCAACGACATCACCATCGTTGATTCCGAAGCAGAGAAACTGCGCCTATTGCAGGACAGGCTGGATCTGCGCACCGTGGCCGGCAACGCCGCCCATCCTTCCACGCTGGAGCAAGCCGGCATCGCCGACGCCGACATGCTGCTGGCCGTGACGCAAAGCGATGAAGTGAACCTGGTCGCCTGCAAGCTGGCAGCCAGTCTTTACAACACCCCGACACGGATCGCCCGAATCCGCGCCACCGATTACCTCAACCGCGATGAAGTGTTCAGCACGGACAACTTCTGCGTGGATTTTTCCATCTGCCCGGAACAGATTCTCACCGAATACATCAGCAAACTGATTGAATTTCCCGAAGCCCTGCAAGTGCTCGAATTCGCCGAGGGCAAGGTTTCTCTTGTCGCGGTGCGCGCCTTCGGGGGGGGGCCGCTGGTGGGCAAGCCGCTCAGCCTCCTGCGCAGCCACATGCCGCAGACGGATGCGCGCGTTGCCGCAATCTTCCGCAAGGACCGCCCCATCATTCCCGAAGGCGATACCGTGATCGAGGATGGCGACGAGGTGTTTTTCATCGCCGCCACCAGCAATATCCGCCATGTGCTCAAGGAATTGCGGCGCATGGATAAGCCCAACAAGCGCGTGATGATCGTCGGCGGCGGCAACATTGGCAAGCGCCTGGCCAAGGCGCTGGAGCACGATTACCAGGTCAAACTCATCGAATACAACAAGAAGGCCTGCGAACGCCTGGCCGGGACTCTGACTAATACTTTGGTGCTGCACGGCGACTGCACCGACGAAAAATTGCTGCAACAGGAGCACGCCAATGAAACAGATGTGTTCTGTGCGCTGACCAATGATGATGAGAACAATATCATGTCGGCCCTGCTGGCCAAACAGTTGGGCGCACGCAAGGTCATTGCCCTCATCAATCGCAGCGCCTATGTCAGTCTGGTGCAGGGCGGCAAGATAGACATCGCCCTGTCCCCCGCCCACGTTACCATCGGTTCGCTGCTGGCCTACGTGCGCCAGGGCGACGTCGCGGCGGTGCATTCGTTGCGGCGCGGCGCGGCGGAGGCGCTGGAGCTGGTAGTGCATGGCGACCGGCTCTCTTCCAAAGTGGTTGGCCGCCGTATCAACGAGATTGACCTGCCGCGCGGCGCAACCATAGGCGCCATCGTACGTGACAAGAAAGTGGTTATTGCTCACCACGACACGCAGATTGATGCGGAAGACCATGTCATCGTGTTCGTGGTGGACAAGCAGATGATTCGCAAGGTCGAAAAACTGTTCCAGGTCAATGTCGGGTTCCTCTGATGCGGCGCGCGTTGAATGTGCTGCATGCCCTGGGCTTGATGCTGGTCGTGTTCAGCATCGCTTACCTGTTGCCGGTGCTGGCTTCGTTCATCTACCAGGATGGCACGCTGATCGACTTCCTGCTGGCCATGCTGTGGACTGCGGGCGGCGGCCTGTTGTTGTGGTTGCTGACGCGGCGATATAGGGACGAGTTGTCCATCCGCCACGGCTACCTGTTGGTGGTTGGCATGTGGACGGCCATGCCGGCCGTCGCCACTTTGCCCCTGCTGCTGGTGATACCCGGCCTGTCTTTCACCGATGCCTATTTCGAAACCATGTCCGGCATTACCACTACCGGCGCCACCGTGCTGACCGGACTGGACACCCTGCCGCCAGCCATCAATCTGTGGCGGCACGAATTGAACTGGCTAGGTGGCATGGGCATCATCGTGCTGGCGGTAGCCGTGCTGCCCCTGCTCGGCATCGGCGGTCGCCAATTGTTCAAGGCCGAAACGCCGGGGCCGATGAAGGATTCTGCGCTGACGCCGCGCATCACCGAGACCGCGCGCAACCTGTGGCTGGTCTATTTCGCCATCACGCTGGCCTGCATCGCCGCGCTGAAGCTGGCAGGCATGGACTGGCTGGACGCGATCTGCCATGCCTTTGCCGCGATGGGGTTGGGCGGTTTCTCGACCCATGATGCCAGCGTGGGTTATTTCAATTCCCCGCTCATCGAGTTCATATTGATCGTGTTCATGCTGCTGGCGGCGATGAACTTCGCCACGCATTTCCTCGCCTGGCGCGGCAAGAGCCTGCGCAGTTACCGGCAAGATTCGGAAGGGCTGGCTACGCTAGGGCTAATCCTCGCCAGTTGCCTGGGCATAGGCCTGTTTCTGTGGTGGGAAGGCGTTTATCCGGGATTCTGGACCGCATTGCGCCATGCCAGCTTCAATCTAGTCTCAATGGCCACCGATTGCGGTTTTGCCAGCCAGGATTTCAACCAGTGGCCGCTGTTCGCACCATTGTGGATGCTGCTTCTGTCGTGCATCGCAGCCAGCTCCGGCTCCACCGGAGGTGGTATCAAGATGATCCGCACCCTCGTGCTGGTGAAACAGGCGGGGCGCGAATTCGTCAAGTTGCTGCACCCTGCGGCAGTGAACCCGATGAAGATCGGCGGCCAGGTCGTCGCCAACAACATCGTGTTCTCGGTACTCGGTTTCATCTTTCTTTACTTCATGAGCATCGTAACGCTGACCTTCGCGCTGGTCATCAGCGGCTTGGATTTCATCTCCGCCTTCTCCGGTATCATCGCCTGCATCAACAATGCCGGCCCGGGATTGGGGGTGGTTGGGCCCGCGGCCAACTTCGGCGTTTTGACCGACTTCCAGACCTGGGTTTGCACCTTGGCCATGTTGATCGGACGCTTGGAGATATTTACCTTGCTCATCCTGTTCACCCCGCAGTTCTGGCGGCGATAAAAACATTGAGCCGGAGCAGCCAAATGCGATAGCATGCGGAGCGCGGAGGAGGATCGCGCTGAATGGCGCGGGCTCAAAAACAGATAAAACAAGGTGGGCAACATGAGCGATAGTTTGTCCGGCATCAGCGTCGTTCTCATAGATGACAGCAACACCATACGCCGCAGCGGCGAGATATTCCTGTCGCAGGCGGGCGCCAAGGTCGTGCTGGCGGAAGATGGCTTCGATGGCCTGTCCAAGGTGGTGGACAACAAGCCGGACGTGGTCTTCGTGGATGTCATGATGCCGCGGCTGGACGGCTACCAGACCTGCGCGCTCATCAAGAACCACCGCGATTTCAAGGGCACCCCCGTCATCATGCTTACCAGCAAGGATACGCTGTTTGACCGTGCGCGCGGCAAGCTGGTCGGTTCCGATCAATATCTGACCAAGCCCTTTAGCAAAAAGAGCCTGATCGAGGCGGTGATCGCACATACCAAACGTTATGAGGAAGTGGATTATGGCAATTAAAAAAATATTGGTCGTGGACGATTCCGCAACGGAGCGCCACGTCCTCGGCGAAATCCTGGGCAAGCAAGGCTTCCTTGCGGTTTTTGCGGAAAACGGCGAACAGGGTGTGGCCCTGTCCAAATCCGAAAAACCCGATCTGATCCTGATGGACGTCGTCATGCCCGGACTGAATGGCTTCCAGGCCACGCGCGCCATCACCCAAGACGAAGCGACCAAACATATCCCCATCATCATCTGCACCACCAAGGGCCAGGAAACCGACAAGATATGGGGCTTGCGTCAGGGCGCCAAAGATTATGTGACCAAGCCCATCAACCCCGAAGAACTGCTGGGCAAGATCGCCGCCCTCGGTTGACCGTCATGTCCAAGCGTTTCAACCTGCGTGAATTCCAGCAACAGGTGCTGGATCGCCTGCAAGAAAAAACTGCGGGCGACGCCAAGGCTTCCACTTTGGGGGTGCAGGTTGGCAACACCTCCTGGCTCATGGAAATGCCCGACATCAGCGAAGTCATGCCCTTGCCAACATTGACCGCTGTCCCCTTGACCCAGCCTTGGTATCGAGGTGTTACCAATGTGCGCGGCAATCTGTACAGCATCGTGGATTTGGGCGCTTACCTGCAACACGCTCCGACCCCGCCGGAAGCCCATAACCGCGTGTTGTTGTTGAATGCGCGCCATGGCTTCAACACCGGCCTAATCGTTTCCCGTGTGCTGGGCCTGCGCAATACTGCCGGCTGGCAACAAAACGACGACGGCTATGTGGACGCACAAGGGCAACACTGGCGCAAGCTGGATGTTCCCCATTTGCTGCATCAACCGGAATTTCTGCAAATTGGCACGTAGCCACCACTGAACCAAGGACAACAACATGGCATTCAAACTTCCTCCCTTTTTCAGCCGCCTGAAAAATACCGTCATCCGGGACGCGGACGTGGTCGCCGACCGGCCGCTGCCGCTGATCGGCCACCTGCCCATTGCCCAGCAACTGAAGATCCTCGGCAGCCTCGCCCTGCTGTTGCTGCTGCTCACCTTGGGAGCCGCCTATGTGAACAGCCGCGAAGCCACCCACAGCGCGCGCTATGTGGCCAAGGCGGGGGAGCTGCAACTCCTGCTGCTGCAACTGGGCAACCAGACCTCCGCTTCGCTCTCCGGTGATTCCGAGGCCTTTGAACAGCTGATGCAGAACAAGGAGCAGGTTGTGCGCCTGATCACCCTGCTGGACAAGGGCGACGAAAGCCTGCCCGCCACCACCGGCCACGCCCGGGCCGCGCTGGATACCATGATGAACAGCGTGAACCTGATAATGGGGCACATTGCTGCGCTGGAAGCGGGCCGGCCTGGTCTGGTAACCTTGGCAAAGTCCATCGAAGCGATTGACGAGGCTGACGCAGAGCTGCGCCCGCTGGTGCAAGAGATGGCCGAATCGTATGCCGGAGCGCAGAAGACCGCCGCCACGATGCTGGGTCTTTCCGCCGAGCGCCTCGGACGAGACGCCGCAGAAATGTTGTCGGCGGACGTTTCTCTGGAACAATTGGGACAGCTCGGGGTGGAAACCTATGCCGCCGAGAACGCACTGGCGGCGCTGCCCACCTCCGACCCCAAGGTGCAAAAGGCGCAAGACCTGTTCACCCCCTTGCGCAACAGCATCGAGATCCTGGTGGGCCAATCCCGCAGCCTGGTGGAAGCCAAGAGCGCCGCCCGCGCCATCCTGTCCGGACAAGGTGAAATGCTGTCCCGCGCCCAGTTGCTGGCTTCGACTTACCAATCTTCCCTGACCGCGCGCCTTTCCGGCGCCATCGCCTTGCTGTGCGGCGGCCTGACCCTGTTGTTGCTGCTGCTCATTTCCAAGGAATATCTGGAAGATTCGCACCGGCGCGCACGCGAAGCGGAAGCTTCCAACAAACGCAACCAGCAAGCCATTTTGCGCCTGATGAACGAGCTGTCTGACCTGGCCGACGGCGACCTGACCACCAAGGCCACGGTGTCGGAAGACATCACCGGCGCCATTGCCGACTCCATCAACTACACCACCGACGAATTGCGCAAGCTGGTAGCGCGCGTTACCACGACTGCCGAACAGGTGGCCCAAGCCACCCGCGAGGCCGGCGCGGTTACCCAGGGCCTGCTGGTTGCCGCGCAGAAGCAGGCGGCCGAAATCGGCGATGCGGGCGGTGCGGTGGAACTGATGACCAAATCCATCCAGGAGGTAGATAACAGCGCAGGTCAGTCTTCTGAAGTGGCGCGCCGCACCCTGGAAGTGACCGAACAAGGCGCCCAGGCCGTGCGCAACTCGATCACTGGCATGGATGGCATCCGTCAGCAGATCCAGGAAACTTCCAAGCGCATCAAGCGGCTGGGCGAAAGCTCGCAGGAGATCGGCGAGATCGTGGACCTGATCTCGGACATTACCGAACAGACCAATGTGCTGGCGCTGAACGCCGCCATCCAGGCCGCATCGGCCGGCGAAGCGGGCCGCGGCTTCGCCGTGGTGGCCGAGGAGGTGCAACGCCTCGCGGAACGTTCCGCCGAGGCGACCAAGCAGATCGGCCTGCTGGTAAAGACGATTCAGGGCGATACGCAGGATGCCGTGGCGGCAATGGAAAAGAGCACGCAGGGTGTAGTCGAGGGCGCCAAGTTGTCCGATGAGGCCGGCAAATCCCTGCAAGAGATTGAGCGTTCCACACGCGAACTGACTGACCTAGTGAACAGCATCTCAGTCTCCACGCAGGTGCAGACCGACATGGCGCGCGAAGTGGCGGGGGTGATGACCGACATCCTGAAGATCACCGAGCAGACCTCGAAAGGCACTCAATTGACCAGCGCCTCCGTATCCCAGCTGGGCAAACTCGCGCAAGAATTGAGCGGCTCCGTGGCGGGCTTCAAACTGTAAGGATCTTTGTGGCTGACGCTTCCAATCCGCTGCCGCTGTTATCGCTCAAGCCCGAACTGGATAGTTCGCTGGCTGCCATCAGCCGGAAACTGGAGGATTTCTTTGCCACTCCCGACAGGCCGCAAGCCCTGGAAAACGCCAAGACCGAGCTGCATCGCCTGAGCGGTGTTTTGCAAATGTTGTCGTTGCGCGGGTTGACGGTTTACTGCGCCGAAATCGAGACGCATCTGCAAGAACTGATCACCTCTCCCCAGCCTATCTCCGCGATGCGCCGGGATGCCTTGCGTCACGCCCTGCTGGGATTGACGCATTACCTGGATGCCCTGGCGGCGGGGGCGTCCAACGCGGTATTGCGCCTGTTCCATGAATACCAGGAACTGCGTCAGGTGCGCGGTGTCGAGATGGTCTTCGAGGCTGACCTGTTCTATCCCGCGCTCGGCGTTGCACTGCCGCCTTCCTTATCCAGCGCGCCGCCGCCGGATGCGCCAGCACGCATCAAAAACGCGCGTCTGTTCTACCAGCAGCACTTGCTCAAGTGGCTGCGCCAGGACGGCGTTGCCGAAGCCTTGCGCGGCATGATGGTGGCAGTGCAAACCGTGCAGGACTGCGTTGCGCCTGGCCAGCCGCGCGCTTTCTGGTGGGTAGCCAAAGGCCTGCTCGATTGTGTATTGCACGATGGCGTGCCGCCCGAATTGAACGTCAAGAAAGCGTTCAGCCGCATGGACCAGCGCATGCGCGCCCTGCTGGAAGGCAGCATCTTCGACGAAGAAGCAGCATTGAGTGAGATGCTTTACCTCATTGCGCGCAGCCACACCGTCAGCGAACAGGTAGAGGACATCAAAAAAACTTTTGCCCTGGACATTTATCTGGCTGAGACAGCACCCCTGCCGTACAGTGAGACCACTGCCCTGCTCGACAATTTGCGCGCGCTGCTGGCGACAGCGGATGAAATCTGGGAGCAATGCGTGGCGGGCGATGCGCAGGCTTGCTCCAGGTTCGCCGGACATGCCGAGCGCCTGCACCATTTATCCGAACGTCTGGACCGCAATACCCTGCAATTCCTGTGCAAGCAGATCCACAACATTTCCATCCATGCCGATACGCCGGAAATCGCGCAACGCATAGGGATGGATATGGCCATGGCGCTGCTGCTGCTGGGCAGCGGCATTGGCCATTATCAGCACTTGGGTAGCGCTTTCCACGAACAGGCGCGCATCCTCAGTGCGCGCTTGCAATCAGCCATCCTGGGCAAACCGGAAGATACGAACAAGCTAAGCAATCTGGTGGCGCTGTATTGCGAGATGGAACAACAAGAGGTCATGGCGCCGCTTGCTGCCGAGATGCAAAACAATCTGCAGCATATCGAGCAGACGCTCAACGCTTTCTTCGGCAACGCTGCCAAACGCGCCGAGCTGGTGCAGGTCACCCGCCTGTTGAGCCAATTGCAAGGGGGGCTGCACATCCTGTCGTTGGAAGCCGGCGAACATTTGCTTTCCCGGCTGCGCCAAATCGCTGAACGCTACCAGCAAGGCGATACCCCCTCCGTCAATGAAATGCGCACCGTGGCCACCGCCGTCAGCGCGTTGGGAAGTTATGTACAGGGCTTGTCGCTGGGGCAGAAACCCGATCCGGCGGCGCTCGCCGCAGCGTTGCACGCGCTGAATGAGATAGCCGGCGAGCACCCGGTCGAGCCCAGTATCTCGCCCGATGAAAGCATCACGGTCGGCGTGTCCATACGGTCCGGCAACGAGGATGCCGAACTACTGGAGGTCTTCCTGGAAGAAGCCCAGGAAGTGCTGGAGACCTTGCGCACCAACCTGGAGATCGCGCGCCTACACATGGACAGCCGCGACCCCTGGATTACCATGCGGCGCGCCTTTCATACACTCAAGGGCAGCGGACGCATGGTCGGTTTGACCGAACTGGGTGAAGTTGCCTGGGCGGTCGAACGCGCCATGAACAAATGGATCGCCGCCAACCAGCCAGCCACGCCCGGCTTGCTGGAGATGGTCGGCGATGCCGAGGTGCTGTTCCAGCACTGGGTGGACATGTTGAACAGCGGCAGCACCTCGGCGCATATAGACACTACTCATTTGCTGGCCGTAGCCGACTGCATCGAGAACGGCAAGGAGCCGCCACGCCCCGCACCGCCGCAGATGGCCCCTGCAGTGGAGCGTGTTGCCGCGCCAACCGTCGAGGAAACGCTTGTCACCATCGGCGGCGTGACCGTCGCCCCGGTGTTGTTCCGCATTGCCACCGAAGAAGCAGCAGGCCATGTGCGTTCCCTTCAAGCCAGTCTCAAGGACATCCGGGAAGACCCCGCCACCCGCATTACGCACGAGTTCATGCGCGCCGCGCATACTCTGGCCGGCATCAACCGCACACTCGGGTTTCCCGCCATCGCCGAACTGGCCTATGCCCTGGAACAATGGCTAAATGCGCGCATCGACATGAGCGTGGCGCACGACGGAAAGTCTTTGGCGCTGTTGGAAGAGACCATCGCACGACTGGATGCAATGTGCGCCGGGGTAAGGAACCATGAAGCGCCCACGGAGCAAACCGAGCTGGCAAATCGTTTGCTCGCCGATAAGGAGATTGCTGCGCCGGGGTCGGCATCTGCTGCACCCGTCCCCACAGCACCCACCGAACCCGCGGCGGTGCCCGAATCCCTTCCTTCCACCCCGGTCGTGGCTCCGGCCCAAAAGGTTGAACAAGAAACCCCGCAAACTCCGCATCTCCAAACAGAGCGTACGGTGCATGACGAGGTAGATGAACAACTTCTACCGGTGTTCCTGGAAGAGGCGCATGAGCTTTATCCGCAAATCGGCAGCACCCTGCGCGCCTGGCGCGATGCGCCGCAAGATGTCCAGCTCGGGCGCAACCTGCAGCGCAGTCTGCACACGCTCAAGGGCAGCGCGCGCATGGCCGGCGCCATGCGTCTGGGCGAACTGACCCACCGCGTCGAAGACCGTGTCAGCAAGGCCATGTCCCAAGGGATGCCGGATGAAGTTTTCTGGGGCGAACTCGACAATTATTTGGACCGCATCGCAGCCGCGCTGGAACAACTGCAAAAACCAGCCGCAGAAACATCCGCCCCACCCTCGGCAAAGGCCGCGCCGGCGCCGGCTGCTGCGCCCATGCTGGACATCGGCGCAGAGCGCGCCATGCAGGCGGCCTTGCTACGGGTGCGCTCTGATACCGTAGACCGGCTGGTCAATGAGGCAGGCGAAGTCAGCGTGGCACGTTCGCGCATCGAGACCGAGTTGCAGGAATTCAGGAGCGCCGTGCTGGAATTGACCGACAGCGTGAGCCGTCTGCGCAAACAGTTGCGCGAGATCGAGATACAGGCCGAAAGCCAGATGCAGGCGCGCGTCTCCATCAGCGGCGACGACGCTGCACGTTTCGACCCCCTGGAGTTCGACCGCTTCACCCGCTTCCAGGAACTAACGCGCTTCATGAACGAAAGCGTGCATGATGTGCATACCATACAACTGGCACTGCTGAAAAACCTGGATGAAACCGCAGCCGCTTTGACCGCGCAGTCGCAATTGAGCCGCGACCTGCAGCAGGGCCTGATGGACATCCGCATGGTGCCCTTCTCCAGCATCAGTGAACGCCTGTACCGCATCGTGCGCCAGACCGGCAAGGAACTGGGCAAGCGCATCAACCTGGATATATCCGGCGCCGGCATCGAACTAGACCGCAGCGTACTGGAAAAAATGACCGCGCCGTTCGAACACCTGCTGCGCAACGCCATCGCGCATGGTCTGGAAACGCCCGAACAACGCGCACAGACAGGCAAAGCACCGATCGGCGAAATTCGCCTCTCCTTGCGCCAGGAAAGCAATGAGGTGGTGTTCGAGTTGAGCGATGATGGCGCCGGCCTCAACCTGCCGCGTATCCGCCAGAAGGCACAAGAAAAAGGACTCATCGCTGCCGATGGCCAAGCCAGCGATGAGCAGATCATGCAATTGATCTTTACCGCCGGCCTGTCCACCGCCGAGCAGGTTACCGAGATTTCTGGGCGCGGCGTCGGCTTGGATGTGGTGCGCAGCGAAATTTCGGCGCTGGGCGGACGCATCGACATTGACTCCGAAGCAGGGCACGGCGTGCATTTCGGCATCCACCTGCCGCTGACGCTGGCCGTGACCAAAACACTGATGGTCAAATCGGGCTCTGCCACTTATGCCATTCCATCGAACATGGTGGAGCATGTCCAGCAACTGAAGCCCGGCGAACTGGAAGCGGCATACCGCCAGCAGTTCATAGAATGGCAGGGCCGCCGCTATGGCCTGCATTATTTGCCGCGCCTGCTGGGAGATGAGCAGGTGCAGCTGGCAAGCCTGCCTCACAACCCGGTTTTGCTGTTGCGCAGCGGAGAACAGCGTGTTGCGCTGCACGTGGATGCTCTGCTGGGCAACCAGGAAGTCGTGGTGAAAAACATCGGCCCGCAACTGGCGCGCCTGCCCGGCATCGCGGGGGCGACGGTGTCCGGCAGCGGCGCGGTCATCCTCATCATCAACCCGGTCTCCTTCACCCAGCGTATCGTGGACAAACCCGGCGCAGGCAAGGCTGTGGCATCCGAGGCCATGCATAGCGTAGCGCTGGTGATGGTGGTGGACGATTCGCTCACCGTGCGCAAGATCACTACACGCCTGCTGGAGCGCGCCGGTTACCAGGTGGTCACCGCCAAGGATGGTGTGGACGCGCTGGAACAACTGATGGAGATCGAACCGGACGTGATGCTGCTGGACATCGAGATGCCGCGCATGGACGGGTTCGAACTGACCAAGCGTTTGCGCCAGGATAGCAAGACCAAAGACCTGCCGATCATCATGATCACATCGCGCACTGCCGACAAACACCGCAACTATGCGATGGAACTGGGTGTGAACGAGTACTTGGGCAAGCCTTATCAGGAAGACGAGTTGCTGCAGCACATCGCACGTTTTGTCTCTGTACCGGAAATGGGTTAACACACCGCCTTGAACATCTCCTGCGTCTTCGCCCTCGCCAAGGCGTGATCGACGATGGGCGCCGGGTAATCCCTCCCGATCACCACGCCAATTCTTTCTTGCTCATTGCTCGCCATCACCCAAGGTGCATGGATGAATTTGTCGGGACAGTTCACCAATTCGGGAACGTAGCGACGGATGAACTTGCCAGCGGGGTCGAAGCGTTCCGATTGTGTGACCGGATTGAAGATGCGGAACCACGGTTGCGCATCGCATCCCGTCGAAGCTGACCATTGCCAGCCCCCGTTGTTGGCGGCCAGGTCATAGTCCAGCAGATGTTCGGCGAAGTAACGTTCTCCCCAGCGCCAGTCGATTTGCAAATCTTTGGTCAAGAACGAAGCCGTCACCATGCGCAAACGGTTATGCATGAAGCCCGTTTGATTGAGCTGGCGTATGCCCGCATCCACGATGGGGTAGCCCGTGCGCCCCCCACACCACGCCGCGAACTTGTCGGTGTCGTTCGTCCATGCCAATGCGTCGAACTGCGGTTTGTACGCATGGTTCACGACTTGCGGGTGATGATGCAGCAACATCTGGTAGAACTCACGCCAGATGAGTTCGGACAGCCACGTCTGCGCCCCCTGCCCTCCTGCATGATAGGCATAGCTCGCCAGTGCTCTGATGGAGATCGTGCCAAAACGCAGGTGTGTGGAAAGATAGGACACGCCTTTCACTGCGGGGAAGTCGCGCGCTTCGTGGTAACGATCCATGCGCTGTTGAAAGTCCTCGAATAACTTGCTTGCCCCCGACATGCCACAAGGCAGCGCCATCTCTCCTAGATTGGTCAATTTAAAGCCCAACGATTCCAGACTAGGCAATGGCATTGGCTCGCATTTTGCCAATGCCGATAGATACCTCTCCACCGGATAAGCGCGCAGATAGAAATCGTCCAGCTTCTTCAACCACGCGTTCTTGTACGGCGTGAACACGGCGAACGGTTTGCCCGATCCATTCAATATCTCATCACGCTCGAAGATGACTTGGTCTTTGAAATCATGCATCTCGATGCCGCTCTCGACAAGTTCAGCGGCAACGAACGCATCCCGCTGAATGGCCTCCGGCTCGTAATCGTGATTGCAGAACACCGCCCCCGCGTTGAGGTCCTTCGCCAGCTGCGGGATGAGCTTGCGCGCGCTGCCATGTAACACCTGAAGCGTGCCGCCCAGCTTCTCCAGCTCGGCCTTCAGCTCCTGCACACTGCGCCAGATGAACTCCACGCGACGATCGGCTTTGTTGGGCAGTGCCTCCAGGATGTCCGTGTCAAACACGAACACGCAATGCACCGCCTTGCTGTCCTTCAACGCATGATAGAGAGCTGCATGGTCGTGCAGACGCAGGTCGCGGCGGAACCAGCACAGCGCGATGGGATAGGGTTCAGTCATGGGCTGAATTGTGAGTGACGGCGCGAGAAGCTACAATAATGTTATGTCCAGCATAAACCTCACCAACCACTTCCTGATCGCCATGCCGGCGATGACCGACCCCTTCTTCGCCAAGTCGCTCACCTATGTGTGCGAACACAACGATGAAGGCGCAATGGGCATCGTCATCAACCGCCCCATCAGCCTGACCTTGAGCGAACTGTTCGCGCAGATCAACATGCCGCTCCACCAAAGCGCGCTGGAGGACATGCCCGTGCATTTCGGCGGGCCAGTGCAGACCGACCGTGGCTTCGTGCTGCATGAGGCAGGCGGCCAGTGGCAATCTACCCTGCACGTTAATGATAAGGTGAACCTGACCACCTCCAAGGACATCCTGCAGGCCGTCGGCGAAGGCAGTGGTCCCAGGCAACTGCTGGTCACCCTGGGCTATGCCGGATGGTCGCACGGGCAGCTGGAACAGGAACTGGCAGACAATGCCTGGCTGTCGGTGCCTGCCGACGAGCACATCCTGTTCGATTTGCCTGCCGAGGAGAAGCTGCCTGCGGCGATGAAGCTGCTGGGTATCGACTTTGCAACGCTCTCGGAGGATGCGGGCCATGCCTGAGGGCGTGACCCCTTTCATCCCTTCCGGCACCCTGCTTGCTTTCGATTTTGGCACCAAGCGCATCGGCATCGCGGTCGGCAATGCCGTATCTTCCACCGCACAGCCGCTGACCACCATCGCCGCCGAGAAGAATGATACGCGCTTTGCGCGCATCGCCGAGCTGATCGCCGAGTGGCAACCTGCCGCCCTGGTGGTCGGCCTGCCCTGCAATGACGACGGCACGCCGCACGAGTTGACCGCCTTGTGCCGCCGTTTCGCCAACCGCCTCAAGGGCCGTTTCGATCTGCCCACGCTGCTGGTGGATGAACGCTATACTTCCGCCGCAGCCAGCGCGGTGCTGAATGAAGCTGGCATACACGGCAGGGAACAAAAGCGCTTGCTTGACCAATATGCCGCACAGCAGATACTGCAGGCGTATTTTCATGAGCCATCTTGCGGGAGTCGAGTCTGATGACGCCTCGAGAAATCATGACGAGCAGCCGGAGTGCAAGGGGTTTCGGAATGAATAACAAGGCATGCCGTGCTGGTAGGCGAGAATTGAACGACAACGAAATTGTGGTGGAAACTTTCCTTCGGGTTAGTCGTAACCAACATGCGATGCCGCAATCGGGCTGCGCAGTAGATTTATTGAGGTGCCCATGAACAACCCGCAACTGAATAAAAATGGCGAGCTGCAGCACCTGCTGACCACCGAAGGCCTGCCTGTGCGCATCCTGCGCGACATCCTAGACCAAGCGGCCGGTTTCGTGAACGAGGCGGAAAACAACGAGATTAAGAAAGTCCCGCTGCTGCACGGCAAATCGGTGTTCAACATCTTCTTCGAAAACAGCACACGCACGCGCACCACCTTCGAGATTGCGGCCAAGAAACTCTCGGCCGACGTGGTCAACCTCAACATCGGCTCCTCCAGCACCAGCAAGGGCGAGACACTGCTCGACACGGTGGATAACCTGTGCGCGATGCACGCCGATATGTTCGTGGTGCGCCATTCCTCCAGCGGTGCGGCGCACCTGATCGCCAAGCATGTGGCGCCGGACATCCACGTGATCAATGCCGGTGACGGCCGTCATGCGCATCCCACCCAGGCGCTGCTGGACATGTACACCATCCGCCACTACAAAAAAGAATTCCATAACCTGCGCGTCGCCATAGTGGGTGATGTGCTGCACTCGCGCGTGGCGCGCTCGCAGATCCATGCGCTGACTACGCTGGGGGTGCCGGAAGTGCGCGTGATCGCGCCCAAAACTCTGCTGCCCACAATGGTCGAGAAACTGGGTGTGCGGGTGTATCACGACATGGCGCAGGGTTTGAAGGACGTTGATGTGGTGATGATGCTGCGTCTGCAGAATGAGCGCATGCAAGGTGCGCTGCTGCCCTCGGCGCAGGAATATTTCAAATACTTCGGCCTGACCCAGGAGCGCTTGGCGCTGGCGAGACCCGATGCCATCGTGATGCATCCGGGGCCGATGAATCGCGGCGTGGAGATCGATTCCAGCGTGGCCAACGGCGCGCAGTCAGTCATCCTGCCGCAAGTCACTTTCGGCATCGCGGTGCGCATGGCCGTGATGAGCATCTTAGCTGGAGCCAAGCAATGAACATCCATATCAAAAACGGTCGCCTGATCGATCCTAGGAACAATGTCGATGCCCGGCAAGACGTGTTCATCGTCGACAAGCGCATCGCTTCGATCGGCGAGCCTCCCAAGGGATTCGCCGCCGAAGAGGTGATCGATGCCGGCGGATTGATTGTCATCCCCGGCCTGATCGATCTTTCCGCGCGCCTGCGCGAGCCAGGTTACGAATACAAGGCCACGCTCGAATCCGAGATGGATGCCGCCGTGGCGGGCGGTGTTACATCGCTGGTGTGTCCGCCAGACACCGATCCGCCACTGGACGAACCGGGACTGGTCGAGATGCTCAAACACCGTGCCCGTTCGTTGAACCAGGCGCGCGTGTTCCCGGTCGGCGCTCTGACCTATGGACTGAAAGGCGCGGAGATCACCGAGATGATCGAGCTGACCGAAGCAGGCTGCAAAGCTTTCGGCCAGGCCGATGCGGCGCTTACCGACACGCGCGTGCTGCTGCGCGCCATGCAGTACGCGGCTACTTTTGACTACCGTGTCTGGCTGCGCCCGCAGGACAGCTTCCTCGCAAAGAACGGCGTGGCTCACGACGGCGAAGTGTCCACCCGCCTCGGTTTGCCGCCCATCCCGGTCATCGCCGAGACCATCGCGCTGGATACCATGCTGAAACTGGCGCGCGAAACCGGCGTGAAGCTGCATATCGCCCGCCTCTCCAGCGCTGCCGGCGTTGACATGGTCCGTGCCGCCAAACGCGAGGGTTTGCCTGTTACCTGCGACGTGTCGATGAACCACCTGCACCTGTCCGAGATGGATATCGGCTTTTTCGATACCAACTATCATCTGATGCCGCCACTGCGCAGCCTGCGCGACAAGGAGGCGCTGCGTCTGGGGCTGCGCGACGGGACCATAGATGCCGTTTGCTCCGATCATTCACCGGTGGATGAAGATGCCAAACAGCTGCCCTTCGCCGAGGCTGAGGCCGGCGCAACCGGTATGGAACTGCTGCTGCCGCTGCTGCTGAAGTGGGCGGAGGAGGACAAGCTCGCGCTGGCAGATGCGCTGGCACGCGTCACCAGCAATCCCGGCAGCTTGCTCAATCCGCGCATCGGACATTTGTCTGTCGGCGCCCATGCTGACGTGTGCGTGTTCGATCCCGCCGCCGAATGGCGCGTTGAACCCGCTGCCCTCAAGAGCCAGGGCAAGAACACTCCTTTTCTTGGCATGCAGATGCAGGGGAAGGTGTGTTACACCGTGGTCGAAGGCAAGACGGCATACGTCGCCTGAAAATGTTTCCGAAGCATCCCGCTCAAAGACCGGGCATTTATTATCCCTTGCTGAAGTGACCCCATATGAATAACCCCTTGCTGGATTTTTCAGGATTGCCGCGTTTTGCTGAGATCAAACCCGAACACGTCGCTCCCGCCATTGACCAACTGCTGGCGCAGAACCGCGCATTGATCGCGCGCCTGACGGACGATGCCGCGTCACCGACCTGGGACGGCTTCGTGCGCCCGATGGAGGATGCCAACGAACGACTGGCGCGAGCATGGGGTCAGGCCGGACATCTCAACATGGTGATGAATTCCCCCGAGTTGCGCGAGGTATACAACGCCACGTTGCCCAAGATTACCCAGTATTACGCCGAGCTCGGGCAAAACCTGGCGCTATTCGAAAAATTCAAGGCATTGCGCAATAGCGCAGAATTCGGCGTTTTGAGCGCAGCGCGCAAACAGATCATCGAGAATGAGTTGCGCGATTTTCGCCTCGGCGGTGCCGAATTACCGCAGGACAAGAAGGTGCGCTACCTGCAAGTGCAGGAGCGTTTGAGCGAACTTTCCTCACGCTTCTCCGACAACCTGCTGGATGCGACCAACGCTTACACCTTGCTCATCGAACAGCGCGGCGAATTGAACGGCCTGCCGCAGGATGTGCTGCAAGCGGCAGTCGATGCCGCCAGGGAGAATGGGCAAAATGGCTGGCTGTTCACGCTGAAAGCGCCGTCCTACTTGCCGGTGATGCAGTTCGCCGACAACCGCAGCCTGCGCGAACAGATATACCGCGCCTACAGCACGCGCGCCTCCGAATTCGGCGAGGCAGAACTCGACAACACGCCGTTGATGGACGAGATCGTGGCATTGCGCGCGGAAGAAGCGCAGTTATTGGGCTTTGCCAATTACGGCGAACTGTCGCTGGCCGCCAAGATGGCCGAGACGCCGCAGCAGGTGGTGGATTTCGTGCGGGAACTGGCGCAACGCGCGCGTCCTTTCGCGGAAAAGGACATGGCTGAACTACGCGAATTCGCGCGTACCGCGCTTGGGCTGGAGACCTTGCATTCCTGGGACATCGCCTATGCCAGCGAGAAGCTGCGCGAGCAGCGTTATGCTTTCTCCGAACAGGAGGTGAAGCAATACTTCCCCGAAGATGCCGTGCTGGCCGGTTTGTTCAAGCTGGTGGAGACGCTGTACGGGCTGCGCATCACGACATCGCCTGCGCCGGTGTGGCACGACACTGTGCGCTTTTTCGATATCCGCGATGCGCAGGACAAGCTGGTCGGCCAGTTCTATCTCGACTTGTATGCGCGCGCCAGCAAGCGCGGCGGTGCGTGGATGGACGATGCCATCACACGTCGCAAGATCGGCGCCCGCATCCAGACACCGGTCGCCTATCTGAATTGCAATTTTGCAGCCCCCGTGGGCAGCAAACCGGCGCTGTTCACCCATGATGAGGTCATCACGCTGTTCCATGAGTTCGGCCACGGGCTGCATCACCTGCTGACCGAGGTGGATGACCTCGGCGTGTCCGGCATCAACGGCGTGGAATGGGATGCGGTCGAGCTGCCCAGCCAGTTCATGGAGAACTTCTGCTGGGAGTGGGATGTGTTGCGGGGCATGACGCGTCATGCCGAGACCGGCGAAAAATTGCCGCGCGCCCTGTTCGACAAGATGCTGGCCGCGAAGAACTTCCAGAGCGGCATGGCGACCTTGCGCCAGATCGAATTTGCCCTGTTCGACATGCTGATGCACAGCAGCTTCCGCGCCGGACAAGGCCAAAGCATCCTGCAACTGCTGGACGAGGTGCGCGCCGAGGTGGCCGTGCTGATTCCACCCGAATTCAACCGCTTCCCGCACAGCTTCTCGCACATCTTTTCCGGCGGCTACGCAGCGGGGTATTACAGTTACAAATGGGCGGAAGTGCTGTCCGCCGACGCCTACAGCATGTTCGAAGAGCAAGGCATATTGAATCCGGACGTGGGCGCGCGCTTTCGCGCCGAGATACTGGCGATGGGTGGCGCTCGCCCCGCGATGGATTCCTTCACTGCGTTCCGCGGGCGCAAACCTGCCATTGATGCGTTATTGCGGCATAATGGCTTGGTCGAAGCATGAACCATCACTGGCGAACGGAGGGCTTTATGAGATCACTGTTTGTGTTGTGCAGTTTGTTCCTGTTGGGCGCGGCCGGGGCGGCGGAGCTTTACCGCTCGGTAGACAGCAAAGGCAACGTGCAATACGGCGATCATCCCTTGCCGGATGCGGAAGAAGTAGTGCGCCTGAAGAGCGGCAGTGAATCCGCTGCTGAGATGCCGCTTTCCTACGAGGCGCGTCGCGCCAAGGAGAATTTTCCGGTGACGTTGTATCTCTTCGAAGGATGCGGCAACGTATGCCAACAAGCCAAGAGCCTGCTGAAGCAGCGCGGCATTCCCTATGCCGAAAAGGTGCTGGCCAGCCAAGACGATATGGAGGCATTCCGCAAGGCGTCCAATGGCGACCA
>JBBIIN010000003.1:28482-60995 GCA_037446515.1 Gallionellaceae bacterium
TGCTGGCCAGCCAAGACGATATGGAGGCATTCCGCAAGGCGTCCAATGGCGACCAGATCCCCTCTGTGCAGATAGGCGGCGTATGGCTGAAAGGCTTTCTTGCCGAACAATGGAACCATGAGCTCGACCTGGCCGGATACCCCAAGACAGCGCCCTATCGCAACCGCCCTGCATCCCCTGCGGCTGCGCCAGCGCAATGAAGATTGCGACCTGGAACGTCAATTCGCTGAAAGTCCGTTTGCCGCATCTGCTCGATTGGCTGGCCGCCAATCCAGTGGACGTGCTGTGCCTGCAGGAAACCAAGAGCGAAGACAAGAATTTCCCGGTGACTGAATTGGACGCGGCGGGATACCGCTGCGTATTCAGCGGGCAGAAGACCTATAACGGCGTGGCCATCCTCAGCCGCGAGCCCGTCAGCGATGTGCAACTTGGCATCCCCAACTTTGACGACGAGCAGAAACGTGTCATCGCCGCAACCATCAATGGCGTGCGCATCGTCTGTGTCTATATCCCCAACGGGCAGGCAGTCGGTTCGGACAAATACGAATATAAACTGAAGTGGCTCAAGGCGCTGAATGCCTGGCTCAAGGATGAACTGGCGAAATATCCCAGGCTCGCGCTACTGGGCGATTACAACATCGCGCCGGAGGACCGCGATGTGCATGATCCCGCAGCATGGAAAGACCAGGTGCTATGCAGCGCACCGGAGCGCGATGCTTTCCAGGGCCTGTTGCAACTGGGTTTGCGCGATGCCTTCCGCCTGTTCGAGCAGACGGACAAAGCGTTTTCCTGGTGGGATTACCGCATGATGGCATTCCGCCGCAACATGGGTCTGCGCATAGATCACATCCTCATCAGCACGGCGCTGCAATGCGCTGCATGCAGCATAGACAAAGCGCCGCGCAAACTGGAACGCCCTTCCGATCACACTCCCGTCGTAGCGGATATTGCTTGATTAATTCCGGTTTCACTCTGATCTATCAGGATGGTCATCTGCTCATCGCTGACAAGCCCGCCGGACTGCTGGCCGTGCCGGGCCGTGGCGCTGAGAAACAGGATTGCCTAGCTGCCCGCATCCAGCAAGCGTTCGCCGATGCGCTTATCGTGCATCGGCTGGACATGGCAACCTCCGGTCTGATGGTGTTCGCACGCGGCACAGGAATGCAGCGCCGCCTGTCACAGATGTTCCGCGAACGCACCGTCAAAAAGCGCTACATCGCGGTCGTCGAAGGAAAACTCGAAGGCTCCGGCGAAATCAGTTTGCCCATCGCCGCCGATTGGCCCAACCGCCCCATGCAGAAGATAGACCTTGCGATGGGCAAGCCCTCGCTGACGCGATATACCACGCTCGAGCACACTGCCGGCACGACACGGCTGGAACTGGAGCCGGTCACCGGTCGCTCGCACCAGTTGCGCGTACATCTGCAGGCCATCGGGCATCCCATCCTGGGCGACGCATTGTATGGGAACGCCTCCCTTGCGACGCGCCTGCTGCTGCATGCCAGTGCGCTGCACCTGCCCCATCCTGTCAGCGGCAGGCCATTGAACTTTCACAGCGTGCCCCCATTCTAACGTCTGCTTTCCAATTGATAATCCACCCTGAGGGAATCGCATGAAATGTTCCGCCATTTTGTTGACTCTGATCCTGGCTACCCTGTCCCTGTTCGCCGGCAACGCCGAAGCCAAGCGTTTCGGCGGCGGCGGGAGCATAGGCAAACAGCGCAGCATGAGCGCCCCGGCGCAGAAAGCGCCTGCCATCCCGTATCAGGCTGCGCCGCAGCCCACTACCCCGCCCGCCGCCGCAGCGCAGGGCAATAAATGGATAGGTCCATTGGCTGGCTTGGCCGCAGGCATTGGTCTGGCGGCACTGTTCTCACATCTCGGCATTGGTGAGGGAATGGGCGCGGTATTGATGATCGTGCTGGTCGTGGTTGCCGTGATGTTCCTGCTCTCCCTGTTGCGCCGCAGGCCGCAGCCGGCCATGCAATATGCCGGTGTCCCCTATGGCGGTACGGCACAATGCGCACCCGCTTCGGCAGCAACTCCGGTCTCCACTGGCACGGCAACGACCAACAGCAGCATCCCGCCGGATTTTCCGGTGGAAAGCTTCCTGCGCAGCGCCAAGACCTCGTTCATCCGCCTGCAAGCCGCCAATGACCGCAAGGATCTGAATGACATCCGCGAATACACCACGCCGGAGATGTTCGCCGAGATCTCCATGCAGATCCAGGAACGCGACAACACACCGCAGAAGACCGACGTGGATAGCGTCCAGGCCGAGCTGCTGGAAGTCGCCACCGAGCAGGACATCGCTAGCGCCAGCGTGCGCCTGAGTGGGCAGATACGTGAGAACAATGGCGCGCCGGAAAACTTCGACGAGATCTGGCATGTGCAGAAGAACCTCAAGGACGATAAATCCGTGTGGTTGCTTGCAGGAATCCAGCAGGTTTAACGGCGGAATTACAGTACACTTACGGGCACAGCGATTTCGCTGTGCCCTTTTTATTTGCTGGCAATGCGTTTCATACGGCTGCTGACAATTCTCTTTGTCGTCCTGCGTTTCGGGCTGGATGAATTCCTGCTGGCGCACGAGCGCACGCGCTGGTTGCGTGTCCCACTCAACTGGCTGCTGTTCTTCCGCAACTATGAACAACCACGCGCCGAACGCCTGCGCCTGGCGTTAGAAACGCTGGGCCCGATATTCGTCAAATTTGGGCAGCTACTGTCCACGCGGCGCGATCTCATCCCCACCGACATCGCCGACGAGCTGGCCAAGCTGCAAGATCGGGTACCTCCTTTTTCTTCCGTTCAAGCCGTGGCTTTGCTGGAAGCCAACTATGGCAAGCCGTTACTGGAGGTGTTCGCCAGCTTTGAGCAGACGCCCGTCGCCAGCGCTTCCGTGGCGCAGGTGCATTTTGCCGTGCTGCCCAACGGGCACGAGGTGGCAGTCAAGGTGCTGCGTCCCGGTATCAAGCGCATTATCCGGCACGACGTGGCTTTGCTGGATATCTGCGCGGCCCTGATCGAAAGTCTGTGGGAAGACGGCAAGCGGCTCAAACCCAAACTGGTGGTGGCAGAGTTCGAGAAATACCTGCACGACGAGCTGGACCTGATGCGCGAGGCAGCCAATGCCAGCCAGTTGCGGCGCAACTTCGCCGATGCGCGGCTGTTGCTCGTGCCCGAAGTGTACTGGGATTGGTGCTCAGAACGGGTGATGGTGATGGAACGCATGCAGGGCATCCCCATTAGCCAGATTGCCGCGTTGCGCGCAGCAAAAATAAACATCCCCAAGTTGGCAGCGGACGGCGTGGAGATTTTCTATACCCAGGTATTCCGCGACGGTTTCTTCCATGCCGACATGCATCCCGGCAACATCCTCGTGGCACGCGATGGGCGCTATGTGGCGCTGGATTTCGGCATCATGGGCACGCTCACCGATACCGACAAGAAATATCTTGCACAGAATTTCATCGCCTTCTTCAACCGCGACTATAAGCGGGTCGCGGAGTTGCATATCGAATCAGGCTGGGCGCCCGCCGAGACGCGTGTGGATGAATTCGAAGCGGCAATTCGCGCGGTGTGCGAGCCAATTTTTGACAAGCCGCTGCGAGAGGTATCGTTCGGCAAGGTGCTGCTGCGCCTGTTCCAGACCTCACGCCGCTTCGGTATCGAGATCCAGCCGCAACTGGTCTTGTTGCAAAAGACCTTGCTCAATATCGAAGGCCTGGGGCTGCAACTCGACCCAGATCTCGACCTGTGGAAGACCGCCAAGCCATGGCTGGAGCGCTGGATGAGTGAACAGGTGGGATGGCGCGGCTTCCTGCGCACCTTGCGCAGCGAAGCGCCGCGCTATGCCGCATTGCTGCCACAACTGCCGCGCCTGCTGCACCAGCGGCTGAACGAAGACCTAGCTGCGCAAGCCACACCGGTGTTGCTGGAACTGTTGGCGCTGCAAAGGAAACGCAATATCTGGCTGGCGGTAATTGCCCTGTTGTTATGGGCGGCACTGATTCTGGCTGCCGCAGCCTATTTCACTAAATGAAGCCGCTCTCCATCAGCTCCTTGGCCAGCGCCTTGTAGTCCGCCGCACCTGGGCTGTTGGGCGCATAGGCAAACACATCCAGCCCGTGCATGGGACTGGTGGCCAAAGCCACAGTTTCTCCGATGCGCGTTCTGCACAGCAAGTCGCCATAGCGTTCTTTCAGCTTGTCATAGATATCGTAGGAAAGTTTGCGGCGCGAATCGAATCGCGTCACGACAATGCGCCGCTTGAATGGTCGCTTCAGTTTTTGTTCCAGCACGTTGAGTGCGCTGTCCAGCCTGTGCACCCCGTGTTGCGACAGGTAGTCGGCGGACACGGGGATGAGCACCCTGTCCGCCGCCAGCAAGGCATTCAACGTCAACACGCCCAGCATGGGACAGCAATCGATCAGGATGGGCGCGCCGGTGAGCGCCAGCTCCTTGGCCAGCTCCTGCTGGAGCAACTTGGCCACGTGGGGGTCGGAACCGTGCAGGGCGTCGATCTTCGACAGTTCCAGTGTGGTGGGGATGATTTGCCACCCGGCGGGTGTTTCGTGCAGGAGCTGCGCCAAGGGCGTTCCATCCTTGAAGAAAGACACGATGCTTTTGGCCTGCGCCGTCGCATTCTTCAATCCCGAAGCCAGGCTAAGATGACCCTGCGGATCCATATCCAGGGCAATCGGATTGCGCTGCGCCAGCGATAATGCGGCCGTCAGATTGAGGCACGTCGTGGTTTTGCCCACGCCGCCCTTTTGGTTGAATACGGCGATGACCGCCATGTTAGGGTGTCTCCTGGATTGCGGGAGGAATGCGGTTTGCGGCTAAGACCGGGTCATTGCCCCTTAACGCTCGCTATGCGGGCGTTAACCTTCGCCGCAAGAACCGCGCAAAACCGGTCACTCGACCGTGACGGATTTCGCGAGGTTTCTTGGTTTGTCCACATCCGTTCCCTTTTGCAATGCGGCGTAATATGCCAAGAGTTGCAGCGGGATGGTGTGCAGAATAGGGCTGAGAAAGCCCGCGTGTTCGGGCATTTGCAGAATGTGGACACCTTCGCTTTGCCTGATGTGAGTATCGGCATCGGCAAAGACATAAAGCTCGCCGCCACGGG
Source organism: Gallionellaceae bacterium (assembly GCA_037446515.1). Classification (GTDB taxonomy): domain Bacteria; phylum Pseudomonadota; class Gammaproteobacteria; order Burkholderiales; family Gallionellaceae; genus Sideroxyarcus. The sequence continues at coordinate 33,614 of JBBIIN010000003.1, forward strand.
TGCGCACTTCTTGCAGGTTGGATTTCAGCTTCTCCAGTAACGCGTCATTGGGGGCGACCGACACCACCGGCATCTCCTTGTCCACCAACGCCAACGGGCCATGTTTCAACTCCCCGGCCGGGTATGCCTCGGCATGGATATAGGATATCTCCTTGAGCTTGAGCGCGCCTTCCAGCGCAATCGGGTAGTGCATGCCACGTCCGAGAAACAGGGCATGATGTTTATCGGCAAAATGCTTGGACATCTCGGCGATCTGCGGCTCCAGCGCCAACACTTTCTGCACGGCTGCGGGCAGGTGGCGCAGTTCATGCAGGAATTGTTGCTCACGCCCGGCATCCAGCCGTCCGCGCAATTTGGCCAGCACCAGGGTCAGCAGGAACAATGCGGCCAGCTGGGTGGTGAACGCCTTGGTCGAAGCGACACCGATCTCCGGGCCGGCGCGCGTCAGCAGGCGCAATCTGCTTTGCCGGATGATGGCACTTTCGGGCACGTTGCAGATGGCGAGCGTGTAAAGGTGGCCGGTGTTCTTGGCATGGTTCAACGCAGCAAGGGTGTCCGCCGTCTCACCGGATTGCGAGATGGTGACCACCAGCGTCTTCGGGTCGGCGACGCTGCTGCGATAGCGGTATTCGCTGGCGATCTCGACCACGCAGGGGATGCCGGCGATCTCCTCCAGCCAGTAGCGCGCCACTTGCCCGGCGTGGTTGCTGGTGCCACAGGCGAGGATGAGGATGCGCTCGACCTGCGGGAAGATGGTATTGGCCTCGGCACCGAAGATGCCCGGCACCAGCGACTGGCTGTTGCACACCGATTCCAGCGTGTTGGCCAGCGCCTGCGGCTGTTCGTGGATCTCCTTCTGCATGTAGTGCCGGTATTCGCCGAGATCCACGCTGTCGTTGTCCAGTTCGCTGACATGCACCGCGCGCTGCACGGCGTTGCCTGCGGCATCGAAGATGCGATAGCCGTTCAGGCTCATCTCGACCACGTCGCCCTCTTCCAGATACACCACGTCCTTGGTGACCTGCAGCAAGGCCGACATGTCGGAACCGACGAAATACTCGCCTTCTCCCACGCCCAGCAGCAAGGGGCTGCCTTTACGCGCCGCGATGAGCTGGAGCGGATTGTCCGCCGCAACCACACCGATAGCATACGCACCTACCAGTTGCGATAGTGCTAGCTGCGTCGCAGCCAGTAGGTTGCCCTGCGCATAATGGCTGTGAATCAAGTGGGCGATGACTTCGGTATCGGTATCGGAAGTGAATTCGTACCCTTGCGCGCTCAATTCGGTGCGCAATTCTTCATAGTTCTCGATGATGCCGTTATGCACCACGGCGATCAGATTGCGGCTGATGTGCGGATGGGCATTGCGTTCGCTCGGCACGCCGTGTGTGGCCCAGCGCGTATGGGCGATGCCCAGTTCGCCGGATGTTTGCGCGCTCTTCTGCCCCAGTTCGCTGACGCGACCGGTGCTGCGCACGCGGTCTAGTTTGCCGTCATGCACCACCACCAGCCCAGCCGAATCGTAGCCGCGGTATTCCAGTTTCAGCAGCCCATTCACCAGAATGGGCACCACGTTGCGCTTGGCGATGGCCCCTACAATTCCGCACATATCACTTCTTCCTCTTGACCGGACGTGTCCAGCCGTTGATCGTTACCTGCTTGCTGCGCGACAGCGTCAGCTCGTTGTCCGGCGTATCCTTGGTGATGGTCGAACCGGCGCCGATGGTGGCGCCCTTGCCCACCGTCACTGGTGCAACTAGCTGCGTATCGGAGCCGATGAAGGCATCGTCGCCGATGACAGTGCGGAACTTGTTGGCGCCGTCATAGTTGCAGGTGATGGTGCCCGCGCCGATGTTGACGCGGCTGCCCACGGTGCTATCACCGATGTAGCTCAAGTGGTTGGCTTTGCTGCCCTGGCCGATCTCACTGTTCTTGATCTCGACGAAGTTGCCGACATGCGCATCCCCCGCCAACCGGGTACCGGGACGCAGGCGGGCATACGGACCGATGTGGCAGTTAGCCCCGACTTCGCTGCTATCGATGTGGGTGTAGGCGGCGATCTGTGTCCCTTGTTCGATACTTGCGTTGCGCAGGATGCTGTAAGCCCCCACTCGCACGCGGTCGCCCAAGGAGACCTTGCCTTCGAAGATGCAACCGACATCAATCTCCACATCGCGGCCGCAAGTGAGTTCGCCACGCACGTCGATGCGTGCCGGGTCGGCCAGCGTCACGCCCTGCGCCATCAGTCTGCCTGCCACAACCTGTTGCCAAATGCGCTCCAGTTGGGCGAGCTGAGTCTTGTTGTTGATGCCTTCCACTTCCCAGCGCTGCGCGGGCTGTACGGTATGCACTGCCATGCCTTCCGCCACGGCCATCGCCACGATGTCGGTGAGGTAGTACTCACCCTGCGCATTATTGTTCTTCAATTTTCCCAGCCAGGCGTGCAATTTTGCAGTCGGTGCCAGCATGATGCCGGTGTTCACTTCGATGATCGCCAACTCCTCGGTCGCGGCATCCTTCTGCTCGACGATGCGTTGCACATCGCCCTCAGCGTTGCGCACGATGCGACCGTAGCCAGTAGGATTATCGAGGTTCACCGTGAGTAGCACCAGCCCCTCACCCGCCTGATCCATCTGGTGCAAGGTAGCATGCTGAATCAGTGGCACATCACCGTAAAGGATGAGCGTGCGACTGTCGTCCTTGAGGTGCGGCATGGCCTGCTGCACCGCATGACCGGTGCCGAGTTGCGGCTCCTGGATCACAAACTGTGCGCCGTACTGCTCCATCGCCAGCGGCACCGCCTCGCCGCCGTGACCATACACCACGCACATCTGTTGCGGGTGCAAGGCACTGGCGCAATCCAGCACATGCTGCACCAGCGGTTTTCCCGCCAGCGGGTGCAGCACCTTGGGCTGGTCCGAATACATGCGTGTGCCTTTGCCTGCAGCAAGGATGATGATGTTCAAGGATGTCATGGATGATGCTGGATTTAAGATGTTGAAGTATATCTTTTGGGCAAAAAAAAAGCAGCCTAAGCTGCCTTTTCGTTTCGATGCCGTGCCGCTTGCTTAATGTGTATGCTTGCGGAGCTGTTGGATCGCACGCAGTTGCGCGATCGCTTCGGCCAGTTCGGCTTGCGCAGCCGCATAGTCAATGTCGGACGTGCGGTTCTTCATCGCCTCTTCAGCAGCCCGTTTTGCTTCCACGGCACGCGCTTCATCTAGATCGGCACCGCGAATCGCGGTATCTGCCAGCACGGTGACCACATCAGGCTGCACTTCCAGCATGCCGCCGGAAACATAAATCAGCTCTTCATTCTCTTGGTCGGGGCGCTTGATGCGTACTGCGCCTGGCTTGATACGTGTCAGCAGCGCGACGTGACGTGGGTAGATGCCCAGCTCCCCCATCTCGCCCGGGACGATGACAATCTCCGCCAAACCGGAGAAGATAGATTCTTCTGCGCTCACCACATCTACATGTACTGTCATTGCCACAGTAGTTGCCCTCATTTTTTTGATTATTGCAGCGTCTTGGCCTTTTCGACCGCTTCCTCGATGGCACCGACCATGTAGAACGCCTGCTCGGGCAGTTGGTCGTACTCGCCTTCAACGATGGCCTTGAAACCCTTGATGGTATCTTTCAGAGTCACGTATTTGCCGGGCGCGCCAGTAAATACCTCGGCCACATGGAATGGTTGCGACAGAAAACGCTGAATCTTGCGGGCGCGTGCCACGGCCAGTTTGTCTTCTGGCGCCAGCTCATCCATACCCAGAATCGCGATGATGTCGCGCAGTTCCTTGTAACGTTGCAGGGTTTGTTGCACGCGACGGGCTACGCTGTAGTGCTCTTCGCCCACCACCAGTGGGTCCAGCTGACGGCTGGTAGAATCCAGCGGGTCCACTGCGGGGTAAATACCCAGCGATGCGATGTCGCGGGACAACACCACGGTAGAGTCGAGGTGCAGGAAAGTGGTGGCCGGGGACGGGTCGGTCAAATCGTCGGCGGGAACGTACACAGCCTGGATGGAGGTGATGGAACCCACCTTGGTCGAAGTGATGCGCTCTTGCAGACGGCCCATTTCTTCCGCCAGCGTAGGCTGATAACCCACGGCAGAAGGCATACGACCAAGCAGCGCGGAAACCTCAGTACCAGCCAGGGTGTAACGATAGATGTTGTCCACGAAGAACAGAATGTCGCGCCCTTCGTCGCGGAAGCGCTCAGCCATGGTCAGGCCAGTCAGCGCCACGCGCAAACGGTTGCCAGGCGGTTCGTTCATCTGGCCGAACACCATCGCAACCTTGTCCAGCACGTTGGAGTCCTTCATCTCGTGATAGAAGTCGTTGCCTTCGCGGGTACGCTCGCCCACGCCGGCAAACACGGACAGACCGGAGTGTTGCTTGGCAATGTTGTTGATGAGTTCCATCATGTTCACAGTCTTGCCCACGCCGGCACCGCCGAACAGACCGACCTTCCCGCCTTTAGCAAACGGGCAAACCAAGTCAATCACCTTGATGCCGGTTTCCAGCAGGTCAACCGAGGGGGACAACTCATCGAACTTGGGTGCTTTTTGGTGGATCTCGCGGCGCTCGTCCGTTTTGATTTCGCCTGCGTCATCGATAGGACGGCCCAGCACGTCCATGATGCGACCCAGCGTGCCTGTGCCGACCGGCACAGAGATGGCACCGCCAGTGGCGTTGACAGCCATGCCGCGGCGCAGGCCATCGGTGGAACCCAGCGCGATGGTGCGCACTACGCCGTCGCCCAGTTGCTGTTCAACTTCAAACGTCAAACCAACTTCAACGGTAGCATTTCCTGCGTCAGCCAGCTTCAAGGCTTCATAGACCTTGGGCATTTTGTCACGCGGGAATTCTATGTCGACCACCGCGCCGATACACTGAACAATCTTTCCTTGATTCATTTTAAGGTCCCCGTCTAAATTAACTTTTAAACCGCCGCTGCGCCGCCCACGATCTCGGAAATCTCCTTGGTGATCGCTGCCTGACGCGCTTTGTTGTAAACCAGTTTGAGCTCGCCGATAACGTTTTTCGCGTTATCCGATGCCGCTTTCATTGCCACCATGCGCGAACTTTGTTCAGAGGCTATATTCTCCACCACCGCCTGATAGATCAAGGACTCGATATAGCGAACCAGCAATTCGTCAATCACAGGTTTGGCATCCGGCTCATAGATATAATCCCAAGTTCCGTTGGCTTTGCCCATTTGCTCGTCAGAAAGCGGCAGCAATTGCTCCATGCGCGGCTCCTGCTTCATCGTGTTGATGAAATGGTTGTAGCTCAGGTAGATTGCATCAATCTCGCCCGCAACATAGGCATCCAGCATGATTTTCACGGCACCGATCAGTTTTTCGATGTGCGGCGTGTCGCCCAAGCCGATCAGGTGTGACTTGACCTTGGCATTAATGCGATTCATGAAGCTCAGCCCCTTGTTGCCTATAGGACAGACCATGATGCCCTTGCCTTCCCCCTCCCAAGTCTTCATGCGGGTCACTGCAAGACGCAACACGTTGGTGTTCAATCCGCCGCATAGGCCTTTGTCGGAAGTTACCACGATGATGCCTACATTTTTGACAGCCCCGCGCTTGACCAAAAAAGCATGCTTGTATTCCGGGTTAGCGCGAGACAGGTGAGCGGCCACATTGCGAATTTTCTCGGCATAAGGACGGGCGGCACGCATGCGCTCCTGCGCCTTGCGCATCTTCGCTGCCGCCACCATTTCCATCGCACGGGTGATCTTGCGCGTATTTTCCACGCTCTTGATCTTGGTGCGTATCTCTTTACTGCCAGGCATGTGCCACCCCGCTTTAATAGACTGCCGTTGCCTTAAATTTCTCGATCGCGGCTGACAATAGTTTTTCGTTATCTGCGTTCAAGTCCTTGCTGGATTCGATGGACTCGATCAGCGAAGCGTTGCTCGATTTCAAACTGGCGTGCAGTGCCGATTCGAAAGCTAGCGCTTTAGCTACCGGTACATCATCGAAATAGCCCTTGTTCACAGCGAACAACGTAACGGCCATTTGCGCCACAGACAGCGGCGCATATTGCAGCTGCTTCATCAGCTCGGTCACCAGACGACCTCGCTCCAGTTGCTTGCGGGTGGCTTCGTCGAGGTCGGAAGCAAACTGCGCGAACGCAGCCAGCTCACGGTACTGCGCCAGTGCCAGACGCACACCGCCACCCAGCTTCTTGATAACCTTGGTCTGTGCTGCGCCGCCGACGCGGGACACCGAGATACCGGCGTTGATGGCGGGTCGGATACCCGCGTTGAACAGGTCGGTTTCGAGGAATATCTGACCGTCAGTAATGGATATCACGTTGGTCGGTACGAAGGCCGACACGTCGCCAGCCTGGGTTTCAATCACGGGCAGCGCGGTCAGCGAACCGGTCTTGCCCTTCACGGCACCCTTGGTAAAGGCTTCGACATAGTCGGCGTTCACACGGGCGGCGCGCTCCAGCAGGCGGGAGTGCAGGTAGAATACATCGCCGGGGTAAGCTTCACGGCCAGGGGGACGACGCAGCAGCAGAGAGATTTGACGGTAGGCCCAAGCTTGCTTGGTCAGGTCGTCATACACAATCAACGCATCTTCACCGCGGTCGCGGAAGTATTCGCCCATGGTGCAGCCGGCATAAGGCGCCAGGAATTGCATCGCGGCGGAGTCAGAGGCGGAGGCTGCCACAACGATGGTGTATTCCATTGCACCGTGCTCTTCCAGTTTGCGCACCACGTTGGCGATGGTCGAGGCCTTCTGACCGACCGCCACGTAGATACAAGTCATGTTTTGACCCTTCTGGTTGATGATGGCGTCGACAGCAACGGCTGTCTTGCCGGTCTGGCGGTCGCCAATGATCAACTCGCGCTGCCCGCGGCCAATTGGCACCATGGAGTCGATGGACTTCAGGCCGGTCTGCACAGGCTGATCCACGGATTTACGTGCAATCACGCCCGGCGCAACCTTCTCGATCTTGTCCGTCATCTTGGCATTGATCGGTCCCTTGCCGTCAATGGGTTGACCCAGCGAGTTCACCACGCGCCCACGCAGCTCAGGACCAACCGGCACCTCAAGAATGCGGCCGGTACACTTGACCGTGTCGCCTTCGGTGATGTGCTCGTATTCACCTAGCACCACCGCGCCTACGGAATCGCGCTCGAGGTTCAGCGCCAGACCGAACGTGTTGCCGGGGAATTCCAGCATTTCGCCCTGCATCACATCCGACAAGCCATGAATGCGGACGATACCGTCGGTCACGCTGACCACCGTTCCTTCAGTGCGCGCCTGGGTCAGCGCTTCGAAGTTTTCGATGCGGCTGCGAATCAAATTGCTAATTTCAGAAGGATTGAGCTTCATCTGGATTTCCTTATTCTTGATAAATCATCAGGCCAAGGCTGTCGCCATTTCGGACAAGCGTGTACGGGCAGAACCATCAATTACTTTATCTCCAGCCCGAATCACCACACCGCCCAACAACTCCTTGTTAACCTTGCATGTCAGTTTGATTTCGCGCCCCATGCGCTTTTTCATCGAACTGACGATCTTGTCTTGTTGTGCCGCAGATAACTCGAAAGCGGATTCGGCCACTACATCCACGCTCTTTTCGGCTTCGGATTTCAACACCCCGAAGATTGCGGCGATCTCCGGCAATATTGCGAGACGCTGATTCTCGGCCAGTACACGGACGAAATTCTGCTGCTGCAACTTCAGCTTGCCGCCAGCCAACTCGATCAACAGATCGCCCAGCTTTCCCTTTGCCACGCGCGGGCTATTGATGACTGCGCCAACTTCGGGATAGGCCACCGCTGTGGCAAGCGTTTGCAGCAATTCCGACCACCCCTTCAGATCGGACAGTTTTTGCGCTTCCTCAAATGCTGCTTGGGCATAAGGACGTGCTGTGGTAATGGCTTGTGACATGGCTATCAAAGTTCCGCAGCAAGTTTATCGAGCAAATCGTTGTGCGCTTTGGCATCGATCTCGCGCCCGAGAATCTTGCCAGCACCCGCCAGTGCGATCGCCGAGACTTGCGTGCGAAGCTGTTCCTTGGCGCGGAATACTTCCTGATCGATTTCAGCCTTGGCTCCGGCAACGATGCGGTCGCCCTCTGTCTTGGCTTGTGCTTTGGCTTGCTCGATGATTTCGGTGGCGCGCTTTTCTCCGCCCGCAACAATTTCCGCAGCTTTTTCCTTGGCTTCGCGCAAGATGTCGGCAGAGCGCTTGGCGGCCAATTCCAGATCATGCTTGGCACGCTCGGCATCGGCCAAGCCGTCCGCTATAGTTTTCTGACGGGTTTCGATTGCCGACAACAAGGGCGGCCAAACGAATTTGACAGTGAACCAAATCAGAATAGCGAACGTTATAGCCTGCGCGAATATTGTCAGGTTAATGTTCATTTCGATTCCTTAAGCTGGATTGTGCTTCCTGCAACGCTCAGTTATTTGATGACGGCGAGCAAGGGGTTTGCGAAGGCAAACATCATTGCCAGACCAACACCAATAATGAACGAAGCATCGATCAGGCCCAGCAGCAAGAACACTTTGCCTTGCAGTGTGGGGGTCAGTTCGGGCTGACGTGCGGCACCATCCAGAAAGCTGGCACACATGATACCGATGCCAATACAAGCACCTGCAGCACCGAGGCCAATGATTAGGCCGATGCCGATGCCGGTGTAAGCTTGAACCATCGCCAAAAACTGTACTGTGTTTTCCATCTTTGCTTCCTTTCGATTTACAAGGTTGATTAAAGTGATTAAGGGTTAGAAGTGTTAATGACTTTCGTGCGCCATCGCGATATACACCACCGTCAGCATCATGAAGATGAACGCTTGCAACACCACGATCAGAATGTGGAAGATTGCCCAGCCCGCGCCCAGCAATGCTCCAAAAATTGTGCCCGCCAGACCAGTGGCCGCCCACATGCCCAGCAGTAGGAAAATGATTTCGCCCGCATACATGTTGCCAAACAAACGCAAAGAATGCGACAAGGGCTTGGAGATGTACTCGATCAGGTTGAACAGCAGATTGGCTGGCCAGATGATGGGATTGCTGCCGAACGGGGCACAAAACAGCTCATGTATCCAGCCACCCAAGCCCTTAACCTTAATGCTGAAGAAAATCATCAACAGCCATACTGACAGCGCCAATGCGAAGGTGGCATTTACGTCCGCGGTCGGCACTGCCCGGAAATGTTCCTGACCGAATATGTTGTGATAAATCCACGCCATGATGTCGATGGGCAGAAAATCCATGGCGTTCATAGCGAACACCCAGACGCAGACAGTCAGCGCTGCGGGCGCGACAAATTTATGGCGATCACCGTGGAATATACCCTTGACTTGGCTATCGATGAATTCAACCAGCAATTCGACAAACGCCTGGCGCTTGGTAGGAACGCCAGCGGTCGCACCACGCACAACCCACCACAACAAACCGAACACCACCAACCCCAATAGGCTGGAAACCACGAGAGTATCAAAATTGATGGACCAGAATCCCCCCTCAGACAGATGTTTGGTGCTGAAAGTAAGGTGGTGCTCGATATAACTTGATGGCGTCAGTTCGTGTTCAGTGGACATGCCAGACTCTATTCGTCGTTCTCGTTATTCATGGCCCGCAAGCCCGCGCCGGATGCCAGCGCAGATCCCGCCAACCCCACTATCAGGGACAGTGGTACCAATCCCCGGTAAAACTTAAATAAAACGAACAGCAATGCAGCCGTAATAAGCACCTTGAGTGCTTCGCCCTTCAATAAGGCAATCAGCACACCACTAGGGGTTCCCTTATTTGGGCGACTCGCCAGCAGCATTCCTGTATAGGCGCCAACAATTACCGCCCCACCCCCAGCCATAGCTGAAATAGCCGCTTCAATACCGTAAACCAAGAGCGCGACGCCTGCAATGAATAGCGATACGGTGATTTGCCATCCTGCCGCTTTGCTGTATGCGCGACTTATTTTTGTATTTTTTATTTCTTCCATTTTTCGCCCTTGCACGACATCCTGATGCAAGCACGGCAAAAAGCCCGCGCATTCTCCACCAATCCACCCCCACAAGTCAAGCCGATTACAACATCTATTAGGATTCCATCAGGCTAGTGATAGAGCTTATTTTTCAATTCATCCAGTTGGTCATTGTCCAGATATTGTATAACCAGCTTCCCCCCCCCATTGCGATTGGACTTGATTTCAACTTGCAAGCCCAGATGAGCGCTTATTTCTTCTTGCAGCCTCAGAGTGTCACGGTTCTCTACTGTAATCTTTTGTATTTTTGCATTTGTGATCGGTTGCGGCTCACTTTGGAGTTGTACCAGTCTTTCAGTTTCCCGCACCGACAATCCCTCCAACACGATTTTGTTGGAAAGCAATACTTGCTGAGCTCCCTCCAAGGACAACAGCGCCCTTGCATGCCCCATGTCGAGTGCGCCTGCCATTAGCATTTCCTGCACGGCATGGGGCAATTTGAGCAGCCGCAACAAATTGCTGGTGGCACTGCGAGAACGCCCAACGGCATCTGCGGCAGACTGATGCGTCATTTGGAACTCGTCAATCAGACGCTGAATGCCTATCGCCTCCTCCAGTGGGTTCAGGCCTTCTCGCTGAATGTTTTCAATCAGCGCCATGGCGAGCGCAGTGTGGTCGGGCACCCTGCGCACCAATACCGGCACCTGTTTTAACCCCGCCAACTGTGCTGCTCGCCAGCGTCTTTCGCCAGCGATGATTTCATATCCATCAGTCGGCAGTTCACGCACCAATATGGGCTGCATGATTCCCTGCACCTTTATCGAAGCAGCAAGCTCATTGAGTGAAGCCTCATCCATTCTGCTGCGCGGTTGATATTTACCGGGTTTAAGTTGCTCTACATTCAGGTCGCGTAGAACATCGTTCTGTTTTGCGGTGCTATTTCCGGATAGCAGCGCATCCAGACCGCGCCCCAATCCCTTGATGGGTTTTGCCATAGTTATTCCCTTTTCGCTTGTTCAGACCGCAGCCCTTGCAGTCGCGTTGTTGAGCATTTCGCCTGCCAACGTCAAATAAGCTTGCGTTCCCTTGGAGTGACTATCGTGATACAGCACGGGGATGCCAAAGCTAGGCGCTTCTGCCAGTCGGACATTACGCGGTATGACGGTACGGTACACCTTATCTCCGAAATGTTGTTGCAACTGATCCGAGACTTGTTGCGCCAATGCGTTCCTGGGATCAAACATAGTGCGTAACAACCCTTCTATTTCCAAATCCGGGTTTAGGTTCTCCCGCACCTTACGAATGGTATTGACCAGATCGCTCAGCCCCTCTAAGGCATAGTATTCGCATTGCATGGGGATCATGACGGATCTGGCTGCGCACAAGCCATTGAGCGTCAGTAAATTCAAGGCCGGCGGACAATCAATTAGAATGTAATCGTATTCGTGTAGAACATCTGCCAGTTCAGTTTTCAATCGCGTTTCTCGGCCATCCACTTCCACCAGCTCGATTTCCGCCCCTGCTAATTCGCGATTGGCTGGCAACACATCATATTTGCCGGTTTCTGATTTGACTCTAATTTCCGCGATGTTTTTTTCACCCAGCAACACATCGTAGATGGTCGCAGCCAATTCCGCCTTGTTGATACCACTACCCATGGTGGCATTGCCTTGTGGATCCAAGTCTATCAGTAATACCTTTTGCTTTGCCGCTGCCAAGCTTGCGGCCAAATTTACCGTGGTGGTGGTTTTTCCCACCCCACCCTTTTGGTTGGTGATTGCTAATATTTTGTTCATTCCTTTACCCCCAATATGAGCAAACTACGCGCCGCCTTTAATTCTGGTACCTGCAGAATGATGTTTTTTTTTATCACCACACTTTGCGGAAGACAGGCCAACTCCCGCTCCGGCTTCCCTTTCATGGCAACCCAATGCCCGTCTTTTGCCAAAAGATGCCTGGTTACCGTAACAAAATCTGAAATCTCGGCAAATGCGCGCGAGATGATGCCATCAAATTTTTCCTTTGGATCCCAGCTTTCCACCCGCGCGCACACTACCGCCACATTGGGCAAACCCAGCTCTATTGCTGCTTGTTGTACAAAACCGGTTTTTTTGCTGTTGCTGTCGAGTAACGTAAATGACCAGTCCGGGCGCATGATGGCCAGCACGATTCCAGGCAGCCCCCCCCCGCACCCGACGTCCAGCCATTTTTTCGGCCATAAATAAGGCAGAGTGGAGAGACTATCCAACAAATGATTGCTTACCATTTGTTCTGGTTTCCTCACTGCGGTCAAGTTATAAACCGCATTCCATTTTTCCAAAAGCAGCAAGTATCGAATCAATTTTTCCCGCTGTTCTGTTGTCGCCGCCATCCCTAATTCGGACATGCCAGCTGATAATGCTTTCGACCAAGTCATGCCGCTTTTTCTTGCTTAAAACCCCGTTTCAAATGCACCAACAATAATGATATTGCGGCCGGCGTAACTCCGGAGATGCGCATGGCCTGTCCCAGTGTTTGGGGTTTGTGCTGATTCAGCTTTTGCCTTACCTCTATCGACAACCCCTTGACCGTAGAGTAGTCCATATCAATTGGTAAAAGAGTGGTTTCATAACTTTCCTGGCGCGCAATTTCGTCGCGCTGACGCTCAATATAGCCATGATATTTGGCTAATATTTCCACCTGCCCCGCCACACTTTCGGCCTCGGTATTATGCATACCCGGCAAGGTCATCAGCTTTTCATAACTAACCTGCGGGCGGCGCAATAAGTCGTATAAGGAATATTCCCGCTCGATTTCTTGACCCAATATTCGCTCTGCATCTACCTTGTTTAATATTTTAGGATTTATCCATGTGGATTTCAGCCGTTCAAGTTCGCGTGCAATCCTGTCGCGCTTTTCCTCGAAAGCTTTCCACCGCACATCGTCCACCAACCCCAATTTATGGCCAGTTTCGGTTAAGCGCATGTCCGCATTATCTTCGCGTAGCTGCAAACGATACTCAGCCCTGCTAGTAAACATCCGGTATGGTTCAGAAACACCACGGGTTATCAAATCATCCACCAAGACCCCCAAATAAGCCTCATCACGTCGCGGACACCACGCCCCCTCGCCTTTAGCTGCCAATGCTGCATTTATTCCTGCTAATAATCCTTGGGCCGCAGCTTCTTCATATCCGGTTGTTCCGTTTATTTGTCCAGCCAGGAATAAGCCAACGATGGCTTTACTTTCCAACGAGTTTTTTAGTGCTCGCGGATCAAAGTAATCATATTCGATCGCATATCCTGGGCGGGTGATATGTGCATCCTCCATCCCCTTTATCGAATGCACGAGCGCCACTTGGGTCTCATAGGACAGACTCGTCGAAATGCCATTTGGATAGATTTCGTGAGTGGTTAATCCTTCAGGCTCCAAAAATATCTGATGAGAATCTTTTCCCGCAAACCGGATGATTTTATCTTCGATCGACGGACAATAACGCGGCCCCACCCCCTCAATGACACCAGTGAATAAAGGAGATTGGCTTAGCCCGTTGCGAATAATCTCATGGGTTTGAGCGTTAGTTTGAGTAATCCAGCAAGGCAGCTGTCGGGGGTGTTGCTCTGGGTGCCCCAGAAATGAAAATACCGGAATCGGCATATCGCCCTGCTGTTTCTGCATGACCGAGTAATTGATGCTGCGCCCATCAATACGAGGCGGGGTTCCTGTTTTTAGGCGCCCCATTGGCATGCCCAACTCACGCAAATTTTGCGCAAGCCCTATTGAGGGTGGATCGCCAGCCCTGCCCGCTGGATAGCGAGATAGGCCCACATGCACCAACCCAGATAAGAAAGTACCCGCAGTAAGCACTACAGACTTTGAACGATAAGTCAGCCCTAACTGCGTTTTTACCCCAACAACGGTTTTTTGCTCCAATATGAGCTCATCCACAGCCTGTTGAAACAAATACAGATTTTTTTGGTTTTCTAGGCGCGCCCGTATAGCTCGCTTATAAAGTGCACGATCTGCTTGGGCTCGGGTTGCACGAACTGCAGGGCCTTTAGATGCATTGAGAATACGAAACTGAATACCAGCCTCATCTGTCGCCACAGCCATCGCTCCACCCAAGGCATCTACTTCTTTTACCAGATGCCCCTTGCCGATGCCGCCTATTGATGGATTGCAGGACATTACGCCCAATGTTTCTATGTTGTGTGTCAACAACAGTGTTTGACAACCCGCCCGCGCACTGGCCAATGCGGCCTCCGTGCCGGCGTGTCCGCCACCAATCACGATAACATCGAACTGTTTGGGATTGCCCATGCGCCAACCGCTTAAATGAGGACGCGCATCATACCGTAAAATTTTTAATGACGCCTACAGAGAGAATACCTCTTGGGGTTCCACGTGAAACACCTGTTTTTTTATTTGCCTATACAAAAACTGCTGAATATCTTTCCCAATAGATCATCGGTAGTAAATTCGCCAGTGATGCTGCTCAGTGCTTCCTGTGCTCTTCGCAAGTCTTCCGCGAACAATTCCGGGTGTTCGATTTGCAAAACTGCGGCATTAAGATATTCCTTGGCTCTGTCTAGTGCTTCTACGTGACGCGTTCGTGCCATGAATACCCCAGATTCTTGATGCCAGCCTATAACCCCTAAAAGCTTTTCTTCTAACGCGTCCATGCCGCTTCCGGTTCGCGCCGAAAGATATACATGCGTTTCTTTTCCCTGCATTTGCACCCCCGGTGGATGCCCGGTCAGGTCTATTTTATTATGTACATGTAATTTTGGAGTTTTGATGGGGAGTTTTGCCAATATGGATTGGCACTCAGAATTGCTCGCCTGTTCAAACTCGTCGTAAAGAATCAAAATGACATCAGCATGTCCTAGCATTTGACGAGTTCTATTCATTCCCATGCGCTCTACGACATCTTGTGTTTCCCTTAATCCTGCCGTGTCAATTAAATGTAGTGGAATCCCTCTTATTTGCAAAAATTGTCTTATCGAATCGCGAGTCGTACCTGGAATTTCACTCACAAGGGCAACCTCTTCCCCGGCAAATCGGTTTAGCAAACTTGATTTACCGGCATTGGGAGCACCCATTAAAACCACCTGCGCACCCTCTCGTAAAATATTGCCTTGTTTAGCCAAAGACCCAATGTGGAAAAGCTCTGATTGTAGAGTAACAAGCTTTTGGTAACAAAACGACTGATCTTCCTGATCAATATCTTCTTCAGGAAAATCAAGGTGGGCTTCCACAAACATACGAAGCTCAATGAGACCAGTAACTAAAGTATGGATAGCCGATGAAAATTGCCCTTGCAGGGAACGCATGGCACTACGCGCAGCCTGTTCAGTGGTTGCATCGATCAAGTCCGCGATACTTTCAGCTTGCGCCAGATCTAGCTTATTATTTAAAAATGCGCGCTCCGTAAATTCTCCCGGGTGTGCCAATCTCGCTCCAAGTGTTAAGCAGCGTTGTAATACAGCTTGTAAGACAGCAGTGCCACCATGGCCTTGTAGCTCCAACACCTCTTCTCCGGTATAAGAATGTGGAGCCGGAAAATACAGGGCAATCCCTCTATCTATAGGCACCTTATCATTGCCCAAGAATGGGGTATATGTTGCTAGTCTGGGGCTAAGCTGGCGACCAGTTATGGCTGATGCTATTGCTAGCAGTCCATATCCGGATATGCGCACCACGCCGATACCCCCCCGTCCAAGAGGGGTGGCAATTGCGGCGATATTGTCAGAGCTTGTAGCGACTTTCTTTGGTTTTTCCATCATCCCGCGAGACATACCATTGCTGAGCTATGGAAAGGATGTTGTTCACAACTGAATAGAGCACCAACCCCGCCGGAAAGAAAAAGAAAACGATGCTGAAAATAATGGGCATGGCTTGCATTAGTTTTGCCTGCAAAGGATCTGGAGGCACAGGATTAAGCTTACTTTGGATCAACATGCTGATCCCCATGATAAGGGGCAGAATGTAATAAGGATCCGTAGCTGATAAATCGTGTATCCAACCCAAAAAAGGGGCATGTCGCAACTCAACACTGGAAAGAATTGCCCAATATAAGGCAATGAATACAGGAATTTGTATCAGCACAGGCAAGCAACCACCCAACGGGTTGATTTTTTCCGTTTTATATAGCTCCATCATGGCTCGATTCAATTTCTCGCGGTCGTCGCCATACTGCTGTTTGATCTTCTCCAGCTTGGGCGCGACGGTACGCATTTTTGCCATAGAACGATAACTGGCTGCAGATAATGGGAAAAACACCAGCTTAATTAATATAGTCAGCAGAATGATGGCCACGCCCCAATTGTGTACCCAGCCATACAACCATGACATAACCAAAAACAAGGGGGTGGCAATGATAGTCAGCCAGCCATAATCAACCGACAGTCCCAATCCGGGCGCAATATCATTCAATGATGCTTGCGCTGGCCCGGCATATAGCCGACTAGAAATTCGACCTGTCTTGCCCGGCTCTATGGCCCCCACCGGCAAAATTAATCCTGCTGAAAATAAATTTTCATCCAGTTTTTTTACGTAGTACTCTCTCTTCCCATTATTAACTAACCAAGCAGAGACAAAATAATGTTGAATCATGCCTATCCAACCATTATCCGGGTTGGTTGGCAACTTTACTTTATTCTTCTCTATGTCTGAAAAAGCGACTTTCTGAAATTTTTCTTGCTCGCCATAAACTGCAGCTCCTGTAAAAGTAGGAACAAATTTGGATTCGGTTTCTGATGCGCCAGCCTCGCGAATTAACTGAAAATAAGCAGACGGGGAAATAGGAGCCGCGCCCTTGTTTTCTATTTCGTACGCCACATCAATGACATATTTTCCCCGTTGAAAAGTATATATTTTTTCTACTTTTGTATTACTCGATTCAGCCGCCGTTAAGCGCACTTCTACAGAGTCTTTGCCTGGCATTAATTCGTAATCGCCGGAGGGTATCAAATAAGCAGAATTGTGTGTCGGCAACCCTTCTCCCAGTAATCCCGACTGAGCAATATAAGTGTGCTCAGTCTTTTGCATTAATGTGAAAGGTTTGTTCGGATCCTGAGCATCGCGATGTTGCAGCAAGTCCAAACGCTGGATGTTTCCACCTGCTGTATTAATTTCAGCCCTGAAGATATCTGTTGTAACAACAAGCCGCCCTCCAGAAGGCTCTTTGGTAAATTCTGCAGAGATGGCTGAAGATGATATTTCAGGTTTTTTTTCTTGTTTGACAGCCCTGGAATTAGACTGATCGTTGATATTCGTCTGAATTGGATAATTTTGACGATTCCAGTCTGCCCATAAAAAAACCAAGGAAGAAAAGAAAATTAGAAATAGTAAAAGCCGCCTCATTTCCATAATCTCACCAAATTTTTATCATGGAACAGGATCATAGCCACCGGGATTCCATGGATTACATTTTAGAATACGCCTAATTGATAACCACAATCCTTTGATTGGGCCATATTTACTTACCGCCAAGTACGAATATTGCGAGCAAGATGGGTTAAATCGGCAAGCCGGGGGTAGTACGGGGCGTAATAATAATTGATATCCTTTGATAAGGATGAGGAACAGTTTTTTCATCTAGCTAACAGTATTTTTGCAAGATATTAGCCAGTGCATGGCTTGCAAAAAAGTATTCTTTTTTACTGATTTTTCTGCGCAGTAAAATAACAAAATCACGAGAAGCACTACGCAATACATAGTGCCTGAAGGCCTCCCGAATTAGTCTTTTCACCTTGTTCCGTTTTGAGGATAAGGGCATCACCCTCTTTGTTACAATCATACCAAGACGAGGATGCCCTAATGCGTTTTCAACTACATAAGCTGCAAACCATTTGTCGGATAAATGGTATCTATCCGTTATGTGGCAAAAGCCTTCTTGACGCGAAATCCGATAGCGCGTGGGAAGCTTAAGATTCTGAGCATTAAACCCCAAGGCGTGCACGACCCCTTGCGCGTCGAGCTGTGATTACTGCCCGCCCACCCTTGGTTTTCATGCGCACTAAAAATCCATGCGTGCGCTTCCTTTTAGTTACCGATGGCTGATAAGTACGCTTCATAGTTATACTCCTAATTTATTAGTCTATTTTGAAAAGCTAGCGATTACAATATTTTAGATTGTTTCTGTCAAGAGTTATTTTGATTGTGGATAACTATCACTAAAGTCAGTAAAATTGCATTAAGAACTTTGTTGTACAAAAAAAACATGCCAACCCAAAATTTTTCCAAATGTTGCCAGCATTTTTTTCAAAAACAACTTCCTCATCAACAATATAACTCTTGGATAAAACCATTGCAGTTTGAAGTAAATGACCACCGCATTGTGTTGATCGCCCCAAACAGTTTTACTTTGCGTATCATCCAAGAGCGGTTTTTGAATGAGATTAGTAAATTTGCGACTGATTTTTTCTCTTTCCAACCCCAGATTCAACTAAAAGTATCCAATGTTTCTGAAGGAAAAATTACCTCCAACCCCACCAAACCACCTTCAGAAAAATTTGGCATGCCCACAAAAACACATAAGGGGCAAAATAATAAACTTAACCCATTATTAACATTTGAAAAGTTTGTTATCGGTAAAGCAAACCAATTGGCCCATGCAGCTGCATTACAAGTTTCTGAAAGGCCTGGGATTATTTATAACCCATTATTTATTTACGGTGGGGTTGGATTGGGTAAAACCCATTTAATTCAATCTATTGGGAATTTTGTATCGGGGGATAAACCGGATGCCAGAATTTGCTATGTACACGCTACAGATTATATTTCAAACGTTGTAAAAGCATTTCAAAACAAAACTTTTGATGATTTCAAGCAATTTTATAATTCTTTGGATTTATTACTTATTGACGATATTCAATTCATCGCGGATAAACCTGGCACTCAGCAAGAGTTTTTCTATACTTTAAATTCACTGATAGATTCGAATAAACAAATTGTTATTACTTGTGACACCTTCCCTAAGGACATGCTAGGTGTTGAACCTCGATTAACCTCTCGGTTTACTTCAGGATTAACGGTTGCCATTGAACCGCCGGGTTTAGAAATGCGCGTCGCTATCCTTCTTCAGAAAGCAAGCAACTGCAAGATTTTGTTGCCAGAAGATGTTGCATTTTTTATTGCTAAACATGTTCGTTCCAATATCCGTGAACTTGAGGGAGCATTGAATAGAATTGAAGCTTATTCAAATTTTCATAAACAGACAATATCAATAGAGCTGGTAAAGGAAGCCCTTAGGGATCTTCTTGTCGCTCAAAACAAACAGGTCACTATTGAAAATATTCAAAAAACTGTATGCGATTTTTATCGTTTGAAATTGGTTGATTTGCTTTCAAAAAAGAGAACTAGGATTATAGCAAGACCACGACAAATTGCCATGAGCTTGGCTAGGGAATTAACTCAACTAAGTCTTCCAGAAATTGGTAATGCTTTCGGCGGAAGAGATCACACTACTGTTTTACATGCCTGTAAAACAGTAGATTCACTAAGAAGGATAGATAGTATGTTTGATTCTGAGTTTAATTTATTGAATAAAACATTACGCGGGTAGAGTTTAATTTGTTAATAATTACCAATATTATTAATTGAATAAAAATAATTACCAAATGACTAACAGTTTTTCTTAAGCTTATTAAGAACAATCAATTTTCTTAGTATTTTGAAAATTAAACAATTTTATTGTTGTTATACGAATGCAATGGATTTATTAGTTATTTTGATTTAATTAAGGAAAATCATGTTTATTAAGCAAATCAAAAGAGAAGACTTGCTCAAGCCACTACAATGTGTAATTGGGATTGTCGAAAGAAAGCAACCCTTACCTATTTTGTCGAATGTCTTGCTTAAAAAATCGAAAGATGGGATTCAATTAGTTTCTACCGATTTGGAAATACAAATTGAATCGACTGCTCCCATTTCTTTTTCAGATGTTACGGGAGTGAATGCAATAACTATCTCAGGAAAAAAATTACAAGATATTTTGAAATCTTTGCCTGAAGAAAGCATGATGAGTTTAGAAAACCAAGAAACCAAACTATTGGTAAAAGCAAATAAAAGTCGATTTAGCTTGCAAACCCTTCCAGCACAGGATTTTCCTTATTTATCCGAACAACTTGCTGGGTCTGAACAAATTGAAATTGAACAAGGAAAGCTAAAACGACTATTAGGCTCAGTTCAGCATGCGATGGCACAGCAAGATATACGTTATTATTTAAATGGGGTTTTGCTTGTAATTGAAGACACATTAATTAAATTAATTGCAACTGACGGGCATCGCTTAGCATATATTGCAAAGGCCATGGGTAAGAAATATCCAAAAAAGGAAGTCATCCTTTCTAGAAAAACCGTAAATGAATTACTAAAACTTCTTTCTGATACTAATGAGTTGGTAAAACTGGAATTAACAGACAAACAAGCACGTTTCTCATTCTCTGATGTAGTTTTAACTGCTAGGGTCATTGATGGGAAATTCCCAGATTACACAAGAGTTATACCTAATCACAGCAACCACTTAACTGTTAGTAGGATAGAAATCCTACAAGCATTACAAAGGGCAGCTATTCTCTCTAACGAAAAATTTCGTGGAATTCGTTTGTTGTTGACAGAAAACAACCTGCAAGTGATTAGTAATAACAGCGAACAAGAAGAGGCCCAAGAAGAAATAGACGTAAATTATACGGGAGCACCACTGGATATTGGATTTAACGTAAATTATCTACTAGAAGGGATTAGTAATATAAACAACAAAAACATTACAATGTCTTTTGGCGATCAAAACAGTAGTGTGTTAATAACAATACCAGACCAAGGTGATTATAAATATGTTGTGATGCCGATGCGGATTTAATCTCTTGTTCCACGTGAAACAGAAAGCAAAATAATGCTATGAGTGATAATTACGACGAGTCAAGCATTCAACAACTAGAGGGGTTGGAGGCTGTCCGCAAACGACCTGGCATGTACATCGGCGATACATCTGATGGCACTGGTCTGCACCATATGGTGTTCGAGGTGGTTGATAACTCCATAGATGAAGCGCTGGCTGGATACTGTGATGACATCAAAGTCATTATTCATTCAGATAATTCGATTTCAGTGGCTGATAATGGTCGCGGCATTCCCATTGGTATTAAATTCGACGACAAGCACGATCCAAAACGCTCTGCTGCTGAAATCGTACTAACCGTATTGCACGCGGGGGGTAAGTTCAACCAGAACAGCTACAAAGTGTCTGGCGGTCTGCATGGTGTGGGTGTTTCCTGCGTCAATGGTTTGTCTGAGTGGCTTAAACTAACAACCTATCGTGATGGCAGGAAATTCGGTCTTGAGTTCGTACGAGGCGCAGCAAAAGACCGTTTGATTGAAGTGCAAAATGGCGTAGAGGTCTCACCCACCCGTGATCTGGGTGAAAGCAAGAAGCATGGTACCGAGGTGCATTTCTTGGCGGATAAAGAGATCTTCGGTAATGTCGAGTTTCACTACGAGATACTAGCCAAACGCCTGCGAGAACTCTCTTTCCTTAATAATGGCGTCAAAATCGAGTTGCTCGACGAGCGTACAGGCAAGAGCGAGAACTTCGCTCATTCTGGTGGTGTGCGTGGCTTCGTCGAATACATGAACAAAGCCAAGACGGTGCTGCATCCCAAGCCATTCTATGCTGAGGGTGCTTCCGGTCCGGTAACGGTCGAAGTCTCCATGCAGTGGAATGACAGTTATTCCGAGGTCGTACAGTGTTTCACCAATAACATCCCCCAGCGTGATGGCGGTACGCATATGACCGGCCTGCGTATGGCGATGACGCGCGTCATCAATAAATACATCGAAGAGAACGAACTAGCGAAGAAAGCAAAAGTTGACACCACTGGTGACGACATGCGCGAGGGATTGACCTGCGTGCTCTCTGTGAAGGTACCGGAGCCGAAATTTTCTTCACAAACAAAGGATAAGCTGGTTTCCAGCGAAGTGCAGCCTGCTGTCAACGAGGTCGTCTCGCAAAAGCTGGCGGACTACCTGCTGGAGAATCCTATTGATGCCAAGATCATTTGCGGCAAGATCGTCGAAGCCGCACGTGCCCGTGATGCCGCACGCAAGGCGCGCGAGCTAACGCGCCGCAAAGGCGTGCTGGATGGTATCGGCCTACCGGGAAAATTGGCTGATTGCCAGGAGAAAGACCCCGCCCTGTCCGAACTGTATCTGGTCGAGGGTGATTCCGCTGGCGGCTCCGCAAAACAAGGGCGCGACCGCAAGTTCCAAGCCATCCTGCCGCTCAAAGGAAAAATCCTCAACGTCGAGAAAGCGCGCTTTGAAAAACTCATCGCCTCGCAAGAGATTGCAATCCTCATCACTGTATTGGGCACCGGCATCGGTAAAGAGGAATACAGCGCTGAGAAGTTGCGTTATCACCGAATCATCATCATGACCGACGCGGACGTGGATGGCGCACACATTCGCACCCTGCTCCTCACCTTCTTCTTTCGTCAGATGCCCGAGCTCATCGAGCGCGGCCACGTCTATATCGCCCAACCGCCTTTGTTCAAGATCAAACAAGGCAAGGAAGAGCGTTATCTCAAAGACGAACACGAGATGAAGAACTACATGCTTAAGTCGGCGCTGAACAACGCCCTGTTCTTCCCTGCGTTGGATGCCACACCCATCCAAGGCGAGGCATTGGAACAGATCGCCAAACAATACTTCTTGGCCGAAGCCGTCATCGACCGCCTCACCCACTTCATCGCGCCCGAGGCCAGCCACGCCCTACTCACTTTGCCGACACTCTCTTTGGCCGATGCCGCGCAAGCGCAAAAGAGCGCGAAACTGTTGCAAGAAGCGTGTGGCGGCATCATCAAAGCCGAGGTGGAAACAGACGAACACGGCGAACTGCGCCTGCGCTTGGAAAAGATATTCCACGGCAATCACTCCCTCAGCTACTTGGACAAAGAGTTCCTAGAAGGCGGCGACTACGTGCAGATCCGTCAGACCGCCGATGCTCTGAATGGGCTCATCTCCCCTACTGCTTATGTCGCTCGTGGCGAACAAAAGCGCGGTGTAAGCAGCTTCAAACAAGGCATTGAATGGTTGTTGGACGAAGCTAAGAAGGGTGTGAGCATCCAGCGCTACAAAGGCTTGGGCGAGATGAACCCAGACCAACTGTGGGAAACCACTATGGACATGAAGAACCGTATCCTGCTCAAGGTGCGTATCGAAGATGCTATTAGCGCCGATGAAATATTCACCACCCTGATGGGCGATGTGGTCGAACCGCGCAGGGCGTTCATTGAGAAGAATGCGTTGGGCGTGAAGAATCTGGATGTGTAAATGCTGGTTTTATCGGATTAGTTAGAGTGAGAGGTGGCCCCGTAAACCAAGGCGTGAGCTTACCCCTGAATTTCGGATACCAAGCGTAGCGAGGATATGATTGCTACAGGAGGTAGGAAATGCTCAGGATACCGAGGCAGAGTTACACGGAAGAATTCAAGCGGGAAGCGGTCAAGCTGGTAGAAGGCGGCATCAAGCCAGCCGAGGTGGCGCGGCAGCTCGGCATCAGTGAACAGACACTAGGAAACTGGCGCAAAGCTAAGGCTTCAGGGAAATTAGCTGGGAGTGGCAAGGTCATCACCCCGGCGCAAATGGAACTGTCCAGGTTGCGTGCCGAAGTGATGCGGCTCAAGGCGGAGAACGAAATCCTAAAAAAAGCGGCAGCGTACTTCGCGAGGGAATCACTGTGAAGTACGCATGGATGGCACAGCAGGATGCATGGCCGACGGAATGGATGTGTGATGCTCTCGGCGTTAGCGCAAGTGGATATGCATCTTGGAAGCGCGGCGGATGCTGTAGCAGGCGGCTGACGGATGCACAGCTTCTAACGTTGATCCGTTCTATCCATCAGGAGAGTCGAGGCGCCTACGGCGCACCGCGCATCTGGGAAGAGATGAAGGCTAGGGATATACCGGCAGGCAAGGAGCGGATACGGAAACTCATGCAGATGCACGGCATTCGGGCGAGACATAAACGGCGCTACAAAGCCACGACCGACTCGAAGCACAGCTTCCCAGTCGCGCCAAATGTGCTGAACCGTCAGTTCCGCACGGCACGACCGGACCAGGTGTGGACGGCTGACATCACCTACCTGCCGACTGGAGAAGGCTGGTTGTATCTGGCGGTGGTGATGGACCTGCACTCACGCATGATCGTAGGTTGGTCGATGGACAGCCGCATGACACGCGACCTCGTCATCAGTGCATTGCGCATGGCATGGTTCCGCAGGAAACCGAAGGCGGGACTGGTTCACCACTCGGATCGTGGCAGCCAGTACGCCAGCCACGACTATCAAGCGGCGCTAAGGGAATATGGCATGACGGTCTCGATGAGTCGAAAAGGGAATTGCTGGGACAATGCACCGATGGAAAGCTTCTTCAACAGCCTGAAGAACGAGCGTACGCATCACCATCGTTACTCGACTAGAGAAGAAGCAAGACAGGACTCCTTTGAATACATCGAAGTGTTTTACAATCGGAGTCGTCGCCACTCCGCGTTGGGGTATCAGAGTCCGGCAGCGTTCTACGCTAACTGGCTCAACCAGCAGAACTTGGCGGCTTAACGGACTGCGCTTGGTACTCGAAAAACAGAGGCAAGCTCATCCGCGGTTACGCGAGATTTCCCGCCATCCATAGGCTTGTGCAACTGCTACTACTTAGCGTTTGGTGGTCTTCTTGGTTGCGGGTTTCTTTGCGGCAGGTTTGGCGGTCGCCTTTTTCGTAGTCGCTTTGGTCGTAGTTGTCTTGGTTTTTGTGGTTGCCGTCTTGACTACTGTCTTCTTCACTGTTGCCTTTGGTTTTGCCGCGATCTCTTCTTTGGTGGTCTTAGTCTTTAATGTAGCTTTCTTGGCCGCAGGCTTTCTGGTGGTCTTGGCTTTGCCAGTGCCGCCCTTCGCTGCTTTAGCCGCGATCAATTCCAGTGCTTCTTCCAGCGTCACCGCTTCCGGTGTCACGTCCTTGGGCAGGGTGGCGTTCACCTTGCCGTGGCGTGCGTAAGGGCCGTAGCGACCGCTACAGATCTCTACCGGGGCTTTGTCGTCGGGATGTTCGCCCAGCGTGCGCAACACGGTGTTGCCGCCCGTCTTGGCCTGTGCCAGCAGTTCCACGGCGCGGTCCAGGCTGATATCGAAAATGCTGTCGGTGCGCGGGATGGATTTGAATTTTCCGTCATGCCCGATGTAGGGGCCGAAGCGACCGATGTTGACGATGACCTTTTTGCCCGTCTCGGGGTGAGCGCCGACTTCGCGAGGGAGCGAGAGCAGCTTTAAGGCATGTGCCAAGTCGGCCTGTTCCAGCGGCAATTCTTTCGGCCACGAGACACGCTTGGGTTTGGTCTTTGCGCCCTCTTCCAGTTCGCCGAGTTGGACGTAGGGGCCATAGGGGCCGCGCAGTAACAACACGGGTTGTTTGGTTTCCGGGTGCGCGCCCAGCTCCTTGCGTAATTCGCCCGCGTCCTCTTCGCCGCCCAGGCTGCGCGTGTAGTCGCATTCCGGGTAGCCGGTGCAGCCGATGAAGCTGCCGCGCTTGCCGAGGCGTTTGGAAAGCGGCTTGCCGCATTTGGGGCAGGCTTCGTCCAGCACTTCGGTGCCTGGCCGCTCGACATCCTTTTTGTCGCCGATGAGTTTGTTAAAACCTTTCCAGAAATCATCGAGGACGGGGATCCAATCGCGCTTGCCTTCGGACACTTCATCCAGCTCGTCTTCCAAGTTCGCGGTGAAACCGTAGTCCACATAGCGCGTGAAGTGCTCGGTGAGGAACTTGATGACGACGCGACCCACGTCGGTGGGCATAAAGCGCTTCTTGTCGAGTGTGGCGTATTCGCGCGCCTGCAAGGTAGAGATGATGGTGGCGTAAGTGGAAGGACGACCGATGCCGAACTCTTCCAATGCCTTGACCAAGCTGGCTTCCGAGTAGCGAGGCGGTGGCTGGGTGAAGTGTTGTTCGCCGTAGAGTTTATCCACAGGCAACACATCGCCTTCTGCCAACGGAGGCAGTTTGGCGCTGTCATCCTCCTCCGCATCATCCACGTCTTCCATATAGACGCTGATGAAGCCGGGGAACACCAAGGTCTGGCCAGAGGCACGGAACAGGGTGTCGTCACTGCTCAGGCGGATATCGACGCTGACGGTATCGAAGCGCGCGGGCGACATCTGCGAGGCGAGCGTGCGCTTCCAAACCATCTCGTAAAGGCGCATCTGGTCAATGGTGAGATGGTCGCGCAGGCTGTCTGGCGTACGCAGGATGGAGGTCGGGCGGATCGCTTCGTGTGCCTCTTGCGCGTTCTTCGATTTGCTCTTGTAAGTCGGTTGCTTGCTCGGCAAGTAATCGGCGGAGAAGTTGTCGCCGATATAGCCGCGAATCTCCGCGACGGCTTCATTCGCCAAACTCAGCGAGTCAGTACGCATGTAGGTGATGAGACCGATGGTCTGACCACCAATATCGACACCTTCATATAGCGATTGTGCCGTGCGCATGGTGCGATCCGAAGTCATCCCCAGCTTGCGCACCGCCTCCTGTTGCAAGGTAGAGGTCGTGAAAGGTGCGGCAGGGCTGCGTTGCTTGCCCTTCTTTTCCACGCGCACCACTTTGGGCGGTAGCTTAGCATCGTTTAGTTTGGAATGGATGGCATCAAAAGCGGCCTTGCTACTAATGCTCAACGGCTCAAGCCTTTTACCGTGGAATTGGAACAATTTAGCAGTGAACGGAATGCTAATTTTCTGACTGCCCAGATGCACCGTCCAGTATTCCTGACTCCTGAATTTCTCAATCTCCAGTTCGCGCTCAACGATGAGGCGTAGCGCAGGGCTTTGTACGCGACCTGCTGAGAGGCCGGGGCGGATCTTGCGCCACAGCAACGGAGACAGGTTGAAACCCACCAGATAATCCAAAGCACGGCGGGCCTGTTGCGCGTTAACCAAGGGCATGGAAATTTCGCGTGGGTGAGCGACCGCTTCTTGCACGGCAGTCTGGGTAATCTCGTAGAACACCACGCGCTTCATAGCTTTTTCCTTCAGTGCGCGCTTACTCTTCAGTAACTCGGAGATGTGCCACGCGATGGCCTCCCCTTCCCTGTCTGGGTCAGGCGCGAGCAGGATGTTGTCCACCCCTGCGGCAGCTTTGGCGATGGCATCTACGTGTTTGGCGTTACGTGCAATGGTCTCGTAGTTCATTGCGTAGCCGTTATCGACATCGACCGCGCCGTTCTTCGGGATCAGGTCGCGCACATGACCATATGAGGCCAAGACTTCATAGTCTTTGCCTAGATATTTTTTAAGTGTCTTGGCCTTGGCGGGAGACTCGACAATCAGCAGATTTTTTGCCATGGTTTTTTAGGGCTCTTTTGAAAAACGAGTGGGTTAAGCGGCATGAGGATTGATCCTTTGGAAAT
>JBBIIN010000004.1:0-57310 GCA_037446515.1 Gallionellaceae bacterium
TCACGATGGAAACACACGTCCTAGTCCAGGCTCATGTCTCATTGGACAAGGCTAGGTCTCTCCCTATTCTGGTGTGCTGGTTTATTATAGCCATACCTCACATCCGGACCGCGCCATGCCATTCGCCAATCCCCCTCCAGATGAAATCTGCCGCCTGCTGCGCGAGTCGCACACCGTCGCCGTGGTCGGGCTCTCCCCCAACAGTTCGCGCCCCAGTTTCCATGTCGCCAAGGCATTGCAAAGCTTCGGGCATCGCATCATCCCGGTGCGCCCGCTGGTCGCCGAGGTGCTCGGCGAGACCGCTTACGCCAACCTCGAATTTATCCCGTTCCCGGTCGATATCGTCGATGTGTTCCGCGCGCCCGAGCATGTCCCCGCTATTGTGGACAGCTGCATCAAGCTGGGCATCAAGCGCCTGTGGCTGCAAGATGGCGTGGTCAACGAAGCGGCGGCGCTGAAGGCGCAACAGGCGGGCATCACCGTGGTGATGGATCGCTGCATGTTCCGCGATCACACGCAACTGTGCGCCGACGTATAATCGGCGCGTTCAATCCAGCTTCACTACCATGACCTTGAAATTCACCAAGATGCACGGCACCGGCAACGACTTCGTCGTCTTCGACGGCGTGCGGCAATCGGTCGCACTATCGGCGGAGAAACTGCGCTTCATCGCCGACCGCAACTTCGGCATCGGCTGCGACCAGATCCTGCTGGTGGAAAAATCGCAACGCGGCGATGCCGATTTCCGCTACCGCATCTTCAATGCCGACGGCGGGGAAGTGGAGCAGTGTGGCAACGGAGCGCGCTGTTTCGTGCGCTTCGTGCATGACAAGAAATTGACCAGCAAGCGCGAGATCACGGTGGAGACAAAGAGCGGGCTGATCTCGCCGCGTCTGGAGGAGGATGGCCGCGTCACCGTCAACATGGGCGCGCCGGTCTTCGACAATGCGCTCATCCCGTTCGAGAGCACCAGCGATGCGGTCGTCCAGCCGCTGGAGGTGGGGGGTGCGACGGTGCAGATCACCGCGGTTTCGATGGGCAACCCGCACGCGGTGCAGGTGGTGGACGATGTGGGGAGCGCGCCGGTCGCTACGCAGGGTCCACTGATTGAGCGCCATGCGCGCTTCCCCAAACGTGTGAACGCGGGCTTCATACAGGTAGTGGACCGCAGCCACATCAAGCTGCGCGTGTTCGAGCGCGGCGCGGGCGAAACGCTCTCCTGCGGCACCGGCGCCTGCGCCGCCGTGGTTGCGGGCATCCGTCGCGGCCTGCTGGATGCGACAGTGCATGTCGCCACACGTGGCGGCTCGCTCACCATCACCTGGGCGGGCGGCCATGCGCCGGTGCTGATGACCGGACCGGCCATCAGTGTATTCGAAGGCGAGATCAATCTGTAAGGAAACCCCATGAGAGCCGAAGACGTCGCGCAATACCTGCAAAGCAATCCGCAGTTCTTCGAAGAACACGCGCAGATGCTGTCCGAGATCAACCTGCCGCATCCGCACGGCGGACGCACCGTCTCGCTGTCGGAACGGCAGTTGCTGACCCTGCGCGAGCGCGTAAAGGAGCTGGAGAGGAAGCTGCACGAGCTGCTCGAATACGCCAAGGAGAACGACGCGCTGCAACTCAAGGTGCACCAATTCAACTGTGCGCTGTTCGGTCCGCATGACCGCGCCACCCTGCAAAATCTGGTCTTGCGCAACCTGTGCGACATCTTTGCCATCCCGCACGTCGCCTTGCGCCTGTGGAAGGATGAACCGCCCAGCGCGGAGGTGCTGGCCTTCGCAGACCAGCACCCGCAGCCGGTCTGCGCCCACCATGCCGCGCATGACACCCTGGTCTGGTTCGGTGAAGCCGGTTCGCATCTGCGCTCCTTCGCCTATCTGCCGTTGCGTGCCAATGGCCAGACCATAGGCCTGCTGATCCTCGCCAGCGAGGACAAGGAGCGCTTTTACCCCGCGATGGGCACGCTGTTCCTGCAAAGGATCGCCGAGACGCTGGGCAGTGCATTCCGTCTGCACATTTGAAATTTGGTTTTACGGCCGAATTGCTGTGTCGCGTGCTCGCTCACTCCTCGCCTATCTGCACGATATGTCATCGTCGTTCGCTGTGCGGCTCCTTGCACCTGATTCCGTAAACCGAAATTTCTTTGGAAGCTGACTTGTGTCTGATTCGGTCGCATTGATTCCCCCAACACTGGCCGGCTATCTGGCCTATCTGAAGAACGAACGCAATTATTCGCCGCACACCCTTGCCAATTACGCGCGCGACATCCGTCACTTGTTCCGGCTCGCCGGAACGACCCCGCTGCACGACCTCAAGAGCCATCACATCCGCCGCTATGTCGCGCAGTTGCACGGCAGCGGACTTTCCGGACGTTCGCTGGCGCGCGTGCTGTCCGCCTGGCGCGGTTTCTACGGCTATCTGATGCGCGACCACGGCTGCCAGGCCAATCCCTGTATCGGCCTGCGCGCGCCGAAATCCCCCAAGGCGTTGCCGCATGCGCTCTCGCCGGACGAGGCTGTGAAGCTGGTGGAGATGGAGGTGCAGACACCGCTGGATGCGCGCGACAAGGCGATGTTCGAGCTGCTGTATTCCTCCGGCCTGCGACTGGCCGAGCTGGTGGGACTCGACCCGACGGGCGTGGATTTCAACGATGCTTCCGTGCGCGTCACCGGCAAGGGCAACAAGACGCGCATCGTGCCGCTGGGCAGCCATGCCAGCGCGGCATTGCAGGCTTGGCTGGCGGTGCGCGAGCAGATCGCCAAACCGGATGAGACCGCGCTGTTCGTCGGCAAGAACGGCGCGCGCATCGCACCGCGCACCGTGCAACTGCAACTGCAACAATGGGCGATCAAACAGGGCATCACAAGCAGGGTGCATCCGCACATGTTGCGCCACTCTTTCGCCACGCATGTGCTGCAATCCTCCGGCGACCTGCGCGCGGTGCAGGAGATGCTCGGCCACGCCAGCATCTCCACCACGCAGGTCTATACCCATCTCGATTTCCAGTACCTTGCCAAGATCTATGACAGCGCACACCCGCGCGCCAAGAAGAAACCATGAGCAAAGACAACAAAACTTCCTATGCCAATTCACGCAGCACCGCGCAGGGCAAGCCCGGCTTCCGCAGGCGCAAGCAGCCTGCTTCGGCGCATGCGAACAAGCCTGTCGCCACGGCACGCAAAAGCGATGTCGCGGGACTGACCGGCATCCTTCTCAAGCCAGGCCGCGAAAGGTCGTTGCTGCGCCGCCACCCCTGGGTGTTCTCCGGCGCGATCGAATGCATCAACGGCACACCTGCCAGTGGCGACACTGTGGCGATACGCGATGCCGCGGGCGGATTCCTGGCGTGGGCAGCCTACAACGCGGATTCGCAGATCAGCGCGCGCGTCTGGTCGTGGGATGAGCATGACGCCATAGATGCAGTCTTCTTCCAGCGCAAGATCACTGCCGCACTGGCTGCACGGCGCTCATTGCACATCAAGCGCGACGGCAACGGCATGCGCCTCATCCACGGCGAATCGGACGGGCTGCCCGGCCTGGTCGTGGACGAATACGACGACGTGCTGGTGATGCAGCTCAGCAGCGCCGGGCCGGAACGGCATCGCGAAGCCATCGCCAATGCACTGCAGGAGTTGTGCGCACCGGCGTGCATCTACGAACGCTCCGATTCCGACGGGCGCGAGCTGGAAGGCTTGCCCAAACGCTGCGGCAGTGTGCGCGGCACGCTGCCGCAGAAAGTCGAAGTGATGGAACATGGCCTGCGCTTCGCGGTGGATGTGGCAGGCGGGCAGAAGACCGGTTTCTATCTCGACCAGCGCGATAACCGCGCGCTGACCGGTGCGCTGGCGCAGGACAAGGATGTGCTCAACTGCTTCTGCTACACCGGCGGTTTCTCGCTGTACGCGCTGCGCGGCGGGGCGAAATCCGTACTGTCCATAGACGCGTCGGAAGGCGCGCTGGAACTGGCGCAAAGCAATGCAAAGCTGAATGGCCTCGATGACGGCAGAGCGGAATGGCGATGCGCCGACGTGTTCGAGGCGCTGCGCAAGTTGCGCGACCAGAACCGCAAGTTCGATCTCATCGTGCTCGATCCGCCCAAATTCGCTCCCACCGCTGCCTTCGCCGAAAAGGCCGCGCGCGCCTACAAGGACATCAACCTGCTCGGCTTCAAGCTGCTGCGCCCGGACGGCCTGCTGTTCACCTACTCCTGCTCGGGTGGCATCAGCGACGACTTGTTCCAGAAGATCATCGCCGGGGCGGCGCTGGATGCCGGCGTGGACGCGCAGATCGTGCACAAATTGCACGCCGCAGCGGATCATCCCGTGCTACTGAGCTTTCCCGAGGGGGCGTATCTGAAAGGCTTGCTGTTGCGCGTTGTCGGATAGCGACAACAACACCCGTCATCTGCGGTTGCTGCCGCTGACGATTTTGTACTCGAACAGCCGGCACTCGATGGCACCGTTGTAGAGCGGTGTGCGTTTGGAGGGAGTCAGGCGCATGAGCTTAGCGATGCGCAGGTCGGCAGTGAACAGGTAGGCGTTCCAACCGCCGAAGCGCTGCTTCAGTACATCGCCCAGTTTGGGATACAGCGCGGCAAGTTCGTCTTCGTCGCCCATGCGCTCGCCGTAGGGCAGGTTGGCGACGAGGATGCCCGAGCTTTCCGGCGGCGAGGCTTCCAGCGCGTTGCACTGCTTCAGGTCCACGGTCGGGCGCAGGCCCGCCTCTTCCAGATTGAGGTGCGCGGCCTTGAGCGCGTCGCCATACAGGTCGCTGCCGTAGATCGGCAGTTCGCTCACCGGCAGTTGCGCGGCGACGGCCGTTTCACGCATGCCGTTCCACAATTTGGCATCAAAGTTCTTCAGCTTCTCGAATGCGAAATGGCGGCTGATACCGGGCATGATGTTGAGCGACATCTGCGCCGCCTCGATCAGGAAGGTGCCGCTGCCGCACATCGGGTCGAACAGAGGGACGCCGGACTTCCAGCCGGTCATCATCAAGATGCCTGCGGCGAGATTCTCACGCAACGGTGCAATGTTGGTGTGCAGGCGCACGCCGCGCTTGTACAGCGCTTCACCGGAGGTATCCAGATACAGCGTGAACTTCTCGCCCTCAAAGAAGGCGTGGATACGCATGTCGGGTTCGAGCTTGGCCACGCTGGGGCGCGCGTTTTTCTCGGCGCGGAACTTGTCGCACACCGCGTCCTTTATCTTGAGCGTGATGAACTCCAGGCTCTTCAGCGGACTCTTGATCGCGGTAACCTTGACCAGGAGGGTGTGCTTCACGTCGAACCAGCGCGTCCACGGCAGGTCGTACACGGCCTTGTACACATCCTGTTCATTACGGTAAGGCGTCGGCTCCTTCACACGCCACAGGATGCGCGAGGCCAGGCGGCTTTGCAGGTTGATGCGGTAGCAAGCAGGCCAGTCACCAGCGAAGGCAACGCCGCCGTCGGTTGGGCGCACATCCGTGGCGCCCAAACCGGCAAGCTCCTCGGTGAGCAGCTTTTCCAGGCCGCGCGGACAGGTGGCAAAGAAATCAGGCATGTCAGAACGGCTTCACAACAACCAAAATTACCACAGCCAACAATATGAGCACCGGCACTTCGTTGAAGAAGCGGAACCAGACATGGCTGCGCGTGTTGCGATCTGCGGCAAACACTTTCACCAGATGACCGCAGTAGAAATGATAGGCGATGAGTCCGCCTACCAGCAGGGTCTTGGCGTGCAGCCAGCCGCCGCTGAAGCCGTAACCGAACCACAACCACAGGCCGGTGATGACCGCCAGTGCGCCGATGGGGGTGACGAACTTGTAGAGCTTGCGCTCCATCAGCTTCAGGCGCTCGCGCACGACCTGCTCTTCCGCCATCGCATGGTTGACGAAGATGCGCGGCAGATAGAACAGGCCGGCGAACCAGCTGACGACCATGACAATGTGAAAAGCCTTGAGCCAGAGCATTTGATTACCTCGAAAGTCTGTGCCGGAACAATACCAGCGCAACATAGAAACCGGCCAGCGTATAAGCCAGCAGTACACCGATATGCAGCAACACTTGCGGCGGCACGTCGCCGGTCATCAGCGGCCTTGCCAGATCCACCGCGTGCGTCAATGGCAGCGCCGCCGCGACCATCTGCATTGCGGGCGGCAGTTGCGTGACCGGAAAAAACACGCCGCATAGTAGCATCATCGGCGTGATGACCAGCGTGAAGTAGTACATGAAGAAATCGTAGGCCGGCGCCAGTGCGGTCATGATGAGGCCGATGGCGGCAAAGGTCAGGCCGATGAGCAGCGCCAGCGGGATCATCCACAGCGACAGGGGCGAATGCGACAGGCCCAGGATCCAGATCACGGTCAACACCGCCGCACCCGACATCAGGCTCTTGGTGGCCGCCCATAGCACCTCGGACAGCACGACATCGTCCAGCGACACCGGCGTGTTCAATATCGCCTCCCAAGTACGCTGCTCGTGCATGCGCGCGAAGCCGGAATACAGCGCCTCGAAGCTGGCGCTGTTCATGGTGCTGTAGCACACCGTGCCGGCCGCGAGGAAGGCCATGTAGGACATGCCGCCCATCTCGGGCAACAGGCTGCCCAGGCCGTAACCCAAGCCCAGCATGTAGATCACCGGGTCGGCCAGGTGCCCCAGTATGGAAGCCGCCGCCACTTTCTTCCACACCAGCCAGTTGCGCCGCCAGATGGGATAGAAACGCAGACTCAGATTGGGCAATGCGTAATGGCTCATCTCCTCCTGTCCTCCTCCACCGCCGCGAAAGCACGCTCCGGCGCCACCACGCCGACACCGCGTTCGTACACGCAGCCTTTCGATGTCCCCTCGGCCATGATGCGATCACCTGCCATGAAGGCATGCGTCATGTAGAAATACTTCTCGTCCCAGCGCAGCACTTCCAGCTTCACCTCGTAACGCTGGAAGATGTTGAGCGGTTTCTTGTAGCTCATGGTGTGCTCGGCGATGACCGGTATCCAGCCGCGTTTGAACATGGCCTTCAGCAACCCGCTGCGCGCGAACACATCGACGCGATTGAGGTCGCAGATAGTGAGATAACGGCCATTGTTCATGTGGAAGTTGATGTCGATATCGTTGGGCAGCACATGCAGCGTAAGCGAGCTCGCATAATCGCCCTTCTCCATGCGCGGCATGAAGAAGGAGCGCAGGATGACCCAGAGCATGCGGAAGATCAGATTCACTCCCTCATCTCTCTTCCCGTCAATTTGAGGAACACATCCTCCAGATTCGCCGGACGATGCAGATAGCGCAGGTCGGCCTGCATTTGCAGGTGCGCCACCAGCGGCTGGGCATCTCGCACATAACAGAACACCGTCTCGCCGCTCACTTCGGAACGCTCGGCATATTGCGCGGCATGGCGTTCCGCCCACATCGCCGCCTGTTCACCGTACACCTCCACCACCTGCGGCTCGATGTTCTGCTCTATCAGTTCGCGCGGCGTACCCTGGCTGATGAGCCTGCCGTTGTCCATCACCGCGAGGCGATGGCACAAGCGCTCGGCCTCGTCCATGAAGTGTGTGGTGAGCAGCAAGGTCTTGCCCTGCGAGGTCAGCTCGCGCAGGCGCTGCCAGATGAGATGGCGCGCCTGCGGATCGAGCCCGGTGGTCGGCTCGTCGAGAAAGATGACATCGGGGTCGTTCACCAGTGCGCGCGCCAGCGTGAGGCGGCGCTTCATGCCGCCGGACAGCGTGGGCACTTTCGCGTCGCGCTTGTGGGTAAGGCTGGCGAATTCGAGCAGGGCGGGGATGCGCGCCGCGATCTCGCTGTCCTGCATGCCGAAATAACGGCCATACACCAGCAGGTTCTCGGCCACGGTGAAGTCTGGGTCGAGGTTGTCCATCTGCGGCACCACGCCGACGCGGATGCGCGCCTCGCGCGCGGCCTGCGGCACCGGCAGGTCGAGCAAGGTCGCCGTGCCCGCATCCGGCGCAATGAGACCGAGCAACATGCGCAGGGTGGTGGTCTTGCCGGCGCCGTTGGGGCCGAGCAGACCGAAGCATTCACCCTTGCGGATGGCGAGATCGAGGCCGTCCACCACGCGCTGCCCGCCGTAGGATTTTTGCAGGCCGCTGGCACGAATGACGGCGCTCACAACTCCACCCCGCTGAAGTGTCTCTTCACGATGTCGCGCAACTGGGTCAGGCGGCCGTGGAAATAATGTTCGGCCTGCGGCAGCACCACGATGGGCAGGTGCTGCGGGCGAGCCCAGTCCAATGCATCCGCCAGCGGCACCACATCGTCGTGCTCGCCGTGGATGACCAGCGTGTCCGGTGATACGGCAGGCATCGCGAAACGTCCGACGGCAGGCGCCGCCAGCACCAGATGCTGCGGTTGCACACGCTGTGCGGCACGTGCGGCCACATAGCCGCCGAAGGAGAACCCGGACAGCAGCAACGGCAACTCTGCGCCGAACTGCTCCTGCGCATAACGCACGATGGCGACCATATCCTGCTCCTCGCCGTCGCCACCGGTGAACTCGCCCGCACTCGCCCCCACGCCACGGAAGTTAAAACGCACTGCGACACAACCCAACTCGGCGAAGGTCTTGGCCAGCGTGACCGCCACCTTGTTCTCCATCGTGCCGCCCATGGTGGGCAGCGGGTGCGCCACCACGGCGAGGCCGCAGGGCATATCCTCCGGCAGATGCGCCACGCCTTCGAGGTTGCCCGCCGGTCCGGTCAACGAGAATTTTTGCAGCGTGATCGCCATCAGATCTTCAGGCGCTCCACGATGCGCCCGTGCTTCAGGTGCTCTTCGATGATCTCATCCAGGTCGCTCTCGTCCACATAGGTGTACCACGTGCCCTCGGGATAAATCACGATCACCGGGCCATCGTCGCAGCGGTCCATGCAACCCGCCGAGTTGATGCGGATGCGGTTCTGGTGGCTGGAAAGGCCCAGCGCCTTGACCTTGTCCTTCATGTAGTCGCGCGCTTTTTGCGCGCCATGGTTGTTGCAGCAGTCGCTGCCGTCCGCGCGCTGGTTAGTGCAGAAAAATACATGCTTATCGTAATAACTCATGCCTGAACTCCTTGTCTGGAAAGATGCTGCGGGATGCACGGGATTATAGACGCTTGCGCGCCCATCCCAGATATATCCCCAGCAACAACGGGAAGATGACCGAGACGAGGTGCGACATGTTGTTGTAGTTGCGCAGATGCCCGTAATGCCACTGGTACAAACGCATCGCGGCGGATGCGGTGGCATTGTCGAACTGCCATAGCGCAAGTACGAAATAGGCGCATGCCGCAATGGCAGCCCCCCATAACAGCCCCGCGCCGCGCAAACGGCCGGCCCCCCACATCAGCAACAGGCCGGCTACGATGCCCGACATCGCCTCGCTGTTCAGCCACAACAGCAGCGCCCACGATTTGAGCAGCACCGCCGCCGCCAAAAATTTCGCCAGCGCGACCACGCACAGGATCAGTAACAGCGCGATCACCGCATGACGCCGCTCGCCCAACACACTTTGCAACAGGAATCCAATCATCAGCAGGTTCAGCGCCACCGCCGCGCTTTCCCAGATGTTGAACGGCTCTTCCGGCATGGCCACGAAGATGCGGTGCGCCGCCTCGGTGATGAACACGTTGCCCAGGATGGGCAGCGAAGGATTGATCTGCACGAACATCCACAGCATCGCCAGCGCCACGCCAAAATCCACCCCGGCTCCCTGCTGCAACAACCCGCTACGCCACTGCGCCAGTCGCAGGAACCACCTGCGCGACACCACCCCCGACGCAAGCACAGCGCCCATCAGGCTCCCCAGGCCATTCGCCAGCAGGTCAACATTGGAACTGGTGCGATTGGGCAGATACATCTGCAAATACTCCATGCCCGCGGACAGCAGCACGCCCCCCAGCACCGCGAACAGTACGCTGCGTCCGCTGCTGCAATGCGCACGCAAGGCCAACGCCAGCAGCATGCCCAGCGGCAGGTAGGCCAGCCAGTTCACCAGCGCATCGAAGGCGTTATAGGTCTGCCCCCAGGGCGCGGCCAGCACCTCGGCGAACGCCAGTCCCTGTTCCTGCCAGCCGGTGAAAGGAGAAAGGCTGGCATAGACCACCAAGGACGCATAGGCCGCCAGCAGGTAGCGACGCAAGGAACCATGCGAACTTGGGGGAAAGTGGGCGCTCATGGGCGACACCGCGAACACGCCTCTGGCCTCATTGGGATTGACCTCGGCAAAGAAGCTGGGAACAATGCGCTCCGCAGCACATATATATAAAAACGAAATAGCATTTCTCTGGGAGGAGATTATGGCATACCTGCACTGGTCTGCTGAGTTGGACACGGGTATCGATGTCATCGACAAGCAGCACCACCGCATCGTGGATTACATCAACGAGCTGAATGCCGCCAACAACGTGGGCGACCTCGCCGTGACCAACCATGTATTGAGCGAACTCGTGGACTACACCCTGTCCCATTTCAGCTTCGAAGAGGAACTCATGACGCGCGCCGAGTACCCTTTTTTCAAGGCACACAAACGCATCCACGAGATCTTCACCAAGCGTGTGGGCGAATTCCAGCAGCGCGCCGCAAACGGCGAGAACGTGGCTCCCGAAATCCTGTCCATGCTGAAGATCTGGCTCATCAACCACATCAAGGGAGATGACGCCGACTACGTGGCCAGTGTCAAAAAGTCGCTCAACCTAGAAGACAAGGCCGAACACGGCAACTGGCTGAACAACGCGCTGAAAAGATTCTTCGGCTGATACAGCCGACACGACGGAAAACAAGGCGGGGCACATAACCCCCGTCTTGCTTTCAGACCATCAAAGCGTTATTCCGCCAACCCGACATACACGTTCTGCACGTCGTCGTCCGAGTCCATCGCCTCCAGGAATTCTTCCACCTCGGCTCGCTCGGCATCGCTCGCCAGCGTCACCGGATTCTTCGGACGATAGCCCAGCTTGGCCGACGCCACGATGTAACCCTGCGCGGGCAGCGCCTTGCACACCGCGTCGAGGTCGGTAGTGTCGGTGATGAACAGCGCCGTGCCATCCTCGTCCGCCGGCTCGAAATCCTGGGCGCCCGCCTCGATGGCCGCCACCTCCGCATCGGCATCCTTGGAATTCGCGGTCGCCTCGATCATTCCCACGTAATCGAAATCCCACGACACCGAACCTTCCGCGCCAAGCTGCCCCTTGCGAAACAACACGTTCATGCTGGACTTGGTGCGATTCACGTTGTCTGACAGGCATTCCACGATCACCGGTACGCGGTGCGGCGCAAAGCCCTCATACACCAAGCGCTCCAGGTTCGCGCCGCCATCCAGCAACCCCGCGCCTTTCTTGATAGCGCGATCCAGTGTGTCGCGCGGCATGGAAGCCTTCTTCGCCTGCTCCACCACAATGCGCAGGCGCGAATTGGATTCCGGATCCGCCCCGCCGCGCGCCGCCACCATGATCTCCTTCGCCAGCTTGCCGAAGATCTTGCCCTTGGCATTCGCCGCGATCTCTTTGTGTTTGGATTTCCACTGTGCGCCCATGTCTGGCTCTCTGCTGAAAGATGATGATGAAGGCGCGCATCTTGCCCGAAGCGGAAAGCGACGGCAATCTCAATAACCCCCGGAAAACTGTCGCCTCTGGCATGATCATTCCGGCTGACTAGCGCGAAGCGGCGTTCAGGCGCTTCGCGATTGCCGCAGGCAGCAGCCTTGGCGACTTGATGCGCAACTGTTTGTTCACGTTATAGACACCAAACACCACTGTGATCGCGCTTTCGGGCACATCGAACTTGCCCGCCAGATAATGCACCAGATGCGCCGTCGCACGCCCGCGCACCGGATTCTCCGCAACATGCACCTCCAGCTGATGTCCGATCACCTTGCCGATGCGCGTCCGGTTCGCGCGCGGTCGCCCCAGGATATTCAACACCAGCGTGTCGTCCTCCCACCAGCAAAACGGTTGCATCGTCTCTCCTGTCGAGCCGAACCAAGGACAGCTAACGCCCATCCTTGGCCGACGGTTTTTGACGGGAGGCACTATGCTTTCCCATCCTACACATGCCGCCAACTCCCCGCAGATTTTCCTTATCCGTTGATAAGTAGAATCCACTCGGTCAGTCTGACGCCCTATCAATGCGCCTCATCCCAATTCCCGCCCTCGCCCAAACCCACCTCCAACGGCACCTTGAGTTCGGCGACGTTGCACATCAGTTCGCGCACCTTCGCCTTCACCACTGACAGTTCGCCCTGCGGCACTTCCAGCACCAGCTCGTCGTGCACCTGCATGATGAGTTTGGTTTGCAGCTTCTCTTTCTCCAGCCAGTCCTGCACCGCAATCATCGCCAGTTTGATGAGGTCGGCGGCGGTGCCTTGCATCGGCGCGTTGATGGCGGCGCGTTCGGCGGCCTGGCGGCGCATGCCGTTCGCACCGTTGATCTCGGGCAGCCACAGCCTGCGGCCGAACCAGGTCTCGACGAAGCCTTGCGCCTTAGCCTGCTCTCGCGTGCTGTCCATGTAGTGCTTCACGCCGGGATAGCGCGCGAAGTAGAGGTCGATGTATTGCTTGGCGGCGCTGGTCTCGATGTTGAGTTGCGAGGCGAGGCCATAGGCGGACATGCCGTAGATGAGGCCAAAGTTGATGACCTTGGCGTAGCGGCGCTGCTCATTGCTAACTGCGTCGAGCGCTACGCCGAACACTTCGGCGGCGGTGGCGCGGTGGATGTCTTCGCCGTTGGCAAAAGCACGCAACAGGCCTTCGTCGCCGGACAGGTGCGCCATGATGCGCAGCTCGATCTGCGAATAGTCGGCGGAGACGATGCGCGCATTCGGCGGCGCGATGAAGGCTTCGCGGATGCGGCGGCCTTCCGGCGTGCGGATGGGGATGTTTTGCAGATTGGGGTCGTTCGAGGATAGCCGTCCGGTGACGGCCACGGCCTGCGCGTAGCTGGTGTGCACGCGGCCCGTGGCGGGGTTCACCGATTGCGGCAGCTTGTCGGTGTAGGTGGATTTGAGCTTGGCCATGCCGCGATGCTCGAGGATGATCTTGGGCAACGGGTAGTCAAGCGCAAGCTCCTGCAACACTTCTTCGTCAGTGGAGCGCGCGCCGGTGGCGGTCTTCTTTTTCGACGGGATGCCGAGCTTGTCGAATAGTATCTCCTGCAGTTGCTTGGGCGAGGCAAGGTTGAACGGCTGCCCTGCCAGCTCGAACGCCTGCTTCTCGATCTCGTTGAGGCGCAAGCCCAGTTCGTGGCTCTGCCTCGATAACTTTGCCGTATCGATGAGCACGCCGTTGCGCTCCATCTTGAACAGCACCTCGCGCACCGGCATCTCGATGTCCCGATACACTTCGGCCAATCTTCCTTGCAGTTGCGGCGACAAGGTCTGGTGCAGTTGCAGCGTGATGTCGGCATCTTCGGCGGAATACCTGGTCGCGGTATCGAGGTCCACCTGGTCGAAGCCGATCTGCTTGGCGCCTTTGCCCACCACGTCCGCATAACTGATGGTGGAAAGGCCCAGATGGCGCAGCGCGAGATTGCCCAGTTCGTGCGGTTTGTGCGATTCCAGCACGTAGGACTGCAGCAGCGTATCCTCGGCGATACCACGCAACGCGATGCCGTGGTTGGTGAAGATGTGCTGGTCGTATTTGAGGTTTTGCCCCAGTTTCTTGTGGCTCTCGCTCTCCAGCCAGTGTTTGAGCTTGTGCAGCGCATGGTCGAGCTTCAACTGTTCGGGGGCGCCGGGGTAGTGATGTGCGAGCGGTAGATAGGCGGCCTCATGCGACGCAATACAGAACGAGATGCCGACCAGTTTTGCCGTCATCGGATCGAGGCCGGTGGTTTCGGTGTCTATGCTGACCAGGTCGGCCTGCATCAGCTTGTGCAGCCAGGCATCGAGCTGCACCTCGGTGAGGATGGCTTCGTAGCGCGAGGTGTCGTTGGCGAGCAGGTCGCGCGGCGGCTCTGGCTCGCGCGCAAACACGCGCTGACGGGAAGTGGATGGTGCTTCGACGACCGCCCCCTCTCCACCAGCGGCTGTGCCGCTGATCTCGCGCAACCAGCTCTTGAAGCCAAAGCGCTCAAACAGTGCGCGCAATTTTTCCTTGTCCGGCTCGGGCGCAGCCAGCTGGTCGAAGCGCTTCTCCAGTTCCACGTCGCATTTCACCGTGAGCAGCCTGCGGCCCTGCGGCAGCCAGTCCAGCGCGGCGCGCAGATTACCGCCAACCACACCTTTGACCTCGTCCGCATGGGCCATCAGGTTGTCCAGCGTGCCGTATTCGGCCAGCCATTTCACTGCGGTCTTGGGGCCGCACTTGTCCACGCCCGGCACGTTGTCCACCGCATCGCCCACCAGCGCGAGGTAGTCCACGATGCGTTGCGGCGGCACGCCGAACTTGACAGCCACGCCTGCTGCATCCAGCGCCTCTTCGCTCATGGTATTGACCCACAGCACATGCTGGTCCACCAGTTGCGTGAGATCCTTGTCGCCGGTGGAGATAATGCAGCGCACACCGGCGCGTGAGGCCTGCTGCGCCAGCGTGCCGATGACGTCGTCGGCCTCGACGCCGTCCACCATCAGGATGTTCCAGCCGGCGGCGCGCACCACCTCATGCAGCGGCTCCACTTGCACGCGCAGGTCGTCCGGCATGGGCGGGCGCTGCGCCTTGTATTGCGGATACCAGTCGTCGCGGAATGTTTTGCCCTTCGCATCGAACACGCAGGCGCTATAATCCGCGGCGTAGTCCTTGCGCAGGCGGCGCAGCATGTTGAGCACGCCGTAGATCGCGCCGGTCGGCTCGCCCTGCGGGCTGCGCAAATCGGGCATGGCATGAAAGGCGCGGTAGAGATAGGACGATCCGTCCACCAGCAACAGGGTTTTCATCTTAAGGGTCCGCAATGAACAACGATATGAAACTGCCGCCCCCGCAAGCGCCGGAGCTGATGCAGTCCAAGGAATCCTGGCGGGTGTTCGGCATTATGTCAGAATTCGTGTCGGCCACCGAACGCCTGTCCAACATCCACCCCGCGGTGAGCCTCTTCGGCAGCGCGCGCACACCGCATGACCACCCCTATTACCAGCTTGCCGAAGAGATTTCGCGCCTGTTGTCGGACGCCGGTTTCTCGGTGATCTCCGGCGGCGGCCCCGGCATCATGGAAGCAGCCAACAAGGGCGCGTTCTACGGCAAATCTCCTAGCGTTGGGCTGAACATCCAGTTGCCGCATGAGCAGCACAACAACCCCTACCAGAACATCAGCCAGACCTTCCACCACTTCTTCACGCGCAAGGTGATGTTCGTCAAGTTCGCCAGCGCCTATGTGGTGATGCCGGGCGGCTTCGGCACGCTGGACGAGCTGATGGAAGCGCTGACGCTGGTGCAGACCGGCAAGACGCGGCGCATGCCCATCATCCTGGTCGGCAGCAAGTTCTGGGGCGGCATGGTGGAGTGGTTCAAGACCAGCCTGCTGCAAGAGAAGATGATCAGCCCGGAAGACATGGACCTGATCCAGGTCATCGACGAACCGGAGCTGGTGGTCGCGGCCATCTTCAAGCACTACGAGACGCGCGGCTTTGAGCCTTCCGCCGCCGAACGCGAAATGCAACTCAATCTGTAAGGAACCCTCATGCGCCTGTCCATACTTATCGCCCTGCTCTGCCTGGGCTGCAACACGCTGGCTGCCGAATCCGCGCCCGCCAAGGCCAACACACCGCCGCCCCTGCCCGCCGCAGGCAGCGAGCCGGTGGATGAGCCGCAGGTGACCATCACCCGGGAAACCGAACAGACCGTGGAGGAATACCGCGCCAACGGCAAGCTGTACATGATCAAGATCACACCCAAGCACGGCGTGCCCTACTATCTGGTGGATGATCGCGGCGACGGCAAGTTCGCTCGCCAGGAAAGCCTGGACACCGGCCTGCGCGTGCCGCGCTGGGTCATCTACCGTTTCTGATCCGAGGCAGTCTGCATGGCCGTATTCACGCGCGTTACCGAAACCGACATCAGCGCCTGGCTGTCTGATTATTCGCTGGGCGTCTTGCAGGAATTACAGGGCATCCCGGCCGGCATCGAGAACACCAATTATTTCGTGACCACCAGCAACGGGCGCTTCGTGCTGACGCTGTTCGAGAAGCTCACCGCAACAGAATTGCCGTTCTACCTCGACCTGATGGCCCACCTCTCGCGCCACGGCATCCCCTGCCCGGCACCGATGGCGAACCGCCACAACCAGTTTCTAGGCAACCTCAACGGCAAACCGGCCTGCATCGTCAGCCGCCTGACCGGCAAGTCGAACTTGCAACCAGAGACCGCGCATTGCGCTGCGGTCGGCGCCATGCTGGGGCAGATGCATGTGGCCGGGCAAAGTTTCGGCAGCGCGATGGTCGATCCGCGCGGGCACGCATGGCGCGCATCGGCAGCGCGGCAAGTGCAGCGTTTCCTGACGGCGCAGGATGCGGCCCTGCTGGAAAGCGAGGTGGCGCTGCATACGGCACAGCCGCTGTCCGGCCTGCCGCAAGGGGTGATCCATGCCGACCTGTTCCGCGACAATGTACTGATGGATGGCGCGCGCGTCGGCGGGCTGATTGATTTTTATTTCGCCTGCAGTGGCAACCTGTTGTATGACGTGGCGATCACTGTCAATGATTGGTGCATGGCGCCGGACAGGAAACTGGATGCGGACAAGACGCGCGCCTTGCTGGGTGCTTATCACGTGGCGCGCCCCTTCACCGCAGCGGAGGCGGCGGCCTGGCCGCTGGCGTTGCGCGTGGCAGCGCTGCGCTTCTGGATTTCACGTCTGTACGACCTGCATCTGCCGCGCGATGGCGAACTGGTGAATGCGCACGATCCCGCACACTTCAAACTCATCCTGCAAAACCACATCGCAACGGAACGACCTGTATGGCTATGAACACCCCCATGGAAATCCGCAAACTGCAAGCGATGCGCGGCTGGACCTGGATCAAACAGGGCTGGCAGCTCATCCTGCGCAATCCGCTGATGAGCTTCTCGATGGCGCTGATCGGCGCATTGGCGCTGCCCCTGGCCATGCTCATCCCCCTGCTGGGGCCGCTACTGGCC
Source organism: Gallionellaceae bacterium (assembly GCA_037446515.1). Classification (GTDB taxonomy): domain Bacteria; phylum Pseudomonadota; class Gammaproteobacteria; order Burkholderiales; family Gallionellaceae; genus Sideroxyarcus. The sequence continues at coordinate 17,049 of JBBIIN010000004.1, forward strand.
GTCCTGCTGCTGCCCATCCTGCTGGCAGGCTACATGCGCGCGTGTCGCGCGCTGGAAGAGGAGGAAGAAGCCGAGCTGGCGCATCTGTTTGCAGGATTCGGCCAGCGCACCGCCGGCCTCGTTTCCCTGGGCGCGTTCCTGATGCTGGGACTGATGCTGATCTCCGCGCTGATGGCCTACCTCGGCGGGGATGCCTTCATCAAGCTGCTGGAAACCATGCAATCCACAGAGGACCCGCAAGTCCTGATGGATGCCCTCATGGGGATGGACAAAGACCTGTCCACCGCCCTCCTGACCGGCTTTGCCCTGATGCTGCTGCTGATCGCGGGGTGGCAATACGCCCCCATCCTGGTGTTCTTCAGCGGCATCACGCCGCTGGTTGCACTGCGCGCCAGCTTTACCGGCACCTTGCGCAATGTCATTCCCTACACGCTCTACAGCTTCATCATGCAGTTGCTGGCATTGGGCCTGGGCATCATCCCGTTCGGACTGGGCATGATCGTGTTGCTGCCGCTCGGCCTGACTTCGCTCTATGTCAGCTACCGCAACATTTTCCCGTGGCTGGATGCGCAAGATACCTCGTCAGCCGCACCGGAAGCCACGCCGCCGGATACCCGCGATGCACCTTGAAGTGACCGCCCCCCAGATCCGCCTGGCGCATGCGCCGCACAACCTGTTCATCGCCGGCATCTTCCTGTTCGACCTGCTGATGCCCCCGGCAGTGATCGTGCTCAAGCTGGGCATGGCGGGCATCTTCGTCCCCCTGCTGTGCTCCGGCACATTGATTGTTTACATCTACCGGCGCAGCCGCCAATCTACAGACTGGTTCGCGGACATGCACTGGAAGCTGTCATGGCAGCGCGGACGCTTGCTGCTGATTGGCTATGGCATCTCCGGAGTGCTGATATTGATTGCCTGGCTGGTGAGCCAGATGGCAGGCGCCCCCAGCATGGCTCAAATCATGTGGACGGCGATGACGCGCATCGCGCTGGTGCCCACACTAATCTTCGTGATGGTCACCGCCGTGCTGGAAGCCAGCGCCATCGGCCAGGCCAGCAATGGCGAAGTGCCCGACAATCTCGCAGCAAGATTCCCGCCGCCTGCAGCCTAGCTCAACCCTACACCACAAGGACGGCCGCCTCTGTCCGCAGGGTATTGCCCAACGTCAGAGCGCTTCGAGCTTGGCATATTCCAGCGCCAACCACTTGCTGCCGGCGCGCTTGAAGTTGACCTGCACCTGCCCTTCATTGCCGCCACCCTTCACGTCCACCACCACGCCTTCGCCGAACCTCTGGTGGAACACGCGCTGGCCGATGCGCCACACCGAGCCGTGTGCAGCTTGCGGCTTCGCCTCCGGCGCAGCAGCGAACGCATTGATATAGCTTTCCTTCTCGAAGCTGCCAACGCCGAACGTCCTGCGCGCACTCACGCGCGGCGTGAGCCAGTGCAGCAATGCTTCCGGCACCTCGCGCAGGAAGCTGGACACCATGCCGTAATGGGTCTGCCCGTGCAGCATGCGGCTCTGTGCCAGAGTGAAGTAGAGCCTGCGGCGCGCGCGGGTGATGGCCACGTACATCAGACGGCGCTCCTCGTCGAGGTCGCCGCTGTCCAGGCTGTTCTGGTGCGGGAACAGTCCTTCTTCCAGACCGGTGATGAATACGGTGTGGAATTCCAGCCCCTTGGCCGCATGCACCGTCATCAGATGCAGTGCGTCCTCACTGTCGCCGGCCTGGTGTTCGCCCGCTTCCAGCGAAGCGTGGGTGAGGAAGGCGGTGAGGCTGTCATCCTCGTTCTCATGCACGAACAGCGTGGCCGCGTTGAGCAACTCATTGAGGTTGTCCAGCCGCTCCTCGGCCTCGCGCTTCTTGGCCGGAGATGATTTTTCTGCCTCGTAGTGCGCGACCAAGCCGCTGTGCTGCAACACATGCTCGATGATCTCGGGGAGTGGCAGGTTGGCCGTCGCGCTGCGCAGGGCTTCGATGATACCGACGAAGGCGGTAACCTTCCCGCCTGCCTTGGCCGCCGCGTCATACAACGTCGTATTGTATTGCCGCGCCGCCTCCTGCAACTGCTCGATGCTGCGCGCGCCGATGCCGCGCGTGGGAAAGTTGATGATGCGCAGCAAGGCGTTGTCGTCGTCGCTGTTCTCCATCAGGCGCAGATAAGCCAATGCGTGCTTGATCTCCTGCCGCTCGAAGAAGCGCAGGCCGCCGTACACGCGATACGACAGCCCCGCCGACACCAGCGCATGTTCCAGCACGCGCGACTGCGCGTTGGAGCGGTAGAGCAGCGCCATCTCGGACAGACGCCCCCCTTCCCGGTTGAGTTGCTGTATCTCTTCAGTGATGAACCTCGCCTCGTCCACATCCGTTCCCGCTTCATACACGCGGATGGCCTCGCCCTTGTCGGCGTCGGTCCACAGGTTCTTGCCGAGGCGGTTGCGGTTGTGTTGGATGAGCGCGTTGGCCGCCTCAAGGATGTTGCCGTGCGAGCGGTAGTTCTGCTCCAGCTTGATGACGCTCTCCACATGGAAATCGCGCAGCAGTTCTTGCATGTTGCCCACGTTCGCACCACGAAAAGCGTAAATGGATTGGTCGTCGTCGCCTACAGCAAACAGGGCATTATCCCGCCCAGCCAGCAATTTCAGCCAGCGGTATTGCAAAGGATTGGTATCCTGGAACTCGTCCACCAGAATATGCTTGAAGCGCGCCTGATAATGTTCGCGCAGTTGCTGGTTGCGCTGCAGCAGCTCGTAACAGCGCAGCAGCAGTTCGGAAAAATCCACCACGCCCTCGCGCTGGCATTGCGCGTCGTATTCGGCGTACACCTCCACTTTGCGCCGCGTGTAGGGGTCGTATGCCTCCACCTCATGCGCGCGCAACCCCTCCTCCTTGCGACCGCTGATGAAGTTTTGCATCTCGCGCGGTGGGTATTTCTCGTCATCGACATTCATCGCTTTCATCAGGCGCTTGATGGCCGAAAGCTGGTCGCCGGAATCGAGAATCTGGAAGGTCTGCGGCAGGTTGGCCTCGCGGTAGTGCGCGCGCAACATGCGGTTGCACAGGCCGTGGAACGTGCCTATCCACATGCCGCGCGTGTTGATGGGCAGCATGGCGGCGAGGCGCGTCACCATCTCCTTGGCCGCCTTGTTGGTGAAGGTCACGGCGAGAATGCCGGAAGGAGACACTTGCCCGGTGCTGATGAGCCAGGCGATGCGCGTGGTCAATACACGCGTCTTGCCGCTGCCCGCTCCTGCAAGAATGAGGGCGGACTGGGCGGGAAGTTCGACGGCGGCGCGTTGCTCGGGATTGAGGCCGGAAAGCAGGGCGGGATTCATGGGTGAATTATCCCACAGGCACCGCTTTCCCCGACGGCAAACAAAACGGGGAAGCGTTCCCGCTTCCCCGTTCGATGCTGCACCGGCCTTGGGATTTAACCCTTTTTCTTCTTCTCGATCATGTCGTGCATGATCGGGGCAAGGATGACTTCCATCGCATGGCTCATCTTGCCGCCGGGCACCACGAGGGTGTTGGCGCGGGACATGAAGGAGTTGGGGATCATGTTGAGGAAGTAGGGGAAATCCACCCCCTTCGGATTGCGGAAGCGGATCACCACGAAGCTCTCGTCCGGCGTGGGAATGTCGCGCGCGATGAAGGGGTTGGAGGTATCCACCGTGGCGACGCGCTGGAAATTGATGTCGGTGTAGGTGAACTGCGGGGTGATGTATTTGATGTAGTCCGGCATGCGGCGCATGATGGTGTCCACGGTCGCTTCGGCGGAATAGCCGCGCTCTGCCTTGTCGCGGTGGATCTTCTGAATCCATTCCAGGTTGACCACGGGCACCACGCCAATACCTAGGTCCACATAGCGGCGTGCATCAATGCCTTGTGCTTCGTCCCTGGCCAAGCCGTGCAGACCTTCGTAGAACAGCAGGTCGGAATCCGCCTCGATGTCTTCCCACGGGGTGAACACGCCGGGTTTGAGGTCGGTCAGGTTGAAATGCTTGTTGTGCTCGACCGCCTCCGCATCGCTATGCACATAATAGCGGCGCTTGCACATGCCGGTCTCGCCGTATTGCTTGAACATGCCTTCGATCTTGTCGAAGTGGTTGGCTTCGGGACCGAAGTGGCTGAAACTGTTGTTGCCCGCCTTGGCAGCCTCGGCGGCGGCAGCGCGGAATGCCATGCGATCCAGACTATGCAGGCTGTCGCCCTCAATGACGGCAGCTTTGATGTTCTCGCGGCGGAAGATGTTTTCGAATGCGCGTTTGACGGTGGTGGTGCCTGCGCCGGACGAGCCTGTGACAGCGATGACGGGATGCTTTGCGGACATGGTTCTCTCTCCTGATGGATATGAATAAAATTTTTGAACGGGGATTCTAGCAGAACCCCCGGGTTGCGGCTAACAGGTCAACTTGCAGGCCGCCTTACCGATATAATGGCACCCCCCTTTTGCGCTTTGCGCACTAAACCGACTTCCGGATCATGCAACAGAATTATTCGCCCAAAAACATCGAAACCGCCGCCCAGCAGTATTGGGAGCGAACCGCAGCCTTCCGCGCCGTGAAAGAATCCGGCAAGCCCAAGTACTACTGCCTGTCCATGTTTCCCTACCCCTCGGGCAAGCTGCACATGGGCCATGTGCGCAATTACACCATCGGCGACGTGCTCACGCGCTGGCACAAGATGCGCGGCTACAGCGTGCTGCAACCCATGGGCTGGGATGCCTTCGGGCTGCCCGCCGAGAATGCGGCCATCGCCAACCAGGTGCCGCCCGCGCAGTGGACCTACGACAACATCGCCTACATGAAGAAGCAGCTCCAGTCGCTGGGGCTGGGCATAGACTGGACGCGCGAGATCGCCACCTGCCGACCGGACTATTACAAATGGAACCAGTGGCTGTTCCTGCGCATGCTGGAAAAGGGCATCGCCTACAAGAAAACACAGACAGTGAACTGGGATCCGGTGGACCAGACCGTGCTGGCCAACGAACAGGTGATCGACGGGCGCGGCTGGCGCACCGGCGCGCTGGTGGAGAAGCGCGAAATCCCCGGCTACTACCTCGGCATCACCCAATACGCGGAAGAACTGCTGGCCGACCTCGACAAACTGCCGGGCTGGCCCGAGCGCGTGAAGGCCATGCAGGCCAACTGGATCGGCAAGAGCCACGGCGTGCACTTCGCCTTCCCGCATGACATCAAGGATAACGGCACACTCATCAACGACGGCAAGTTATGGGTCTATACCACGCGAGCCGACACCATCATGGGCGTCACCTTCGTCGCCGTCGCCGCAGAGCATCCACTGGCCGCACATGCCGCGAAGAACGATAAAGAGGTCGCCGCCCTCATCGAAAAATGCAAACACACCTCGGTGATGGAAGCCGACCTCGCCACCATGGAAAAGGAGGGCGTGGACACCGGCCTCAAGGTCACTCACCCGCTCACTGGCGACCAAGTGCCGGTGTGGGTGGGCAACTACGTGCTGATGGGTTACGGCGAAGGCGCGGTGATGGCGGTGCCCGCGCATGACGAGCGCGATTTTGGTTTTGCCAAGAAATACAATTTGCCGATCAAGCAGAGCATCCGCGTCGCCGACAAGACCTTCTCCACCGACAAGTGGCTGGAGTGGTATGGCGACAAGGAGCACGGTGTCTGCGTGAACTCCGGCAAGTACGACGGTCTCAACTATCAGCAAGCCGTGGACGCCATCGCCGCCGACCTGAATGCGAAGAACCTAGGCGACAAGCAGGTGCAATGGCGTCTGCGCGACTGGGGCGTTTCGCGCCAGCGCTACTGGGGCTGCCCGATTCCCATCATCCACTGCGACACTTGCGGTTCGGTGCCGGTGCCGGACGACCAATTGCCCGTCGTACTGCCCGAGGACTGCGTGCCGGACGGTTCCGGCAATCCGCTGCACAAGCGTTCCGATTTTTTGAACTGCACCTGCCCCAAGTGCGGCAAGCCTGCCAAGCGCGAGACCGACACCATGGACACCTTCGTGGATTCCTCCTGGTACTACTCGCGTTACGCCAGCGGCTTCAAGTCTGACGCGATGGTGGACGCAGAGACCAACCACTGGATGCCCGTTGACCAGTACATCGGCGGCATCGAGCATGCCATCCTGCACCTGCTGTATTCGCGCTTCTGGAGCAAGGTGATGCGTGACCTCAAGCTGGTGAACTACGACGAGCCTTTTGCGAATCTTTTGACGCAGGGCATGGTGCTCAACCACATCTTCTCACGCCGCACCGACAAGGGCGGCATCCAATATTTCCCAGCCTCAGAAATTAGAGTAAAGAAAACCGAGGGGCATGATCTTACATCGCCTATCGGAAACATTTATCTTGCTGTAGTGGATGGTAAAGAAGTTGAGGTGGACTATCAGGGCATCGGCACCATGTCCAAGTCCAAACTGAACGGTGTGGACCCGCAGGGACTGATCGACCAGTACGGCGCCGACACCGCGCGCCTGTTCATGATGTTCGCCGCGCCGCCCGAGCAGACGCTGGAATGGGCCGACTCCGGCGTGGAAGGCGCACATCGCTTCCTCAAACGCCTGTGGGCGTTCGCTGCCGAGTTCGCCAACATCGGAAAAGAAACGTGTGACCTTGGCACGCTTTCCGGCAATGCCAAAGCGCTGCGCCGCGAGATCCACCTCGCGCTACGCCAAGCCAACTACGACATGGCGCGCTTCCAGTTCAACACCGTGGTCTCTGCCGCGATGAAGATGCTGAACGCACTGGAGAAGTCAGGCAAGGACACAGCGAACCGCGCCGTAGTCAACGAAGCGTTGTCTGTCCTGCTGCGCCTGCTGTCGCCCATCACGCCGCACATCGCCCATGCCTTGTGGCGCGAACTGGGTTACGGCGACGACATCCTGACCGCCGCCTGGCCGGAGGCGCTGGAAGCGGCACTGGTACAAGACGAACTGGAGCTGGTGTTGCAGGTGAACGGCAAGATGCGCGGCAGCCTCAAAGTGCCTGCAAGTGCCGACAAGGCCGCCATCGAGCAAGCAGCCATCGCGCACGAAGCGGTGCAGAAGCAGCTCAACGGCGGCGCACCGAAAAAAGTGATCGTGGTACCGGGGCGGTTGGTCAACGTGGTGGCCTGATGGCTATCCTCCCGCGCATCCTGCTGTTGGCTGCGGCGCTGGTGCTGTCCGCCTGCGGCTACCATTTGCGCGGGCAATTTCTGGGCGAATCTTCCAATTTCAGATCGCTCTACCTGAAAGCTGCCAGCGTATCGCCTTTCGTTGCCGAATTGCACCGCTCGCTGCAGGCTGTCAAAGTGAATCTGGCCACGACACAAGATGATGCCGATCTCACGCTGGAAGTAGTCTCCGAATCCACGGACAAACAAATCCTGTCGATCTCCGGCAGTGGCCGGGTGCGCGAATATCTGTTGCGCTACCGCGTCTCCCTGCGCGCCTACGACCGCCAGCAGAATGACTGGCTGCCGGCTGGAGAAATCAGCATGGCGCGCATCATGTCTTATGACGATGCCCAAGTGCTGGCCATGGAACAGGAAGAAGCGACAATCTACAAAGAGTTGCGCTCCGACGCGGTAAGCCAGGCATTGCGCCGCCTGAGCCGCGCCAAGCCGAGGCCGGGATCGCCATGAGAATCACCAGCACAGACCTGCCGCAGCAGCTGAAAAAAGGCTTGGGCGCTTTGTACGTTATCCACGGCGAGGCATTACTGCTCGCCATCGAAGCCGCCGACATGATCCGCGCCGCCGCGCGCGCCGCAGGTTACAGCGAGCGCGAGACCTTCATTGCCGAGCAGCATTTCAAGTGGGCGGAATTGCGCAACAGCGCGCAGAGCCTGTCGCTGTTCTCTAGCAAAAAAGTGATAGACCTGCGCATCCCCTCCGGCAAGCCCGGGGTGGAAGGCGCACAGGCATTGGAAACCTATTGCCGGGAGTTGGCGCCCGACACGCTGACGCTGATCTCGCTCCCCAAGCTGGAAAACGCCGCGCTCAAAAGCAAATGGTTCGCCGCGCTGGAGCAGCAAGGCATCGTCATCAGCGCCGATGAAGTTCCCCTTGCCGCCCTGCCCGCCTGGATCGCCGGGCGGCTGAAGCAGCAGGGACAATCCGCCGATGCCGACACCCTGGCCTTTCTCGCCGAAAAAGTGGAAGGCAATCTGCTCGCCGCGTTCCAGGAGATACAAAAGCTGGCGCTGCTGTTCCCGGCGGGGCCGCTGACTTTCGAACAGATCAAGGGTGCTGTGCTGGACGTGGCGCGCCATGACGTACTCAAGCTGTCCGAAGCGATGCTGGCCGGGGATGCCGCGCGCTTTGCGCATATCCTCGAGGGTTTGAAAGCCGAAGGCACGGCAACACCGGTGATCCTGTGGGCGATGGCGGAAGACATCCGCGCGCTGGCCAAGGTAACGCGCGCCATGCAGGAGGGGAGCAACCTTTCCGGCGCGCTGCGCGACGCGCGCGTATGGGGCGCCAAACAAAAATCGGTCGAACGCGCCGTGCGCCGTTTCACCCCGGCCTTTGCCGAACGAGCGCTGCGTCAGGCCGCGCAGATCGACAGGCTGGTGAAAGGGCTGCGCCAGGGGGACGTGTGGGATGAGCTGCTGCAACTCGGCGTGCGCTGCGCACGGGCGGGGGCGCGATGAACGAGGTGCTGCTGGTGTTTGGCAATGCGCCCGACCGGGCGGCTGCGGAACGCATCGCCGAAGCACTGGTCACACAGCGCGTTGCGGCTTGCGTGAACATTCTGCCCGGCTGCATCTCGTTCTACCGCTGGGAAGGCAAACTGGAGCGGAGTGACGAAGTGCCGCTGTTGATCAAGACCACGCGGGCGGCGTATCCGCAACTGGAAAGCCTGTTGCGCACGCTGCACCCCTACCAGTTGCCGGAGATCATCGCGCTGCCAGCGACCGCCGGATTGCCGGGTTATCTGGACTGGGTTGCACAAGAAACCAATGTGAAGAAAGAAACATGACGCGACGCCTCGCCCCCCTGCTGTTCCTGCTCTGCCTCGCACCGCTGGCGCGGGCCGATTTCCTGTCTTTCGGCAGCAAGAAGCCCAGCTTCCTGCCTGCAGATCAGGCGTTCATGCTGGAAGTCCATTCGCTGGACCGCGATACGCTGCTCGCCAGTTTCAAGGTCACTCCCGGCTATTACCTGTACCGCGACAAGATCGCCTTCAGCATCGCGCAAGGCAAAACGCGCATCGCACGCATCGAACTACCCGCCGGGGAAACCAAGGACGACCCGAACTTCGGCATGATAGCGGTGTACCACAACAGCTTCCAGGCCAAGCTCCTGCTGGAACATGCCGCCCCCTCGCGGCCCTTGGTCTTGCACGCCTCCTATCAGGGGTGCAGCGACAAAGGGCTGTGCTACCCGCCCATCGAAAAGGATATCCAGATCGAGCTGATGCCGACGGTGAGCACCGCCACACCCGCTGCGCCAGCCACCGTCCCTGCCAACAATGAAACCTCGCAGATTGCCACGCTCTTTGCGCGTGGCAACTTCTGGCTGGTGATCTCCTTCTTCTTCGGCGCGGGGTTGCTGCTGGCCTTCACGCCCTGCGTGTTCCCCATGATTCCCATCCTGTCCGGCATCATCGTCGGGCGCGGTCACCCTATCACGCACAGGCATGCCTTCATCCTGTCGTTCGTCTATGTGCTGGGCATGGCGATCACCTACGCGACCGCAGGTGTTGCGGCCGGCTATTCCGGCAGCCTCATTTCCAACGCCTTGCAGACGCCCTGGGTATTGGGAGGATTCGCCGCCCTGTTCGTCTTCCTGTCGTTGTCCATGTTCGGTTTCTACGAACTGCAACTGCCCAGCGCCTTGCAAAGCAAACTCACCGACACCAGCAACCGCCTGCATGGCGGGCACCTATCCGGCGTGTTCGGCATGGGCGCGCTTTCGGCGCTGGTGATGGGGCCGTGTGTTGCCGCCCCGTTGGCTGGCGCACTGCTCTACATCAGCCAAACCCACGATGCGGTGCTGGGTGGTACGGCGTTGTTCGCGCTGGCGCTGGGCATGGGTGCGCCGCTGCTCATCATCGGCACCTCGGCTGGAGCCTTGCTCCCCAGGGCGGGCGCCTGGATGGAATCGGTGAAGCGCTTCTTCGGCGTGATGATGCTGGCGCTGGCGATCTGGATCGTTACGCCCGTCATCCCGGTCGCCGCGCAGATGTTGCTGTGGGCCGCCCTGCTGATCTTTTGCGCCATCCACCTGCATGCGCTGGACGCGTTGCCGCATAACGCAAGCAGCTTGCAAAAGCTGGGCAAGGCCGCCGGCATCCTGCTGTTGCTGCTCGGTACGGCCTATCTGATCGGCGCGTTGTCCGGCGCGCGCGACATCTTGCGCCCGCTCGGCAACATCGGTCGCCCGGCTGCCGAAGTTGCCGCCTCCACCCTGCGCTTCGAGCGCATCAGGAACGGCGCAGAACTGAATGCGCGCCTCGCCCGGGCAAACGGCAAACCGGTGATGCTGGATTTTTATGCCGATTGGTGCGTCTCGTGCAAGGAGATGGAGCGTTTTACCTTCAGCGATGCTGCCGTGCAGGCCAAACTGCGGAATGCCATCCTGCTGCAAGCGGACGTGACCGCCAACAGCGCGGATGACAAGGCATTGCTGCAACGCTTCCAGCTGTTCGGCCCCCCCGCCATCCTGTTCTTCGACACGCAGGGCAAGGAACTGGCCGACTTCAGAGTCACCGGCTATCAGGATGCGCCGCAATTCATCACCTCGCTGAAAAGCGCTGGATTATGAACCATTGAAGGAAGAACAATGTCGGATTTGAACGATCCAAGAGTCTTTTTTGCCGCCGAACGCACCTTGCTCGCCTGGAATCGGACCAGCCTTGCTTTGATGGCCTTCGGCTTCGTCATTGAGCGCTTCGGGTTGTTCGTTTCCATCTTGCTGCCCAAACATGATATGCCCTTGCAGCGTGGACTTTCCTTTTGGACAGGGTTGGCATTTGTGCTGCTCGGCGCGCTCGTTGCCGCTTATTCCACCGTGCAATACTGCAAGGTGCTGCGCACGCTTAAACCCATTGAGATACCGGAAGGTTATCGCACCGCGCCCGGCATCATCAGCAACCTGTTCATTGCAGTTCTGGGAATCGTTCTGATGATCTATTTCTTCCAAGGGGTCTAACATCCTCCCTATCCAGCTGATTATTCGTAATTTCACCGAACAGGTGGACAATCAGCCCCCTTTTGCGGCAAACTTCGCCTCCCATGAAGAACATTTTGGTACTGCACGGCCCCAATCTGAACCTACTTGGCACACGCGAGCCGGAGGTTTATGGGTGCATCACATTGGCCGAAATTAACGCCAAGTTGTCGGCACAAGCCCAGGAAAAAGGCGCGAAACTGGCACACTTCCAGAGCAACACGGAAGGGATCCTGGTCGAGCGCGTGCATCAGGCCAGGAGCGAGGGGATAGACTTCATCATCATCAATCCGGCCGCCTATACCCACACCAGCGTCGCCCTGCGCGACGCCTTGGCGGCGGTGGCCATCCCCTTCGTCGAAGTCCACCTGTCCAATGTGCATGCCCGCGAGACATTCCGCAAGGAATCGTATTTTTCCGACATCGCGGTGGGCGTCATCAGCGGGCTGGGCGCGCAAGGGTACGAGCTGGCATTGGAATTTGCGTTGCAACATACAACTAAGAGGAGCTGACAAATGGATCTGCGCAAACTGAAGACCCTGATCGAACTGGTCGAAAATTCCGGCATCGCCGAACTGGAACTGACCGAAGGCGAAGAGCATGTGCGCATCTCGCGCGCCAGCTCTGTCGCCGCGCCGGTACAGCATGTCTATGCCGCCGCACCGCAAGCTGCTGCCGTCGCCCCTGCCGCTGCCGCCGCACCGGCAGCAGCTGAGCCCGCAGCACCGGAAGGCCATGTCATCAAGTCACCCATGGTTGGGACCTTCTACCGCGCCCCCTCCCCCGGGGCCAAATCTTTCGTGGACATCGGCCAGAACGTCAATGCGGGCGACACGCTGTGCATCATTGAAGCAATGAAGCTGCTGAACGAGATCGAAGCGGACAAGGGCGGCGTCGTCAAGGCCATCCTGGTGGAGAATGGCCAAGCGGTGGAATTCGGCCAACCCCTGTTCATCATCGGTTAAACCGCCATGGCCGTCTTTTCACGCAAACCACAAACTGAAGCGGCGCCGGAGAAACCTGCCATGTTTGAAAAGATCCTCATCGCCAACCGCGGCGAGATCGCGCTGCGCATCCAGCGCGCCTGCCGCGAGATGGGCATCAAGACCGTTGCCGTGCATTCCGAGGCCGATGCGGATGCCAAATACGTGAAGCTGGCGGACGAATCGGTGTGCATCGGCCCCGCCCCATCCAGCCACAGTTACCTGCACGTTCCTGCCATCATCAGCGCGGCGGAAGTCACCGACGCGCAGGCCATCCACCCCGGATACGGCTTCCTGTCCGAGAATGCGGATTTCTCCGAACGCTGCGAAAAATCCGGCTTCGTCTTCATCGGCCCGCGCGCCGAGACCATCCGTCTGATGGGCGACAAGGTCAGCGCCAAGAACGCCATGAAGAAGGCCGGCGTGCCGGTGGTGCCCGGCATAGACGGCGCACTGCCGGACGATCCGGCCGAGATCGTCAAGATCGCCCGCACCATCGGCTATCCGGTCATCATCAAAGCCTCCGGCGGCGGCGGCGGGCGCGGCATGCGCGTGGTGCATACCGAAGCGGCGCTGCTCAACGCCGTGACCATGACCAAGACCGAAGCGCAGGCGGCCTTCAACAATCCCATGGTGTATATGGAGAAGTTCCTGGAGAACCCGCGCCACATCGAAATCCAGGTGCTGGCCGATCAGCATGGCAACGCCGTGTTTCTGGGTGAACGCGATTGCTCCATGCAGCGCCGCCACCAAAAAGTCCTAGAAGAGGCTCCGGCCCCCCTGCTCGACCGCAAGCTGCGCGACAAGATCGGCGAGCGTTGCGCCGAAGCCTGCCGCAAGATCGGTTATCGCGGCGCGGGCACGTTCGAGTTTCTGTACGAGAATGGCGAGTTCTACTTCATCGAGATGAACACCCGCGTGCAGGTGGAACACCCCGTCTCGGAAATGATCACCGGCATCGACATCGTGCAACAACAGATCCGCATCGCGGCGGGCGAAAAGCTGCCCTTCCGCCAGCGCGACATCCCGTTCAAGGGACACGCCATCGAATGCCGCATCAACGCCGAGCATCCCTACACCTTCGTGCCTTCCCCCGGTCGCATCACCACCTGGCACGTGCCCGGCGGCCCCGGCATCCGCGTGGACTCGCACGTCTATGCCAACTATTTCATCCCGCCGCATTACGATTCCATGATCGGCAAGGTCATCGCCTATGGCGACACGCGCGACCAGGCCATTGCGCGCATGCGCACCGCCTTGTCGGAAATGGCGGTGGAAGGCATCCAGACCAACATCCCGCTGCACCAGGAGTTGATGACCGACGCCGCCTTCGTGCGCGGCGGCACCAGCATCCACTATCTGGAGCACAAGCTGGCGGATCGCACCAAGGGCAAATAAGTGTCCTGGATCATGCTGTCCGTTCACGCGGAAGCGCACTATGCCGAAGCGCTGAGCGAAGCGCTGCTGGCACACGGGGCGCTGTCGGTGGACATGCTGGATGCCGATGCCGGCACACCGGACGAGCAGGCCATCTTCGGCGAACCCGGCGTGCCCTCCTCCCCCATCTGGCAACACAACCTCATCAATGCGCTGTTTGAAGACGGCGCAGATGCGGGGGCGGTGTTGCGCGATTGCTGCACCGAACTGGACATCGCCGCGCAACCGGAACACGCCACCGCAACCCTGCAAGAACACGACTGGGTGCGCCTCACCCAGTCGCAGTTCGACCCCATCCGCATTTCGCAACGCCTGTGGATCGTGCCGACCTGGCATGCACCTGCCGACCCCGCGGCCATCAACATCGTGCTCGACCCCGGCCTTGCCTTCGGCACCGGCAGCCACCCCACCACACGGCTGTGCCTGCGCTGGCTGGACGACAACCTCAAGGGCGGCGAAGCGGTGCTCGATTACGGCTGCGGCTCCGGCATCCTCGCCATCGCCGCGATGAAGCTGGGTGCGGGCCGCGCCGTCGGCGTGGACGTGGATGCCCAGGCCGTGCAGGCCAGCCGCGACAATGCCGCCGCCAACCGGGTGCAGGCGGATTTCCACCTGCCCGACGCCCTCTCCCTCGCGCAATACGATGTGGTCGTCGCCAACATCCTCACCAACCCCTTGTGCGCGCTGGCGCCGCTGCTGGCAAAGGCTGCCCATCCCGGCGGACACATCGTGCTGTCCGGCATTCTGGCGGAGCAGGCTAACGAAGTATCGCGCATCTACGCGCAATGGTTCGACCTTGCCCCCGCCGTGCTGGAAGACGGCTGGTGCTGCCTGTCGGGTATTAAAAGATGAGCGGCGACATCACACAATGTCCGCAATGCGCGACGCGTTTCAAGGTGACCCCGGCCCAGCTCGAGGCGCACGCAGGCATGGTGCGCTGCGGTCGCTGCCACCATGCGTTCAACGCACAGGATTCTCTGGAACAGGACGAACCCAGCCCACAGCTAGCCCTGCCTATCGGCGCAGAGCCGCAAAGCGAAGAGCCAGTTGCCCCAGAAGCTGACTTGATTGCCTTGCTGGAGGAGCCCACCACAGACGCGCCAGCCGCAGCGCTGGGGGAAACGCCACCGCCGCGCCCGCGCCGATGGCCAACCATATTGCTCGCTCTGCTGCTGACGCTGGCCCTGCTCGCGCAAGCGATGTATTTCTTCCGCGTCGAACTGGCCGCCCGCCTGTCCTGGCTCAAACCTGTTTTGACGGCATCCTGCGACCTCCTGGGCTGCACGGTCGGGTTGCCGCAGCATGCAGAACTGATTTCCATCGAATCATCGGAAATGACCGCCAGCCCGCAGCAACCCGGAGTGATTGCACTGCAAGCCCTGCTGCATAACCGCGCGGCCTATGCTCAGGATTATCCCAGTCTGGAACTCACCCTCACCGACCTGCAAGACCATGCCATTGCGCGCCGCATCTTCCGCCCTGCGGATTACCTGAAAGTTGCGGGAAGCGAAACACTAGGCATCCCGGCCAACCGGGATCTCGATGTTAAGTTATATTTAGACACTACCGATCTCAAACCTGCCGGCTACCGGCTCTTCCTGTTCTACCCGCTGCATTAAACACAAACCGGGCACGTCATTCCCGTGCAGCCGAAATGACAGCTCAACTAAAACTGCTTGGGTAATGGAACTGAACCATATTTCGTGATCGCCCTTTCCCTGCCTTTCAAACCGGCAGCCCGCTTGCAGCAGAATCGCCTTGAGTTGGGCGGTAAAACTCGCAACCATCAGGCCGCTTTCCGATGAACCACATCAAAACGCCGAGAAAACAGCTCGAACGGCACTTCATCACCATCAGGATAGCCATTCGCATCCAGCAATTCCGGCATCAACACATGCAACTTTTTTAGCAATGCCTCTTGCGTTTCAGCCTCAGCAACCAAGCCCGGCACATCGTCGCTCGTCGCAACCCATACCTGCGCCTCCGCATCCCACTCGGCTCGAATAAATAATGATTTCATGGACACTCGTGTTGTTGCGAAAAGTATAACTGGATTCCCGCTTGCGGGCTTAGTCGAATGGGTCGTAGTTTCATCAATGACAAAAAAACAGGGGAGGCCGAAGCCTCCCCTGTTTATTTACTGCCTGGCTTTTGTGTGATGGGTGTCGCTTGCGCTCAGCCCATGCTACGCGAGCCGATTAGAACAGCGCTTCCAGCAGGAAGGTAGCGGCGTTCTTGCCGATGCCGTCTTGACCAGTAGCGGTCTTGATCGCATCCCAGCCGGAACCGGACTGCATGGTGTAGTTCAGGCCCAACTCGATGTTCTGAGCCAGCTCGTAGGTCGCGCCCAACATGATGGCGTTATCCTTGTAGCTGCCGGCAGCAACACCAACCACCGGTGCTGTTGCGTACTTCAGCGTGGCGAAACGAGCCGCAGCCTGCACAGTGGCGATATGCGGGATCAGTTCCAGCGAGCCGGCCACGTTCAAAGTGGAAGCACCACCATCAGAAACGGCCCAAGCATTAGCCCGTTGCAGAGTGGACCAGCCGCCCGCCATCACGTTGCCGGTCACATTAGACGGAGCGGTACCGTAGGTCACATACAGACCCGCGCCCATGCCGCCGACTTCACCCTGTGCCTGTGCATCGATCACGGTTGCCTTGTAGACAGGCCCCACCACACCCGTCAGTACTTGCATGTCGCCGCTGAAGTTCTGCAGGCCGACGCCCACATCCCAGCCAGCCACGTCCAGAGTCGCTGCACCACGCAAATAGGTCAGCGGCAGGGCGTTGGCGCCACCGCCGTTGGCTGCGTCAGCATACTTGCCGACGGTTACGAAGCCCATGCTGTTGTTGGCAACCAGGTTGATACCAGTTGCGTTGGTGCGGGTGCCCAGATAGGAACCAGCGTAAGTGGCAGCAACGTGCTCCTTGTTGCTACCGCCGTTACCCATCATCTTGTGGGTGTCGGCTGCGCCGGTGTTCAGCACTTCGTAGCCATAGGCTGCGCCCTGGCCGCCGCTATAGGCCACCAGACCGACGCGTGCGTCACCGACCGGGAACAGCAAAGCCAGCTTGGCCGCGCCAGTTGCGGCTGAAGGACCGCCAACGCCCAACTCGGACAGGAAGCCTGCGAACTCGGAAACTCGGCCACCGTAGAAAATGGACAGTTCGCCGCCGAAGCCGGGCACGCCCAGACGCTGGTTGGCAGCGCCTGCGTTGGCTTCAGTCTGCACATAGGCAGAAGACAGCACGGCCATGTTCAGGCGATCGGGAATGTCCAGATGCTCGCCCTCGACCTTGCCTTGCGCGCCCACCATGGTGAAAGCGGCAGACTTGAATGCACGGCCAAAGCCATTCAACAGGGGGAAGTGCTGGAAGTGGCAAGCGGAACAAGCCATGCCGGTTTGACGGGCAAACACGGGAACGGCGGATGCTTCGGGAGCGAATGCTGCGGCTGCCAGTACGCCAGCCAGAGACAGTGCGATTTTCTTCATTAGGTTTCTCCTCCAAAATTTGGATGAAAGTTCGATGATCCGGTCAGTTGCTGCCCTCGTGCGGCCGGAGCCAAAACTGTTTGCACAAGCCGGGGGCGATACTAGCAAGCGTTTTGCCGCGCGGGCAAGCCCAATTCCATTTCTTTCGACATCGAGTTGTATTTTTGCAACACCCGCCCGGCCCAAGCGCCCGGATTCAATCGCCGCCCCGGACAAAACCGGCTCGGCTATAATCCGCCGCGCCGTTCAGGCCGATTGGGAGAGTGTGCTGGCGACAGCACCGCCGAAGGCGCAACACCCGTAACCGCTCAGGCCCAGGAACCAACCGGAACAGGCGAATCTGGAGAGCGCTGTTGAATCAGCCACCGAAGGGGCACGTAGCGTTGACTACAATCTCTCAGGTACCAAGGACAGATGGGGCGCTGCACGGATCCGTGCAGCGCCTTTTTTATTCTTGCGAGGTGCTTGATGACTTTGAAACAGACTCCTTTGAACGCCGCCCACCGCGCCATGGGCGCCAGGATGGTGGATTTCGGCGGCTGGGACATGCCGGTGAACTACGGTTCGCAGATCGAGGAGCATCACCGGGTGCGCCGCGATTGCGGCATGTTCGATGTCAGCCACATGCGCGTGGTGGACGCCAGGGGCGACGGCGTGCGCGCCTTTTTGCGCTATCTACTGGCGAACAACCCGGACAAGCTGCACGCGCCTGGCCGTGCGCTGTATTCCGCCATGCTGCGCCCCGATGGCGGGGTGATCGACGACCTCATCATTTATTTCATGTCCGAGCAGTGGTTTCGCATCGTGGTGAACGCGGGCACGGCGGACAAGGACCTCGCCTGGATGAAGGCGCAGGCACAAGCTTTCCCTCACCCCAACCCTCTCCCGGGGGGAGAGGGCGCCAAAGGCATCACCGTCACCTCGCGCGATGATCTGGCCATGGTCGCCATCCAGGGGCCGCACGCACGCGCCAAGGTGTGGCAGGTGTTGCCACAGGTCAAGGCGGCGACCGAGCACCTCATCAATTTCCAGGCCGCCGATTGCGGCGAATATTTCGTGGCGCGCACCGGCTACACCGGCGAGGACGGTTTCGAGGCGATGCTGCCAAAAGAAAAAGCGGAAGCCTTCTGGTATGCGCTGCACAAAGCGGGCGTGCCGCCCATCGGCCTGGGCGCGCGCGACACGTTGCGCTTGGAAGCGGGCATGAACCTGTATGGGCAGGACATGGACGAAACCACCAGCCCGCTGGAATCCGGACTGGGTTGGACGGTGGACCTGAAGAGTGAGCGCGACTTCATCGGCAAGGCGGCCTTGCTGGCCAACCCGCCGACAAAGAAACTGGCAGGACTGGTGCTGCTGGACCGCGGCGTGCTGCGCGGCCACCAGAAAGTGAAGACCGCACACGGCGACGGCGAGATCACCAGCGGCAGCTTCTCGCCCACGCTGGAGAAATCCATCGCGCTGGCGCGCGTGCCCAACGGCGTGCAGATCGGCGACACCGTGCAGGTCGAGATCCGCGACAAACTGTTGAATGCATCCGTAGTGAAATACCCGTTCGCCCGCAACGGCAAAGGCTTGATTTAATCTTTCCTGAGGACATGACCATGAGCAATCCGACCAACCTGAAATACACCGCCACCCACGAATGGGTGAAGAGCGAAGCCGACGGCAGCATCACCGTGGGCATCACCGACCACGCCCAGGAGTTGCTGGGCGATCTGGTGTTCGTGGAAGCGCCCGCCGTGGGACGCAAGCTGAAGGCCAAGGAAGAATGCGCCGTGGTGGAATCGGTGAAGGCCGCCGCCGATGTGTATGCGCCCGTCTCCGGCGAGGTGACCGCCGCCAATGGCGCGCTGGATTCCGCACCCGAACAGATCAACAGCGACCCCTATGGCGCGTGGATCTTCAAGATGAAGCCGGACCATGCGGCGGATGTGGCCGCGCTGCTGGATGCGGCGGCGTATCAGGCCGTTGTTGATTCAGACGCACACTAATAATCCGTGAAACGGGGAAGGCGGGACGTCACCACGCTTTCCATTTCACGTTTCACTTTCCACATTTGACACCATGAACCACACCGACCATTTCGTGAACCGCCACAACGGTTCGAACGCGCAAGATGTGCAAGCCATGCTGAACAAGATCGGCGCCGCCTCGCTGGAGGCGCTGATCGCCCAGACCGTTCCCGCCGCGATCCGTTTGCAGAAACCACTCAACCTACCGGACGGCATGAGCGAGCATGCCTTCCTCAATCATCTGCGCGGCATCGCGGCGAAGAACCAGTTGTCCAAGACTTACATCGGCCTCGGCTATTACGGCACCGTGCTGCCCGCGGTGATCCAGCGCAACGTGCTGGAAAATCCGGGCTGGTACACCGCCTACACGCCGTACCAACCGGAGATTGCACAGGGCCGGCTGGAGGCGTTGCTGAACTTCCAGACCATGATTTGCGACCTGACCGGGATGGAGATCGCCAACGCCTCGTTGCTGGACGAGGCCACCGCCGCCGCCGAAGCGATGACCATGTTGCATGGCCTGCGTTCGCGCGAGGATGTTACCGCCGGCAAGAACAGCTTCTTCGTGTCGCACGAATGTTTCCCGCAAACCATCGAGTTGTTGAAGACGCGCGCCAAACCGCTCGGCATCGAGCTGGTGATCGGCGACTTCAGGACCGTGACGCTGAACGACAAGCTGTATGGCGCGCTGTTGCAATACCCGACCGCCGACGGCACCGTGCATGATTACGCCGACTTCGTCGCACGCGCCAAGGCCAACGGCATGACCGTCGCCGTGGCCGCCGACATCCTCGCGCTGGCGCTGCTCACGCCGCCGGGCGAATGGGGCGCGGACGTGGTGCTGGGCTCCACCCAGCGCTTCGGCGTGCCGATGGGCTATGGCGGGCCGCATGCCGCCTACTTCGCCTGCCGCGACGCCTACAAGCGGGCCATGCCGGGCCGCATCATCGGCGTATCGGTGGATGCCGACGGCAACCCCGCCCTGCGCATGGCGCTGCAAACGCGCGAGCAGCACATCCGCCGCGAGAAGGCCACCTCCAACATCTGCACCGCGCAGGCACTGCTGGCCATCATGGCCTCGATGTATGCGGTGTATCACGGCCCGCAAGGGTTGCGCGGCATCGCGCGGCGCGTACACCAGAGCACGGTCGCACTGGCCGAAGCCCTGCGCGGCCTGGGCTACCGCGTGGCCGAAGGCGCGTTCTTCGATACGCTCAAGGTGCTCAACACGGACAACGCCAGGCTGCGCGCGCTGGCCGAGGCGGCATGCATCAATCTGCGCTATGTCGCGGACGGGGTGTGCCTGTCGCTGGACGAAACCACGACACCGGACGATCTCAATGCCTTGCTCGCGGTGTTCGCGCAGAAACGCGGCCTGTCCGCGCCGGTCATCAGCGCGCAGCAGATCGCCGCGCAGCCCCTGCGCTTCGCCGAACGCAAGTCGGCCATCCTGAGCCATGCGGTGTTCAACCGCTACCACTCCGAGACCGGGATGATGCGTTACCTCAAACGGCTGGAGAACAAGGACTTGTCGCTCACGCACTCGATGATCTCGCTGGGTTCCTGCACCATGAAGCTGAACGCGACCGCCGAGATGCTGGCGCTGACCTGGCCCGCGTTCGCCAACCTGCATCCTTTCGTCCCGGTGGAACAGGCCGAAGGCTATGCTGAAGTCATCGAAGGGCTGAGCGCCGCACTGTGCGAGATCACCGGCTTCGCGCAGATGAGCTTCCAGCCCAACAGCGGCGCGTCCGGCGAATATGCGGGATTGTCCGTCATTCAGGCTTACCACCGTTCGCGCGGCGAAGCGCAACGCAACGTGGTGCTGATCCCTTCCTCCGCGCACGGCACCAATCCGGCCAGCGCAGCCATGGCCGGGCTGGACATCGTGGTGGTGAAGTGCGACAGCAAGGGCAACATTGATGTGGACGACCTGCGCGCCAAGGCGGAAGAATACCGGGACAGACTGTCGTGCCTGATGGTCACCTATCCCAGCACGCATGGCGTGTATGAGGAATCCATCCGCGACATCACCGCGATCATCCACGCCCACGGCGGCCAGGTGTACATGGACGGCGCCAACATGAACGCGCAGGTGGGACTGACCAGCCCCGGCAGCATCGGCGCGGACGTGTGCCACCTCAACCTGCACAAGACCTTTGCCATCCCGCACGGCGGCGGCGGACCGGGCGCGGGCCCCATCGGCGTGGCGGAACATCTCGCGCCGTTCCTGCCTTCGCACCCGCTGGTGAAGGTGGGCGGCGCGCAAGGCATCCATGCCGTGTCTGCCGCGCCTTACGGCAGCGCGCTGATCCTGCTGATCTCCTACGCCTACATCAAGCTGATGGGCGGCAAGGGGCTGACTGAAGCGACACGCATGGCCATCCTCAACGCCAACTACATCAAGGAATCGCTGAAGGAGCATTACGCCACGCTGTACAGCGGCGCGAATGGCCGTTGCGCGCACGAGATGATCCTCGATTGCCGCGAGTGGAAGAAGGAAGGCGTGGAAGTGGCGGACATCGCCAAGCGCCTGATGGACTTCGGCTTCCACGCGCCGACCACCTCCTTCCCGGTGGTGGATACGCTGATGGTGGAGCCGACCGAGAGCGAGTCGAAGGCCGAACTGGACCGCTTCTGCGACGCGATGATCGCCATCCGTGGCGAGATCGAAGCCGTGATTAGCGGCAAAGTGGACAAGAAGGACAACCTCCTCAAGCACGCCCCGCACACCGCGCAGCAGGTCTGCGCCAACGAGTGGGCGCGGCCCTACACGCGCGAACAAGCCGCCTACCCGCTGCCTTATGTACGCGAGAACAAGTTCTGGCCCGCCGTGGCGCGGGTGGACAACGTGTACGGCGACAAGCATCTGGTGTGCACCTGCCTGCCGCCATCCGCTTACGCATAGCATGGAAAGCCCGAACAAACACCCGACCGGCCTGACCCACGCCTGGCATGCGCTGCGCAATTCGCTCAATGGCTACCGCGCCGCATGGCAGCATGAGGATGCGTTCCGCCAGGAGCTCATGGTGGCGGCCATCCTCATCCCGCTCGCACTGTTCCTGCCCGCCGACCGGGTAGGCAAGTTGCTGATGATATGCAGCGTGCTGCTGGTGCTCATCCTGGAGCTGGTCAATTCGGCCATCGAGGCGGCAGTGGACCATACCTCGCTCGAACATCACCCCTTCGCCAAACGCGCCAAGGACATCGCGGGCGCTGCCGTACTCACCGGCATCCTCAACGTGGCGCTGGTGTGGGGTGGGGTGTTGTTCTGGTTATAATCCTCCCATCACTTCACTGATCTCGAATAGCTATGAAAACTCTCATCTGCGGTTCCATGGCCTACGACACCATCATGGTGTTCAAGGACCACTTTAAGAATCACATCCTGCCCGACCAGTTGCACATCCTGAACGTTGCCTTCCTGGTGCCGGAGATGCGCCGCGAATACGGCGGCTGCGCCGGCAACATCGCCTACAACCTGCAACTGCTGGGCGGCCAGCCGCTGATCATGGCGACGGTGGGCGACGATTTCGCCCCCTATGCCGCACGTCTGGACAAGCTGGGGCTGAGCCAGCAACACATCCGCCAGGTGGAAGGCAACTTCACCGGCCAGGCCTTCATCACCACCGACCTCGACGACAACCAGATCACCGCCTTCCACCCCGGCGCGATGGGCATGTCGCACCTCAACCATGTGCATGACGCCAAGGAGGTCAGCTTGGGCATCGTGTCGCCGGATGGGCGCGACGGCATGATTAACCATGCACGCGAGTTCGCCGATGCCGGCATCCCCTTCGTGTTCGATCCGGGCCAGGGCATGCCGATGTTCTCCGGCAGCGAACTGCTTGAGTTCATCGAGCAGGCGAACTACGTGACGGTGAACGATTACGAAGCCAAGATGCTGCAGGACAAGACCGGCAAATCGCTGAAGGACATCGCGCAGCGCGTCACCGCGCTGATCGTCACTCTGGGCGGCGACGGTTCGCTGATCCATGCCGATGGCCGCGAGATCGCCATTCCCACCCCCAAAGCCAAGGCCATCGTCGATCCGACCGGCTGTGGCGATGCCTACCGCGCCGGCCTGCTGTACGGCATCCAGGCCGGCTGGGATTGGGAGAGCACGGGCCGCCTGGCCTCGCTCATGGGCTCGCTCAAGATCGCCAGCCGCGGCGGGCAGAACCATCGCCACTCGCGCACCGAGATCGCCGACCTGTACAAGGAACATTTCGGTTCTCGCATCACGCTGTAATCCCCCTCATGGATTGGACGCCCGTCGCTGCCGCCATCCGCGCCGCAACGGGACATCCTTTCCAGTTGCACCGTGCAACGCCGGTCAGCGGCGGCGATATCCACCAGAGTTACTGCCTGGAAGACCGGGATGGCGCGCGTTATTTCGTCAAACTCAACGGCGCGCAGCAGCAAGCCATGTTCAGCGCCGAAGCCGCGGGACTGGCCACCCTTGCCGCCACGCATACGCTGCGCGTGCCGCAGGTGATCGCGCAGGGTTGTGCCGCAGGCCACAGCTTCCTGGTGCTGGAACATCTGTTGCTGGGCGGGCGCGGCGCTGAACGGCAGTTGGGCGCGCAGCTTGCCGCGCTGCACCGGGCCACTGCCGGGCATTTCGGTTTCCCCGCAGACAATTTCATCGGTGCAACGCCGCAACCGAATCACTGGCATGAAGATTGGATAACTTTCTGGCGCGAACAGCGCCTGGGCTGGCAGTTGCGGCTCGCCGCGCGCAATGGTTGCTACGACCGGCTACAGACCTTGGGGACGCGGTTGATGGAGAACCTGCCTGCGTTCTTCGATGGTTATGCGCCGCGCCCCTCCTTGCTGCATGGCGACCTGTGGAGCGGCAACCACGGCTTTCTGCCGGATGGCACGCCGGTCATCTTCGACCCCGCCGCCTATTACGGCGACCGCGAATGCGATCTGGCAATGACGGAGCTGTTCGGCGGTTACGGTGTGGATTTTTATGCCGGATATCACGCTGCCTGGCCATTGCATGCGGGCTATGCCAAGCGCCGCGAGCTATACAATCTTTACCACATCCTCAACCATGCCAACCTGTTCGGCGGCGGTTATGCACGACAGGCGGAAGGCATGTTGCACAGATTGCTGGCGGCCATATAGCGCTCACCAATGCTTGGCCACCGGGTTTCTGCATTCAACCTGAAACAGGCGGCGGTCTTCCAGGCGCAGTGCGCTCATCGGGCCGCCCCACAGGCAGCCCGTGTCCAACGCGATAAGGCGTTCGCGCAGCAGCAGCCCCAGTGCCGACCAGTGGCCGAAGAGGATGGTGGTGTCCTGCGTCTTGCGCCCGGGCACTTCGAACCACGGCAAATACCCCTGCGGGATGTTCTGCACCTCACCCTTGAACTTGAATTCCATCTCGCCCTGCACGGTGCAGATACGCAGGCGGGTGAAGGCATTGACGATGACGCGCAGGCGCTTGTGGCCCTCCAGCGCATCATCCCAGCCATGCGGGGTGTTGCCGTACATGCGGGCAATGAATTCACGGTAGCCGTCGCCGCGCAGCACGCTTTCCGCTTCGTGCGCCAGCGCAACGGCCTGTTGCGCCGTCCAGCCGGGCAGGACGCCGGCATGCACCAGCAAGTATCCGTCTTCCAGATGGGCCAGTTTCTGGCAGCGCAACCAATGGATGAGTTCATCACAGTCCGGCGCCTTGAGCACCTCGTCCAGCGTATCGCTGTGATGCAACTGGCCGATGCCTGCATGCACCGCCACCAGATGCAGGTCGTGATTGCCCAGCACGGTGATGGCACGCTCGCCCAGCGAACGCACCAGGCGCAACACCTGCAACGATCCGGGGCCGCGATTGACCAGGTCACCAACCAGCCACAGCCGGTCCTGTGCCGGATCGAAGCGCATCGCTTCCAGCAGTTGCTGGAATTCGTCATAACACCCTTGTATGTCGCCCACTGCGTAGGTGGCCATGCCTGCTCCAATAGCTAGTCTTGTAGAATAGAGTATCAGACTTCGATCACCTGCCGATGCTGTTCAATTCTTACGGCTTCATCTTCCTTTACCTGCCCATCGTGTTGCTGGGCTTCTTCCTGCTGGCGCGCTTGCAGCATGCCTATGCCGCCGGCTGGCTGGCACTGTCCTCGCTGTTCTTCTACGGCTACTGGAATCCCGCTTATGTCGGCCTGCTGCTGGGCTCGATCATCTGCAACTACGCCTTCGGTCTATGGATCGCCAAGGCAGGGGTGCAGCATGCGGCGGGACGCAAGAAGCGCATGCTGGTGTTCGCCATCAGTGCCAACCTGGCGCTGCTGGGCTATTACAAATACGCCAACTTCTTCCTGGGTACGGCAAACAGTCTGGCCGGCACGCATTGGTCGCTGGGCGACATCCTGCTGCCGCTGGGCATTTCTTTCTTCACCTTCACCCAGATCGCCTTCCTGGTGGACACTTACCAGGGCAAGGTGAAGGAATACAACTTCGTACATTACGTGCTGTTCGTCACCTTCTTCCCGCATTTGATCGCAGGTCCCGTGCTGCACCACAAGGACATGATGCCGCAATTCGCGCACCGCGCGACCTACCGCATCCACTGGGACAACACCGCCACCGGCCTGCTACTGTTCACGCTGGGGCTATGCAAAAAGGTGTTGTGGGCGGACTCGCTGGCACCCTTTGCCACGGCCATTTTCGACGGCGCGCAGCATGGCATGAGCATAGGCGTGCTGCCCACGGCATACGAAGCCTGGTGCGGCGCACTGGCCTACACGTTGCAGATCTATTTCGATTTCTCCGGCTATACCGACATGGCGCTGGGCATCGCGCTGCTGTTCAACATCCGCCTGCCCATCAACTTCAATTCACCGTATCAGTCCACCAGCATCATCGAATTCTGGCGACGCTGGCATATCACGCTGTCCACCTTCCTGCGCGATTACCTGTATATCCCGCTGGGCGGCAACCGTCACGGCAAGCTGCGCCGTTATGCCAACCTGATGACCACCATGCTGCTGGGCGGGCTGTGGCACGGTGCGGGCTGGACCTTCGTGATCTGGGGCGCGCTGCATGGCGCCTATCTGGTCGTCAACAACCTGTGGCGCGATTTCATTGCCGAACGCTACTTGCGCGGGATACCCGATCTTGCGGGCAAGATGGTGGGCGGTGTGCTCACCTTCATCGCGGTGGTGGCTGCCTGGGTGGTGTTCCGCGCCGACAACCTGGCGCAGGCGCTGACCCTGCTCAAAGCCATGTTCGGCATCGCCGCGCGCCCCATCGCCTTCGATGCCGTGATGCATGGCAACCTGCTGTTGCTCACCGACCTCTCCGGTCGCGACCTGCTGCGTCTGCTGGTGCCGGGCTTGCTGTGGGTATGGCTGCTGCCCAATTCTACCCGGCTGCGCTTCATCAAGAGCAGCACCATGCTGATGCTGGCGCAGCTTGCGCTGGTGCTGGCCCTGTTCTATGTGGTGCTCGACCGCTTCGGCAGTTACAGCCCCTTCCTCTACTTCCAGTTCTGACATGAACCACGCCAAAATTTTTTCCCTCGCCGCGTTCATCGCCGTACTGACCTATGGCGCGCTCGCTTTCTATTTCCTGCCGCTAGCCACCTTTCAAGGCGAACTGACCCGCATGGGTTTGCTGCCCGAATCGCTATTCGGCTGGACAAAGCCGCAACCGGCAATTGACCAAAAATTGTTGCAACAGGCTTCCATGCAAGATGCTGACGTGCTGGTGGTCGGCGACAGTTTTTCCGAGCCGCTGGCGTGGCAGACTGTGCTGGTGCAGCACGGCATCAAGGTGCGCACAGAGTCGTGGGACAGCATGCGCGGCATCTGCGCCGACTTCATGCCCTGGCTACGTCAGCAAGGTTTCCAGGGGCGCTATCTCGTGTTGGAATCCATCGAGCGCAACCTGCCTGACGATGTAGGGCGCTCGGTCGCCTGCCAGCAGATGCAATACCACGCCAACCGCAAGACCGACATGCCACGCGTCCCGCCGCCCGTATCGTTCAACATCCACGAAGGCAGCTACAACGGGAAGCTGTCGACCGGCCTGCAAACGCGCTGGAACATGCTGCAATACGAACGCTTGCGCCAGGCCAAGGATTTCAACACCTGGCTGCTACCCAACCAAGTACGGCTGGCACGCGTGCCACATGGTTGCGAACTGTTCAGTCATGCGAGTTGTGAAGATGCTTTATTTTTGTCTTACGACAAGGAAGAGAGCATCGACCTCTCCATGCTGGACAGCATGGCGGAAATCAATTCGAGACTATCCGGTGTGACGCCCATCTGGGTGTTCGTCCCCAACAAATCCACAGCCTATCTTTATCCTGAGAAGCAATTCTGGAACGAGGCGGAGCGACGTTTCCATGCGCCAAACTTGCTGCGCATGACGCAACAGGCCATCGAACACAGAGTGATCGACCTCTACCCCGCCAACAACACGCACTTCTCGACGACCGGCTATCTGCTGATGGGTGAGGAGGTCTACAAAAGCATCCAGCAGCGGAAAAACTAATTCCCCTGGTACCACTCGCCCTGACCCGGTACGGGATCCCAGGCTTCGATGCCATCCAGCGGGTAGTTCTTCTTCAGCGCATAACGCACACGCCGCAGTTTGCCCAACCAGGTAGGACGCACCGCGTTGTGCGGATTGTCTGCCGTATTACCGCCATCCGCATTGCGCAGTGAGGGCAGATAATGGCGGTAGAACTCCAACTGGGTGATACCCCATTTCATGGTGAAGATGTGGCCGCCCTGATTGTGTGTGATGCGCCCGGTGCTCATGCTGCCGAAATGATAGAAGCGGCTGGCGCCGACCATGCGGAATTTGCGGCAGCCGGTCACCCAGAATTTCATCAACAGGTCATCATCGCTGCTCATGCCCGGCGAGAATTCCAGGCTGTAACCGCCCACCATGCTCCACCACTTCTTGCTCACCAGCGTGGGCTGCGACGCAGCGCCCTCCTTGTCACCACGTGCATCGTCACGATAACGGCGCAGAAAGGCAGCCTCATCAAAGTTGGCCGGAGTCGTGCCGAAATCTTGCTTGATGATGTCGGGATGGTCATTAGTCTCCGGCTGGATGAGGGTGCCGAAGAACAGCGCCAGATCGGTATCCACAGACTGGATCGCCTGCACGAAAGCCTCATCCCATCCAGGCGCCGCCACCATGTCGTCGTTCATGTACAACACCCAGTCATGGCTGGCCTGCGCCACCAGATGATTCACCGACAGGCACACGCCGACGTTCTTGGCCGAGTGCGTGTACTTGATGCCCTGCGCCTTGACCCATTCCAGCGAACCGTCGGAGCCATCGTTCAGGTGCACGATGATCTCGTGCTCATAACGGGAATGGCGGCGCAAGCTTTCAACCGCCAATTTCAGGTATGCGAGGTTGTTCCAACTGGGGATGACGATGCTGAACATGAGTGCCTTTATTCCCGGGGAGTGTTGTAACACGCGGCCAGCAGCACGGCCACGGTGAAGCTGTAAAACGCGGTCGCCATGGTCAGGCTGAAGGTTTCCGCCGTCAAGCCAAAGATGAAAAAACCACTGACGAACAGACACCCCATGATGCCGGCATGACGGGATTGCATCGCCACCGACTTGGCAGACTGCCAGAACAGGCGGAAGGGAACGAGATAGATCGCCAGGATGGCAATGAATCCCAGCACGCCCATGCCTGCGGTCTTGGCCAGGATGTCGCTATGTACTTCTCCTCGCCCATACATGGCCGCCACAGCGGAGACTTTGCCATGCTCCTGCATGCTTTGCATTTCCTTGGCATACCCCAATGGCCCGACCCCGAGCAAAGGGTGACCTGTGATGATATCCCAAGCTGCACGATAGAGTTGGATGCGGATGCCTGTATCGGAATCAATGTTACCTGTACTGTAGGTTGCCAGATCGTCGCGCATCTCTGCCATACGTTGTTGTAAGGTTGAAGAAGATGCATAGGCTAGCACCACTGTCATCACCCCAGCGGCCAGACCTCCCCACAGCCAGCGCGGATTGAGTTTGTCTTTATGAAAATAGTGCAGCAGCAGAGCGAACACCGGTATTGCGAGCCACCCGCCTCGCGACCCGGAGATAAAAGACGCCAGCACACCTGCCACCATTCCCAATAGTTTCAAGCTGCGTAAAGGCAGCGCATCTTTGCCAAACCAATCGATGCACGACAGGGACAGCGCAGCCAATACCATCTCAAAATCACCGAAATGGATCAAATCTACCGTGCCGATACCCCAGCGGCCTACCCCAAGATCCCGCGCCATCAGCAAACCGACGATGGCTGCCAACGGAAACGCATATTGCAGCACCACGAACACGCGCGGATTCACACGCAGCAAAAGCAGGAACACCGGGATGCCCAGCCAGAAACGTGATGGCGCATCGTGGGCGTGTGCATTGAAATCCTGCCACGCCACTTGGCTGATGAGCATGGCGACCGAGAGCCCCGTCATGGCATACAAATAAGCGTTCCATTCCTTGTGCCATGCTACTGCTGCCCAGCCTGCCGGACGTTTGGCCCAGACGATCAGCGCCAGCAACAAAGTGATTGCGAACACCGTGTTCATGCCGCCGCGCACCGCCAGCATCGCCGTAGGGTAGGCCAGCAGCAATAATGCTGCGAGCTTTTCCCAAAGCGTCAATTCACGCAATGACGTGAGCATCATGCAATTCCACCTTCCGCCCTGTTCTCGTACACCGAAACACATTCCTGCGCGACTTGTTCCCAACTCCGCACATAAGGCGGGGCAGATTCGTTGCGCTGCAATTGGACCTGCACTGCGGCCAGCCATTCCGGCAAGAGCGCTTCCAGTTTGACCACAGTGCCTGCTTGGGCATGGACTTGCTCCGCCGCACCGCAGGCATCCGACACTACCACCGGCACGCTCGCCGCCATGGCTTCGGTGATGACCATGCCGTAGGGTTCGGCCTTGGCCGGATGCAGCAGCACGTCGATGTCCTTGAAGTGTTCGGCATCCTTGCGCCAGCCCAACAAGCGATAGCCGCCTTGCCAGTTGCGGAACAGGTGGGCGATATCGCGCGGTTCTGGACCGACGACCCAAAGTTCCAAGGCGGGGCGCTGCTTGCGCAAGGCAGCGGTGATCTCAACCGCGAGCGGCAAGCCCTTGCGCTGCCACTCGCGCCCCACGAAACCGATGATGCCGCCATCCTGCGGCACATGGCGGAAAGGCCGTTCCACACCGGGCACGACGCCGGGCACGATGGGGGCGGTGAGCTTGTGCGCGTATTCCGGGTAGTAATGCGCGAGCTGCCGCGCGATGACGGCCGAGTTGGGCACAATGGCGCGGGCCACGCGCAATTCGCGCCGCTCCATGTAGAGCTGCATCGCCACACGGATGGAGAGCTTCTTCCACCAAGGTTTGTCGCGCACCGAGGCGAATGGAGGTCCGTGGAAGGTTGTCACGTCATGCACGCCGACCCGCTCGTGGCTGTGGATCAGCCAGCCCGGTTGCGGATTGGCTTTGAGCCAAGCATGGACACGGCGGCCAAAGCGCCAGTAATACAGCCAGCGCGGGCGATAATGCATGCGGCCCAGTTCATGCACCGTGATGCCGGACGGCACTTCGCCCAAGCAGACCTCGCAGACCACCTGCACCTCATGGCCTAGCCTGACCAGCTCCCGCACAGTCTCCCAGACGTAGCGCTCACTGCCGCCGACCGGGCCGTAGCGCCTGACGATGTGGATGATTTTCATGAATCGCGGATGTGAGCGTCGTTTAGAATGCGGCCTATGCCAGAAATGAACCGCGACAGTATATCAAGCGAACCCCGCCTTACCTGCGACTTGTGCGGCGGGGCGGGCGATGTCGCACAGTACGGCATCCGCGATCCGGATGGGCGACTCGAAGGAGATTGGTCATTCCGTCGTTGCAACTCCTGCGGTGTCTATTGGCTGGATCCCGCGCCATTGCCGCAGGAAATGTGGAAAGCCTATGCCAGCTACCACACGCACACGCAGCGGCACAGCAATCGTTTGTTGAAATCACTGTTGAGCCTGTCTCATCGCCTCATCCGGCTGGTCTATACACCTGCCATGATCGTGACCGGCTTGAAACGCGAAGCGGCGGCGCTGCGCTTCATGATGCTGGGCAATGAACGGCCGGGCCGTGTGCTGGATGTGGGCTGCGGCGGCGGGCGTTTCCTGCGCCGCATGCAGAAGCGCGGCTGGGACGTGGTCGGCACTGACTTCGACGAGCAGGCCGCGCGCACAGTGCGTGAACGCTATAGTATCGAAACGCGCGTCGGCGACCTGCCGCAATGCGGCTTGCCCGCAGCGAGCTTTGATGCGATCACACTGAGCCAGGCCATCGAACATCTGTACGATCCGCAGGCCACGTTGCACGAATGCCTGCGCCTGCTGAAGCCTGGCGGCCTGCTGGTGATGACCACGCCGAACGCGCGCAGCCTGGGCGCTGCCGAATTCGGTGCGAGCTGGCGCGGCTGGGAGGCTCCGCGCCACCTGCATCTGTTCACGGTGGAGACGCTGGCGGCGCTGACGCGCCAGGCCGGTTTCGACATCGTCGAGGCGCGCAGCTGTTCTGCCGGTTCGGCGGTGGTCTATCGCGTGAGCCGCGAGATCGCCGAAGGCGGATCTGGCGGCTCATGGCACAAACTGGCCTTGCTGGCATGGAGCCTGCGCAAGGAGTTGCACGAACAACGCGCGCAATCCACACAACCGCACACCGGACAGAACATCCTGATCCGTGCGCGCAAACCCTGAGGAACCGCATGTTCTCCATCATCATCCCCACCTGGAACAATCTCGCGCTGCTGCAATTGTGCATACGCAGCATCCGCCAGAATTCGGCCCATGCGCACCAGATCATCGTGCATGTAAACGACGGCAGCGACGGCACGCTGGAGTGGGTGCGCACGCAAGGGTTGGCACACACCGCCTCGCCGCAGAACATCGGCATCTGTCTGGCGGTGAACGAAGCTGCCATGCATGCCACGCAAGACTACATCCTGTATCTGAACGACGACATGTATTGCTGTCCCGGCTGGGACACCGCCTTGGTAAACAAGCTGAAGCAACTGGAAAGCGACCTGTTCATGCTTTCAGGCACCA
Source organism: Gallionellaceae bacterium (assembly GCA_037446515.1). GTDB lineage: Bacteria > Pseudomonadota > Gammaproteobacteria > Burkholderiales > Gallionellaceae > Sideroxyarcus. Next base: position 49,225 of record JBBIIN010000004.1, read on the forward strand.
TGATAGAGCCGCGTGACACCAATAATCCTTGCGTGGTGGTGGGCGACTACGGTATCGAGGCTGAGAACTTCGACGAAGCGCGCCTGCTGGCCGATCTGCCCAACATCCGCAAGGCTGACTGGCTGGGCGCAACCTGGCCACCCACGCTGGTGTCGCGGCGCTGGTGGCACAAGGTCGGTGGCTACAGCAGCGAGTTCTCGCCCGGCATGAGCAGCGACAACGATTTCTCGATGAAGCTGTGGCATGCGGGCTGCCGCGTGTTCCTCGGCGTGGGCGACTCCTTCGTGTACCACTTCCAGTGCAAGTCCACCGGCAAGGTGAAGAAGAATGATGGCAGCAAGCAGTTCCTGAACAAGTGGGGCATGCGCCAGTCGGTGTTCGATCGCTATTACCTACGGCGCGGCCAATTGGCACAAGGTTTACAACTTTCGGAGCCGGAGGACTCGCGCGAACTGCGCTGGCAGTTGTTGCGCAGCCGTATCAAACGGGCGTTAAGTTAAGTTGTCATTCTCGCGCAGGCGGGAATGACAAAATTACCGGGATTGTTGGTGTGCGTGGAGCGCTGCGAGCTTGCGATATTTCAGCCAGGTGGTGCGCGCATTCATCACAGCGATGCCCCAGCCTGCGCGGCCATCCAACACACCAAGACGGAAAAGCCAGGTGCGCACAAAGGTCCATCCCGCACTGAGCGCGGCACGAAATAACGTGGCATTCTTGCCCGCCGCATGCATCTGTTGTGCAGCAGCATCAGAGTATTGCGCGACCTTGCGCTCCACATCATCGCGAGTCAAATAGCTGTAGTGCAGCAGCGGTGATTTCAGCCGGGCGCTGCGGCCCTGCAGCAGCACGCTCTCGTGTACTAAGCTGTCCGATAATCTTCCCGCCCCACGCTTAAATAGACGCAGCACGTAATCAGGATACCAGCCGCTATGATGGACGAATGCGCCGCAGAATTGCGACAGGCGCGGGCAGTAATAGCCTTCTGCTTCCGCCGATCGCATGGTCCGCTCAAGCTCTGAACGCAGTTCCGGCGTCACCCGCTCATCGGCATCGAGGGAGAACACCCAGTCCTTGCTGGCATAGCCCAGGGCGCGGTTCTTTTGCGGGCCGAAACCGGGCCAGTCGGCATGTACATGCACCTGGGCACCCATCTCGCGTGCAATATCGACGGTTGCATCGCTGCTGCCCGAATCCACCACGATGATCTCGTCCGCCCATGCCACCGATCGCAGGCAATCGCGGATGTTGTTCGCCTCGTTGCGGGTGATAACAATGACCGACAGGGTGGGCATCATCAATGCGTAGCAGGAACGTACTCCGGCACCCAATGCTGCAAACGTGCACGCACCTCGTCGTCGGATTGCGGCTGCACCCCGCCTGCCCAATTCAACAGGCTCTGCCATTCCTCGCCGCTGACCGCGCGCGCGCGCGCGATGCGCAGCTTGGGGTGCGGTGTGGGTAGGGTGTTCTCGCCATTGGCCAGCAATTCTTCATACAGCTTCTCGCCGGGGCGCAGGCCGGTGAATTCGATCCTGATGTCCGCTTCGCTCAAGCCGGATAGCCGGATCATGTCCTTGGCCAGATCAACGATCTTCACCGGCTCGCCCATGTCCAGCACGAATATCTCGCCGCCTTGCCCCATGTAGCCCGCCTGCATCACCAGTTGCGCCGCCTCGGGGATGGACATGAAGAAGCGCGTGATGTCGGGGTGTGTCACGGTGATCGGCCCGCCCTTGGCGATCTGCTCGCGGAATTTGGGGATCACGCTGCCATTGCTGCCCAGCACGTTGCCGAAACGCACGATGACGAATTTCGTCCCCGTCGCCTGTTGCAGTCCCTGACAGACGATCTCGGCCATGCGCTTGGTCGCGCCCATCACGTTGGTGGGATTGACCGCCTTGTCGGTGGAGATGAGCACGAACTTTTCCGCGCCATGTTGTTGGGCGCACCGCGCCACCTGCCAGGTGCCGAACACGTTGTTACGCACCGCCTGCCAGGCATTGTCGCGTTCCATCAAGGGGACGTGCTTGTAGGCCGCAGCATGGAACACCACCTCTGGCCGGTACCGCCCGAACACCTGTTCCAAGCGAGCGGCATCGCGCACGTCTCCTGCGAGATACACCAGTTGGAGATCAGGAAATCTTTGTTGCAACTCCTGTTCGATGTTGTACAGCGCGAATTCGCCGGCCTCGAACAGCACCAGCCTGGCCGGGGTGAAGCGTGCGATCTGGCGGCACAGTTCGGAACCGATGGACCCACCCGCGCCGGTAACCAGGATGGTTCTGCCGGTCAATTGGCGGTGCAATCCGTCGTCGTCCAGCCGCACCGGATCGCGCCCCAGCAAGTCATCCAGTTCCACCGCGCGCAGTTGCGAGATGGCCACTCGACCGCTCATCAAGTCGTCAATGGCCGGGACGGTCAGCGCTTTGATGCCGTGCCGGTTGGCCAATTCGATGGCGCGGCGGCGTTCCTGGTGTGCGGCGGAAGGCATGGCCACGATGACTTGTACGACTCCCATCCGTTCCGCCCAGTATGGCAGGCTATCCAGCCGGCCTAACACTCTGGCCCCATTCAGGGTACGCCCTTCCCTGCTCGGGTTGTCGTCGAGAAAACCCGCCAGGTTCCAGGCGTTGCTACGCGCCAATTCCTTGGATAGTGCCGCACCCGCATCGCCCGCTCCGAGAATCAGAACAGGCGTTCCCTGCAAATGGAAATTGCCCCACAGCAATCCTTCCTTCCACAGACGATACAGCAAGCGGCTGCCACCCATCGCCAACAGCAGCAGCAAGGGATCGATGATGAGCACGGCACGCGGCACCACGGCCTGCACCCGGAACAGACCCAGCATCAGGGGAATGGAAGCGGTCGCAACGATCACCGCAAACAAAATGCGGCGCAGATCCGCGATGCTGGCGAAACGCCAGATGCCGCGATACAGGCCAAAACCCCAGAAAACCAGGGTTTGCAGCGGAATCACCCAAATCATGGTGCTCCACAGTTCCTGCCGGAAATCCGCCGGCAGGTCGAAATTGAAGCGCAGCAGATAGGCAACCCACCAAGCCAATATTGCCGCGGCAATATCGTGCAGGACAGCGAGCAAGGTATTTAGCGAGATCTTATGCATTTGCACCGCGCACATGCGCCTGCCAACGCATATCCAGCCACACCATCAACACGGCGAAGATGACCGCCCACACCAGCAGAGCCTGCCACGGGAATATCTCGCCGATGCATGCAAGCGCCGTTACCCCTGCCCCCAGCATGAGGGCGTATTCGATTATCGCCACCTCACGATGCCCCATGCCCATCTGGATGGCGCGCTGATAATAATGTTCGCGGTGCGCTTCGGTTACCTTTGCGCCGCGCACCGTACGCTTCAGCAAGGTCACGCTGGCATCCATGATGAAGGGGGAAAACACGAACAAGGGGAACCAGACCGCCCAATATCCCTGCAGCCATCCCCACAGCCCCATACCTGCCACTAGGAAACCGAGCGGAATGGATCCGGCATCCCCCATGAATATCTTGGCTGGATGGAAATTGTTATAGAGAAAACCCAGGGCTGCGGCGCCGATGGTGAAGTTCAGCATGGCAAAGGTGTCGTTGTGCGCCATCAAGCCAGCAACGCCATACATGCTGAATCCGAACAAGGCCATGCCCCCGGCCAGTCCGTCCGATCCGTCCATGAAGTTGTAAAGGTTGGTCATCCAGACCGTGAAGAACAACATCACCAGTGCCGCGAGCATGCCTTGCTGCATTAACAATCCCGACCCGGCCACCAGCACGGCTGCCGCCAGCAGATGCGCCGCCAGGCGTTTCTTCACCGGCAAACCCTGCACGTCATCCACAAGGGAGACAGCGAACACCCCTATCAGTGGCAACACCATCCACCAGGCCAGGGACGTCAACATCAAGGCCCAGCCGGAGAAGATGCCGGCCATCATGCCCACTCCACCTATGCGCGGCACGGGTGTCTCATGCAGCGAACGCTCGTTGGGAACATCCTGTATCTCTTTGCCGAACTTGCTGTACAGGATGACCGTGGTCAACAGCATGGTGACCAGGGCAGCGACAATGGGGGAATAATGGCTCATGGATGGGTACTTCGATACCACTCCGCAGTGGCTTGCAACCCTTGTTGCAAGCTGTACGGTGGCGTCCAGTTAAGTTCGCGGCGGATTTTACCACTATCGACTTGCAAGGAGCCCAGCAAACGGCTGAGTTGATCCGACTTGCCTAGCAACGCGCCGCCCCATTGCAGCAGACTGGGTGGTACTGCAAACAGGCGGGCTGAATGTCCCATGGCCGCACCCAAAACTCGCAATAGCTCAGGCGTCGAAACATCCTCCCCGTCGCTGACCAAGTAAGTCTGCCCGGCAGCGGCGGGATGCGTGGCACAAGCAAGCAGTGCATCGGCAAAATTTTGCACATAGACCAAGCTGCGCAAGTTGTGCACTGATGCCAGCGGCAAAGGCATCCCCTTATGCAGTACTTTAAGCATCCGGGCAAAGTTCCCCTTTACTTCGGAACCGTAGATTAGGGGGGGGCGCACGATCACCACCTCCAGCCCGGTTTCCTCTGCCACCTTGTGCAATGCCTGCTCTGCCTCCCATTTGGAAACGCCATAGGGATCTTGCGGGGCGGGTAATGAAGTTTCTGTATAGGGCTCGCCAAACCTTGTCTGTTCTCCATTCACCTTGATCGAACTGACATAGACTAGGCGCTTCACCCCCGCCGCCGCCGCTGAACGAGCCAGATGTTCCGTGCCCGCCACATTGACTTTGCGGAACTCCGCCAAGGGATTGCTGGATGTGTCATGCATGACGTGAACGCGGGCGGCAAGATGGACCACCACATCACAGCCATTCAAGACATTGCGCCAGTCCGCAGCATCATCGAGCGTCCCGACAATGACGTTCTCCACATTCGCATTCCAGCAGCAAGGCTTGCGCGTAACCCCTGTCACCCGACCCAGCTTCGCCGCTGCGCTCTCGCATAAAGCGCGCCCGACAAAACCATTGGCGCCAGTCACTAGCATGGAACTCATCATTTCAAAGAAAAGCTGTGTCAGGTCTGCTTGTGCCAGACCGTGCGATTCACATAGCCGGTATAACTGGCCACGATGCGCAGCACTTGTTTGGAAACCGGCCCCGCTTCGTAATCCTGCACCGGCTGCATGACGCGCCGGGTCTTATCGTGCTGAGCCAGGATGATGCGCACTGCGTCCAGCACTCCCTCCCTTTTCAACCCGCTCATGATGAGCGTGCCGACGTCCATGCCTTCCGGGCGTTCGTGCGCATTACGGATGGTGATGGCGGGCAGGTTCAACAAGGAGGCCTCTTCGGTGATGGTGCCGCTGTCGGACACGACACAGAGCGCCGCCATCTGCAACTTGATGTAATCGCAAAAACCAAAGGGTTTGAGGAATTGGACGTGCGGGCTCAGCTTGCCCAGTTCCAGCGCATCCAGCCGCTTGCGTGTGCGTGGATGGGTGGAGACGATCACCGGGCAGCCGTAGGTTTCGGCCAGCGCGTTGAGCGTCTCGACCAGATCGCGCAGGTTCTGCGGGGTATCCACGTTTTCTTCCCGATGCGCACTGACGATGAAGTAGCGATTTTCGGTCAGCCCCATGCGCTGCAACACATCAGACTGTTCGATTTTCGCTCTGTAGTAGTCGAGTACCTCGCGCATGTGCGAGCCGGTCTTGATGATGGTCTCTGAGCGTATGCCCTCGGCAATCAGGTAGCGGCGCGCATGTTCCGTCAGCACCAGATTGATGTCGGAAAGGTGGTCCAGCACCTTGCGGTTGAGTTCTTCCGGTACGCGCTGGTCGAAGCAGCGATTGCCCGCCTCCATATGGAACACCGGGATCTTGCGCCGTTTGGCGGAGATCACTGCCAGACAGGAATTGGTGTCACCATACAGCATCACCGCATCCGGCTTCTCCTGTTCCATCACCGCATCGGACTTCTCGATCACGCGCGCGATGGTCTGCGCCGCATTTTCGCCGACCGCCTCCAGAAAATGGTCAGGCTTGCGGATGCCGAGATCGTCGAAAAATACCTGATTCAACTCATAGTCGAAATTCTGGCCGGTATGTACCAGCACATGCCGGGTATGTTGATCGAATTCCGCGATCACGCGCGACATCTTGATCAACTCGGGGCGAGTCCCGACGATGGTCATTACTTTAAGCATGCAATTCTTCCTGGATGAAATCGAGCTTGAGCAGCAACTGCTTGATCTGCGCAACATCCAAACGGTGGGTGTTGTGCGAGGTGTAATCCTCCAGCCGGGAAATCTTTTCTTCTCCCTCGCTGAAATACTTGGCGTAGTTGAGGTCGCGGTTGTCGGCGGGAATGCGGTAATACCCGCCCATGTCCTGGGCATGCGCCATCTCTTCCCGCGAGATCAGTGATTCATACAGCTTCTCGCCATGGCGGGTGCCGATGATACGCACCGGATTGTCCTTCTGGAACAGCTCTTTCAGTGCCTGCGCCAGATCGGCTACAGTCGAGGCGGGGGCCTTCTGCACGAAGATGTCGCCCTGCCTGCCATGCTCATAGGCATACAACACCAGATCCACCGAGTCTTCCAGCGACATCAGGAATCGCGTCATGTTGGGGTCTGTCACCGTCAGCGGCTTGCCCGCTTTGAGCTGCGACACGAACAAAGGAATGACCGAACCGCGCGAGGCCATGACATTGCCGTAACGTGTGGCACAGAACACCGTCTCGGTCTCGCGCTGCATGCGCGATTTCGCCACCATCAACTTCTCCGCCATGGCCTTGGAAATGCCCATCGCATTGATGGGATATACCGCCTTGTCTGTACTCAGCACCACTACGCGCTTGACACCGCACGTCGTGGCAGCGTTCAGCACATTCTCGGTGCCAACGACATTGGTGCGCACCGCCTCCATCGGATAGAACTCGCAAGACGGCACCTGCTTCAGCGCCGCCGCATGGAACACATAGTCCACGCCTCGCATCGCCTGGTACACGCTGTCATGGTCGCGCACATCACCGATATAGAACTTCAGTTTGCTGTTGTTGAGCGCGATGCGCATGTCCTCCTGCTTTTTCTCGTCGCGACTGAAGATGCGTATCTCGGCCACATCCGTCGAGAGGAATCGCTTGAGCACAGTATTGCCGAAAGAGCCTGTTCCGCCGGTAATCATCAACACCTTGTCTTTGAACATATCTGCCAACCTTCTATTTGAATATATGCATCATGTTGACCAATTCGCGCCAGGAAGGCGCCACATACCCGGTGGCAGCACGAAACCTTTCGGCATTCAGCGACCTGTCTATCGTCAATTTGTCATCCGGAATGATCTCGATCTCTTTGCCATAAATTTCGGCCACCAACCTGAGTAGGTCATATTTCGCTATCGGCTCTGCAGCGACATGGTAGACACCGCTCAATTCCGGATGCGGGATCACATGATCCTTAACCACTTTTGCCAATGCCACCGTGGGCAGCCCCGAAAAGATGGCACGGGTATAACCTTTGCATTGCCCTTGTTGCGCCAAGAACCATCCCACCAAACCATGTTCACTCTGCAACTCATGCCCGATGATGGAGGTGCGCATGGTAAGGGCATGGGGATATGACACCTCGCCGAGGAATTTGGAACGCCCATACAAATCCTGCGCATCGGACTCATCGGATTCGCGATAGCCGCCTTTCCTGCCAGAAAAAACGCAATCCGTGCTCATGTGGATCAGCCGCGCTCCGCCCAACGCACAAAACTGCGCCAGCCGGTGCGGCAACAACGCGTTAATCTGGATGGCCTGGAACGGATCGTGGGCTTCAGCTATCTGTTTGACCAGCCCCACGCAGTTAATCACCAACTCAGGACGGCTGCGGATAAATGCATCCAGCAAGGATTCATTTTTCTCAACATCTATACCGGCCAACAAGCGCTCTTTCAGTGCAGGAGCGAACCAGCGTTTAGAGGCTTCGGAACGTACGGTTCCATACACTTCGTAGTTCTGCATCTCGCTCAAGACCCGGAACATCGCGTTCCCGAGCATGCCGCTGGCGCCCAATATCAAAATTCTCATCGCATTCCTCGTGCCTC
>JBBIIN010000005.1:0-55084 GCA_037446515.1 Gallionellaceae bacterium
TGCTTTATTCATGGCTGCTTTTTATGACGGAGTTCGTCAGCATCCGCGTGCAGGAACCGTTCGTGCTGTATCGCAGCTATCTGTGGATGCCGGGATTCATGTTGCTGGCGGTGGTTGGGGCGCTGGCGCTCACGGAGAATAAGATCAAATGGGCCCTTGTGCTGGCTGTCCTGTTGCTGCTCCCCCTGTCCTGGCAGCGGCTGTGGGTCTTTGCCGATGACTACCGCCTGTGGAACGAAGCGGCCACCCTGCTCAGCAACGAGCGGGTGCCGGGGGCGGATCGCATCTATTACAACCGCGGCCAGGCTGAAATGAAGCGCAAGCAGTGGGAGCAGGCTGCACTGGATTTCGAGCGCTCGGCGGCGATCAGTCCGCAACTGGAGCCGGTGCGCTATAGCCTGGGGCTGGCTTATGCCAGCGCCGGGCGCACCGACGAGGCCATGCGCGAGTTCGATGTTGCCCTCCAGCTCAAGGACGATGACGCGCGCGTGTATTACGCCCGGGCCATGTTGCTGAGCAGGCTGCATCGCCGCGAAGAAGCGCGTGCACAGTTGCAAAAGAGTTGTGACCTGAAGAACACCTTTGCCTGCCTGGTGCTGGCTGCGCCGCCGCCCGCTGGTGCAGCCCATAAATAATCGTTTTTCCCCCTAAAGTTTTTTTCGGCCCTGCCGATACCTTACCTGTATGCCCGATTCGCCCTCACTGAGGGGGGCGGATGGCAGTAGCCGGAGACTCCTGTCATGCAGGGCAGGGCATCGGTTTCACTTCGTCTTGTAAGAATTATTCCTACACAAGAATCGGAAAACATCCGATTTTTCCTACGCCGCTCCGCTCGCAGAATGCAACCGTCGAAACGAGACAACTTTTTGCAAGGAGCCCGACATGAACACTCAGCAGATCAATGACGAAATCAGGGAAACCAATCTTTCCTACATGATGTTGGCGCAGCAGATGATTCAGGCCGACAAGAGCAGCGCCATCTTCCGTCTGGGAGTGAGCGAGGAGATGGCTGACATGATCGCCGGCCTGTCGCCCGCGCAGCTGCTCAAGATGGCTGGGGCTAACATGCTGCTATGCCGCTTCCGTTTCGACGAACGCCTGTTGTTGAACATGGTGACCGATTACAACAAGGATCGCCTGATGTCGCAGGCGCACGCCGCTATCCTGATGGCGGGACAGCCGGCTGAAGAGCTCGTGGCCTGAGGCGCGGCATCATGCGCAACAAGAGTGTGGTGACCGAGGCGCGCGAGATACAGATCGCGGTGGAACTCATCGAGCTGGGGGCGCGCCTGCAGCTGTTGCAGGAAGAGACGCACCTGAGCCGCGAGCGCCTGCTCAAGCTCTACAAGGAGGTGAAGGGCGAATCTCCTTCCAAGGGCATGCTGCCTTATTCCACCGACTGGTTCATGAGCTGGCTGCCCAATATCCATTCCTCGCTGTTCATGGGCATCCACCAGTTCCTGTGCAAGAACGCCAGCCTTTCGGGTGTAGAGGCGCTGGTCAAAAGCTACCGTCTTTATCTGGAACAGGTCGAGGTGAGTGGTGGCGAGCCCACCCTGAGCATCACGCGCGCCTGGTTCCTGATCCGCTTCTTCGATGCGGGCATGCTGCAACTGATCACATGCGCCGAATGCGGTGGCCGCTTCGTGGCGCATACCCACGAATTGTGCGACGACTACAAGTGCGGCATCTGCCGCCCGCCGTCGCGCGCAGGCAAGACCAAAAAAGCCGCGCAAGCCGAACTCGCCTAAAGATTTTCCCCGACGCGCCGCTACTACTGGAGCAGCATTCAGCAGTGGCGGCGTTTTCTTTTGCGGGGCTCTTCAAGCAAGCCGGGAAATGTCAGGGAAATCCGCAGTTGTTCAGCGGATGGGTTGCACAGGCCGCTGCTAGCATGCAATCGGAAAACATAACGTGCGCGATGGGGTGAACCATGCTGGTGATCGTTGGATATGTGGTGGTGATGGGGTGCGTGTTCGGCGGCTTCGCGTTGGCCGGCGGGCATCTTGGGGCGCTGTGGCAACCGCTGGAACTGATGATGATCGGCGGCGGCGCGCTGGGCGCGTTCTTCGTCGGCAACAACATGACCGCGATCAAGGCCACCTTCAAGGACCTGCCTTCCTTGCTCAAGGGTTCCAAGTACAACAAGGAAACCTACAAGGAGCTGATGGCGCTCATGTACGAATTGCTCGGCAAGATCCGCAAGGAAGGCATGATGTCCATCGAAGGGGACGTGGAGAAGCCGGAAGAGAGCCCGGTCTTCAGCAAGTATCCGAAGATCCTCGCCGACCATCACGTGGTCGAATTCATCACCGACTATCTGCGCATCATGGTGAGCGGCAACCTCAACGCCATGGAGATCGAGAACCTGATGGACGTGGAGATCGAGACCCATCATCACGAAGCGCTGGTCTCCTCGCACGTCATCGCCAAGCTGGCCGACGGCATGCCCGCCTTCGGTATCGTGGCCGCGGTGATGGGTGTGGTGCACACCATGGAGTCGGTCGGCATCCCGCCCGCAGAACTGGGCATGCTCATCGCGCACGCGCTGGTCGGCACCTTCCTCGGCATCCTGCTGGCTTACGGTTTTGTCGGCCCGCTCGCCGCATTGCTGGAACAGAAGGCCGAAGAAGGAAGCAAGATGTTCCAGGCGATCAAGGTGGTGCTGCTCGCCAACCTGAACGGCTATGCGCCTGCCATGGCCGTTGAATTCGGGCGCAAGGTGCTCAACTCGGTGGACCGCCCCGGCTTCGCCGAGATGGAAGAGCACGTCAAACAGAAACGCTGATCCGGGACGGAGCGCGGCATGGCCGAAGACAAGAACAAGCGCCCGATCGTCATCAAGCGCATCAAGAAAGTGGCGGGCGGCCATCATGGTGGCGCCTGGAAGATCGCCTACGCCGATTTCGTCACGGCGATGATGGCCTTCTTCCTGCTCATGTGGCTGTTGGGTTCCACCGCCAAGGGCGACCTGCAGGGCATCTCTGAATACTTCAAGACGCCGCTCAAGGTGGCGCTGATGGGTGGCTCGGGCAGCGGCGACAGCTCCAGCATCATCAAGGGCGGCGGGCAGGACCTCACACGCAGCGAAGGCCAGGTGAAATCGGGCGAACTGACGCCGGAAAAGAAGATCATCAACCTCAAGGCGGCCAACGAGGAATTCCTCCGTCTGGAGGCCAAAAAAGAGATAGACCGCCTCAAGGAACTGAAATCCAACATCGAGGCGGCGATCGAGAACAACAAGAAATTGCAGCAGTTCAAGAAGCAGATATTGCTCGACCTGACCACCGAAGGACTGCGCATCCAGATTGTGGACGAGAAGAACCGCCCCATGTTCCAGAGCGGCAGCGCCGAGCTGGAAGGCTACACGCGCGACATCCTGCAAGAGATCGGCAAGATGCTGAACGACATGCCGAACAAGGTCAGCCTGTCCGGCCATACCGATGCCCAGCCCTATATGAGCGGGTACGGCAGATACAGCAACTGGGAACTGTCGGCGGATCGCGCCAATGCCTCGCGCCGCGAACTGATCACCGGCGGGCTGGCGGATGAAAAAATCGTGCGCGTGGTGGGGCTGTCGTCGGCGGTGCTGTTCGACAAGGACCAGCCGCTTAACCCGATCAACCGCCGCATCAGCATCATCGTCATGAACAAAAAAGCCGAGGAGGCCGCGCAGCAGGATGGCGGCACGGTGCAGATAGACGCGGAGAACGGCGACCCCGCGCAATTGCTGGGTGCATCGGGCGTGCCGGCGGCATCGGCGGTGGCGGCGGAACCCCCGCATGATGCGGCAACGCCGCATTAGCATTAAAGGAAGGCGGCGGTCTGCCGTAATAAAACTGCACCAAGCGGATATCAACACTTGGCAGGCGACAAAGAATGGAGAAAACGATGAACGCATGGTGGAGCAAACTGTCGCTCAAGAACAAACTGCAGATACCCATCCAGCTCATCCTGCTGCTGGTCATGCTGGCCGCGCAGCGCATCGTGATGAGCGAGTTCGAGGATCGCGTGCTGCAGGATGCGCGGGCAAAAGCCAATGTGTCCGCCGACGGCGTGCTGAACGGGCTCAACATGCTGATGATCAACGGCCTCATCAGCGACACCGCGCAGCGCGAGCTGTATGTGAAAAAGATGGGCGCTTCGGACAAGGTGATCGAACTGCGCGTGATGCGCAACAAGCCGGTGCAGCAGCAGTTTGGCCCCGGCCTGCCCAGCGAACAGCCGGTGGACGCGATGGATCGGCTGGCGCTGGACACCGCGCAGCAGCAGGCGCGCGTTTCCGCCGAGCATGGCAAGGAATCCCTGCGCGTCGTGGTGCCCTTCATCGCCAGGAAGGAATTCCGCGGCACCAACTGCCTGATGTGCCATACGGTGCCGGAAGGCACGGTCAACGGCGCGGCCAGCATCACTCTCGACATTTCTGACGAGTACGCGCTGCTCAGGCAGGCCAATCGGGCGCTGTGGGCGGCGCAGATCGTGCTGCAAGTGGTGCTGTATTTCCTCATTGGTTGGCTCATCGGATTTATGACGCGACCGGCACGCGAACTGCAACAGGCAATGGCGGCCATGCATGCCTCCGGCGATCTGGTGCAGCGTGCGCCGGTGCGCAGCGGGGACGAAATCGGCCAGACCATACGGGCCTTCAACGAGCTGGCCAACAATTTCCAGGTCATCGTCACCCAGGTGGACGGACAAGCCAGGCAGGTCGCCGAAGCGGCACACGGCCTTGCTGCCGATGCGGCGCAGCTGCAGCAAAGCATAGAACAACAGAATGCCGCTGCCGCCACCGCTTCTTCCGCGGTCGTGCAGATGGGCGGCAGCATCAGCCGCGTGGCCGAAGGTGCGGAGCAGGTTGCCAAGCTCTCGCATGAAAGCCTGGAGCGCGCCAACCGCGGCCATGAAAGCCTGCAGGAGATGGTGCAGGAGCTCGAGCATGTCGAGGCTGCGGTGAAGGAGATCGCCATCGCCGTCAGCGAATTCGTTGCCAACACCCACAGCATCACCAGCATGACGCAACAGGTGCGCGACATCGCCGAACAGACCAACCTGCTGGCGCTGAATGCGGCCATCGAGGCCGCGCGCGCGGGCGAGCAGGGACGCGGTTTTGCCGTGGTGGCGGACGAGGTGCGAAAACTGGCGGAAAAATCCGCGCATTCCGCCACGCAGATCGACGAGGTCACGCAAACGCTGGGCAGCCAGTCGGGCAAGGTGGAGAAAACCGTGCAGCGCGGCATGGGCGCGCTGCAAACCAGCCAGGAACATGTGCGCGAAGTGACGCGCATCCTGCTCGAATCGAATGAGTCGGTGGGCGGTGTCAACCGCGGCCTGGAAGAGATCGCCGATTCCATCGGCAAGCAGCGCGATGCCGCGCAGGAGATCGTGCGCAATGTCGAGCGCATCGCCAGCATGGCCGGGCAAAGCCATGCCGTGGTGCACCGCAACGCGGAAGCGGTTGGCAAGATGCAGCAGATTTCGGAAAACCTGGGCAAGACCGTGGGGAAATTCAAGGTTTGAAAGAAGGGACGGCAGCCATGTCTGATTTGCTGAAAAACATAGACGCACGCACCAAGCTGGCGGGCACCAACAAGCTGGAGATACTCATGTTCTCGCTGGGCAAGGATCTGCGCACCGGACGCGAGGAGACCTTCGGCATCAACGTGTTCAAGGTGCGCGAGGTGATGCGCATCCCGTCCATCACGCGCGCGCCGGAGATGCCGCCCGCCGTGGAAGGCATGGTCAGCCTGCGCGGCACCCTGGTGCCGGTCATTGACCTGGCCAAATACATCGGCATGGAATCGGACAGCAAGCCCGAGATCATGATCGTCACCGAATACAACGGGCACACCCAGGGCTTCCTGGTCAAGGCGGTGGACAACATCCTGCGCCTGGACTGGTCGGCCATGCGCGTGCCGCCGGAGATGCTGGCAGCCGAGATGGGCGGTCTGGTCACCGCCATCACCGAACTCAAGGACAAGCGCCTGGTGATGATGCTGGACGTGGAGAAGGTGCTGGCCGAGACCGGACACTTCGGCAGCGACGAGATGATCTTCAAATCGGTCAGGCCGCTAGGCAAGGACAACCGCACCGTGTTCTTCGCCGACGACTCCTCGGTGGCGCGCAACCAGATCCAGCGCACGCTGGAGGCGATGGGCGTGAAGCACCTCTCCGCCATCAACGGGCGCAAGGCGTGGGAAGAGCTGTCGCGCATGGCCGACTTTGCCGACGCCACCCATACCCCGCTAAAGGACATGGTGCAGGTCATCCTCACCGATGTCGAAATGCCCGAGATGGACGGCTACATGCTCACGCGCAAGATCAAGGCGGACAAGCGTTTCCTCGGCATCCCGGTACTGATGCATTCCTCCCTGTCCAACAGCCAGAACGAACAGCTCGGGCGCGCGGTGGGCGTGGATGAATACGTGTCCAAATTTGAACCGCAGAAACTGTCGCAGACGCTGGCGCGCCTGCTGGCCTGAAGGAGCACGACATGGCACTTAACGGCAACATGCTCGCCTCGCACGACAGCGTGCTCGACAACATCGACGCGCGCACCAACCTGGCCGGCACCAACAAGATGGAGATCCTGCTGTTCAACCTCGGCAGCGAGGAGAAGTTCGGCATCAACGTGTTCAAGGTGAAAGAGGTGTCGCAGGCCGGCAAGATCACGCGCACGCCCAACATGCCCAAGGGCGTGGACGGCATCGTCAGCCTGCGCGGCCACGTCATGCCGGTGCTCAATCTCGCCAGCTTCATGGACATCGGCGGCGCGGCGCAGCACCAGACCATGATGGTGGCCGAATACAACAGCCACATCCTGGGTTTCCTGGTGATGGAAGTGGACCGCATCATCCGCGTGGACTGGGACAAGGTGCGCCCCACCGAGGGCATGCTGTCCGACAAAGGCGCGCTGATTACTGCGCTGACCAACCTGGAGGACGGCTCGCTGGTGTCCATCCTCGATGTCGAGCAGATCCTGTCCAACGCCTTCGGCGAAGCCATCGTCGGCAATGTCGAACGCATCGAGTCCGGGCATGAGCTGTGCGTGTTCTTCGCCGACGATTCCATGGTGGCGCGGCGCAAGATCACCGAGGTGCTGGACAAGATGGGCGTCAAGCACATCCAGACCAATAACGGGCAGGAGGCATGGGACCGCCTGCGCGCCATGGCGGACAGTGCGCAGAACAGCGGCCAGGACCTGCACGACCAGATCCAGGTCATCCTCACCGATGCCGAGATGCCTGCCATGGATGGCTACGTGCTCACGCAACACATCAAGAGCGACCGCCGTTTCGATGGCATCCCGGTGGTCATGCATTCGTCGCTGTCGTCGGATGCCAACCGCGCCATGGGCAAGCGCGTGGGGGTGGACCACTACGTGCCGAAGTTCGATTCGCTGGTGCTGTCGTCCACCTTGCGCCCGCTACTGACGTGAAGCGGCATTAACAGATTCTGGAGGACATGATGGCAATAGAGCATACAAAAATTCTGGTGGTGGACGATTTCTCCACGATGCGCCGCATCGTGCGCAACCTGCTCAAGGAGTTGGGCTTCACCAACGTGCAGGAAGCCGAGGACGGCGTGCAGGCGCTGAACAAACTGCGCGGCGAGGCATTCGAATTCGTGGTGACCGACTGGAACATGCCCAACATGACCGGCATCGAGCTGCTGCGCGCCATCCGCAATGATGCCAGCCTGAAGCATCTGCCGGTGCTGATGGTCACCGCCGAAGCGAAGAAGGAGAACATCATCGAAGCGGCCCAGGCCGGCGCATCCGGCTACATCGTCAAGCCGTTCACGGCGGTGACGCTGGACGAAAAACTGAAAAAGATCTTTGCGGCGAACCCGCAGCTCGACAAGTGAGGCAGACCATGTCCATCCATACCGCAAGCAACGATTCAGACGAACTCGAAGCGCTGTTCGACAGCATCATCGCGGCCAACGTGGCGGAAAGCAAACCGGCCAGCGCCAAGGTGATCGCTCTCAACGCCGAGAACGAGCAGGAAAAAGTCATCAACCAGATCGGCCAGATGGCGCGCACCCTGCATGACACCCTGCGCGAGCTGGGGCTGCACAAGGAGATCGAGAAGGCCGCCTCCACCATCCCCGACGCGCGCGACCGCCTCAATTACGTGGCCACGCTCACGCAGCAGGCCGCCGAGCGTGTGCTCAACGCGACCGACGCGGCGCAGCCTGTGGTGGACAAGCTGGGTGATGAAGCGCACGACCTGGCCGCGCGCTGGGACATGCTGTTCCAGAAGAAGCTCGACGTGCAGCAATTCAGGGAGCTGGTCACGCGGACGCATGCCTACCTGCACGAGACGCCCAAGCAGACCAAAGCGGCCAATGCCTATCTGATGGAAATCATGCTGGCGCAGGACTTCCAGGACCTGACCGGGCAGGTCATCAAGAAGATCATCGCGCTGACGCAGGACATGGAGCGGCAACTGCTGGCCGTGCTGCTGGAAAACGCGCCGCCCGCAGTGAAGGCGGAAATGGACAGCGGCCTGCTCAACGGCCCGGTCATCAACGCCGGCGGGCGCAGCGACGTGGTTACCAGCCAGGATCAGGTGGACGAACTGTTGGAGAGCCTGGGCTTCTGAGCCCGGCCGGGGCAAGCGAGGAGGACGAGATGAACGACTTTGCCGGCATGGAAGACCTGCTGGGAGACTTCCTGATGGAAGCGGGCGACATGCTGTCCGAAGTGGACAGCAAACTGGTCGAACTGGAAAAGAATCCGCAGGACGGCGGGCTGCTGAACGAGATTTTCCGCGGCTTCCACACCATCAAGGGCGGCGCCGGATTTCTCAACGCCAACGAACTGGTGAACCTGTGCCACCTTACCGAGAACCTGTTCGACAAGCTGCGCAACAACCAGCTGGCGCTGAATGCGGAACTGATGGATGTGATCTTCGCCGCCACCGCCGAAGTGCGGCGCATGTTCGGCTCGCTGCAACAGAGCCAGCAACCCACCGCCGCGCCGCCGGAGATCATTGCCGCGCTGCAATCGGCGCTGGAAGGCGAGGTGGTGGCGCTGGCGGGCCGCCCCCTGGCCGCCGCCCCCGCCGCCGCACCGGCGGGACCCGCTGCCGCGCCCGCAGGCATGGAGAACGTGGATTGGGACGTGCTCTACAAGGCGCTCACCGGCGGCGACATCGTCGAGCAGGTGGGCGCCACGCGCGACCCCGAGCAGATCAAACAGGCCGTCAACGAAGAGGAATCCACGCGCAAGGCGTTTGGCCGCCGCTCCACCGACGTGCCGGGCGCCACGGTGGGCCGCCGCGCGGGCGATGTGTCCGCCGGCGAGGCCAAGGAGACCACCATCCGCGTGGACACCGACCGCCTCGATCAGGTGCTCAACCTGTCCGGCGAGATCGGCCTCACCAAGAACCGCCTCACCCACCTGCGCGCCGACATCGTGGCGGGACGCCATGATGCCGACACCCTGCGCGATCTGGACCAGTCCGTGTCGCAGCTCGACATGCTGGTGGTCAACCTGCAGAACGCGGTGATGAAGACGCGCATGCAACCCATCGGTCGCTTGTTCAAGAAATATCCGCGCCTGGCGCGCGACCTGGCGCGCTCGCTGGGCAAGGATGTCGAACTGGTGCTGTCCGGCGAAGAGACCGAGATGGACAAGACCATGATCGAAGATCTCAACGACCCGCTGGTGCACCTGGTGCGCAACGCGGTGGATCATGGCGTGGAAACCGTGGAAGGGCGGCGCGAGGCAGGCAAGCCGGAAAAGAGCCAGGTCGAACTTTCTGCGCGCCAGGAGGGCGACCACATCCTCATCACCATCGCCGACGACGGGCGCGGCATGCGTCCCGAAGTGATCCGCAACAAGGCGGTGGAGAAGGGACTCGTCACCAGCGAAGTGGCCAACACGCTGGACGAGAACCAGTGCCTGGAACTGATCTTCCTGCCCGGCTTTTCCACCAAGGAGGAGATCTCCAGCGTGTCCGGGCGCGGCGTGGGCATGGACGTGGTGAAGACCAACATCCAGAAACTGAACGGCAGCATCCAGATCCATTCCGAACCCGCCAAGGGCACCACCTTCGCCATCTCGCTGCCGCTGACGCTGGCCATCCTGCCGGTGCTGGTGTTGCGCCTGGGCGACCAGTCGTTCGCCGTGCCGCTGTCCATGGTGCGCGAGATATTGCCGGTCACCGCCGGGGCGCTGCAACAGGTCTCCGGCAAGGCCACCATGGTGGTGCGCGGCGAAGTGTTGCCGGTGCTGCCGCTGGCGCAGCTCATCGGCTGGGGCGACAACGGGAAGTCCGAGGTGGGCGTGCTGATGCAGTTCGGCAGCAACAGCTTCATCCTCAGCGCGGAAGGCTTCGTCGGGCACGAGGACGTGGTCATCAAATCGCTGGACACCTTCCGTCCCAAGGGCGTGGCCGGCGTCACCATGTCCAGCGAGGGCGACATCGTGCTGATCTTGGACATCAAAGAGCTATTGAGCGACGTACGCGGCAGCTAACGTCAGAATTCAAAGGAGAGAAAAAGTGTTTGCGAACCTGTCATTGAAGAATAAGTTCCTTGCCCTTGAGGCGGTGTCATTCACCATGCTGATGACTACCGTGGTGTTCGGTTTGCTCGTGCTGCATGTGGCGCGCGACGACGAGATCGAGAGTATCCAGCGCTTGAAGACAGACATCCAGGTGATGGGTGATATAGACACGATGAACATCGTTGTCCTGCGCGAGGCAAAAACGGCCAAGGACGTATGGATACGCGGCACGAACGAAGAGAACATCGAAAAATACAAGAAGGAATTCGTAGAGAACGTGGCGCGTTTTCACACAGCCCACGAATCCGCGCTGAAAGGGTTGAAGCAACTGGCAGAAGGGCATCAAGATTTCGACGGTTTCATCCAGCAAATGGGAAAGCTCAATGAAGAGCATGTCAGCATGACGGGGAAATACCTTGCTCAGATCGAAGCGCATCGCGGTGACCCCCGCGAATCAGATAGCAAAGTAGCGGGGATTGATAGGGAGATGTCCGCGCAGATCAACGAATTGCGCGAACGCTTCGTCAAGTTCGTGGACGAGAAAGGCGCCGAGAAAGTCGCTCTTGCCGAGGATAATTTCACTTCTCACCGCAACATGGTGGTGATCTGGGTGATCCTCGCGCTAGCGCTTTCGTTCGTCATCGCGACACTCATCATCCGCCAGATCATGCGCCAATTGGGGGGCGATCCGAGAGAAGTGGTCGCTGTCGTCGGCGCCATGGCCGCAGGTGATTTTTCGCAGCCGCCGCGCCAGGCGCCGGTGGCGGGCAGCCTGCTGGCCAACGTCTATCACATGCAGGAGCGCCTGCGCGGCATGATCGCCACGGTCAAGAACCAGGCCGGGCAGGTGGGCGACATGGCGCACAGCCTGGCGGAATCGGCCAACCGCATCGCGCAGAACGCGCAGCATGCATCGGACGCGGCGGCCAGCATTGCCGTAGCCATCGAACAGTTCAACGTTTCCACCGCGCACATCAGCGAGCAGGGCGCCGGCGCCAAGCGCATCGCCAACGACTCGCGCAGCAACACCGAGCGCGGCGCGCAGGTGGTGAACAAGACCGTGAGCGGCCTGCTGGCCACCGCCGAAGAGATCCAGGGGGCTTCCGGCGAAGTGTCGCGCCTGGGCGAGGATGCCTCGCGCATCAGCGACGTGGTGAAAGTCATCAAGGAAATCGCCGACCAGACCAACCTGCTGGCGCTGAACGCGGCCATCGAGGCGGCGCGCGCGGGCGAGCAGGGGCGCGGTTTCGCCGTGGTGGCGGACGAGGTGCGCAAACTGGCCGAGCGCACCGCGGGCGCCACCAGCGAGATCAACCAGATGTCGGGCAAGATCGGCGAGGTGGCCGGGCATGCGCTGAGCGGCATGGACAAGGTGGTGAAGACCACCCAGCAGGGCGTGGGCGACGCCGAGACGGCGCAGACCTCCATCCGCGAGATACAGCAAAGCTTCAGCCAGGTCGCCGCCGTCATCGACGAGATCGCCGGCGCGCTGGACCAGCAGAACGCTGCCGCCAGCGGGCTGTCCAGGAATACCGAGCAGGCCCGGCGGATGGCGGGTGACAATCTGGCGGCCGCGCAGTCCCTGCTGACCCTGGCCAACGACCTGGAAGACCGGGCGGGAGAAGTGCGCCACGCGGTGGAAGTATTCAGGGTTTGAGCAGTGATGGAAATGGAACGAAGGGCAAGTCAGGAGGAAGCATGTTCAACGGCAAATTGAAGCGCGAGCACGCCGCCGCGTTGCACAAGCTGGCCGAGCAGGAACGCGAGATCGCCAGCCTGCGCGCCGACTTGGCGCGCGTGCAGGCCGAGCAGGAGGGCTTGCGCGGCGCGGCCACGGAGGCGCGCACGGCCTGCCAGGTGGCGGACAGGATCTACGCCAGCATGCAGGGCTTTGGCGCCTCCTTCACCGCACTGCAACAATCGCAGGTGGCTGCCGCCACCGCGTTGCGCGAGGAGAAGCGGCATGCCATCGAGGCCGCCGATGTGTCGGTGAAGAACCGCGAGGCGGTGATGGGCATTGCCGGCAGCCTGGAATCCCTGTCGGCGGACACATTGCACACCTCGCACAAGGTGCAGGGGCTGAGCGAGCGCACCACGCAGATCGGTAGCATCGTGCAGCTCATCAAGGAAATCGCCGACCAGACCAACCTGCTGGCGCTGAACGCGGCCATCGAGGCGGCGCGCGCGGGCGAGCAGGGGCGCGGTTTCGCCGTGGTGGCGGACGAGGTGCGCAAGCTGGCCGAGCGCACCGCCAAGGCCACCAGCGAGATCTCGGTGATCGTGAGCGCCATCCAGGGTGAGACCGGCACGGCCAAGACGCAGATGGACGAGCTGGCCGGCAAGTCGCAGGCGTTCGGCAAGGAAGTGGGCGCCGTGATGAACAACATGAAGCACCTGCTCGACCTGGCGCACACCATGGAAGGCACCATCTCGGCCGCCGCGCTGCGCAGCTTCGTGGAAGTGGCCAAGCTCGACCACATCCTCTACAAGTTCGAGATCTACAAGGTGTTCATGGGCATCTCCCAGCGCACGGCGGACAGCTTTGCCTCGCACACCGCCTGCCGCCTGGGCCAGTGGTATTTCGAGGGCGAAGGCAAGGAATGTTTTTCGCGCCTGGATGGCTATGCCGATACGGCCGCCCCGCACGAGCGCTTCCACCACAACGGCAGGCAGGCGGTGGCGGCCTTCCACGCGGGCGATCCCTTGCGCGGCATGGAGCGGGTGGTGAACATGGAAGAGGACAGCATGGCCGTGCTGTCCGCGCTGGAGCGCATCGCCGTGGCGGGCGAGGGCGACAGCAGTCTGTTGTGCCACAGCCCGGCATAAGGGCCTGAAATTTTCCGCCGCGCGGGGTTGAGTTGCCCTGCAAACGGCGACAGAATGCATCGCATAGAACAACCCGCACCAGTCGCGGGGGGGGGTACATGATGCAGGCCGGGAAGGGTGAAACGCGCCGTATCCGCGTACTCGTGGCAGTGGCGCTGGCGGTGCTGCTGCTGGCGGTGAGTGTGGGCGCGTTCTGGTTCAATCAGGTGGTGAGCGAACTCGGCGGCGATGTGCGCGCCAACGCCCGGCGCCTGCTGGCAGCGCAGAATGTGGTGAGCCTGTCGGTCAAGGCGCTGGCCGGGCAGACCCAGGCATGGAAAGACCTGCTGCTGCGCCAGCGCGATGCAACGCTGGCGCACAACTACCAGCAAGAACTGGATGATTTTCATGCCGAGTTGCGCGCCAACCTGCAACGGGTGCGCGAGCTGGTGCAGGGCTTAGGCATAGAACCCGCGCGCGTGGATGACATGCTGGAGCAGGAGGAGGCGCTGGCCGGGCAATATGCCGCCGCCGCGCGCAAGCTGGATGCGGCCAGGCCGCTGTCGTTCCGCGAGGCCGACCGGCTGGTGATCGGCCAGGACCGCGCCCTGCGCGCCAGCCTGTGGCAGTTGCAGCAGGAGATGAACGGTCTGATCGCGCGCGAAGTTTCCAGGCTGGGCGTCGTGGGCGAAGGACGCCATGCTCCCTATTACCTGCTCGGCGCTCTGGCCATCGCGCTGCCGCTGGTGCTTTCCCTGCTGTTTTTCCTGATCTACCACAGCCTGCGCCGCATCGCGCGCGGCGATGCGCGCATCCGCGCCATCCACGAATCCATCGGCGACGCGGTGGTGGTGGCCGATGCGCAGGGCCGCATCGAAGCGCTCAATGCGGCCGCCGAAAAACTCACCGGATGGCGCAGCGGGGCGGCGCGCGGGCGCACGGTGCATGAGGTGATGCAGCTTTACAACGCCGCCACGCGCCAGCGCGTGGAATGCCCCATCGAAGAGGTGTTGCGCAGGGGCAGCGCCACGCCGCTGTCCAACGGCCTGGTGTTGCGCCGCCCGGACGGCGGCGAATGTATCATCGAGGATGCCGCCACACCGGTGCGCGACGAGCGCGGGGAACTCATCGGCGCGGTGATGGTGATGCACGACGTCACGCAGCGTTATGCCATGCTCAGCGAGGTGCGGCGCGAGCGCGCGCTGTTCCGGCAGACCTTCGACCTGGCGCAGGTGGGCATGGCGCACCTGGCCACGGATGGCCGCTGGCTGCGCGTGAACCGCAAATTGTGCGAGATCACCGGCTACAGCGAAGCGGAGTTGCTGGCGCTGACTTTCCGTGGCATCACCCACCCCGAGGATGTGGGACAAGATGTCAGCCATCTGGGGGAGCTGCTGGCGGGAAAGTTGCACAACTACCATGTGGAGAAACGCTACATCCGCAAGGATGGCGAAATTGTCTGGGTGGCGCTCACGGTGTCCATCGTGTTCAAGGAGGACGGCACGCCGGATTACGGCATCTCCATCATCGAGGACATCCAGGCGCGCAAGGATGCCGAGCGCCAGATCGAGCACCTGGCCTATCACGACCAGTTGACCGGGCTGGCCAACCGCCGCCTGCTCCACGACCGCCTGGCGCAGGCCATCAACAGTGCGCAGCGGCGCAATGCGCATGTGGCCGTGCTCTATCTCGACCTCGACCATTTCAAGGACGTGAACGACAGCCTGGGGCACCCGGTGGGCGACCGCCTGCTGGCGCGCGTGGCGGAACGGCTGCATGCCTGTGCGCGCGCCGAGGATACGCTGGCACGCGTGGGCGGCGACGAGTTCGTGGTGATGCTGAACGACATCGAGCATGCCGACACCGCCGCCGGCGTGGCGCAAAAGATCATCGAGACGCTACGCCAGCCGCTGCTGTTGGATGGCAACGAACTGCGCATCACCCCCAGCGTGGGCATCAGCGTATATCCCCAGGATGGGCGCGACGCCGAGACCCTGTTGCAGAACGCCGATGCCGCGCTCTACCTGGCCAAGCAGCAGGGGCGCGCCACCTACCGTTTCTACACCGAAGATTTGCACCGGCAGGCGGTGGAGCGCCTGCAGATCGAACGCCTGTTGCACCATGCGCTGGCGGCCAACGAGTTCGAGCTGCATTACCAGCCCAAGCTGGACTTGCTGGAGGGCAGGGTGGTGGGCTGCGAAGCGCTGATCCGCTGGAACCATCCGGAGCATGGCATGATGTCCCCCGCGCAGTTCATCCCGGTGGCCGAGCAGAGCATCCTGATCGTCGAGATCGGCAACTGGGTGATACGCGAGGTGTGCCGCCAGGCGGCGCTGTGGCAGCGGCAGGGGTGTTCGCTGCGCGTGGCGTTCAACGTGTCGGCACGCCAGTTCATGCGCCCGCAGGAGCTGCTCACCAGCCTGCGCGAGGCGCTCCATGCCAGCGGGGCGGATGCCAGCCTGCTGGAGATCGAGATGACCGAGAGCCTGCTGCTGGACGAGCGGCGCATGCAGGATGTGCTGCAAGAGATACGCGGGCTGGGCATCCACCTCACGCTGGACGATTTCGGCACCGGCTACTCCAGCTTGTCCTATCTGCGCAAGTTCCCGCTCGATGCCATGAAGATAGACCGGTCCTTCGTGAGCGACGCAGACCGCGACCCGCACGATGCGGAGATGGTGAAGACCATCATCGGCATGGCGCACAACCTGAATTTGGGCCTGGTGGCGGAGGGCATAGAGAACGAGGGGCAGCGCGCGCTGCTCGCGGCGCAGGGCTGCGAGCACGGGCAGGGTTACCATTTCAGCAGGCCGCTGCCGGTGGAAGAGTTCGAGGCGTTTTTGCGGAATCAACAAGAGACGCCCCGCGAGCAGTAATGCTCCCGAAGCGGCGGTGGCATCCAAAATTAAAGGCCGGAACAGGCGCGGGGGGATGGGGGATGGGCAGCATGAAACGGGAAGAGCAGCCGGCGCTCAAATATCCGGTGTTGATCTTCGGCGCGGGACGCGGTGGCAGCGCGCTGCTGGAGATGTTTCTGGAACACGGCTCGGCGCAGGTGGTGGGCATTGTGGATCCGGCGGCGGACGCACCCGGCATCGCACTCGCGCGCCAGCACGGCATCCCGGTCTTTCACGATGGCGAGGCCGCGTTGCAGGCGTGCCGGGCTTACCCGGACTGCATCGTCTATAACCTGAGCAACGACGATCAGGTGGCCGCACTGGTGTCGCGCGTGCTGGGCGACAAACATGTGGCTACCGGGCAGGAGGCGCACCTGTTCTGGCAGATGGTGACCCGGCTGAAGCAGGTGAAGGCCGAGTTCGAGCGCAGCCAGAACCATTTGCAGGCCATCATCCACAGCGTGCTGGACGGCATCATCACGCTGGATGCCGCCGGGCGCGTGCGGGGTTTCAATCCGGCGGCGGAGCGCATCTTCGGTTATGCGGCGGGCGAGGTGCTGGGACAACCGCTTACCTTGCTGTTGCCGGAGATGGATGCGGGCGAATTGCTGCGCTGCGCGCAGGACGAACGCCAGGCCGCGAGTGCGTTGCGGGCGGTGGAGATGGAGGCGCGCCGCAAGGGCGGCGCGGCCTTCGCGCTGGAGATGTCACTGTCCGGCATGACCATACAGGGCGAACGCTACTGCACCGCCATCGTGCGCGACATCACCGAGCGCAAGCTGGCGCAGGAGCGGCTGGCGCATCTGGCGCACCACGATTTTCTGACCGGCTTGCCCAACCGCGCGCTATTCCTCGACCGGCTGGGGTGCGCGCTGCAATTGGCGCAACGCGAGGGCAGCCGCCTGGCGGTGTTGTTCCTCGATCTGGACGGGTTCAAGGCGGTGAACGACACCTACGGCCACGAGGCGGGCGATGCCTTGCTGCAAGCCGTGACCGCCCGTCTTATGGCGCAGGTGCGCACCTCCGACGTGGTGGCGCGCATGGGCGGCGACGAGTTCACTTTCCTGTTGCACAAGATCGGCAATGAACAGAACGCGCAGCGGCTGGCGGAAAAGATCGTGCAGGCGCTGGCCGCCCCCTTCGGCCTGGGGCAATGCACCTGCCGTGTCGGGGGCAGCGTGGGCATCTGCCTGTCCGGCGCCAAAGACGACACGGCGGATGCGCTGTTGCGCTGCGCCGACGAGGCGATGTATCAGGCCAAGCAGGCGGGTAAAAACACCTGGCGCATGCATGGCGCCGCATGACGTTGTAAGGTGAGAGGCTGAACCCGAAAAGTTCATTAGGGAACCTCTGATCAAGTCCCGCATGGCCGCGCACTTGGTGTTGCGGAGCGGGCAGAAAGCCAGCAGTGGCGGGGCGGAAGTTCCATCCCGCCGGGGGCTATCAGGCTGCGGCGGGATTGGCCATTTGCGGGTGTTTCTCGGCGACCATGCGGTCGATGATGCGCATCACTTCCAGGCTGGCCTCTTCGGCGTGCTGCAACGCCTGGAACAGGCGGTCCTGCACTGCCTCGTCGTGCTCCCATTTCTGGTCGAGCAGCCTGAGCATCTCGTGCACCGAGCTGTGCACCTTGCCGTGCGGTTCCAGCAGCTTGCGGTAGGAAACTGTGGCGCCGAACACTTCCTGCGCGGGGCCTTCGTACCACTTGCCCAGGCGGCAGTTGTGGTGATCCACGCCCACCGCCTTCCTGAATTCGTCCTTGTCCGGCTCGTTCACCAGCACGTAGGCGCGCTGTTTGTAGATGACATGGTCCACCTTGACCAGTGAGGCGAAGCTCAGGTCCTGCGCGTAGCGCGCCTCGTTCAGCGTGGTGACCGCCGATTCGTAGAAGTGGCCGAATTTCTTTTCCAGCTTGCCGATCACGCTTTGCGAGGCGTTGGCGATCTCGCGCATTTCTTCCGAATCGGTGAGCATGGTGGCGGCTTCGCCTTGCAGCATCTGCATGATGCGGCCTATGGACTCGGAGGCGTTCTTGGTATTCTCCGCCAGCTTGCGCACCTCGTCGGCCACCACGGCGAAGCCCCGCCCGGCCTCGCCCGCGCGTGCGGCTTCGATGGCTGCATTGAGCGCCAGCAGGTTGGTCTGGTCGGCAATGGAGGTGATGAGGCCGACCGCTTTGTTGATCTCGCTGCTGCGCGCGTTGAGCCCGGTGATGGCGGCATTGGCATGGTTCACCCGCCCGGCGATGCCGGACAGGCGTTGCACTACGTCCTTTACCGAGTCGCGGCTTTCCTCGGCATCCTCGCGCGTGCGCCGCGCCACGGCAGCCAGCCGCTCCATGTTGTCGGTGATGGTCTTCAGGTCACTCTGGCTGGAGACCAGGTTCTTCAGCAGGTTGCCGGTGTTGAGGCTGTGCGCGCGCGACAGCATGCGGTTGCGCATGGCCCCCAGCTTTTGCCCGGCCATGCCTTCCAGCAGGATGTTCTGGTTGGTCAGGCCCTTCTTGAAGCCGCCGTGCATGCCGCCGTTCATTGCCTGCCGTTTGAAGTTGCCCGCCAGGTTGGCGCGGAAGCTGGTCTCCTGTTCGCGGAAGAAAGCGCCGAGCTGGTCCAGCATGTCGTTGATGTCCCAGCACAGCAGGCTGATCTCGTCGCGCGATTCGGAGATGCCGGTAACGCGGCTGTTGAACTTGCCCGCACTGACTTCGCGTATCACCGCTTCCAGTTTGGGCAGCGGCGCCAGCCAGCGCCGTGCCAGCCATTGCCCCCAGGCGGAAACGGCGATGCCGATGACCAGGAAGGTCAGCATGAAGGGATCGAAGCCATGCAGCGCGAAACTGGTGAGCAGGATGACCAGCACGCCGAAGGAGAATGCCCACAGCAGGGCGGAGAACTTAGATTGCAAGGACCAGTTCGTCATAGCTCATTCCTTTTTCTTGCAGCAGGTCGGTGAGTAGCTTGGAGGAGGCTTCGATGGCGCTGGCCGGACCGGCCTTGCGCTCGGCTTCCAGCATCGCGGCATACAGCGGGGTAACGGCTTCGATGCCGGAGAGCCTGGGTTTGCGCCGCACCG
Organism: Gallionellaceae bacterium; assembly: GCA_037446515.1. GTDB lineage: Bacteria > Pseudomonadota > Gammaproteobacteria > Burkholderiales > Gallionellaceae > Sideroxyarcus. The sequence goes on from JBBIIN010000005.1 coordinate 19,288, forward strand.
AGAAATAGCCGGTGATATTGCCCGCGTTGTCGAAAGTGGGCGTAACGTTGGTGAACACCCAATAGAAGCCGCCGTCCTTGGACATGTTCTTCACATAGGCAAAGCATTCCTGCTTGCTCTGTATCTTGTCCCACAGCAGCTTGAACACGGCGCGCGGCATGCCCGGGTGGCGGATGATGTTGTGCTGGCTGCCCATCAGCTCGCTTTCGGAATAACCCGAGAATTCGATGAAGATGCGGTTGCAATAGGTGATGCGCCCCTTGAGGTCGGTCATCGAGACGATGAAGTCGTCCTCGCGCATTACCCGTTCTTTGCTGGTGGGGGTGATGTCTCTTTTCATGTGTTCCGCTCCATGCTGATGCTGTGCCGTCTGGTTATCGGCAGCCTGCGGCATACCTTGAGGCTGCTGTCATGCATGGCATGTTAGAGGAAGGCTGCCGCAGGCATCCGCGCAACAGCGGGTGAAAACCCGGCCAATTCGCGCCTTGGGCGGCAGGACCTCCACGCATAATGCCTGCGTGATAACAGGCGAACACCATGGCCGAACAGGATAGCGATCTCGAAAAAACCGAACTGCCCTCGCAACGCAGGCTGGATCAGGCGCGCGAGGAGGGGCAGGTCGCGCGTTCGCGCGAGCTGTCCACTTTCCTGGTGTTGCTGGCGGGAGGCGCCGGGCTGTGGGTGATGGGCGCGCATTTCGTGCAGCAACTGCTGCATTTGCTGCGCGAGGGGTTGACGCTGGATCGTGAACTGGCCTTCCATCCCGAGCAGTTGCTGCCGCATTTGCGCGGGCTCAGCCTGGACGCGCTGCTGGCCTTTCTGCCGCTGCTTGCGCTGCTGTTGCTGGTGGCGGCTTTCTCGCCCCTGCTGATGAACGGCTGGAATTTTTCGCTGAAGCCCTTGCAGCCGAACTGGGACAAGCTCGATCCGCTGGCGGGGGTGGGGCGCATGTTCTCGCTCAACAGCCTGATGGAGCTGGTCAAGGCGGTGGCCAAATCGGTGGTGGTGGGCGTGGCCGGCGCTTGGGCGGTGTGGCACAACCGCGAGGCCGTGCTGCTGCTGGCGGGCGAACCGGTCGCATACTCGCTGGCGCATCTGGGCAGCCTGATCGGTTGGAGCTTCGCCGCCATCATGCTGGGCATGCTGCTGATCGTGGCGGTGGATGTGCCGTTCCAGTTGTGGGAGCACAGCAAGCGTCTGAAGATGACCAAGGAAGAGGTGCGTCAGGAAGCCAAGGAGACGGAGGGCGACCCGCAGGTGAAAGGACGCATCCGCAGCATGCAGCGCGAGATCGCCCGTCGTCGCATGATGGCCGCCATCCCTACCGCCGACGTGGTGGTGACCAACCCGACCCACTATGCCGTGGCGCTGAAATACAGCGAGAACAAGATGCGTGCGCCCATCGTGGTGGCCAAGGGCTCGCACCTGCTGGCGGCGAAGATCAAGGAGATAGCCAAAGAAAACAACGTGCCCATCCTGGAAGCACCGCCGCTGGCGCGCGCGCTGCACAAGCATTGCGAGATCGGCGCGGCCATCCCCGAGGCATTGTTCAACGCGGTGGCCGAAGTGTTGGCCTATGTCTATCAGTTGCGCCGCTACGCGCAGAGCGGCGGTCCGCTGCCGCTGGCGCCCGCGGCCTTGCCGGTGCCTGCGGGTCTTGATCCGGGCGTGCCTGCCGATGCCTGACCGGTTGGAATAGCCACCAAAATCCCCTTCTGTTCCGTTCATGGTTTTGATGCATGCCCGAGATAATGGGCACAAGCCGCAGAGCGTTCCCGCCTGTGGTTCCGCAAAACGGGGTGAACATGAACGATGTGCTGAAGATCCTGAAAGACATACTGTTGCGCGGCGGCGTGCGCGGCCTGGCCGGACCCATCCTGATCGTGATGATCCTGTCCATGATGGTGTTGCCGCTGCCGCCGTTCCTGCTCGACATCCTGTTCACCTTCAACATCGCGCTGTCCATCATGGTGCTGCTGGTGGCGATGAACACCACCAAGCCGCTGGACTTTGCCGTGTTCCCCACCGTGCTGCTGATCTCCACGCTGCTGCGCCTGTCGCTCAATGTGGCTTCCACGCGCGTGGTGCTGCTGCAAGGCCACACCGGGCCGGATGCCGCGGGCAAGGTGATCGAGTCGTTCGGCCATTTCCTGGTGGGCGGCAATTATGCGGTGGGCATCGTGGTGTTCATCATCCTGGTGGTGATCAATTTCGTGGTCATCACCAAGGGCGCGGGCCGTATCGCCGAGGTGGGCGCGCGCTTCACTCTGGATGCCATGCCGGGCAAGCAGATGGCCATCGATGCCGACCTGAACGCGGGGCTGATCGGCGAAGAGGTGGCGCGCAAGCGTCGCGCCGAGATCGCGCAGGAAGCCGATTTCTACGGCGCGATGGATGGTGCGTCCAAGTTTGTGCGCGGGGATGCCGTGGCGGGCATCGTCATCATGCTCATCAACATTGTGGGCGGGCTGGTGGTGGGGGTGCTGCAGCACGACCTGTCCATCGACATGGCGGCCAAGAACTACACGCTGTTGACCATAGGCGACGGCCTCGTCGCGCAGATCCCGGCGCTGGTGATTTCCACCGCCGCCGGCATGGTGGTGAGCCGCGTGGCCAGCGAAGACAACATCGGCCAGCAACTGGCCAAGCAGCTGGCGGCCAGCCCGCAGGTCCTTATCCTCACCGCCGCCATTATCGGCATGCTGGGCATGATCCCGGGCATGCCGCACCTGGCGTTCCTGCTGCTGGCGGGCGCGATGGGCTGGCTGGCCGTGTTCCTGATGCGCCGCAGCAAACAGGAGCAGGACAAGGCAGTGGCGGTGGAAGCCGCGACTGTTCCCATGCCGGAAGCGGCGGAAGCGGGCTGGGAGGATGTGGCGCAGGTGGATGTGCTGGGACTGGAAGTCGGCTATCGCCTGATCGGCCTGGTGGACAAGGCGCAGGACGGCGACCTGCTGCGCCGCATCAAGGGCATCCGCAAAAAATTCACGCAGGACATGGGCTTCCTGCCGCCCGCGGTGCATATCCGCGACAACCTGGATCTGCATCCGAACACTTACCGCATCACGCTCAAGGGCGCCGAGGTCGGCAGCGGGGAAGCCTTCCCGCAATTGTTCCTGGCCATCAATCCGGGCTCCGTCAGCGGCATGCTGCCGGGCACGCCGACCAAGGATCCCGCGTTCGGCCTGCCCGCCATCTGGGTGGAGGCAGGCATGCGCGAGCAGGCGCAGGCCATGGGCTACACCGTGGTGGACGCGGGCACCGTGGTGGCCACGCACATGAGCCATCTCATCCACCTGCATGCGGCCGAGCTGCTGGGGCGCCAGGAGGTGCAACAGTTGCTCGACCATGTGGGCAAGAGCCTACCCAAGCTGACCGAGGACCTGGTGCCGAAACTGCTGCCGCTGGCCACCGTGCAGAAGGTGATGCAGAACCTGCTGGACGAGGGCATGCATATCCGCGACATGCGCACCATCCTGGAGACGCTGGCCGAGCATGCCGCGCAGACGCAGGATCCCAGCATCCTGACCGCGCTGGTGCGCGTGGCGCTGGGGCCGGCCATCGTGCAGCAGTTCTACCCTTCGGCGCAGGAGCTGCAGGTGATCGGCATGGACAAGGAACTGGAATATGTGCTGGCGCAGGCCTTGCAGGCGGGTGGCGCGGCCATCGAGCCCGGCTTGGCCAATACCTTGCTGCGCGAGGCGCGGGTGGCGACCGACGCGCAGGAACGGCTGGGGCTGCCCACTGTGCTGCTGGTGCCTGGCGGCGTGCGCGCGCTGCTGGCGCGTTTCCTCAAACGCGCGCTGCCGCAGCTCAAAGTGATTTCGCATGAAGAAGTGCCTGGCTTCAAGACCGTCCGGGTGACATCCATGGTGGGAGGTAAAGCATGAACGCAAAGAAATTCATCGCGGCGACATCGCGCGAGGCACTGAAACTGGTGCGTCTCGAACTGGGCGAGGACGCCGTGATCCTGTCCAATCGCAAAGTGCCGGGTGGCGTGGAGATTGTGGCGATGGCCGGCACGGAGCTGGCCGGGCTGAGCGAGATGCGCGCGTCGTCGTTCAGGCAGCCTGTGGTGCATGCGGCAGTGCAGGGCAGCGAAATGCCGGGTCTGTCCTCGCGCGCCTTGAACCAGGCCGCGGCTCTGGGCGCGGCCGTGCTTTCCGCTGCGCCCAGAGCTGATTCCGCGCCTGCGCAGCGAGGCCGGACGGACGAGGCGCAGCATCTGTTGAACGAATTGCGCTCCATGCAGGGCATGCTGCAGGAGCAGATGGCGACCATGGCCTGGAGTCACTTGCAACACCAGGATCCCCGGCGCAGCGGCTTGCTGCGCGACATGCTCAACGCTGGCTTCAGCCCGGCATTGAGCAGCCTGCTGCTGGACAAGATGCCCGCAGATGCCGACGTGGGCTGGGTGCGGCGCATCCTGGCGCATAACCTGCGTGTGGTCCCGGCGCACGAGGACGTGGTGGCGCGCGGCGGCGCGTATGCGCTGGTGGGCCCCACCGGAGTCGGCAAGACCACTACCACGGCCAAACTGGCGGCGCGCGCGGTGGTGCGGCATGGCGCAGACAAGGTGGCGTTGGTCACCACCGACAGCTACCGCATCGGCGCGCACGAGCAGTTGCACATCTATGCCAGGATACTCGGCGTCGCGGTGCATGCCGTGCGCGATGCCAGCGACCTCAGGCTCACCTTGTCCGGCTTGAAGCACAAACACTTGGTGCTGATCGACACCATGGGCATCGGCCAGCGCGACAGCCGGGTGGCCGAACAGGCGCGCATGTTCGATGGGGCCGGGGTCAAACGCTTGCTGTTGCTGAATGCGGCCAGCGCGGGCAGCACGCTGGAGGATGTGGTGCGCATGTATGGTGGCAGCGGCGCCGCCGGCTGCATCCCGACCAAGCTGGACGAGGCGGTGGCGCTGGGCACGGTGCTGGATGTGGTGGCGCGGCACCGGCTGGTGATGCATTACATCGCCAGCGGGCAGCGTGTGCCCGAGGATCTGCACGAGGTCAATCTGGAGTATCTGTTGCACCGCACATTCAAGGAGGCCGGCAAACCGGCGGCCTTCGCCGTGAGCGAGATGGAGTTTCCGGCCTTCATGGCGGGCGCGACGGGCATGGCAGGCGCGAGGGGGCAGCATGCGCTCTGAAATATGGCATGACCAGGCGGCAGGGCTGCGCAGGTTGTTGGGGCGTTCGCCGGCGCGCGTGTTCGCGGTAGTGGGGGCGCGGGCGGGGGTGGGGGCGACCACGCTGGTGGCGAACCTGGCGCGGGTGTTCGCGCTGTCCGGCAAGGAGGTGCTGGTGCTGGACGAGCACCACTCGCACGAAAATGTGGCCCATGTGCTGGGCTTGCGCGCGCGGTATGAATTGCTGCATGTGGCGCGCGGCGACAAGGGATGGAAGGATGTGGTGCTGCACGACGGCGGCGGGGTGAGCGTGTTGCCCATGGCGCGCGCGGTGCAGGCCTTGCCGGAACTGTTGCCGTTGGAGCATGAACGGCAGCGGGAGGCGTTGCTGGCCGCTGCGGCGGGCAAGGATATTGTGCTGGTTGATGCGGCGCGCGCCGGACATTCGGTGAGCGCGGCGCTGTCCGTCGGGGATGCGCTGGCGCTGGTGCTGGATGCGACCCCCGCGGGCATCACCGAAGGCTATGCCCTGCTCAAGCACATGACGGCGCTCAATGGCAGACAGGCCTTCGATATCGTGGTCAACCGCGCGGGCAGCGAGCGCGAGGCGCTGGCGGTGTACGACAACATGGCGCAGGTGGCGCGTCGCCATTTGCAGGCCGGGCTGAACTACCTGGGGCATATTCCGGTTGATGAAAACCTCAGGCGTGCGACACAATTGCACTGCGCCGCCGTCGAGGCCACCCCCTCCTCGGATGCCAGCTATGCTCTGCGCGAGATCGCACAGGGTTTGTTGCGCGGCCCCGAATCCACCGACGGGGCGCTGGATGGCGCGATGCGCCGCCTGATGCGCAGGCCGCCAGCCGCGGTCGTGCGCGGCGCTGCCGCCCGGCATGCGGTGCTGTGATGGGCGCGACGTGTGTGGGAGCGGTGATGGGGGAGAGGAAGCCGGCGACCGCCGTTGCCGGAAATGCGAAGAAGCGAGCCATGTACACCTCGAGCGGATTGAACGACAAGGAACAGTGCCTGAAGGAATATGCGCCCTTGGTGAAGCGCATCGCCCACCACATGATGCTGAAATTACCCGGCAGCGTGGAGGTGGACGACCTGATCCAGGCCGGCATGATGGGATTGCTCGATGCCGCCAGCCGTTATGACGAATTGCGCGGGGCGCAGTTCGAGACCTATGCCTCGCAGCGCATCCGCGGCGCCATGCTGGACGAGTTGCGCGAGGCCGACTGGCTGCCGCGCAGCCTGCGCCGCGACATGCGCAAGATCGAAACGGTCATCAGCCGCTTGCAGCAAAAACATGGCCGCTCGCCCAGCGAGGGCGAGATTGCGAAAGAGATGGGTGTTGCGCTCGCCGATTACCAGCATATGCTGCAAGAGTCGCGCGGGGCGCAACTGGTGTATTACGAGGATTTCCATCAGGAGGACGGTGAGGATTTCTTCGAGCGTCACGACCTGAGCAACGCGGAAAATCCGCTGGAGCTGCTGCGCGATGAACGTTTTCGCACGGCGTTGATCCAGGCCATCGAACACCTGCCGGAGCGCGAACGCCTGCTGATGGGCATGCACTACGAGCAGGAGATGAACCTGCGCGAGATCGGTGAGGTGATGGGTGTGTCCGAGTCGCGCGTGTGCCAGTTGCACAGCCAGGCGGTGGCCCGGCTGCGCGCCTTCCTCAGGGGGCATTGATGGACAAGCTCAGCCTGTTCGGTCTGCTGGTCGCGTTCGGCGGCATCGTCGGCGGCCAGATGCTGGAAGGTGGATCGGTCGCCGTGCTGTTGCAACTGGCCGCCTTCCTCATCGTCATCGGCGGTACGCTGGGCGCGGTGATGCTGCATCACCCGAGACGGGTGTTCATGACTGGCGTGCGCATGGGGCGCTGGGTGTTCGTCGCCCCGCAGATGGACTATCAGCAGTTGATTTACCGCCTGACCGCGTGGGGCAGTGCGGCGCGCAAGGATGGCATCCTGGCCTTGGAAGGACAGATCAGGACGGTGGACGATCCTTTCCTGAAGAAGGGTCTGCAGTTGCTGGTGGATGGCAACAGCGCGGAAAAGATACGCGAGGTGTTGGAAGTCGAACTGAGCAATTACGAGACCTTGCGCTGGCAATCGGCGCGGGTGTGGGAATCCGCCGCCGGATACGCGCCGACCATAGGCATCCTCGGCGCCGTGCTGGGGCTGGTGCATGTGATGCAAAGCCTGGGTGAGCCGGCCAAACTCGGCGCTGGCATCGCCGTGGCGTTCATCGCCACCATCTATGGAGTCGGCTTCGCCAACCTGGTGTTCCTGCCCATCGCGGGAAAACTCAAGATACTCATCTCGCAGCAGGTGTCGCTGCGCGAGATGGCGATCGATGGCCTGACCATGATCGCGAATGCGGAGAACCCGCATTTCATCGAAACCAAACTGCGCGGATACCTGAGCTGATGCGCAGACGTCCGAAAAGGCGCGAGCCCGACAATCACGAGCGCTGGATGGTTTCCTACGCCGACTTCATCACCTTGCTGTTCGCTTTCTTTGTGGTGATGTATGGCATCTCCTCGGTGAATGAGGGCAAGTACAAGGTGTTCAGCGTTGCGGTGAACAAGGCCTTCGGCAGCGAAGGTGCCAATCCGGAAGGGGGCGCCTTGCGCCTGAGCGAGGATGAGATGTATTTCAAGGCGCTGGTGGACAGGCGCAATGCCAGGCTGGCCGAGAAACAGCGCAAGCAGAACGAGCGCATGCAGAAATTGAATGACCTGCTCAATACCAAGATGGCCGGCTTCTTGCGGGAGGGATTGATGAATGTGACGCAGACCAGCCGAGGCGTGGCACTGGAGATCAATGCCAGCATGCTGTTCCGACCGGGCGAGGCCGAGTTGCAGGCCGATGCGCTCGGCACCCTTACCGAAGTGGCACACATCCTCGCCGCAGAGCAACTGCCCATCGAAGTGGAGGGACACACCGACAACCTGCCCATCAGCACCGCGCAATTCCCTTCCAACTGGGAATTGTCCGCCGCCCGCGCCAGCAGCGTGGTGCGCCTATTCATCGCCTCGGGCATCCAGTCCGCGCTCCTCAAGGCGACGGGCCATGCCGACAACTTTCCGGTGGCTGCCAACGACACGCCGGAAGGCCGGGCGCGCAACCGCCGCGTGACTGTGACGGTGCTGGCGCCGGAAATCGACAAGATGCTTGCCGCCGAACCGGGGCAGCCGCAACATCCCTGAACAGGCTGGGGCGGTGGTAGGGTAGTGTGTCAGCCGCTACCCAAGGCGCGGCCCGTGGCGGGCAGGGCGGTTTGCCCATTGGGGCCATACAGTGCGGAAGCTTGCTGGGTTGCGCCGATCAGCACTTGCAGAGCCTGCTGGTTGTAACGCATCCGTGTCTGGATCAGGTTGCCGTTGGTCTGGTTTAGTTGCCTGGCCTGTTCCGCCAGGGTGAGGATGTTCTGCCATACAGCGGCAGAGGCGGGGGCATGTTGTTCTATCCATGAGGCAAGGGAAGCGCCGGGCGGAAGCTGCAACTGCCGCTGCCGGCCCAGTTCGCTCAAGTGATCGGCGCTGCGTGTCTTGCGTTCCGCCAGTTCCAGCAAAGGGTCGGTATCGGTTCCGAGCAGCACCTGTTGTTCCTGTTCGAGCAGGGCGACGAAGGCGCGCAGCGCGTCGCGTTCGTCATGCAGCACGGCTGAAAGAGAATGGGTCAACGTCCGCTCGTGCTGATGAGATTTTGCACCGTGTCGATCAGACGATCGGCAACCACACCGGCATTGACCTGGAAGCGGCCTTCACTGATGGCCTGCTTGATTTCGGCGACTTTCTTGGCATCCACCACAGGCGTACTGGCGATGCTGCTTTCAAGGCTGCGCAGTTGCGCGCTGGTGGAACCCAGATGCACGCTGGTGCTGTCGCCCCGGGTGGCCTGCGACCCCGTTACGCCGGGGCGGGCTGCCTGATTGCGTGCAGTAGTCTCGCCCATGCCGGGAGGCAAGGGCTTGCTGGTCTTTTCTATTTTCATGATGTGTTTCTCCTTGCAAATTGACTCGACTGTCGCCTGTATCGGCACCCCCGGCGGAAACTTTAGGGCGCGCCGGATTTATACACCACAAGCCCAGCAGGTGAAAGTTCGCACTCGCCAGTAATGGGCAGGGGGCTGGAACTTCATGGCGCTACTACGGCGCTGCCATCTGCGTTCGCGACCGCCGCGATCAGTTGCCCCGACGCGATCCTGATATGTACCGGCTCCGCTGCGGCGGCATTGTTCATCGCCTGGCCTTCCGTGCGCACGGCGTAGCCATCGCCGCGCGCCACCAGCGGTACGGTCTTGCCCTGCAATATGACGAAGGGCGGGCGCAGCATGTCGCGTCGCAGCACCAGGCCTGCACCCAGGGGAAACCTGACCACTTGCCCCAGCACTTGCGCGGGTGCAGTGATCTGGCCCGGCTGCGTCAATTCTCCTTTTTGCAGGACGAAGTCGCTGTTGCCTAGCACGGTGTATTGCGGCAGGGGGCGGCTGGTGACCAGCAGGTTCGCGCTGACGCGGATGGTGGCCTGCACCAGCACCGACCAGCCCGGCTTGCCGTCGCAGCGCACGCCTATGCTGGTCTTGCCCATCAGCGCTGCGCCGGTGGGAAGGAAGGGTTGCAAGGATGCACACAGTGGCAGGCTAAGGCGCGGGTCGATGCGGCTTATCTGGATACTGACCTCGCCTGGCAGATCGCGTGCCTGCGTTTGGGCGAACGCCAACGCCGCCTCGTGGATGGCCTCGTGGCTTTGCCCGGCTGCTGCGCAGTTTCCGGTAGTCAGCCATGCCAGCGACAGCGCGAACAGAAAGATGAGCGGATTTTTCATGCCCGCATTGTGCGGCAAGGCCGTCAGGTTGAATGCCGGAAATGGAACGGGTTTTTCCCTTTAATCGCCAGATGGGGGTGTACAGGCGCGGCCTAGTATGCGAGCCATCGAAAGAGGCCGGAAAGGCAGGTGTGAGATGGCTGGCAGGATAGACGAGATGTTGCAGTTCCACCAGACTGCGTTGAGTTTGCGTACGGCGCGCCAGGAGTTGCTTGCCTCCAACATCGCCAACGCGGATACGCCGAATTACAAGGCCAGGGACATCGATTTCGCCAGCGCGCTCAAGGGCGCCCTAGCGGGGACGGGGGCGCAACTGCCCATGACGGGAACGCATGCCGCCCATCTGGAAGGCGCTTCCGGCCAGAGCGTGATGGGTGCGCCGGTGCTGTACCGCAAACCGCTGCAACCCAGCGCCGACGGCAATACGGTGGACATGGATGTGGAGCGCGCGCAGTTCGCCGACAACGCCTTGCGCTATGAGGCGAGCGTCAAGTTCATCAGCGACGAGGTCAAGGATGTCTTGGCCGCATTACAAGGATAACCATCATGTCTCTGTTCAATATCTTCAATATCGCCGGCTCCGCCATGACCGCGCAATCACAACGCCTCAACGTGGTGGCCAGCAATCTGGCCAATGCGGACAGCGCAACCGGTCCGGATGGCCAGCCCTACCGCGCCAAGCAGGTGGTGTTCAGCGCCCTGCCGGTGGATGCCCAAGGTGGGGCCGGCGTCAAGGTGACGGCGGTGGTGGAGGACAATTCGCCCATGCGCGTGGTGTACGACCCCAAGCATCCCATGGCCAACGAGCAGGGCTATGTGACCCTGCCCAACGTGAATCCGGTGGATGAAATGGTCAACATGATTTCGGCCTCGCGCTCCTACCAGAACAACGTGGATGTGATGAACACCTCCAAGGCTTTGCTGCTCAAGACGCTCACCATCGGACAATAAGGAGACACCACATGCTCAATTCCGTGCAAAACACAAACAGCGCCGCATCCGGCGTGCAGGCGGCGGCATCCGTATCTGCCGCGGCACAGACCGGGGCGACGCAGGACCGCTTCCTCAAGCTGCTGGTCACGCAGATGAAGAATCAGGACCCGCTCAATCCCATGGACAACGCGCAAGTCACTTCGCAGATGGCGCAGCTTTCCACGGTGAGCGGTATCGACAAGCTGAACTCCACGGTGCAGGCCTTGAGTTCCAGCATGCTGGCGGCGCAATCGCTGCAGGCAGTATCCATGATCGGCCATGCGGTGCTCGCGCCGGGCAGCCAGATTGCGCTGGCGAACGGCAAGGCCGGCGCTGCGCTGGAACTGGGGCAGCCGATGGACAGTGTCACCGTCAGCATCACCGACAGTGCCGGTAACACGGTGCGCACCCTGCAGCTTGGGGCGCAGGACAGCGGCCTGGTTCCGTTGCAGTGGGACGGGCGCACCGACGGTGGCGTCGCAGCGGCTGACGGAATCTATCAATTCAGCGCGACCGCCTTGTTGGGCGAAGTGAAGAGCACGCCGGCCACCTTGTCTTATGGCTTGGTGAACAGTGTCGCGCAGACGCAGGGCGGGGTGACCGTGAATGCCGGTCAATTGGGTGATGTCAGCTTGAGTTCCATCAAGCAAATTCTGTAACGAGGAGGATATTATGGGTTTCCAGCAAGGATTGAGCGGCCTGAACGCGGCGGCCAAGAGCTTGGATGTGATCGGCAACAATGTGGCGAATGCCAACACCGTGGGTTTCAAACAGTCGCAGGCGCAATTTGCGGATGTGTATGCCAACTCACTGGCTGGCGCGGGCACCGGGCAGATCGGCATCGGGGTCAGGGTGGCGACCGTGGCGCAGCAGTTCACCCAGGGCAACATCAGCACTACCAACAATTCCCTCGACATGGCGGTGAGCGGCGCGGGGTTCTTCCGCATGAATAACGCTGGCACCATCTCCTTTTCGCGCAACGGCCAGTTCCAGCTCGACAAGAACGGCTTCGTCGTGAACAGCCAAGGTTACCGCCTGACCGGTTTCCTGCCTAATGCACAGGGACAGATCGTGGCGACCACGCCGACCGATCTGCAAATATCCATGGCCGACCTGTTGCCCAAGCAGACCACCAGCGTTATCGCCGGACTGAACCTGGATGCGCGTGCTGCGGTGATTCCCGCCGCGCCAGCGTTTGATCCCAACAACGCTGCCACATTCAACAATTCCACCTCGATGACGGTGTATGACAGCCTCGGTGCGCCGCATGTCGCTTCGCTCTATTTCGCCAAGACGGCGGCCAATACCTGGAATACCTTTCTGACGGTGGATGGCGCCATGGTGCCGGCGGCCGGAACAGCCATGACGCCGCTGACCTTCAACACCAACGGCACCCTGGCGACACCGGCGGCTCCCGTGGTATCGGCCTCATTCAGCCCGACCGCACCGCCGGTGGCGTTGGCTGGTTCCTCGGTCAACGCGACTACGGCGACGGTGAGCAGCACGACCGGCCTGGCGGTGGGCGCGGCGGTGACGGGCGGCGGTTTCCCGGCGGGCACCACCATTACCGCGATCACCGGCCCGAGCACCTTCACCACGTCGGCTCCTGCGGCAGCCGTCGCAGCAGGCGTGACCCTGTCGGTGACCAACCCGGCCAGCGCCGCGCCGCAGACCCTGAGTTTCAATTTTGCCGGCACCTCGCAGTTCGGTGGCGTATTCGGCATCAATACCCTGAGCCAGGATGGCTACTCTTCGGGGCGCATGACCGGATTCAGCACCGGCGCGGATGGCATGATCTCCGGACGCTATTCCAACGGGCAGACCAGGACGCTGGGGCAGGTGGTGTTGTCCAATTTCACCAATCCCCAGGGATTGCAGCCGCTGGGCGGCAACAACTGGGCGGAGACATCCACTTCCGGCACGCCGCTCACCGGCGTGCCCGGCTCGGCCAGCCTCGGGGTGTTGCATACCTCGGCGCTGGAAGATTCCAACGTGGACCTGACGGCGGAACTAGTGAACATGATCACTGCGCAGCGGGTGTACCAGGCCAATGCGCAGACGGTGAAGACGCAGGACCAGGTGTTGCAGACTCTGGTGAACATGCGCTGAGGCTGGATAGGAGGACGCCATGGACAGGCTGATCTACACTGCGATGACGGGTGCTTCGCACATCCTGCAGCAACAGGCGGCGGTGTCGCAAAACCTGTCCAACACCAATACGCCCGGTTTCCGTGCCGCCATCGACGTGTTCCGCAGCGTCCCGCTGGTCGGGGAAGGGCTGCCGACGCGCACCTTCGTGGTGGATTCCACCGCCGGCACCGACTTCACCCCGGCCCCCATGCAGCCCACCGGCAGGTCGCTGGATGTGGCGGTGGACGGCAAGGGCTGGATCGCGGTGCAGGACGGTGCCGGCAATGAAGCCTATACGCGCAACGGCAGCATGCAGGTGTTGCCCAACGGCATCCTGCAAACGCGCAGCGGCCTCAACGTGCTGGGGGATGCCGGTCCGCTCACCATCCCGCCCGACAGCGAAGTGACCATCGCCAAGGATGGCACCATCTCCACCGTGCCCAGCGGCAACAAGCCCGCGCAAGTCGTGGTGGTGGGGCGCATCAAGCTCACCAATCCACCGGAAGCGCAACTGGTGCGCGGCGAGGATGGGCTGTTCCGCATGCGCGACAACAGTGCGGTCGATGTCGATGCCAAGGTGACGGTGGTGGCCGGCCATCTGGAGGGCAGCAACGTGAACACCGTGGAGGCGATGGTCAACATGATCACGCTGGCGCGGCAGTTCGACACACAGATGAAGCTGCTGCAGACGGCGGACAACAACGGCAGGCAGGCCAGCTCGATACTCAACATCAACGCGTGACCGCGCGGACTTTGAAAGGAATGCGACCATGATACGTTCACTGTGGATATCCAAGACCGGCCTCGATGCGCAACAGACGCAGATGGACGTGATCTCCAACAACCTGGCCAACGTCAACACCACCGGGTTCAAGCGTTCGCGCGCGGTATTCGAGGATCTGCTCTACCAGAACATCCGCCAGCCGGGCGCGCAGTCCTCGCAACAGACGCAGATCCCGTCCGGCTTGCAGATCGGCACCGGCGTGCGCCCCATCGCCGCCGAGCGCATCCATACCCAGGGCAACCTGCAACAGACCGGCAACAAGCTGGATGTGGCGATCCAGGGCTCCGGTTTCCTGCAGGTGCTGCTGCCGGACGGGACGACCGCCTACACGCGCGACGGCTCTTTGCAGACCGACAGCCAGGGGCAATTGGTCACCTCCAGCGGCTTCGTGGTGCAGCCAGCAATGACCATCCCCGCCAACGCCACCAGCGTCACCATCGGCATGGACGGCGTGGTCACCATCACCCAGCCCGGCACGCCGGCGCCGGTGCAGGTGGGCAGCATGCAGCTCGCCACCTTCATCAATCCGGCGGGTCTGGAGAGCATGGGGCAGAACCTCTATCTGGAGACCGCCTCGTCCGGCACGCCCAGCACCAACGTGCCCGGCACCAACGGCACCGGCATGCTGAGCCAGGGCTATGTAGAAACATCCAACGTGAACGTGGTGGAAGAGCTGGTGAACATGATCCAGACCCAGCGCGCGTATGAGATCAACTCCAAGGCGATCACCACGTCCGACCAGATGTTGCAGAAACTGTCGCAGATATAGGAGGCATGATGCGCAAGGCTATCGCAGGACTGGCGCTGTTGCTGGCGGCATGCGCGCCAATGACGCATATCAAGGAACCGCTGAGCGTGCGTCCGCAGACACAGCCTGCGACGGCGGCGCCCGCCAACGGCGCCATCTTCCAGGCGGGAGTCAACGACAGGCCGCTGTTCGAGGACAGGCGCGCGCGCCGCATCGGCGATGTGCTGACCATCACCATCGTCGAGACGACATCGGCCTCCGGCAAGGCCGGCGTCACCATGGAGAACACTGGCAGCCTGTCCGTGGTATCGCCCGCCATCACGGGCGGAGCCGCGGCCACCAGCAGCGTGAAGTCGGGCAGCAAGAGCGATGCCTCCGGCGCCAATACCTTCAGCGGGACGCTGACCGCGACGGTGATCGAGGTGCTGCCCAATGGCAACCTGCGCGTGGCTGGCGAGAAACAGGTCAGCATCCGCCATGCCAACGAATACGTGCGTTTTGCCGGGGTGGTGAACCCGGTGGACATCACCGCCAGCAACAGTGTGCCTTCCACCCGGGTGGCCGATGTGCATCTGGAATACAAGGGCACGACCTCGCTGGATCCGTCCGACGTGACCAGCATGTTCGCGCGCATCTTCACCACCGTGCTGCCGTTCTGAGGAGAAGAGCTTATGCAACGATTCATCAGATTGTGCGCCATCGCCCTGTTGGGATTGATTCCGTTGGGCGCGAGCGCGGAACGTATCAAGGATCTGGCGGGGGTGCAGGGAGTGCGCGAGAACCAGCTGCTGGGGTATGGCTTGGTGGTCGGCCTGGACGGTAGCGGCGACCAGACCACGCAAACGCCTTTCACGGTGCAGAGCACGGTGACCATGCTGGCGCAGATGGGGGTCACCCTGCCGCCGGGCACCACCCTGCAACTGAAGAATGTCGCCGCGGTGACCGTGACAGCATCGCTGCCGCCTTTTTCCCGCCCCGGTCAAACCCTGGACATCACGGTGTCCTCAATCGGTAATGCCAAGAGTCTGCGCGGCGGCACCCTGCTGATGACGCCGCTGAAAGGCGCGGACGGTCAGGTGTATGCCATGGCGCAGGGCAGCCTGCTGGTGAGCGGTGCGGGCGCAGCGGCGGGCGGGTCGAAAACGCAGGTCAATCATCTTAGCGTGGGGCGCATACCCGGCGGGGCGACGGTCGAACGTTCGGTACCCACGGCATTGGGCGAGGGAGAGCATCTCTACCTCCAGCTCAATACCGCCGATTTCACCACGGCCTCGCGCGTGGTGGACACCATCAACCGCGAGCTGGCGATCGACGGTCCCAATGCGGCCGCGCTGGATGCGCGTACCATCCAGCTCAACGCGCCGCAGGGTAGCGGGCGGGTAGGGTTCATCTCGCGGGTCGAGAACCTGGAGGTGGATGCCGCTGCGGGCGGTGCCAAGGTCATCATCAATGCGCGCACCGGCTCGGTGGTGATGAACCAGAACGTGATGCTGGGCGAATGCGCGGTGGCGCATGGCAACCTGACCGTGGTGATCAGCATGGACAACGCGATCAGCCAGCCGGCCCCGCTTTCGGGCGGCGAGACCACGGCGGTCAGCAACGCCAGCATCGAGATCAAGGCGGCTCCCGGCAATCTGCTGCATCTGCCGCGCGGCGCGGCACTGGGCGATGTGGTCAAGGCGCTCAACTCCATAGGCGCGACACCTCAGGACATGCTGGCCATATTGCAGGCGATGAAGGCGGCGGGGGCGCTGCACGCCGAACTGGAAATCATTTAGAGGTTCGCATGGCAATCGATTCTGCCAGCATCGGACAACTTGCACTGGACAGCCAGGGGCTGGACAAATTGCGCCTGCAGGCCAGACAATCGCCGGAACAGGCGCTGAAGACGGCTGCGCAGCAATTCGAGACGGTGTTCCTCGACATGATGCTGAAGAGCATGCGCGAGGCGACACCGCAGGACGGCATGTTCGACAGCGAGCAGACACGCATGTTCACCGGCATGCTGGATCAACAGCTGGCGCAGAACATGTCGGCCCGCGGCGTGGGGCTGGCGGATGTCATGGTGCGGCAGCTCAGCCCGGCGCAACTGGCCAGTCCGGTCGCGCCGGGCGCAGCGGCGCAGCCTGCCATCCCTTCGGCATACCGCGCCTCGTTCCAGCAATCCTTTGTCGATCGCATGCGCCCGCATGCGCAGCAGGCGAGCCGCGATAGCGGCATACCCGCGCATCTGATACTGGGGCAAGCCGCGCTGGAGAGCGGCTGGGGCAGGCGCGAGATCAGGAACGCCGATGGCAGCGACAGTCATAACCTGTTCGGCATCAAGGCAGGCAAGGACTGGAAAGGTCAGGTGGCCGAGGTGACCACGACCGAATACCGCGACGGGGTAGTGCACCGGCAGGTGGAACGCTTCCGCGCCTATGATTCATATGCTGAAGGTTTTCGCGATTACGCGCGGCTGCTCGGCAGCGATCCGCGCTATGCCGACGTGTTGCGCCAGAAAGATGCGCAGGGTTTCGCGCTGGCCTTGCAACGGGCCGGTTATGCCACCGATCCGGTCTATGCCGACAAACTGGCGCGGGTGATCGGCAGCGTCAGCGCACTGGCCTAGCGGCAGTCTCCGGGGGCCTAAAGTTTCTTGGTGGAGTGCCGATAATCCTGCCGAGAAGTTATTCAGTAGCGGGAGAATGTGATGGGAAATGGAATCTATGGTATCGGCGTCAGCGCGCTGAAGGTCGCCCAGGCCGGCATCAGCGTGACCTCCCATAACATCGCCAACGTGAACACGCCTGGGTACACGCGGCAAGAGCTGGTGCAGGCTGCAATGTTGCCGCAGAACACCGGTTCCGGTTTTTTCGGCCAAGGCGCGGATGTGGTTGGGGTCAAGCGCAACTACGATGAATTCCTCAACGCCCAGCTGGCGGAAGCGCAGACCCGGGCGAGCAATCTATCCACCCAGCTGGGGCTGGCGCAACAAGTGAGCAACCTGCTGGGCGATGCCAATGGCGGCCTGACACCGACCCTGCAAAGTTTCTTTGGCGCAGTGAGCGGCGTGGCCAATGCGCCTGATTCAGTGGCGGCGCGGCAAAACATGATAGGCAGCGCGCAATCGTTGGCCAACCGGCTGCAGGCGCTGGACAGCCGCCTGAGCGAGATTCGCAGCGGGCTGAACGGGCAGATCGGGAGCAGCGTTACGCTGATCAACAGCTATGCCAAACAGATCGCCACGCTGAACGACAACATTGTGCGTGCCCAGGCGCAAGGCATGGGCAACCAGCCAC
The DNA here is from genome assembly GCA_037446515.1 of Gallionellaceae bacterium. GTDB lineage: Bacteria > Pseudomonadota > Gammaproteobacteria > Burkholderiales > Gallionellaceae > Sideroxyarcus. Next base: position 37,177 of record JBBIIN010000005.1, read on the forward strand.
CCAATGATCTGCTCGACCAGCGCGACCAGTTGTTGAATCAAATGAGCCAGGAGATACGCGTCTCCTCCATCAAACAGCCGGACGGGTCAATGGATGTGTTCATCGGCAACGGGCAATCGCTGGTGGTTGGCAGCAAGGCATCCACCTTGCAGACCGTCAGTTCCCCGACCGACCTCAATGCGCTGGAGGTCGTGTACACCAATAACCAAGGGGTCAGCCGCATTCAGCAAAGCGCCCTGCAAGGCGGCAACCTGGGCGGATACCTGACTTTCCGCCAGACCGTGCTGGATCCCGCGCAGAATGCGCTGGGGCGCATCGCCATGAGTGTGGCGGAAAGCTTCAACCGGCAACACAGCCTAGGCATGGACCTGAAGGGCGTGCTGGGTGCAGATTTTTTCAAGGCCGGGGTGCCGCAAGTCTCTGCCTCCAGCAACAATGTCGGCAATAGCGTGCTGAGCGCGACCGTGAACAGCACCAACGCGCTGACTGGCCACGATTACATGCTGCAGTTCGACGGTGCGAATTACACGCTGTTTGACAGCACCAGCAATGCGCCAGTGCAGACGTTCACGCCGGCACAGCTGGCCGCGCCGCAGGTGGTCGCCGGAACCGGCCTCACCCTGCAATTGACCGCAGGCGCGGTCGCCAATGCCGCCGGGGATGCCTATGCCATCCGCCCGAGCGCAAGCGGCGCGCGCGATTTCGGGTTGTTGGTCACCGATCCGGTGAAAATCGCTGCGGCCGTTCCGGTGCGCGCCAATGCCGCACTGGCCAATCTGGGCAGCGGCACGGTTACGCAGCCGTCCGTTATGGGGGTGCCGTTGAACGCGAATCTGCAACAGCCGGTCACCCTTACCTTCACCGGTCCGGCCACGTATACCGTTAGCGGGGTGGGCGCTCCCGCCGGACCGCAGGCCTATACGGCGGGAGTGGCCATCACCATCAATGGCTGGAGCATGCAGGTCAGCGGCACACCCGCCGCCGGCGACGTGTTCACCGTGGGGCCCAACACCAACGCCAGCACGGACGGCACCAACGTGCTCCAACTGGCGCAGTTGCAAACGGCCAATACCATGGTGAACAGCACGGCCAGCTATCAGGGCGCTTATGGACAATTGATCGCCCAGGTCGGCAGCCAGACGCGCGAACTGGAAGTGACCAGCAAGGCGCAGACCAGCATGCTGGGCCAGGTCAGCAAGGCGCAGCAGTCCGTGGCCGGCGTCAACCTGGACGAAGAGGCGGCCAACCTGTTGAAATACCAGAACGCCTATCAGGCTGCGGCCAAGGCCATGTCCATTTCGCAGACCATGTTCGATTCATTGTTGGCATTAGGAAAGTAGGCCCATCATGCGCATCAGCACCAGCACCCTGTACAGCGAAAGCGTGACGACCCTGAACCAGTTGCAGAGCAATCTGGCGCAGACCAACCAGCAGATCGGTACCGGTATGCGCATGCTGTCCCCCGCCGACGATCCTGCTGCGGCAGCGCGCGCCGTGGATCTGATGCAGTCCGATACGGCAAACACGCAATATGCGTTCAACCGCACTGCGGCGGTCAATACCCTGTCCCTCTCCGAAAGCATCCTGCAAGGGGTGACCAGCCTGTTGCAGGATGCCAAGACCATTGCGGTTAACGCGGGAAACGGTGTGCTGAACCAGACCGACCGGCAGACGTTGGCCACCGATCTGCAAGGCCGTTTCCAGGAGCTGATGGGGCTGGCCAACAGCACCGATGGTGCGGGCAATTACCTGTTCTCTGGTGGCCAGGGCAGTGCGCAACCGTTCATCAATGCGGCAGGCGGCGTGCAGTATCAGGGCGACGATGTGCAGCGTAAGGTGCAGGCGGCTGCCACGCGCCAGATCGCCACTACCGATTCCGGTGCAGACATTTTCATGCGCGCCCGCAGCGGCAACGGCACTTTCCAGACTGCGCCGGCGGCCGCCAATACCGGCAGCGGCGTGGTGAGCCGCGGCAGTGTGAGCAATCCCGCGCTGTACAACGGCAACCGTTATCAGGTGAGCTTCAGCGTGGCAGCCGGGGTAACCACTTACAGCGTTACCGACGTGACCAACCCTGCCACGCCGCTGGCGGTGGCAGGGCAGACTGCCGTGCCTTACGTGAGCGGACAGGCCGTCAGTTTCAATGGCATCAGTTTTGATGTGCAGGGTGCTCCGGCCAATGGCGATATCTTCAATGTCAGCCCCAGCGTCAACCAGAGCGTCTTCACCACGCTGGACAATCTCATCAAGACCCTGAGTGCAGGCGGATCGCCGACGGCACTGCGGCAAGGGTTGAACGATGCACTGGGCAACCTCGACCAGGGTTTGAGCAATGTGCTGGGCGTACGCGCCACCGTCGGCGCGCGCCTGCGCGAGCTGGATGCCTTGCAGGCAACCGGTGATGCGATGGGGGGGCAATACAAACAGACCCTCGCGCAGTTGCAGAACGTGGATTACAACAAGGCGATCAGCGACCTCGCCCAGCAGCAGATGACCCTGCAGGCCGCGCAAAAATCCTTCGCGCAAATCTCCGGCCTGTCCTTGTTCAATTACCTGCGCTAGTTGGCTGGACGGCGGGCTAATGCCCCCCCAACTGCTGCATCAGGCGCGCCGTCGTGTCCAGCGCCGCATGGCTGAATTGCAGAACCAGCGCCGGCAGGAAAGACATCAGCAGGGCGAGTACGACAAAGCCGACTGCCAGAGTGATCGGGAAGCCGACGGCAAAGATGTTGAGTTGTGGTGCGCTGCGCGTCAGGATGCCCAGCGCCAGATTGGTGATGAGCAGGGCGGCGATGATGGGCAGGGATAGCTGCAATGCATGGGCGAACAGGCTGCCGCCCCATTCTGCCATGTTACGGAATGCTCCTGCCGCAGGCTGCCCGGGGGCGATGGGGAAAGCCTGGAAGCTGTCGGCCAGCGCCGCCAGCAGGTATAAATGCAGGTCGAGCGAGAGGAAAGCCAGCCCTGCGATGATGCCGAGGAACTGGGCGACTACCGGGGTGTAGGCGGCGTTTTGCGGGTCATAGAAGCTGGCGAAACCCAGACCCATCTGCATGCCGGCGATGTCGCCGGCCATTTCCACGGCGGCAAAGACCAGCCGCATCACAAAGCCCATCATCAGTCCGGCGACCAGTTGCTGCGCCAGCAGGAACAGGCCTGCGGCCGAGGCTGGGTCAATATCCTTGGGAATATCCAGCGTGGGGGCGATCACCAGCGTGACCAGCACGGCCAGACCGACCTTGACGCGTGCCGGTATCTGCTTGTTGCCGAAGATGGGGGCGCTGGCGATCAGTGCCAGGATGCGCACCAGCGGAAAGATGAATGCTGCCAGCCAGACCGTGAGTTGCGCGGAAGTGAAGCTGATCATGATGGCGCGGTACCCTGGCGCGTCATCCCGCCAGGAACGGGATGTTGCCATACAGGCGGACCATGTAGTCGAGCAGCAGGCCTATCATCCAGTGCCCCGCGAACAGCAGCGCGACGAAGATGCCGATGAGCTTGGGAATGAAGGACAGGGTCATCTCGTTGATCTGGGTCGCGGCCTGGAAGATGCTGACCGCTAGCCCGATGACCAGCGCGGTGAGCAGCAGCGGGGCAGAGACCAGCAAGGTCAGCTCGACCGCTTGTTGCCCCAGTGTCATTACCGATTCCGGAGTCATGGATGCCTCATGTATAGAAGCTCTGCACCAGCGAGCCGATCAGCAGGTTCCAGCCGTCGGCCAGCACGAACAGCATGATCTTGAACGGCAGCGAGATGACGGCTGGCGACACCATCATCATACCCATGGACATCAGCACGCTCGCCACCACCATGTCGATGATGAGGAAGGGGATGAAGATGACGAAGCCGATCTGGAACGCGGTCTTCAGTTCGCTGGTGACATAGGCGGGCACCAGAATGCGCAGCGGGGTGTCTTCCGGGCTTTGCAGCGATTCGATGTTGGCCATGCGCGCGAACAGGGCGATGTCCGTTTCGCGCGTCTGCCGCAGCATGAACGTCTTGAGCGGCATGATGCCCTTGTCATAGGCCTGTTCCAGCGACATGCGGTTCTGGCTGTAGGGCAGATAGGCTTCAGTGTAGATCTTGTCCAGTGTCGGGGACATCACGAAGAAGGTGAGAAACAGGGCGAGCCCGATCAGTACCTGATTGGGGGGAGAGGCCGGGGTGCCGATGGCCGAGCGCAGCATGGACAACACGATGATAATGCGTGTGAAGCCGGTCATCATCAGCAGGATGGCGGGCAGGAAAGTGAGCGAAGAGATCAGGATCAGCGTTTGCAGGCTCAGCGTGTAGGTCTGGCCGCCGCCCGGTGCGGGCGTGCTGTTCAGCGCCAGCAAGCCAGCGTCGGCGGCAGCAGCCGAACCGCTCAGCAGCAACAACAGCGCGGCGGGGAGCAGGCGGTTAATGCGCATTGCGCTTCTCCATCATCTGCTTCAGCCAGGTTTGGAACGTGCTGTCTGCGCTGGGCATGGAGTTGCCGGATGGCGCGGGCAGGCTGCCTTTAGGCATGCTGTGCAGGGCGTTTACTTGTCCCGGGGCGACCCCGATCACCAGCCAAGTGTCGTTCACTTCCATCAGCACCACACGTTCGCGCTGTCCCACGGCGACGCCGCTGACGATCTTCAGCGCATTGGATGCGCCTTGCTGCGGCATCTGGATGCGTTTCAGCATCCACGCCACCAGCACCACCGCTGCCAGCACCAGTGCCAGGCTGGCGATCACCTGCAGCACGTCGCCCGATGACAGCGTGGCTGCGGGTGGCGGGGTGAAGGCGGGACGCGCAGCATCCGCCGCAAGGGCGAACGGCGAATGCAAGGCTGCCAGGATGGCGTAATGGCAAGCGCGCATGATGAAATCTTCCTTACCGGTTGATGCGGCGCAGTCGTTCGGACGGCGTGATGATGTCGGTCAGACGTATGCCCAGCTTGTCGTTGACCACGACCACCTCGCCCTGTGCGATGAGGAAACCGTTGATCAGCACATCCAGCGGTTCCCCGGCCATGCCGGCCAGTTCCACCACCGATCCTTGCGCCAGCTGCAGCAGATTCTTGATCGGCATCTTGGTGCGTCCCAGCTCCACGGTCAGCTGCACCGGGATGTCCAGGATCATGTCCAGGTCGTTGTGCGCGGTTGCGCCGCCGCCAGCGGAGATCGCCTCGAACACGTGTGGTTGCGCCTGCTGTGGCGCGGCGGTCTGCTCCGACATGGCCGCTCCCCAGTCGTCTGCCGTGATCTGTTCTGCGCTGTCTTCAGCCATGTTTTCCTCCATTCGTGGTTTCGCCGTTTTCGGTGGCCAGCATCCTTTCCACCTTGAGGGCATAGTGTGCGTTCGACGTGCCATAGGTGCATTCCATTACCGGTACGCCATCCACCAGCGCGGTCAGATGATCTGGCACTTCCAGCGGGATAATGTCGCCGTTGCGCATTCTGAGCACATGATCCAGCGTGACGCCGGTTTGCCCCAGCACTGCCGTAAGTTCGATGCTGGCGGACTGGATCTGTCTGGACAGCAAGTGCAGCCAGCGCTTGTCGGCGATGACGTGGTCGCCCTGCATGGTGCTGTAGAGTTGTTCGCGGATCGGTTCGATCATCGCGTAAGGCATGCAGATGTGGATGGCGCCGCCGACCCCGGTGAACTCAACCTCGAAGGTGGTGACCACCACCACTTCGTTGGGGGTGGCGATGTTGGCGAATTGCGGGTTCACCTCGGAGCGCTGGAATTCGAATTCGAGTTTATGCACCGACTCCCAAGATTTGCTGTAGGTCTCGAACACGATCCCCAGCATGCGCTGGATGATGCGATGTTCGGTCTGGGTGAACTCGCGGCCCTCGACGCGGGTATGGAAGCGACCGTCCCCGCCGAACAGGCTGTCCACCACCATGAATACCAGGTTTGGGTCAAAGATGAACAGCGCATTGCCGCGCAGTGGTTTCACCTGCACAAGGTTGAGGTTGGCGGGGACCGGCAGGTTGCGGATGAATTCTGAGAACTTCATTACCTTCACCGGGCCGACCGAGACTTCCGAATTGCGGTGGATGAAGTTGTAGAGTGCGATGCGGAACAGGCGTGCGAAGCGCTCGTTGATGATCTCCATGGTGGGCATGCGCCCGCGCACGATGCGTTCCTGCGTCGCCATGTTGTAGGGGCGGACGCCCCCGGCAGCGGTCTCTTCCTTGACATCCTCGGTCTCGCCGGTGACGCCCCGCAGCAGCGAGTCGACTTCATCCTGGGAGAGAAATTCGCTCATGGCCGTAATCCGCGCATCACTGGATGATGAAATCGCTGAACAAGACGTCCACCACGCCGGAATTTTTGGGGAGCGTGGCAGCGGCATGGGCGGGCGCGGCGGTCTCCACGCCGGAGTGAGGCTCCACATGCGCCTCTGCACCCGGGGCGATGCCCAGCACGGCATCGGTTTCGGAGATGATCTGGGCGATGAGCAGGCGCTTGCCCTCTGCACTTGCCAGTTCGGATGGCTTCTTGCTGGAAAGCAGGAACAACAGTTTGCTGCGTATCTCCGGCATGGCTGTCTTGATCTTTTCTTCCAGCAGCGGGTCGAGAATCTTCAGGGTGATGCCGGCCTGCAAATACTGGTCGCCCTCCTCGCGTTGCAGGTTGACGGTGAACTTCTCGCCCAACGGGACAAATTTGGCTTCAACGACCGGTTCTGGCTTGGCTTCTGGCGCATGTTCCGCTGCGGGGGCATGACTGCGGGTAAAGAACCATCCTGCTCCGCCGGCGATGATGACCAGCAACAAGGCGATGATGATGATCAGCAGCTTGTTGTTCTTGACGGGGGCGGCAGCGCCCTCGGCGGGAGCGGCGGCGGGTTTGGCGGGTTTGGACATATTCGATCCTTTCTGGTTGATGGGGATTATGCTGCCGGGCCGGATGCCGCTATCAGCGGAATAGGGCAAAGAATCTGCCCCATTTCAGGACTCAGGCGAACAGGTCGAGCATCCCGTCGTGCCGCCGCAGCGGGGTGGTGCGCAGCGGGATGGAGGGTTCGCTGCGCTCGCTGACGGGTAAGTTGCCCGCCGCGGGAGCGGGTGTCGCATCGGAACGCTCGCGCCGGTCGCGCGAAGGCTGGTCGCTGACAGTGGCATTGCCCAGCATGATTCCGTTATCGGCAAGCAGTTCACGAAGTTTAGGCAGGGATTGCTCCACCGCTTCGCGCACGCCATGGTGCGGCGAGGCGAAGAATGCGTTGGCCTGATCGCCGCTGACCTTGAGCACCACATCCAGCGGCCCGAGGTCGGGCGGATTGAGGTGCAGTTCCGCGCGCTGCTCCTGACCTGGCGCTGCCAGCCATACGATTTTCTGGCTGAAATCTTCGTCCCACTGCCGTTGGCCGAGCGGTGTGGCCACTGCCAGCTGCGCCACCTGCACGGAAGCAGGAGATGGCGCAAGGGTTGCTGCCAGCATATCGGCCCGCGGTGCGGGCGGGATGGTCTGCAGTGCGGGCGAAGCAGCGATCCCGGCCAATTCGTTTTCTGTCGGGTGCATGGCAGTGTCCATGCTGGATGAGGGAGCGGTCGGGAAAGTTTGCGCCGCTGCCAGCATCTGTGCTGCGGGAAGAAGCGCTTCCCGTGGCAGCAAGGGGTTCATTGCGGTGGAGGTTTTATCGTCGGAGCGCAGCACTATCGCTGTGTCGCCGGCGGCGGGGACGGGACGGGAGGTATCGGCGGAGGCTGTGGCTTGCTGCATGAGCGCGGACAGCATGTCCAGCGGCACACTGCTGTCCGGCATGACGGGAAGGCCTTGGTCGGCGGGTGCCATGTTTTTGCCTGTTTTCTGTGCAGGAGAAGATTCGGGCGCTACGCTGCCCGATGTATTGGTATCCAGACGGAGCGCCAAGAGATCAGCAAAAAACTGGCTGGCGGGCACTTCGTCCGCGCGCGCGGCGGATACGGGTGCGGTGTCGATCAGATTCTGGGCGGGTATGGGGCTGCTGGGCGGTATGGAAGTATTCATGGGAGACCTCCCTACTTGTCGGACTGTTTGTGGGCGGACTGCATGGCCGCGAAACGGCCGGTCTGTTCATCCTGCAAGCGTTGTTCGGTCTTGGCTTCCAGTTTTTTTTCCGTTTCCTGATGGCGCTGCGCCAGGGTGTCGAACGATTTCATCTTGCGCGTTGCGTCCATGAGTTCATGGCGGCCGGTCTGCACCGACTGGTTGGCCTGTGCGATGGCTTGCTGCTGCTGGCGGATGGCTTGATCCAGCCGCTCGATGAATTCCTGGAAGTTGCGCATGCCACCGGGATCCATGCCTTGCTGGATGGCCTCCTGAAACCTGTCCTGATATTCCTTGCGGTATTGCTTCAGCGCTTCGAGTTTGCCCTGTGCGCTTTGCTGCTGCTGGTTGAGCTGGCCAAGCTTGCGCGTAGCCGCCTCATTCCGTTGCTGCGCCAGATCTACCAGGGGTTGCAGGGGAAAGGGCTTGGTCATGATGTGGCGGCCTCATGGTGGGCGAACAGGGTGGCGAATTGTTCCATGCTGGCGCTGTAAGGCTCGGATTCATAGATGTCTTGCCTGAGATACTGTTCCATGCGCGGATGCAACTGGATCGCCTCGTCCAGCAGCGGGTCGCTGCCATGCACATAGGCGCCCACGCTGATCAGGTCGTGGTTGCGCTGGTAGTGTGAATACACATGCTTGAAGTGCTGCACCTCGGCGAAATGCTGCGGACTCACCAGATGGTTCATGGCGCGGCTGATCGAGGCCTCGATGTCAATCGCGGGGTAATGCCCGGCCTCGGCCAGACGGCGCGACAGCACGATATGACCGTCCAGGATGGCGCGCGCGCTGTCGGCGATCGGATCCTGCGGGTCGTCGCCCTCGGTCAGCACGGTATAAAAGGCGGTGATGGAACCGCCCCCTTCGGGGCCGTTGCCGGCGCGTTCCACCAGCATCGGCAATTTGGCGAACACGGAAGGCGGGTAGCCTTTAGTCGCGGGGGGCTCGCCGATGGCCAGCGCGATCTCGCGTTGCGCCATGGCGTAGCGGGTGAGCGAATCCATGATCAGCAGCACGTTCTTGCCCTGGTCGCGGAAATATTCGGCGATGGTGGTGGCGTAGGCCGCGCCCTGCATGCGCATCAGCGGGCTGGTGTCGGCAGGGGCAGCGACCACCACGGAGCGCGCCAATCCCTCCTGGCCGAGGATATCGGTGATGAACTCTTTCACTTCACGCCCGCGCTCGCCAATCAGTCCGACCACGATCACGTCGGCGCTGGTGTAGCGCGCCATCATGCCGAGCAGCACGCTCTTGCCCACGCCGGATCCAGCGAACAGGCCCATGCGCTGGCCGCGACCCACGGTGAGCAGGCTGTTGATGGCGCGCACGCCGACATCGAGCGCATTCTTGATCGGCGCGCGTTCCAGCGGATTGATCGGACGGCTTTGCAGCGGGGCGCTCTTGCTTTCCTGCAATGGCCCGTATTGGTCGAGGGGTCTGCCCGCTCCGTCGAGCACGCGGCCCAGCAGGTTCTCGCCCACCGGCAGGTGACGCGCCAGGTCGGAGGTGCGGCGGCGGAAACGGAGCGGCTGGCCGACCTTTGGCGGGGTGCGTTGCAGTTCGGAGGGGACGACGCGCGCACCGGGAACCAGGCCATGCACATCATTTTCGGGCATGAGGAACAGGCGGTCACCGGCGAAGCCAACCACTTCCGCCTCGATGCGGTTGTTCGTGAGTTCGATCAGGCAGGTGCTGCCGACCGCCATGCGCAGCCCGACGGCTTCCATCACCAGCCCGGTGACTTTGGTCAGACGGCCGCTGACCAGCAGCGGCGTGCTTTGCACCGCGATGTCGCGGCTTTGTTGCAGCACGGCCTGCCATTTGGCGTGATGCGGATTCATGCCTGGATCAGCCATGGCGCCTCCTGTCCCAATGCGGCGATCACCCGTTTCCAGCGCGCCTGCAACGAGGCATCCACCTGGCTGTTCGCCGTTTCAAGGCGCGCGCCGCCGCGCTCCATGCGCGCATCCTCCAGGATCTTCCAGCCGGAGTGGGCGAGCTGTTCGCCCATGCGCTCGCGCACCAGGGCGGCATCGTCGGGATGCAGGATCACATGCGCCGCCTGGTTGAACACGGGCAGACTGGCCACGGCCTCGCGCACTGCCGCGAGCAGGAGTCCGGGCTGCACTTGCAGGGATTGCTGGATCACCTGGCGCGAGATGTCGAGTGCCAAGTCCATCAGTTCCTGCACAACCTGTTCGTCCATCTGTTGTTCGAGTAGCGTTGCCAGCGCGGACAAACGCTGATTTTCTTCAATCGCCTGCTGCAAGCCATCGGCATAGCCGTGCTGCTGGCCTTCCGCGTAGCCTGCCTGGTAGCCCTCTTCGTGTCCCTGTTGGCGCAGCTGTTCCAATTCGGCGGCGGTGGGCAGGTGCAATTCCTCCGCCACGGCGCGTCCAGCCTCGAACGCGGGCAGCTCCCAGCGTTGCCAGGCGGTGAGATTCTCCGGAGTGGCAGGGTGGTCAGACATAGGCCTCCTCGCCCTTGCCGCCCAGCACCAGTTGGCCTTCGTCGGAGAGACGGCGCACGACCTTGAGTATCTCCTTCTGTTCCGCTTCGACCTCGCTCAGCTTCACCGGGCCCTTCGATTCCAGGTCCTCGCGCAACATCTCGGCGGCGCGCTGCGACATGTTCTTGAAAACTTTCTCGCGCAGTTCCTCGCTGGCGCCCTTGAGCGCGACAATCAGCGATTCGGATTGCACCTCGCGCAATACCAGCTGGATGCCGCGGTCGTCCACTTCCAGCAGGTCTTCGAACACGAACATCTCGTCCATGATCTTCTGCGCCAGTTCGGCATCGTGGGTGCGCACCGATTCCAGCACGGCTTCCTGTGTGCTGCCGAGGTAGTTGAGTATCTCGGCAGCGGTCTTCACGCCGCCGCGTATGCTCTTCTTGGCGATGGCGTTGCCGGACAGCAGCTTGGTCAGCACATCGTTCAGTTCGCGCAATGCAGTGGGCTGCACGCTGTCCAGCGTGGCGATGCGCAGCAGGACGTCGTTGCGTGTGCGCTCGGAGAGCTTGGATAGCACCGCTGAAGCCTGATCGGGTTCCAGGTGAACCATGATGGTGGCGATGATCTGCGGATGCTCATTGGCGACCAGGTCGGCGACCGAACCTGAATCCATCCATTTCAGGCTCTCGATGCCGCTGGTGTCGCTGTTGTGCAGGATGCGGTCGAGCAGTCCGGCAGCCTTGTCGTCGCCCAGCGCTTTGGTCAGCATGTTGCGGATATAGTCGGCGGAGTCCATGCCTATGGTGGTCTTGCTGGCGGCAATGGTATGGAACTCGTCGAACACCTCGGCGATCTCTTCGCGGTTCAGGTTGTTCAGCGCCACCATGGCGCTGCTGATCTTCTGTACCTCTTTGGGCTCAAGGTACTTCATCACCTCGGCCGCCTCGTCGGCGCCCAGGGTCATCAGCAGGATGGCGCTCTTGTTGATGCCGGCGTCACTCATCTTTGTTCACCCATTCCTTGACCACGGTGGCGACAATCTTGGGGTCGTCCTTGGCCAGTTGTTTGGCGCTTTGCAGATTGTTTTCGAACGCGCTGACCGGCGAGGCGGCAGCTTCCTCCTGCCCTTCCGCGCCAACAATTGCCTCGCCTGCACCGTTCTGTTCGATGCCTGCGGCGCTTTCTTCGTTTCCTTCCGCGCCGGCGGGCGGCGCGCTGACACTGCGGAACGCCGGACGAATGATGCCAAACAGCAGATAGGCGATGCCGGCGGCGATGAGCAGGTATTTCAGTGCATCCTTGGCCAGTGCGATCATCTCCGGCTGCTTCCACAGCGGGAGGTCGGGCAGCGTTTCCTGGGAATCGTTAAAGGCGCTATTCAGGATATTGAGGCTGTCGCCGCGTTTCTCCTCGAAGCCCACCGCCTCCTTCACCAGTGCGGCGATCTGCGCTTTTTCCTCGTCGCTATAAGCCTTGGAGGTGATCTTGCCGTCCTTGTCCGCGACGCTGCGGTTGTTGAGCACCACCGCCACGGACAGGCGCTTGATGTTGCCGGTGGGCAGCCGGGTATGCTGGATGGTGCGATCGACCTCATAGTTGGTGGTCATTTCCTTGTGCGAGTTGCCGCTGCTTGCGCCGCCGGCTGCGGCCACCGCGCTGGCCGGCGTCACGATGGGCGCCGTGGCGGGAACCGGCGGCTGGTTGGTCAGCGCGCCGGGCACGCCGCCCGTGGTTTTTGCGCCGTCCTGGGTTTCCACGCTCTGCAGGCTGCGCACGGCGGCTTCGTTGGGCGGCTGGTTGGGTTTGAAGCTTTCCGAAGTTTGTTCGCTGACGGCAAAGTCCAGGCTGGCGGTTACTTGCGCGCGGATGTTTTGCGCCCCGGTCACCGGCGACAGAATGTCCTCGATGCGTTTCACGTAATCCTGCTCGATCTGGCGCACATATTTGAGCTGGGTGGCGTCGAGCAGTTGGCCTGTTTCATCGCGCGCAGCGGAAAGCAGGGTACCGTTCTGGTCCACCACGGTAACGCTTTGCGCAGCCATATCGGGCACGCTGCTGGAGATCAGGTGCACGATGGCATTCACCTGGCCTTCATCCAGGGAATGCCCGGCGCGCAGAGCCAGCACCACGGAGGCGCTTGGCTTTTGTTTTTCCCTGGCGAACACGGTGGGCTTGGGGATGGCCAGGTGTACGCGCGCATTGGCCACGGCGCCCAGGGTCTGCACCGAGCGGGCCAGTTCGCCTTCCAGCGCACGCTGAAAATTCACCTGTTCCAGGAACTGGCTGGTGCCGAATTTCTGGTTCTCCATCAATTCGAACCCGACCGTGCCGCCTTTGGGCAGACCCTGGGCGGCCATGTGCAGGCGCACCTCATGCACCTTGTCGGCGGGAACCATGAGCGTCCCGCTTTCCGAGAATTTGTAGGGGATGTTCTGTTGCTGCAAGGCTTCGATGATGGCGCCGCCATCGCGCTCCGGCAGGTTGGCGTACAGTACGCGATAGTCCGGTGTCTGGCCCCACAACCAGAGCCCGGCCAGCAGGGCAACGGTGGCGGCCACGGCCACGATGAGCCCCAGCTTTTGCTGGTTGGGCATGCCGAGCAATTGTCCGGTCAGCGTCGGTATTGGAGGAGTGTCTGTCTCAGCCATGCTGTTTTGCCTGATTGATGTGGATAAGCGCTTTTACACGATGGGCATTATCCGACCGGGCAAGCCAGGCGGTCTGCGGAAAAGCGGGGGAAACTCCGGCCTATTTGGCTATTGGGGATGGTTTCGCTGCTGCTATCGTGACGCCATGGAAAAAGGAGGGACATGATGAGCACGAACATTTCAGGCGTGGACAGTCTGCTGTCGCAGATGCGGGCCGCAGTTGCGATGGCGCAGGGCCAGCCGGCACAACCGGGAACTCAGGTGGACGGCGCGGATTTTTCCGGCGCGCTCAAGGCCTCGCTCGACGGCATCAATCAGGCGCAGCATCGCGCCGAAGAGATGCAAAAAGCCTTTGTGCTGGGGGATGACAAGGTCAGCCTCAGCGACACCATGATCGCCATGCAGAAGGCCAACATCTCTTTTCAGACAGCGGTGCAGGTGCGCAACAAGATGGTGTCCGCCTATAACGACATCATGAATATGCAGGTGTGATGCAGGGGCGGTTTTAGCCACGGGCGCGGCTGGACTGCTGTTGTTGCATGTGTGCCACATAACGTTGCAACAGCATGATGGTTGCTCCATCCGGATGGACGAATACGCAACCCGCGCGGCGCTTCACCTCGCCATTGCGCATGGTGATCTCGAAAGTGTTTTTCACTTCTATCGTGGCGGTCAGCGTGCCGAATCCCGGCAATTCGATGCGGCATCCGGAGTAGCTCATACCCGGATGCAATTCCACGCCGTTTTCTTCGCAGACTAAGGCAATGCCGCCTATGCTGATGTCCATGACCGTCACTTCATGGCGCTGTTGTTCCTGTACGGGGTCGGGCCGGATGAGGCATTTGAGGGCATTGGGTTCGGGTGTCAGCAGCCGGTAATAGTCGCGCCGTTGCAGGCGCAGCAGCTTGCGCGGCAGCGGCAGGTAGAAGGCCGCTGCGTTCTCGTACAGCGCCTGCGTGGTCTCGGTGGAGACCCATTGGATCTTTGCCTGGTGATGGGTGCTCACGAAGACGATGCGCTGGCTGCGCTCGATATGGCGGTTGTCCTGCGGATTGGCAGCGGCGTCCACCCACAGCCCACGTTCGTCCACGGCGAGCAGCAAGGTGAGCACCATGCTGTTGTCGTCGTTGTAATAGAGCGCCACGCGGTTGCGGTGTGCGGCCACGTCGCGCAGCACGGCCAGAATCTCTTTGGGATTGTGGATGATGAAATCGCTCTCGTTGTCTGGCGAGTACAGTTCGATCTTGAGCGGGATTTCCTGGGGGCGCATGATGAAATGCCGGAATGGGATGTACCCATTCTAGGGCGACAACGGCGGGGCGGTCGGTGGATTAGCGGGATATTCCCCCCGTTCCAAACGGTATAGCCAGGCCAGCAGTTCCGCCACGGCCAGATAGAGCTGGGGCGGGATGTGCTGGTCCAGTTCCACTTGCATCAGCAGGCCGACCAGTTCTTTCGACTCATGCACATAGACGCCATGCTCCCGCGCGCGTTCGATGATGGCCTGGGCGATCAAGCCGCGACCGCTGGCCACCACCTTGGGGGCGGCATCCCCATTCCGGTAGGCGAGGGCGACGGCCATCTGGCGCTTGTTGGCGGTTGTCATGCGGGCTGCTCCGGGGCGCGGCTGATGCTGGTTTGCAATACCGGGATGCCGTGCTGGTTCAGCGCGCTCACCAGTTGTGCGCTGGCCTGACCGAGCAGATCGCTGGCCTGCGCGTTGTCCACCTCGAATGCCAGGCGCACGGCGCCACCGTTCAGGCTCAGGCGCGCCGACAAGTTTCCCAGACGTGGCAACGCCAGATGCAGCTCGGTGGCCCATTGGCTGCCCGGCATGTCAGGCTGGCCGCGTTGCGGCCGTTCCTCGCGCACTTCCCAGCGCATCTCCTGGCCTTGCCATGCCTGGCCCTGCCACACGACCTGGCGCGTTTCCAGCGCGTGCAACTGTTGTTGCACCAGCGCTTGCAGGTGCGCGGGAATGGCCAGAGGTACAGGGGATGGTTGCGCGGCGCTGCCGCCTGGCGTCGGACTCTTCTGTGGCGGCGGGGCGGGCTGGTTTTGAGGCTCCTGCAGCAGTTGTGGCGTGCTGCGCGATCCTGCCACCCATTGCGCCTGATGCGCTTCATAGAACAGGCCGCTGTGCCCGAGTGCATGGTGCAGTTTTTCTGCCAGGGCGATGGTGTCTGGGCGGGCTGAGGCAGTCATCCAGAGTGGCTCCTGCTGCACTGCCCGCACAAAATCCTTTTCGCCATTGCGCTGGGGCAAGGAGAACAGCAGGCGTGCCGCCGAGCTGAGCTGCTCCGAAGTCGAGACCGGATTGGTGGTGGCCATCAGGGTGAATTCAGGGTGAGGCTGTAGCGCGGCGACCTGAACCTGGACCAGGTCGCCGCTGCGCACAAAGGCAGGAAGCTGCATCTGGATCATCTGGTCGGCAACGCGCACCATGAATCGTTGCGCCGAGACCTGAGACTGCACGGTGCCGGATAACTGCTGGCCCACTTCCAGCTTGAGCGGGGAGATGCTGCGAACCTTGTCAGGTGCAGCGCCGGGCAACGACTTGTCGCCAGACACCAGTTTGCCGAGCGCGGCGGCGAGCAGGTTGGCTGGCAGCATGATGCATCGTCGTGGCGCTCACCTTTGCGCCAGATAGGTCTGCTGCAACTGCCATTCGCTGCGCGCGCTCTGCATGATCTGCTGCAACTGGCGCATCCAGGGCTCGGTGCGTTCGCGGATGGCTTTGTCGTCGGCCAGGATCTTGCGGATGAGCATCGCCTTCTGCTCGCGTTCCAACGGCTCGGACGGCACGGCATCGCGCGGCTTGAGCGTTTCGACTTCGTTGGCACAGCGCTGTTCCAGCGCAATCAACTCGTCCCACTGTTCATGGTCGGCTGCTTCACGCATCTGGCCGGTGATGGCAGACAGGCGCCGATAGTCTTCGAGGATCAGGCTCATCGTTCAAGTCCTTCCATAGACCAGGGCGGCCTGTTTGCCGGAGGCAACCGCTTGGGGCGGAAGCGGAGCCGGGGATGGTTTGCGGATGCTGTCCCAAGCGCCACGCAATTCATCCAGCAGCCGAGCGACTTCGTCCAGCGCCGCCATATCGTTCTTCAGATTGGCGATCAGCAGACGCGAGCACATGTAGTCGTACAGGCTGTCCAGATTTTGCGCTAGCTCCCCTCCCACGCTCTTGTCCAGACTGGCCTTCAGTCCCTCGTCGATGATGAGGATGGCCTTGGAGATGGCTGCGCCCTTGGCGGGAATGTCCTTGCGCAGGATGCCGTTCTTGGCATTGGCGATGGCCAGCAGCGCGCCCTGGTACAGCATCGAGATCAACTTGTGCGGGTCGGCGGCGATCGCCTGGCTTTCCATGCCGACATTCGAATAAGCCTTGATTGCGTTGGAGGCGTTCATGATGATCTCCTATAACTTGTTGTTTTGCAGAGAACTCAGCTGCTGGTTCAGATAGTTCTGTGTCTGGTTCATGCGGCTGAGCATCGCGTCCAGGGCAGTGAACTGCGTGCGGTAGCGTTGCTCGATGCTGGTCATGCGGGTCTCCAGCGCGGCGACCTGGTTGGTGATGTCCTTGATGCTGCTGTTGAGCCCGTCGGTGCGGCTGCTGATCATGCCGGTGCTGCCGAGCGCCGTGGTGGTCCACTGGTCCAGCTTGGTGACATAGCCGCTGGCCGATGAGAAGAGATTGGCCACGCCCGCCATGTTGGCGGTCACGGCGGCGTCTAACTTGGTGCTGTCCAATGCCAGTGTGCCATCCTTCTGGAAGGTGATACCGACCTGCGACAGGGTGCTGTAGGTGCCGCCGGGCACCGTAGCGTTCAGCATGTCGCGCAGCTGGGTGGACATCATGCGCACGGTGCTGTCGCCTTGCAACACCGCGCCCGATTTGGTGCTTGCGTTATAGGCCGACAGGTTTTGCAGGGTGTTGGTCAAGTCGTTATAGGCTTTGACGAAGGCATTGGCGGCGCTGCTCACTGCGCCGTTGTCCTTGCTCACGGTCAATGTGGTTGTGGCAGCGGTGACCTTGCCCAGATTCAGGGTGACCCCCTGGATGGCGTCGGCCACGGTGTTGGAAGCCTTGCTGATGGCCACGCCGTTCACCTTGAAGTTGGCGTTCTGCGCAGTGATGGTCTGCATCATGTTTTGCGCGCCGGCGGGGTCATTCGACAGCAGGCTGCCGATTGCGGCATCACCTGATACCGAGATGCTCATGCTGTTGCTGGCGCCGGCAATGTTTGAGCTCAGGGCGATGCGGTAGGGCGTGGCACTGCCGTCGTTGATGATGGTCGCGGTGACGCCAATGTTCGCCGCGTTGATGGCGTCGCGTATGCCTTGCAGCGTGTTGTTGGTGTTGCTGATGGAGACCGTTTTGATTCCCCCGCCGTTGCTGGCGAAAGCGGCGCCGGTGTAGGTGCCGCTGGTGGCATTGAACGTGCCGCCGCTGATGGTGCCAAAATCGAAACTCAGGGTGGTCGCCGCGCCGCCGCCGATGGCGGTGGTGGCGCTGGCCTGGCCGACTGCAACCAGCTGTTGGGACTGTGCCAGGCTGGTGATGTCGATTGCATAACTGCCAGCGACTGCACTGGCCGATGCGGTCGCATTCAGAATGGATGTGTCGGCAGGGGTGGTCTTGAAGGCCTGGAAGCTGCCGCCGCTTTTTAGTCCCTGCAAAGCAGTCTGAAACGCCGCCAGGCTGTTCTTGATCGTGCCAAATGCGGACAGTTGTGCCTGATAGCTGGCCTGGCGGCTGTTCAGCTGGTTGATGGGACGGCGCTCGAC
>JBBIIN010000006.1:0-3127 GCA_037446515.1 Gallionellaceae bacterium
GATGTCGTTGGCCTTCCACACGAACACCCCGGCCAGCGGGACGCTGCCGACTGGAGCTGTGGTGGAAATGAACTTGCCGTCATCGCCCACCGGATTGTCCACCGGCAAGCCGTACTTCTGCCCCACCACGTAGTCGTCCACACCGTGCGCGGGGGCGGTGTGCACCAGCCCCGTGCCCGCATCCAGCGTGACATGCTCGCCGCAGATGACCGGCACGATGCGCTCGTAGAACGGATGCAGCAGCGGCAGGTTCTCCAGCGCCGCGCCATAACAGGTGGCTGCGATGCCGTCGCCGCGGTCGTTGCTGCCCGCCAGTTGGTAGCGTTGCAAGGCCGCCCCCACCAGGTCGGCAGCCAGGATGAGATAGCCCTTGTCGGTGCGCACCAGATCATATTGCAAAGCGGGATGCACGCTCACCGCCTGGTTGGCCGGCAGCGTCCACGGCGTGGTGGTCCAGATCACCGCATAGACCTTGGCGCTGCCCGGCAGCGAGACCCCGAAAATCCTGCCGATCGCCTCGACATCCTTCACCTCGAAACCCACATCGATGGCGGGAGACACCTTGTCTTCGTATTCCACCTCGGCCTCGGCCAGCGCCGAGCCGCAATCCAAACACCAGTTCACCGGCTTGCGCCCCTGGTACAGATAGCCCCGCTGCTGGATCTCGCCCAGTGCGCGGATGATGTCGGCCTCGGTCTGGAAATCCATCGTAAGGTAAGGCTTGTCCCATTCGCCCAGCACGCCCAGACGGATGAAATCCTTCTTCTGGCGCTCGACCTGCTGCTTCGCATATTCGCGGCACAGCTCGCGGAACTGCGCCGGTGGGATGATTTTGCCGTGCTGCTTCTCCACCTGCAATTCGATGGGCAGGCCGTGACAATCCCAGCCCGGCACATAAGGCGCATCGAATCCGGAAAGCGTCTTGCTCTTGATGATGATGTCCTTCAGCACCTTGTTCACCGCATGGCCGATGTGGATGTCGCCGTTCGCATACGGCGGGCCGTCGTGCAGGATGAACTGCGGGCGTCCCTTGGCCGCCTTGCGGATGCGCTGGTAGCGCTGTTGCGCCTGCCATTGCGCCAGCATCTGCGGTTCGCGGCGGGCCAGGTCGCCGCGCATCGGGAACGGGGTATCGGGAAGATTCAGCGGGTATTTTTTCTTGTCTTCACTCATGATCTATGAACCATTGCTTTGCTTGTTCCACATCCAGCGCAATCTGCCGCGTCAGCGCCTCCAATCCATCGAACTTCGCTTCGTCGCGCAGCTTGTGCAGGAATTCCACGCGCAGATGTTTACCATAAACCTGCTGCGCAAATTCGAACAGATGCACTTCCAGCACCGGCCTGGCATCCAGTTTCAACGTCGGGCGCACACCGAGGCTGGCCACCCCTTGCAGCACACCGATGCCGTCCGAATGCACCTGCACCACATAGATGCCCTTGAGCGGCGGCAGATTGTGTTTGAGCTGGATGTTCGCAGTGGGATAACCCAGCTTGCGCCCCATGCCATCGCCATACACCACGCGTCCGCTGATGCTGTAGGGGCGGCCAAGGTAGGCACGCGCCCGCTGCATCTGCCCCGTCGCCAGCGCCGTGCGGATCGCCGTGCTGGAGATGCGCACGCCATCGTGCAGCACGCTGTGCACCGCCGCCACGCCGAAGCCGCGCTGCTCGCCAATTTTCTGCATCAGCGCGAAATCGCCACCGCGTCCACTGCCGAAGCGGAAATCGTCGCCGATCAGCACATGCCGCGCATGCAGCTTGCCGTGCAGGGCATGAATGAAATCCGCTGCGCCCATCTGCGCGAATGCCGCATTGAAACGGCACACATGCACGCGATCCACCTCCAGCGCCGCAAACAGCTCCAGCTTTTCGCGCAGGCTGGTCAACCGCGCCGGCGCCTGCTGCGGCGTGAAGAATTCGCGCGGGTGCGGCTCGAAGATCACCACCGCAGTCGCCAGGCCGCGCGGCTGTGCGGCTGCACGCAACTCCTGCAGCAAGGTCTGATGGCCGATATGCACCCCATCGAAATTGCCAATAGTGACCGCAACCGGGCGGGTATCGTTAGAATGGAGTCCGCGAAGAATCTGCATAGGGCGCGAATTATACCGTGAGACGATGCAGTTACATCCCCGAACTAAAAGGAAAGCGCATGCTGAATTACCCCCAAGTCGAGCTGGATTTCATGAACCGCGACCACGCCGAATTCGTCGGGCTGCGGGAGTCGCTGCTGGCCGCGTTGGCACAGAACGCCGCCCCTGCTGCTATTGAAGACCTGCTCGACCGCCTGCTGGCGCACACGCGCAGCCATTTCGCCGAGGAGGAACACCTGATGCGGCAAGTTGGCTTCCCGCCTTATCCCATGCACAAGGGTGAGCATGACCGCGTGCTGGCCAACATGGAAACACAGACAGCAAAATGGAAACAGAATGGGGATGCCCAAGCGCTGCATGAATGGCTGGAGCGCGCGGTCGGCGACTGGTTCATCAATCACGTCAGCGCCATGGATTTCGTCACGGCGCGCTACATCGCCGCGCACTTGCCATCCTGAATCAGGCTGTTCCACCCACCGTCAGACCGTCAATCCGCACCGTCGGTTGACCCACGCCCACCGGTACGCTCTGTCCTTCCTTGCCGCAGGTGCCGACGCCGGGATCCAGCTTCATGTCGTTGCCTATCATGCTCACGCGCGTCAGTGCCTCCGGGCCGTTGCCGATCAGCGTGGCGCCCTTCACCGGATGGGTGATCTTGCCATCCTCGATCAGGTAGGCTTCGGTAGTGGAGAACACAAACTTGCCGCTGGTGATGTCCACCTGGCCGCCGCCGAAGTTGGCCGCATACAGACCATGCTTGACCGAGGCGATAATCTCCTCCGGGGTCTTGTCGCCAGCCAGCATCATGGTGTTGGTCATGCGCGGGATGGGCAGATGGGCGAACGATTCGCGCCGCGCATTGCCGGTCACCGGCACGCCCATCAAACGCGCATTCAGACTGTCTTGCAGGTAGCCGCGAAGGATACCATCCTCGATCAGCACGGTGCGTTGGGTCGGGTTGCCCTCATCGTCCATGTTGAGCGAACCGCGCCGGTCCTGGATGGTGCCGTCATCCACCACGGTGACGCCCCTGGC
>JBBIIN010000006.1:3227-37527 GCA_037446515.1 Gallionellaceae bacterium
GCGAACCGCGCCGGTCCTGGATGGTGCCGTCATCCACCACGGTGACGCCCCTGGCCGCGACGCGCTGGCCGACGCGCCCGGAAAAGGCCGAACTGCCCTTGCGGTTGAAATCGCCTTCCAGACCGTGCCCCACCGCCTCGTGCAGCAGGATGCCGGGCCAGCCGCTGCCCAGCACCACGGTCATGTTGCCTGCCGGAGCGGGCCGCGCTGCCATCGCCACGGCGGCCTGATGCACCGCCTCTTTGGCATAACGCTGCAATATTTCGTCGCTGAAATAAGCGTAATCGAAACGTCCGCCACCGCCCGCCGAGCCTTGCTCGCGGCGACCGCTGCTTTCCATGATGACTTGCAGCGACAAGCGCACCAACGGGCGGATGTCGGCATTGAGCAAGCCGTCGCTGCGCGCCACCAGCACCACATCGTATTCTCCCGCCAGGCTGGCCATCACCTGCGTCACGCGCGGGTCGAGCGCGCGCGCCATGCGTTCCAGCTTTTCCAGCAGCGCGACTTTCTGTTCCGCCTTGAGACTGGCGATGGGGTCATGCGACAGGTACAGCGCGTGCGCTTTACTGCCCTTGAGCAGCGGTGCCTTGTGCCCGCTGCCCTGGCGTGCGATAGCGCGGGTGGCCTGCGCCGCCTCTTCCAGCGCGGTCAGGGTGATGTCATCGGAATAGGCGAAGGCGGTCTTGTCGCCGCTCACGGCGCGCACGCCGACGCCCTGGTCGATGTGAAAACTGCCGGACTTGACTATGCCCTCTTCCAGCGCCCAGCTCTCGGCGCGGCTGTACTGGAAATACAGGTCGGCGTAATCCACCTTGTGCGCCAGCATGGTGCCGAACACGTTTTCCAGGTGACGCGCTTCCAGACCGTGCCCGGTGAGCAGTGTGCGCTGCGCCAGTTGCAGGGCGGAACTCATGCGGAGCAGGACAGGGTGCGATGCGACAGCGCGGGCAGGCTCTTGCGCAGGCTGGCCTGGTAGCTGGGATTGACCTCGCCGATCACCACGCCAGAACCGCGCTGCAATTCGTCCATGATGCGCCCCCAAGGATCCACGATCATGCTGTGGCCATGCGTCTCGCGCCCGTTGACGTGGTAGCCGCCCTGCGCCGCCGCGATGACGTAGGCCAGGTTCTCGATGGCGCGTGCGCGGATCAACGGCTCCCAATGCACCTTGCCGGTGGTGGCGGTGAAGGCGGACGGCAGCACGATGATGTCCACATCCTTCATGGCGCGGAATAACTCGGGGAAACGCAGGTCGTAGCAGATCGCCAGGCCGATGCGCCCGAACGGGCTGTCCACCACCACCACCTTATCGCCCGCCTCCAGTGTCTGCGCTTCGTTGTAGCTTTCGTTGCCCAGGGTCAGGTTGAACAGGTGCACCTTGTCGTAGCGCGCCACCTGCGCACCGCTTTCGTCGTACACCAGCAGGCTGTTGCGCACCTTGTCCGGCGCATCCGCCACCAGCGGCAGCGAGCCCATCAGCCAGATTTTGTGTTTTTTTGCCATATCGCTGAGAAAAGTCTGAATCGGCCCCTGCCCCGGTTGCTCGCGCACCTTCAGCTTGTCCTGCTCAGTCATGCCCATAATGGCGAAGAATTCCGGTAGCACCACCAGCCTGGCGCCCAGTTCGGCGGCCTTGGCGATATGCCGCCGCGCTTCGTTCAGGTTGCCTTCGACATTGGGGCCGGAAGCCATCTGGATGGCGGCGACCTTGTAGGCGTTCTGCTGGGCGGCGATGCGGGCTTGTGTGCTGTCGAGTGAAAACATGTCTGCGATTTCCTGGTTTGCTGCGATGATTTATTGGGATAGGGCGCCTTGTTCGATCTGCGTCATGGGGCAGGAGCTGTCTGCGTCTGTCCTACCCTGGTAACCGACGGGTCTACCCAACTGCCGCTGATATTGTAGTCAAACGACACCAGCTTATCGAGCGGATCACTCAATAATTTGTTGGCGAGCAACACGCCGACGCCCACCGCCGGACCTGCGGCAAATGATAGCAGCGACACATTGTCGCCGATGGTGGGCAGCACCTTTACCCTGAGTTGTTGGGTTTCGCGCTCCATATCTATGCTGCCGCGCATGCTGATGCGGGCGGCGGCGCCGGCCATGGTGAGATCGTTGGTATAGAGCATGCCATGCTCGATCACCGCCGTGCCATTGATGGCATCGAACTCGAAGCCGGGGCTGATCACATCGTTGAAATCGAGCGAGATGCGCTTGGGCAACGCTTGCAGGCTCAACACCCCCAGCAATTTTGCCGCTCCCGGATTGACTTGCAAGAACCGGCCCTTGCCCATCTTCACGCTCAATCGTCCGTTGAGCGCACCATAACTGAAATCGCCGGGCGCCCCATTCCAGCCCAGTTCTCCTTCCAGTGTGCCACTCCCTCCCTGCAGGCCCTCGGGATAGCCGGAACGCGCCAGTATCTTGCCGGCATTGATGATCTCCAGCCTGGCTTGCAGGCTGGTTTGTTCCGGCGCGGCGCTCCATTTTCCGGAGGCACTGAAAACCGCATCGGAATTGCTCAGCCGCAGACGTTCCAGCAACACATCCCCCGCACTGCTTTCCAGCAGCATCTCCAGACGCCCCAACTGGCGCCCTTTCCAGCTCAGTTTGTCAATGGCGACGTCGATGACCGGCAATGACATCCCGGGGGTGCGCGGCATGGGGGGCGGCGCATGCATCTGCAAAGCACCGCCATCCTGCCCCCCGTCTCCGAACGCGGCATTCTTCAGGCGCACCAGCAGCTTGCCCTCATCCTGCGGCTGCCAGATCAGGTCACCATTGATCTCCTGTGACGACAGCCGCGTGCTGATCAACCCATTGCGTCCGCTGCCGCGTATGCCGAGCTGGTGCACGGTGCTGCCATACCCGGTCACCTGGCCAAAGGTGACGTTGATCCCGGCGATGTTGGGCAGTAGTCCTTCGCGGTTGGGCAGTTCCGACCAGCCGCGCCATCCCTCCAGGGAAAGGCGCGGCAACTCGCCGGTCACCCAGATGCCCTCCCTGCCAGCCTTGCCGTTATCTGTGCCGATCACGACGGAACCGCGCCGTATCTCCCATCTCCCGCTTTCGGTGGAGGTGCGCGTCAGGTCGGCGGCGATCAACCCGCCGTAGCTGAATTTGAACTTGTCCTGCACCGTACTGATGTCGCGCTGCTCGAAGCGCAATGGCACGCGTTCTTCCGCCTTTTTGGCAAAGGGATGCGGCAAGCGCGATGACAGCCCGTGCAGATCCGATGTGACGACCACATCAGCCAGATTGTCCTTGACCTTGATGTCGGCCACCCAGGGTGTGCTGCCGTGCAACTGGCGCAACAGCGGGTAACGGTAACTGCCCGGCAGGGTGTCCGCATCCAGATTGCCGCTCGCATGCGTGAGCACCCCCCCTTTGTCGCCACGCAGCGACAAGCGTGCAGGCCCGCCGAGAATGCGGGCATGCACCTCGGCCGCTTGCAGCGTCTCGTTGTCGAACGACAGGTTGCCGTACACCTCGTGCAATGGCGGGGCATGCGGGCCGAGGTCTAGCGCATCCCCATCGAAACGATACTGCCCGGCCACCCTGACCGCATGCTTGCCGCTCAGGGGGATGTCAAGCTTGAGCTTCAGCAGGCCCGGCCCTTCCGCCTGGAAATCATCGGTATAGCCTTTCAGGTAGCCGCGCACCGGACTCTTGCGGATGTAATCCAGGCAGCGCTGCACCTCGTCGGCTGATTCTCCCGACACTTGCATCACCAGTTCGTCGGCCAGAGTGTCAGGCAACACTACCGAGACATGGCGCAGCGCAGCGCCCGCCGTCATGGCCGAGGTGGCCCTGACCTCCAGCCGCCTGCCCTCGATCAACAGTTGCGCAGCGGCACGCTCGATGCGCGGCCAGCCGGGGTCGAACTCGATGGCCACGTTATTCGCCCTGGCGTCTATCCTGAACAAGCCGTGCTTGCCGTCCGCGAACGGGAATTCACGCAGATCGCCGCGCACCCGCATCTGGAAGGTGTCCGCCTCGCCCTCCTGCAAACCGGTTTGCAACCAACGGTAAGTCGCATCATTGAACGCATGCGCGGGAATATAACGCGCCGCATGTCTGACCGAAACACGCCGCAGCGCAATGGTGATGTCGGCCACGCCGGGGCCGCCGTCCAGCTGATAAGCCCCCTGCACCGTCCCTTCGAAATCCGGGTTGCTGACCTGCATGTCGTTCAATTTCAGATCCCAGCCCGCGCTATTGCGCTGCCAATCCAGCCTGGCTGACAGTTTGTCGAAGGAGAGCGGTTCCGCGAGAAAGCCGGGGGCCTGGACTCCCATCCCTGCCCCTTCGATCTGCAACATGCCAGCACCGTCATTTCCCTCCACCTTGCCGCTCACTCCGGAAAATCCGGGCAGCGCACCGGAAGCGCGCATCCCCACATCCTCGAAATTGGCATGCACAGCAAAGCGCGCCAGTTTGCCGGCAACGGCCTGCCAGCTCGCTTGCAGGTCGCTCACCCGCCCTTGCGGAGCCAATTCGGCCAGGCGTTTCCTGAATGCAGGATCAAAGGGGAAATAACCGGCCAGCGCATTGAAATCGGCCAGGTTGAGCTCGCTGGCACTGACTTCTCCTGCGCTGAAACGCGCTTCCGGCGCACCGGACAGACTCAGGGAAAAATCGGTGGGCTTCAGCACGAAACCATCGCGCATGCGCAAGGCCAGCTTGCGCGCCGAGATTTCGAACCCGGCATCCGAAGCGCGCCAGCCGATGCGCCCATCCAACCTGCGCAAATCCAGCAGCGGCAACCCCTCACCCAAGCGGGCCTGCACGTTTTGCAGCGCGGCATCCACATCGGCGCGCGCGACACGGCCTTGTTCCACCTGCAGCCAAAGCCGCACTGCCCCCTCGCCGTCCATCAGCGTATCCGACAGCGGCAGCCATTTCTTCCAGTCGCGCAAATCGAAGTGATCCAGTTGCGCGTACAACTCTCCCTGCCAATCGCTGAAATCACCGAAGCTGTCGCCGCGCAGATCGCCCTGCACCTCAAGATGCGCGGCATGTTGCTGGCCGAAGTCGGCCTGCACGGCAAAACGATGCTTGCCGCGCCGGTTGTCGAAGGCCAGTTCCACCCGGCTGAACGCGGCGGACGGTGCGCCGCGCAATTCGTCCTGCCACACGATGCGCCCGCCGTGGACGGCGATCCTGGATTGGTGCAATACCCAGTCGGCCTCGGCGGCATCCGCTTGCGCCTCTTCTTCCCCCCCCGGCTGCATGCCGGCGATATGCACCCGCCCCTGCCTGTCGCGCCGGATCAACAACTCGGGCTGGTCCAGCTCCAGACTGTAAAAGCGCAACTCTCCGGCAAGAAGGGTCGTCCATGCCAGGGTGTTGCTAACATGGGGCAGCTTCAATGCCCCCCTGCCACGCTCATCCAGCACGTTGACATCGGACAACAACAGGCGCGGTCGCCACCCGTTCCAGTCTGCCTCGATGCGGGAGATGGTCACCGGCCGGCCGATGGCGGCACTGGCGGCTGCGGCAATGTCGGCGTGATAGCGCTCGATGTCCGGCAATACCCGATATTCCAGCACCAGCGCCAGCGCACCCCCCGCGCAAACCAGCAAGGCGCCAATCCACAGCATGAGGCGCATCAGCCATTGCAGTCCGCGCGATGCATGCAAAAAAGTTTTTTTCAGCATGGCGTGCAGGGGCGCCTGAAGAAGGCCGTGCGGTCAGACATGGAGACTCTATAATGCTCTGTAAAGATTTATTGCCGCCATTCTAACCGAACCGAGCCATGAACCCTTCAACGCCTCCGGCCCCAGCCACCTTCGATGCCCGGTTGCGGCACGCCCGGCACTGCAGCCGCTATCTGGCCCGTCTGCTGGATGCCGAACCCGGCCTGCTCGACTGGTTGCGCGTGCAGCATAGTCACCCCTGTACTGCGGCGGCCATGCAGCAATGGTTAAACCCCGCCCCCGCCGGCGACGAGGCCGCGCTTGGACAGGCGCTTCGCAGCCTGCGCAAACGCGTGCTGGCGCTCCTGATTCTGCGCGACCTGAACGGACTGTGCGATCTGGCCGAAGTGATGCAAAGCATGACCGCGCTGGCCGAGCTGGCCGTACGCCAAGCACAAGCTTGCGTCATGCAGTCCATGGTCGCGCAATCTGGCCAGCCCATCGGTGCGGATAGCGGCGCGGCACAGGAACTGTTGGTGATCGGCATGGGCAAGCTGGGCGGCGGCGAGTTGAACGTCTCGTCGGACATCGACCTGATCTTCGTTTATCCCGAGGATGGCGAAACAGACGGTGCGCGCATCCTGTCCAACCATGAGTTCTTCAGCCGCCTGGGACGCAAGCTCATCGCCCTCCTTAATGACCTCACCGCCGATGGCTTTGTATTCCGCGTGGACATGCGCCTGCGCCCTTACGGCGACAGCGGCCCGCTGGTGATGAGCTTCGCCGCGCTGGAGGAATACCTGGTCAGCCAGGGGCGCGAATGGGAGCGCTATGCCTGGATCAAGGCGCGCGTCATCTCGCCGGAAAATAGCTCACATATCGCCGAACTGGAAAAACTGGCACAGCCCTTCGTGTTCCGCAAATATCTGGATTTCGGCGCATTCGATTCCATGCGCAAGCTGCACGCGCAGATCCGCGCGGAAGTGGCGCGACGCGACCGCCACCACAACATCAAGCTCGGCTCCGGCGGCATCCGCGAGATCGAATTTATCGCCCAGGTATTCCAGCTCATCCGCGGCGGACGCGAAACCGCCCTGCGCGTCCGCCCCACACAGCAAGTGTTACGGCAACTGGCGCAGGATGGCCAACTCGCCGCAGACATTGCAGAACGGCTGGATGCAAGCTATGTTTTTCTGCGCAATCTGGAACACCGCCTGCAATATCTGGACGACCAGCAGACCCAGGAACTGCCGGATGACCCGGAACGGCAAGCGCTGGTCGCCGCTGCCGCAGGCTATGCGGATTTCCAGGCGTTGCTGGATGCACTCACACCGCTGCGTGAATTCGTCAGCGCGCAATTCGAGGCAGTGTTTGGTGCCAAACAGGAAAGCGCTGGAGACATCGCCTGGCACGAAGGCAACAGTGCCGCAGAACTTGCCGCCGCGCTGGAGCCACTGCACTACAACGATACACAGGCGCTGGCCGAACTGCTGCTGCAATTCCGCAATGGCAGCCGCTACCGCTCGTTGCCAGACATCAGCCGGCAACGGCTGGATGCACTGCTGCCACGTTTCCTGTCTTTGTGCGCCTTGGAAGAGCAGCGCGACGAAACGTTGCGGCGCTCGCTCGGCTTGCTCGAAGCCATCGCGCGCCGCGCTGCCTACCTCGCCTTTCTCGCCGAATACCCGCAGGCCTTGCCGCGCCTGGTGCGCCTGCTGGCGGCCAGCGCCTGGGCCAGCAATTATCTGTCCCAACACCCCATCCTGCTCGACGAGTTGCTGGATACGCGCGAACTGTATGCCGCCCCGGACTGGCCCGCACTGGACGCGCAACTGGCCTCCCGGCTCGAAGAACATGCTGGTGATGCCGAACGCGAGATGGACATCCTGCGCCAGTTCCAGCAGGCGCAGACCTTTCACCTGCTGGCGATGGACTTGCATGGTGTGCTGCCGCTGGAAAAACTCAGCGACCACCTGTCCGATCTGGCCGACCTGCTGCTGCGCCATGTCTTGCGCCTGTGCTGGCGCGACCTGCGCAACAAGCACCGTGAGCAGCCCGCTTTCGCCATCATCTCTTATGGCAAGCTGGGCGGACGCGAACTGGGTTATGTCTCCGATCTCGATCTGGTATTCCTGTATGACGACGACCATCCGGATGCCGCAGCCATCTATGCGCGCCTGGCGCAGCGCATCAACACGCAGCTCTCCAGTCATACCGCAGCCGGGCGCTTGTACGAAGTGGATCTGCGCCTGCGCCCGAATGGCGACAGTGGTTTGCTGGTCAGTTCGGTCGCAGCGTTCGAGGATTACCAGCGCCATCATGCCTGGGTATGGGAGCATCAGGCACTGACGCGCGCACGCTATTGCGCCGGAGACAGCGCGGTAGGCGCGCAGTTCGAGCACATCCGCGACAAGGTGCTGCGCCTGCCGCGCGACCCCGCGCAATTGCGCGGGGAAGTCATCGCCATGCGCCAGAAAATGCATGATGGCCATATCAACAAGACTGCGCTGTTCGACATCAAACACGACCCTGGCGGCATGGTTGACATCGAGTTCATGGTGCAGTTTCTGGTGCTGGCGCATGCCGCGCAACATCCCCAGCTAACCGCCAACAGCGGTAACCTGGCGCTGTTGCGCGTGGCGGCAGAACTGGGCTTGATTGAGGCGGGGGAAAGTGAAGCTGTGCGTGCGCTCTACCGCGAGCTGCGGCGCATACAACACCAGATGCGCCTCAACTCGGACGGGCCGTGCCGCATCGCACCTGGCTTGCTCGACACCACCCCGGTCATTGGGCTGTGGCAGAAATTGCTGGCTCAGGCCGCGCCAGACACGACGCCCTGAGCGGGCAATTGATAGATGTTGTTCTTGCCCGAATTGCTGAGCTTGTCCGCCCGCCCCACCAAGCGATATGAAGCCATCTCGCCCTTGCCCTTGACATTCAACATGCTGGGCGGCTCGAACAGATATTCGTGGCGCAAGCGGTTGTAGGTCATACGGTCGGCCAGGATGTGGCCGGCCGTGGCATCGTCGGTCAGGCGGCTGGCAATATTCACGGTATCGCCCCACAGGTCGTAGATGAAGCGCTTGGTGCCAATGACCCCGGCCACCACCGGCCCTGTGGCGATGCCAATATGCACACCGAGATTGCGCTTGGCCGTCAGCGGATGCCGGCCCACGAATTCGATCATCTCCAGCGCCATGTTGGCCACATCCGCCGCATACTCCTGGCGCTCACGCGACAGTCCGCCCACAACCATATAGGCGTCGCCTATGGTCTTGATCTTTTCCAGGCCGTACTTCTCGGACAGTTCGTCGAAGCCGGAAAATATGGTGTTGAGCAACCCCACCATCTGCTCCGGCGACATCTGTTCGGTGAGCTGGGTGAAATTCACCAGATCGGCGAACATCACGGTCACGTCGGCATAGCCGTCGGCGATCAGCCCATCGTTGCTCTTGAGGCGCTCGGCGATGTTGGACGGCAACACGTTGAACAGCACGCGCTCGGAACGCTTCTGCTCTTCCGCCAGCAAGGCATGCTGCTGGTCGAGCTGGCTTTTGATCCTCTCGGTCTCGATCACGAAATAGCGCACCAGGAAATACAGGATGGCGGACATCGCGGAAAAATTCAGCGCGAAGAACAGGCCGATGGTGTTCAGCGGAATGCCGGTCGTCGCCCCCGTCCCGAGGTAGAAATCAAAAAATCCGGAGACCGCTGTCAACACCATGTAGGCAAAGAACCAGGGAATGGACTCGCGCCAGCCGGATACTACCAGCGCACCGATGGGAGCCAGCAATGCCCATAACGCCACGCCGCTTGAAGTCACCGAACTGCCTATGCTCCACTGCATGATAAAGGGCGCGAACAGAAACAGGGTGAGCTGCACAAAGCGGAACACGCGGAAATTGCGTGTCTTCATGTAATACACCAGCGAACCGACGGAAATGATCTGATAGGCGAGTGGCACATTGCTGGAGAAGTTGAGCCCCATCATCCAGTAGATGGCCAGCCACAGCATCACGGCGAACGTCATGAAGGCGGCAGCGAAAATGAGCAGACTCTTGCGCAGCTTGTCTTCCTGCGTATCCAGTGTGTCCGGTCTGATAGCCTGCTGGCTGATGTGTTGCGCCATTCCGCCTCCCAACATCAAGTCTTGAAGTCCAGTCGGGATATTACCTGAACCGGCCACAAAATGTACCCGTCAGGAATATATATGCCTGCCCGTCCCATCCATCCCATCAGGGTGGCTTCAATATCTGATGCGAAACGGATAGAATTATTACTTTGAAACCATCCATTCAATTCAGGAAAATCATCATGTCCATGTCCGACCGCGACGGCTTCATCTGGCACGACGGCAAGCTCGTGCCGTGGCGCGAAGCCACCACCCATGTGCTAACCCACACACTGCATTACGGCATGGGCGTATTCGAGGGGGTACGGGCATACAAGACTACTCAAGGCACGGCCATATTCCGCCTGCAAGAACACACTGACCGTCTGTTCAACTCGGCCCATATTTTCAAAATGCGGATGCCGTGGGACAAGGAAACCCTGGTGGAAGCGCAGAAGGAAGTAGTGCGCGCCAATAAATTGGAATCCTGCTATATCCGCCCGATCGTGTTCTACGGTTCGGAAGCGATGGGCATCGCTGCCACCAAGCTTAGCACCCATGTCGCTATCGCCGCCTGGCCTTGGGGCGCCTATCTGGGCGAGGAAGGCATGGCCAAGGGCATCCGCTTGAAGACCTCCAGCTTCACTCGCCACCACGTCAACATCAATATGTGCCGCTCCAAATCAGTCGGCACCTATACCAACTCCATTCTGGCACACCAGGAAGTGGCGCACGACGGTTACGACGAGGCGCTGCTGCTGGATGTGGACGGCTACGTGGCCGAGGGCGCGGGAGAGAACATCTTCATCGCGAAAAAGGGCAAGCTGTACACGCCCGACCTGACTTCCTGCCTGGAGGGCATCACACGCGACTCCATCATCACGCTGGCCAGGAATCTCGGTATCGAACTGATCGAGAAGCGCATCACGCGCGACGAGGTATATTGCGCTGACGAGGCATTCTTCACCGGCACCGCCGCCGAAGTGACGCCGATTCGCGAGCTGGACAACCGCACCATAGGCAGCGGCTCGCGCGGCTCCATCACCGCCCGCTTGCAGGCGGCCTTTTTCGATATTGTAGCCGGCAAGAATACCCAATACGCCGGCTGGCTCGCGCACGTATAAAACACGCAGGAGAAAAACATGTCCGGCAATATCACGCAGCGTTACATCGAAGTCACGGCAGATGCCCTGCCGTTGTTCTGCCCCACCCCCAACCAGAGCCTGTGGAACGGCCACCCGCGCGTGGCCATCCCGGTCGAAAAGACCGGCGTAGCCGTATGCCCCTATTGCGGCGCCACCTACCGCTTCAAGGGCGATCTGCCCAAGGGGCACCACTAACTCATCCCATGCACAAGATACTGGTCGTCGCCCCCAGCTGGGTGGGCGACTGCATGCTGATGCAGCCCATGCTGGCGCGCTTGCGGCAAAGGCATCCCGCTGTATTGATCGACGTGCTGGCGCCCCCCTGGACAGAGTATCTGTTGCGGCAGATGCCCGAGGTGCATGAGGTGATCTCCAACCCCTTCCCGCATGGTGCCCTGAACATCCCCGCGCGCCGCCGCCTGGGCAAACAATTGCAGGACAACGGGTATGCGCAGGCCATCGTGCTGCCCAACTCCTGGAAATCCGCGCTGACACCCTACTTTGCCGGAATTCCCTTGCGCACCGGCTTCGTGGGCGAAATGCGTTACGGCCTGCTAAACGACGCGCGCAAACTGGACAAGCGCGAACTTCCGCTGATGGTGGAACGCTTTGCACAGCTGGCGGAAGAACGCCTGCACGGCCTCACCCGCCCCCTCCCCGGCCCGCGCTTGCGAGTTGCCGCAGCGCAGCAGCAGGCGGTACTGGCACGTTTCAATCTGACGCTGGACAAACCGGTGGTGGTATTCTGTCCCGGCGCGGAATATGGACCGGCCAAGCGCTGGCCGCCGCAATACTATGCCGAACTGGCTCAACGGTTACGCGAGCGCGGTTACAGCGTGTGGCTGATCGGCTCGCCCAAGGACAAGGAAGTCGCCGACAAGATCGTGGCACTCGGCAATGCACAAGTGATCAACCTGTGCGGTGCCACCAACCTGGGCGATGCCATCGCCCTGCTGTCCTGCGCCGCACTGGTAGTCAGCAATGATTCGGGCCTGATGCACATCGCCGCCGCGCTGGATCGCCCGCTGTTGGCCATCTTCGGCTCCAGCAGCCCGCAATTCACGCCGCCGTTATCTGACAAGGCGCAAGTACTCAAGCTGGATCTGCCGTGCAGCCCGTGCTTCAAGCGCGAGTGCCCGCTCGGTCATTTCAACTGCATGATGCAATTGACCCCCGGCACCGTGGCACGACACATCCCCATTCTTCCGGAGAAACAGGCATGACCCGCATCCCCAAGGAAATCTTCAAGGCGTATGACATCCGTGGCATCGTCGGCCAATCGTTGACCGGTGAGATCGTCGAAGCCATCGGCCACGCTCTCGGCTCCGAAGCCAAGGCACGCCAGCAGCACACCATCGCCATCGGTCGCGATGGCCGTTTGTCCGGCCCAGCGTTCGCCAAAGCACTGGCGCGCGGCATCCAGAACAGCGGCGTCAACGTGATCGACGTCGGCATGGTCGCCACGCCGATGACCTACTACGCCGCTTTCCAGCTCAACACCGACTGCGCGGTGATGATCACCGGCAGCCACAATCCGCCAGACTATAACGGTCTGAAGATGGTGCTCGCAGGCGAGACCCTGTCCGGCGAGACCATCCAGAGCCTGCGCCAGCGCATCGAAAGCGGCGACCTGACACACGGCAGCGGCAGCTACTCGCAACACGACATCGCACCGGAATACATTGCACGCATCACCAGCGACATCAAACTGGCGCGCCCGCTGAAAATCACGGTGGACTGCGGCAACGGCGTGGCCGGCGATTTCGCAGCCAAGCTGTATCGCGGCATCGGCTGCGAAGTGACCGAGATGTTCTGCGAGGTGGACGGGCATTTCCCCAACCACCATCCCGACCCCTCCGACCCGCACAACCTGGAAGACCTGATCGCCGCATTGCGCGACAACGACAGCGAACTCGGCTTCGCTTTCGACGGCGACGGCGACCGCTTGGGTGTGGTCACCAAGGACGGCAGGATCATTTTCCCCGACCGCCAGTTGATGCTGTTCGCGGCCGACGTATTGAGCCGCAATCCCGGTGCCGAGATCATCTTCGACGTGAAATCCACGCGTAACCTGTTCGGCTGGATCCGCGAACACGGCGGCAAGCCCACGCTGTGGAAGACCGGTCATTCGCTGGTGAAAGCCAAGATGAAGGAAACCGGCGCCCTGCTGGCCGGCGAGATGAGCGGCCACGTGTTCTTCAAGGAGCGCTGGTACGGCTTCGACGACGGCCTCTATGCCGGTGCACGTTTGCTGGAGATATTGAGCAAGGTGGCCGCCCCGAACGCCACGCTGAACGCCCTGCCCGATGCGGTATGCACGCCCGAGTTGCACATCCACACCGGCGAGGGCGAGAACCATGCACTGATCGCACGTCTGCAACGGGAGGCGCTGTTCGACGGTGCACAAGAGATCATCACCATAGACGGCCTGCGCGTGGAGTACGCCGACGGCTTCGGGCTTATGCGCCCGTCCAACACCACGCCGGTGATCGTGCTGCGCTTCGAGGCCGACAACGCCAGCGCGCTCAAACACATCCAGGATGATTTCAGGAAGGTGTTGCTGCGCGCCAGCCCGGTGCTAGACCTGCCGTTCTAGCAAGGTTCCGGCCCCTGCGGCTGGCTATAGAAGACGAAGCAATTCTTGCCGGCGCGTTTGGCCTGATACATCGCCTCATCGGCATGGATCAGCAGTTTTTCCACTCCGCTGGCATCATCCGGATACAGGCTCACACCGATGCTGGCCGTGACGCTGGCGCTGTATTCACCCAACTCACATGACTGCGACACGCACTGGACGATCTTGTGCAATACGCGCTGCAATGCGGCTCCCGGCGTGATGTCGCGCAGCAGGATGGTGAACTCGTCCCCGCCCAGCCGCGCCACCGTATCGCCTTCGCGCACGCAGGAACGCAGGCGGGCAGCGATGGCCTGCAACAGTAAATCGCCAGTGGCATGTCCACGTGTGTCATTCACTGCCTTAAACCCATCCAGATCAATGAACAATACCGCGAACTGTGCCTTGCTGCGTTTGGCGCGGGCGATCTCCTGCTGCACACGATCCTGGAACAGCATGCGGTTGGGCAAATCGGTCAGGATGTCGTGATAGGCCAGATGATGGATCTCTTCCTCCAGACGGCGCTTCTCAGAGATGTCCTGTTGTACTGCCAGGAAATGCGTCAATTCCCCCTTGTCGTTGCAAAGGGGCGAAATGCTTTGGGTTACGGTGTATAGGTCGCCGACATTATTGCGGTTGACGATCTCTCCGCGCCAAGGCTTGCCCTCCAGAATGGCATCCCACATCCCGCGCCAGAAAACTGCATCATGTTTGCCTGAGCTGAATATCCTGGGCGTCTGGCCGATGATGCGTTCCGCCGCGTAGCCACTGATCCGGCATAACGCATCGTTCAGCCATTGCACCCGCGCATTGCGGTCGGTAATGAACATCGCGTTCGCCGCATTGTTCATGGCCACTTCCATCAGCCGCAGCCCCTGCTGCTTCTGTGCCCCCAGCATGGCTACCGCGACGCGGGCGGCGAACGCAGACAGGCGATCCACCATCAGCTTGTCGAAATCGGCTTCCCGCCGCGAATACATCATCAGCGCGCCTATCACATCTCCCCGATATCCAAGGGGCATAGCCAACACTTTGCATATGCCCAGCTTTTCCGCGCGCATCCGCCACGGGGCAAACTCAGGATCCCCGATGCGCAAAACTACCGGGCGGTTCTCGCGTATTGCCCTGCCAGTGGTGCCTTGTCCCAGCGGCGTATCATCCCAGCGCACCTTGAAACCGTCCAGGTACTCCGTTGCGCCCGCCGCCGCTGCGATATCAACTGCGCCGGCCAGTTCTTTCATGCCTATCCACACCAGCGAGAATCCGAACAGTTCCATCATGCGCTGGCACACGCGCCTGACCAGATTCTGCATGTCGTAATTGCGCAATATGTACTGATCTATCTCTTGCAGCAGGTGGTCGGTAACGATCTGTTCGCGCACGTTGTAACGCAACGCCGCAGCCACCAGCTCGCGCTCGACCGTGGGCACCAACCGCTCTATCCGGTCGTCTGCCAGACAGTCCTGCGCCCCAAGCCGCACCACTTCCGCCAGTGGCATGGTATCGGACAGCACAATGCAGGGGATGTCCAGATCATCGCGGCGCAAGGTGGCGACGACCTGCTCGATGGCAAATTCTCCCGCCACAGGAGTCACGAAAATCACATCACAGGGGTAGCGCAGCGCCTTTTCTAATGCTGCCGGATCGTGCACCAAACTGAGATGCGGCATATAACCACCGCGTCTCAACCCGGCAGCAACCTTGTTCATGGCCATTTCTGGAGTGGCGACAAACAGGATGGCGAGCTGGATCATAAGACAGCTGATTCCTTGGCCGGGTGTTTGATGCCGTTTCCGCTCAGCCACCCGAGGGAACTCAGGTCACGCAGCAATTGGCTGAACTCGGGCAGGCTATCCGGTTTCCGGACGAAACTATTTGCGCCCACCTGATAGGCCAGCACAATATCGGAAGGATCATGCATCTCGGAATAAACCACGATGGGAACGCTTTGCAGGCGGTCATCCATGCGCAGCGTGCGCAATACCGCGAGACCGATGAGTTTGGGGAGTTTCAAGTCAATTAGAATCATGCGCGGCACAGGGTGCCCATGCTGCATCTCCAGCGTCAACCAATCCAGTGCTGCCACCCCATCCGGCACCACCGCCAGATGCAGGCCGCCCGGACATTCTGCGATAGCCTGCTGCACCAGCAGTATGGCCGCCTCGTCTTCCTCAACCAGCAGGACGGTATCGCTCGGATGTTTAAGCACTGTCATTCCCTATGAAATAGAGACAGCCATAGGCCGCCGACATCCTCCCCTATCTTTATTATTTTTATCCTTGGACGAACAGTACTATAGCGATGCCGGGCTTGCAATCGTGCGCTATTACAGTTTTGCGCGCACCCAAATCGGAACTGCGGCCAGTGCCGCCGCCAGATGCTCCGGTTGCGTGCCGCCCGCCTGCGCCATGTCCGGGCGTCCGCCGCCCTTGCCGCCCACCTGCTGGGCGACGAAGTTCACCAGTTCACCGGCCTTCACTTTGGCAGTCACATCAGCAGTCACGCCCGCGATCAGCGACACCTTGCCGTCCGCGACCGAGGCCAGCACGATGGCTGCGCTCTTCAGTTTGTCGCGCAGCTTGTCCATGGTCTCGCGCAGCGTGGCGACGTCGGCGCCGTCCAGCTTCGCCGCCAGCACCTTCACGCCATCGATGTCCTGCGCTTGCGCGACGAGTTCATCGCCCTGTGCGGACGCCAGTTTCGATTTCAGCGCGGCGAGTTCCTTTTCCAGCGCCTTCACGTTGTCCATGATCTGCGCCACGCGTGCGGCGGCTTCCTGCGGCTGCGCCTTCACCGCATCGGCCACCTGCTGCAATTGCTGTTCCTGTTGCTGCACCAAGGCCAGCGCGCCTTCGCCGGTCACCGCTTCGACGCGGCGCACACCGGCCGCGACACCACTCTCAGCCACAATCTTGAACAAGCCGATGTCGCCGGTGCGCTTCACATGCGTACCGCCACACAGCTCGATGGAGGAACCAATGTTCAACACGCGCACCACGTCGCCATATTTCTCGCCGAACAGCATCATCGCGCCGGTCTTCTGTGCGTCCTCTATCTTCATCACGCGCGACTGGCTGTCGGCATTGGCGAGAATCTCTGCATTCACGATGGTTTCCACCTTGCGGATCTCGGCATCCGTCATCGGCTGGGTGTGCACGAAGTCGAAGCGCGTCTTGTCGGGATCAACCTGCGAACCTTTTTGCTGCACATGCGCCCCCAGCACCTCGCGCAAGGCTTTGTGCATCAAATGGGTTGCCGAGTGATTACGCATAGTGCGATTACGCGCAGCCACATCCACTCTAGCGGTGACACCATTGCCCTCCACCAACTTCCCAGTTTTCACCACGCCGTGGTGGCCGAACACCGTCGCCTGTATCTTCTGCGTGTCTTCCACGGCGAAGATGCCATGCACGCTGCGCAGCTCGCCGCGGTCGCCCACCTGGCCGCCAGATTCAGCATAGAACGGGGTGTCGTCAAGCACCACCACGCCCATCTCGCCTTCGCTCAACTCGTTCACCGCTGCGCCATCCTTGTACAGCGCCAGGATATTGCCCTTGTGCTCCAGCGTGTCGTAACCGTGGAAAGTGGTCGCGGAACCTTCATATTCCAGATTGACCGCCATCTTGAATTTTCCTGCGGCGCGCGCCTGTTCTTTCTGGCGCGCCATCGCCGCGTTGAACGCAGCATCGTCCACCTTCACGCCGCGCTCGCGGCAGATGTCGGCGGTCAGGTCGAGCGGGAAACCGTAGGTATCGTGCAGTTTGAACGCGGTTTCGCCGTTGAACACCTTGACACCCGCCTTCTCCATTTCGGCCAGATCAGCTTCGAGGATC
Source organism: Gallionellaceae bacterium (assembly GCA_037446515.1). Lineage (GTDB taxonomy): Bacteria > Pseudomonadota > Gammaproteobacteria > Burkholderiales > Gallionellaceae > Sideroxyarcus. Next base: position 20,573 of record JBBIIN010000006.1, read on the forward strand.
GCCATGCCATGCTCGATGGTGGCGAAGAAACGTTCCTCTTCCTGCTTCAGCACGCCCTTGACGCGTACCTGCGCCTCGACGAGTTCGGGATAGGCCCCCCCCATCTGCTCGACCAAGTCTGGCACCATCTTGAAGAAGAACGTCTCTCTCGCGCCGAGCTTGTAGCCGTGACGGATGGCGCGGCGGATGATGCGGCGCAGCACGTAGCCGCGGCCTTCGTTGCCGGGAATCACGCCGTCGGCGATGAGGAAGGAACAGGCGCGGATATGATCGGCCAATACTTTCAGAGAAGGTGAATCCGGATTGCTGCACTGAGTCTCGCGCGCCGCCGCCTTGATGAGCGCCTGGAACAAGTCGATCTCGTAGTTGGAATGCACGCCCTGCAACACCGCCGAGATGCGCTCCAAGCCCATGCCGGTATCCACCGAAGGCTTGGGCAGCGTATGCATCACGCCCGCCTCGTCGCGGTTGAACTGCATGAACACGTTGTTCCATATCTCGATGTAGCGGTCGCCATCTTCCTCGGGCGTGCCGGGCAAGCCGCCGGGAATCTCCGCGCCGTGATCGTAGAAAATCTCGGTGCAGGGGCCACAAGGACCGGTGTCGCCCATCATCCAAAAGTTGTCGGAAGCATAGCGCGCGCCCTTGTTGTCGCCGATGCGGATCACGCGCTCTGCCGCGAGCCCCATTTCCTTGTGCCAGATGTCATAGGCCTCGTCGTCCTCGGCATACACCGTGACGTAGAGCTTGTCCTTGGGCAGTTTCAGGACTGCTGTCAGGAACTCCCAGGCAAACTTGATCGCGTCGCGCTTGAAGTAATCGCCGAAGCTGAAGTTGCCCAGCATCTCGAAGAAGGTGTGGTGGCGCGCGGTGTAGCCGACGTTCTCCAGGTCGTTGTGCTTGCCGCCAGCACGCACGCATTTCTGCGAAGAGGCCGCGCGGGTGTAGGGGCGCTTGTCGAAACCGAGGAATACATCCTTGAACTGGTTCATGCCCGCGTTGGTGAACAGCAGCGTCGGATCTTCGTGCGGCACCAGCGAACTGGAGGCGACCACGGCGTGGCCCTTGGAGGCGAAGTAGTCTAAAAACTTCTGGCGTATCTCACTGCTTTTCATTGTGCACCTGGTCTCAAAGCCTTGTCGGACAAGGCGCGCATCATACCATTCGCCCCGCCTCGTCGGCATACGCCTGCCAGCAAGCTGATATAGAATGCGGCCAATCCCATCCTTCAGGAGGCCGTCATGCATCAACCGCTCACCCCAACCGCACTGGATCAGTTGTTCCTGCAAGCGCACACCATGAAATCATGGGAAAAGACCGATGTCCCGGAGGAAATGCTGCACCGCCTGTATGACTTGCTGCGGATGCCGCCCACCTCGTTCAACTGTAGCCCGGCGCGTATCGTTTTCGTCAAGTCCCAAGCGGCCAAGGAGCGTTTGCTGCCCGCCTTGATGGAAGGCAACCGCGCAGCAGTACTGGCCGCACCGGTTACCACAATCATTGGCCACGACATGCGTTTCTACGAGCAGCTGCCCCGGCTCTACCCAGCGCTGCCGAGCGCGCGTGACATCTTCGCGCCCAACGCCGCGCTGGCCGAGACAACGGCTTTCCGCAACGGCAGTTTGCAGGGGGCTTACCTGATGATGGCGGCACGCGCGCTGGGACTGGACTGCGGCCCCATGTCCGGGTTCGACAATAACATGGTGGATGATCTGTTCTTTGCCGGCAGCACGGTGAAATCCAATTTTCTGTGCAACTTGGGTTATGGCACAAGCGATGGTTATTATCCGCGCAGCCCGAGGCTGGAATTCAGCGACGCCTGCAAGATCGCCTGAGCGCAGCGCGGCTCAAACTTCCTCGCCACCTCCCCTGCCCCCCAGCAGGCGCAGAATTACTTCCAGCGAGAACCCGCGCGATTGCAGGAAACGCGCCTGCTTGGCCTTCTCCGCCCGATTCTGCGGCAATTCACCGAACTTCTTCTGCCACACTTCGCGCGCGGCATCGAATTCGGTTTCCTTGAGTTGCGGTAAAGCCTCGGCGATGAGGTCTTCGCTGATGCCTTTCCGGCGCAATTCATGCGCAATGCGCTGCGTGCCAAAGCGATTGCGGCGCTGCGTGATGGCAAGCTCTGCGGCGCGGGCATCGGACAGCCAGTTGCGCTTCTCCAGCTCATCCAGCTCTGCCTCGACATCCTCGCCAGCCTGCACATGAGGCAGCAGCTTGCCACGCAACTCGGCGCGGCTGTGTTCGCGCCGTGCCAGGTAACGCATGGCACGGACACGCAGCGATATTTCAGTTTTCGGCTTCACCACCGCTATTTAGCGCAGTAACCGCCAGTGCGGCGAGCGCCTTATCGGCTATGGTCAGCCGCAGTTGCGGCTTTCAAATGCGCTGAGCGCCTATGAGCCTGCGCCGAAATCGCGTCCGCACTCATCATCACTCAGCGTCCGGTTTAGCCAACTTAGTGACACCCAGAGCTTCGCGGACGCGATTCTCGATCTCGACGGCAACCTCGGAATGTTCTTTCAGGTATTCGCGCGCATTATCCTTGCCCTGCCCGATCTTCTCGCCCTGATAGGCATACCAGGCGCCGGACTTATCCACAATCTTGTGCTGCACCCCCAGTTCGATGATCTCGCCTTCGCGCGAGATGCCCTCGCCGTACAGGATGTCGAAATTGGCTTCGCGGAACGGGGGCGCGACCTTGTTCTTGACCACTTTCACGCGGGTCTCGTTGCCAATCACCTCGTCGCCCTTCTTGATGGCACCGGTGCGGCGGATGTCCAAGCGCACCGAAGCGTAGAACTTGAGCGCGTTGCCGCCGGTGGTGGTTTCGGGATTGCCGAACATAACACCTATCTTCATCCGAATTTGATTGATAAAGATGACCAGCGTGTTGGAACGCTTGATGTTGGCGGTGAGTTTGCGCAACGCTTGCGACATCAGGCGCGCGTGCAGACCCATTTGCGGGTCGCCCATCTCGCCTTCGATTTCGGCCTTGGGCGTGAGCGCCGCCACCGAATCTATCACCACCACGTCCACCGAGCCGGAGCGCACCAGCATGTCGGCGATCTCCAGCGCCTGTTCGCCGTTGTCAGGCTGTGAGATCAGCAAGTCTTCCACGTTCACGCCCAGCTTGCCCGCATACACCGGGTCGAGCGCATGTTCGGCATCGATGAACGCCGCCGTGCCGCCCAGCTTCTGCATCTCGGCGATGACTTGCAATGTGAGGGTGGTCTTGCCGGAGGATTCCGGACCGTAGATCTCGACGATGCGACCGCGCGGCAGGCCGCCCACGCCCAGCGCGATGTCCAGCCCCAGCGAACCGGTGGACACCACTTGCAGATCCTTGGCCACATCATGTTCGCCCAGGCGCATGATGGAACCCTTGCCGAATTGTTTTTCGATCTGGCTCAGCGCCGCTGCGAGTGCCTTGCTTTTGTTATCGTCCATGATGACCCCTTTCAGAAAATTGACGGGGAGGATTGTGGCATAGCCGGAATGGGCTGTAAAGAACGTTCGTTCTCTATCACTCAAGCCAAGGCGGTCAGCGCCTCCAGAAAACCACACAGCCCCCGCAATGCGATCTCTCCGGCCTTCGCGCGTATTGCATCGCGGTCGCCGGAAAGATGATGGCTGGCCGTTTGCACTTTGTGGTTGGTCGCCCAGGCGAACCACACCGTGCCGACCGGCTTTTCCGGCGAGCCTCCACCCGGCCCGGCGATGCCGCTGACCGCCAGCGCCACCTGCGCGCGACTGTATTGCAACGCGCCCTGCGCCATCTCGCGCACCGTCGCCTCGGACACCGCGCCGTGCGCTTCCAGCGTGTCGGGCGATACGCCCAGCATCTCTTCCTTGGCGCTATTGGCATAGGTCACGAAACCGCGATCGAACCAGGCCGAACTGCCCGGTATGCGGGTGATGGACTGCGCGATGCCGCCGCCGGTGCAGGATTCTGCCGTTACCAGCATCATGCCATGCGCCTTGAGCGCAGCACCCACCTGCTGCGCCAGCCTGTTATCCGGCTTGACTGCTGGGTGTTGCGGCTTTCTCGCCTTGGCACGCTTCATCTTCACAGCCCGCGCGCCAGATCGTGCTGGATGTCCATCACCGCTTCCAGCCCCACTGCAATGCGGATTAAGCCGTCGGAAATGCCCGCCGCCGCGCGCGCCTCAGGCGTGATGCGCGCATGGGTGGTGGTCGCCGGATGGGTGATGGTGGTTTTGGTATCGCCCAGATTGGCCGTGATGGAAAGCATCTTTGTGTTGTCAATCACGCGCCAGGCCGCTTCCTTGCCGCCCTTCACCTCAAACGCGACGATGCCGCCGCCGGTGTTCTGCTGCTTCAGCGCCAATGCATGCTGCGGATGCGACGGCAGGCCAGGATAGAGCACACGCGCCACGTTGGGCTGTCTCTCCAGCCATTGCGCGAGCTGCGAGGCATTGGCGCTGTGCGCCTCCATGCGCAGCTTGAGCGTCTCCATGCCTTTCAAAAACACCCAAGCGTTGAAAGCGCTCATAGTCGGCCCGGCCGTGCGCAGGAAACCATACACGGGCTCCATCAGCTTCTTGCTGCCCAGCACCGCGCCGCCCAGCACGCGTCCCTGTCCGTCCAGATACTTGGTGGCGGAATGGATCACGATGTCCGCACCCAGATCCAACGGCCTTTGCAGGATGGGCGTGCAGAAACAGTTGTCCACCGCCAGCAATGCACCAGCTTTCTTTGCCACCGCAGCGATGGCCGCAATATCCGAAATCTCGGTGAGCGGATTGGACGGCGTCTCCAGGAAGAACAGCTTGGTGTTAGTCTGCACCGCTGACTGCCACTCCGCCGGATTGGTGGCCGAGACATAACTCACATCCACCCCGAACTTCTTGAAGTAGTTGTTGAACATATTAATGGTCGAACCGAACAGGCTGCGCGAAGCGACGAGGTGGTCGCCTGCCTTGAGCAAGCCCATGCAGCAGGACAGGATGGCGGACATGCCGGAGGATGTGGCCACACATTGCTCCGCACCTTCCAGTGCGGCGAGACGTTGCTCAAACATCGTCACCGTGGGATTGGTGAAGCGCGCGTAGATGTTGCCAGGCTCCTCGCCGATGAAACGCCGTGCCGCCTGCGCCGCGTTATCGAACGTAAAGCTGGAAGTCAGGAACAGCGCTTCGCTGTGCTCATGGAACTGGCTGCGTTCAGTGCCCGCACGCACCGACAGGGTCTCAAGCTGGTATTCATTGTCATTCATTTTCTCTTTCTCCCGCGCACAGACTGCAGTGCAAACAAAAACCCGGAAAGCTTAGCGCCAAACCGGGTTCGCCCGCTTTAGCTGGATTTATTATGCGCCCGCAAGCTGTTCCTCAAATCGGCGCAGCAGGAAAATAGCACCGCCCATGTTTCTGCGTCAACCTACATCGAAGAAGCCGACATCGCCAAGTCCAGTTCCATCTGTTCATCATCCGGCTCGGGCTTGTTCGATTTCGCCGCACCGCGCGCGGATTCGATGGCGTCCAGATATTCCGGGGTGATGTCGCCGGTGATGTAGCGCCCGTCAAAGCAGGAGCAGTCGAACTCGGTGATGGCCGGATTGGCCTTGATGACGGCAGCCTTCAGGTCGACAAGATCCTGGTAGATGAGGCGGTCGGCACCGATCTCGCGGCAGATCTGTTCATCGCTGCGCCCGGTGGCGATGAGCTCCTTGCGCGTCGGCATATCAATTCCATACACATTGGGGCATTTGACGGGTGGCGCAGCGGAAGCGAAATACACCTTGCGCGCCCCGGCATCGCGCGCCATCTGCACGATCTCGCGGCTGGTGGTGCCGCGCACGATGGAGTCGTCCACCAGCAGCACGTTCTTGTCCTTGAACTCCATGCTGATGGCATTCAGTTTCTGGCGCACCGATTTCTTGCGCATGGCCTGCCCCGGCATGATGAAGGTGCGGCCGATGTAGCGGTTCTTCACGAACCCTTCGCGAAACTGGATGCCGAGGTGGTTTGCCAGTTGCAGCGCACTGGGACGGCTGGAATCGGGGATGGGGATCACAACATCAATGTCGTGCCCCTGCCATTCGCGGCTGATCTTGTCGGCCAAGTATTCGCCCATATACAGGCGCGTGGCATACACCGAGATGCCGTCCATCACCGAGTCGGGACGCGCGAAATAAACGTATTCGAAGATGCAGGGATTCAGCTTGGGCGCATCCGCGCACTGCTGGCTGTGGAAGTTGGCATTGAGGTCAATGAACACTGCCTCGCCCGGCGCAATGTCGCGCAGGAATTTGAAGCCCAAGGTGTCAAGCGCGACGGATTCGGAGGCGACCAGATACTCAACCCCCGCCTCGGCCTGGTTGCTGCCCACCACCAGCGGGCGGATGCCGTACGGATCGCGGAAGGCCAGCAAGCCGTAACCGGCGATCATCACCACCACGGCATAAGCGCCCCTCACGCGGCGATGCACGCCGGATACGGCGGCAAATATCTTCTGCGGATCGAGTTTGTATCCGGTGGCATGCGCTTGCAGCTCGTGCGCCAGCACATTGAGCAGCACCTCGGAATCCGACCCGGTGTTGATATGCCGCAAATCCTGCTGATACATCACCTTGCGCAACTCATCGGTGTTGGTCAGGTTGCCGTTGTGGCCAAGCACGATGCCGAACGGCGAGTTGACATAGAAAGGCTGCGCCTCGTTGTGATCCACCGCATTGCCCGCAGTGGGATAGCGCACATGGGCGATGCCCGCGTTGCCTTTCAGCGCGCGCATGTTGCGCGTGCGGAACACGTCGCGCACCAGACCGTTGCCCTTGTGCAGGTGAAAGGTGCGGCCTTCCAGCGTGGCGATGCCCGCCGCATCCTGGCCGCGATGCTGCAACACCTGCAGCCCGTCATACAGTAGTTGGTTGACCGGTGTGTTCGCTACGACGCCGAGTATCCCGCACATATCTGTTCCCGCTTTTCAAATTGAGGTTATGGCCGCCGCGCAGCGCCTTCCGGCACATAATCCTTGGCATACTGCGCCGCATCGTACAGCGCCTTGCTCGACCAGGCATCACGCCACCAGGTTTTTTGCGGCAGGCTGGTCAATCCGCCCAGCCAGACCAGCGCCAACACAACCAGTACGCCGCGCAGCATACCGAACATTGCGCCGAATTTGCCATCCATCCCGGCCAGCCCCGCGAACTTGGCCAGACGCGCCAGCAAAAACGCCACTATCGCGCCCGCGATCAGCGTCACAATGAACAGCGCGGCGAAGGCCAGCGCGGAGCGGACGGATTCAGCACCGGCTGCATTCGGAACATAAGGCAGCAGCACCGCAGAAAAGGTGCGCGCCACGATGTAGGCCGCGATCCAACCGATCAGCGAGAACAGCTCGTACATGAACCCGCGCCACCAGCCCAGCAAGGCGGAGAGCGCGATGACGACGATCACGGCGATGTCGAAAGCGGTCATCGCGACTGTTCCAGATTAACTACATTGGGATGCAGGCCGATGCCCTCCAGTTTGCGCTTGGTTTTCTCGGCGGCCTCGCGACTGGAATAACTGCCGACACGCACGCGCATCACACCCCCGGCCTTCTCGGTATAGGCGTGGAAGCCTTCCTTAATCAGCTTGGCTTGCAAGTGTTTGGCAGTGTCTACATTCGAATACGCGCCGACCTGCACTCCCCAACCAGATTTGGGAGCGGCCTTGGCTGCCGGTTGGGTTTCAGCTTTCGGCTTGGCGGGCGTCTTGGCAGATTGTGTGACTTGCGGCTTGGGCGGCTCGACAGCAGGCGGTTCCTCTTGGGTAACCACGGGCGCGGGCACGGCAGCCGCTACCTGCGATACTGGGGCCGACACTTGCGCTACTGGCGCTGCCACCTCCACTGCGCTCACCGGGTGCGGCAGCGGCGGAACATTGTCCTTGTCCGGGATGCGCAACTCAATGTCGTTCGACATCGTGGGAGACGGGTCTTTGTCGAAAACCAAGGGGAGGACGATCACCACGGCCAGCACCAACGCCACCGCGCCGATCAGTCGGCGGCGCGCCTGGCGTTTAAGGGTGGATTCTTCTTCTGTCATGCTCTGCTTTGCCATTGTGAACTCCGCGAATCAGGCGCTGCGCAGGCCGCGCAGACGCATCACTTCCGCCACCGTATAGAACGATCCGAAGGCCGCGATTCTATCATTTTCACCCGCCCGCTTGCTGGCCTCCTGCAGCGCGCTAGCGATGGAATCGCAGACCACAATCTCGCCGCGCACATCTTCTCCTTGCAGTACTTGCGCCAGTTCCACCGCCGTCGCGCCGCGCGGCGCATCTATGCCGGCAACCAACCACACATCGACCTGTGCATCCAGCACCCGCACCACGCCCGCCATATCCTTGTCCTTCAGCATGGCGAACACCGCAAAGGTCTTCGCCGGAGGCAATGCCGCCAGATTGGAAGCCAGTGAACGCGCGGCATGCGGGTTGTGCGCCACATCGAGGATAAGCTGCGGACGGCCCGGCACGAACTGGAAACGCCCGGTGAGTTGCACTTCCACCAGCCCGCGCCGCGCCGCCTCCATGCTCACCGGTAATTTGTCTTTCAGCGCATCCAGCGTAGCCAATACCGCGCTGGCGTTATGCAACTGGAATCCGCCACGCAGCGCAGGTATCGGCAAAGCGTTGCGCGCACCGGCATTGCTGTGGTAGTCCCACTGCCCCTGATGGGCGACAAAACCGAACTCGCTATCGATGCACCACAACTCTGCACCAATCTCTTGCGCATGCTCGCGCAGTGACTGTGGCACATCGCCATCGGCACAGATGGCCTTGCCCCCCTTGCGGAAGATGCCCGCCTTCTCGAAGGCGATCTGCTCGCGCGTATCACCCAGGTAGTCCACATGGTCGATATCCACGCTGGTCACCACCGCCACATCCGCATAGAACACATTCACCGCATCCAACCTGCCGCCCAACCCGACTTCAAGGATGGCAACATCGACTTTGTGTTCGATGAACAATTGCATCGCGGCGAGGGTGCCGAATTCGAAGTATGTGAGGGAGGCGTCCCCGCGCGCCCGCTCTATCGCCTCGAATGAGGCGCATAATTTCGTATCATTCGCCTGCTGCTTGGCGATGCGCACGCGCTCGTTGTAGGCCAGCAGATGCGGCGAGGTGTAACAGCCGACCTTGTATCCCGCCGCGTGCAGGATGGATTCCAGCATCGCACACACCGAGCCTTTGCCGTTGGTGCCGCCGACCGTGATGATGGGGAAATCCGGCTGCAGGTTCAGGCGCTGCCTGACCTCGGCCACGCGCTCCAGCCCGAGCGCAATGGTTTTGGGATGCAGGGATTCAAGATAGCTCAGCCACGCGGCCAGGGTACGGGGCATTTCAGTGCGTCATGGATCACAGCTGCACGCCGAACCGGCGCAACACCGGCAGCATGGCCAGGTAACAGAGGGAAGTCGCGGCGGCGGACAGCGCGAGGCTGGCCCAGAACCCCAGGCCCTGCCTGATCAGCCAAGGCAGTAGCAGGAACAGGACCAATGATGGCAAGACGAGCCAGAATATCTGGCTGGAAAGCGCGGCGATGCGCTGCGGGTCGGCGCCGTCGAGATGCATCCATACGAACGCCAGCAGGGATGTAAGAGGGATCGCTGCAAGCAGCGCGGCGATGCCGGTGTTGCGTTTGGCGATCTCTGCGATCGCCACGATGACGACCGCCGAGATGCCGACCTTGAGGGAGTAATACAGCATCCGCTCTAGGCTGCCTCAAGCTTTGTGACCGCCGGTTGCCTCATCAACAATGTGATCAGCGTAGCGAGCTGGTCGCGCATCTCACGGCGATCCACGATCATGTCGATGGCCCCGTGTTCCAGCAGGAACTCGGCGCGCTGGAAGCCCTCCGGCAAGGTCTCGCGCACGGTCTGCTGGATGACGCGCGCGCCGGCGAAGCCAATCAGTGCGCCGGGCTCGGCAATCACCACATCGCCGAGGAAGGCGAAGCTGGCCGAGACGCCGCCCATGGTTGGGTCGGTCAAGACGGAGAGGAACGGCAGCCTGGCTTCGCTCAATTGAGTCAGCGCGGCGCTGGTCTTGGCCATCTGCATCAGCGACAGCAGACCTTCCTGCATGCGCGCGCCGCCGCTGGCGGAGAAGCAAATGAAGGGGCATTGCTGTTCCAGCGCGACCTGCACACCGCGCACGAAACGCTCGCCCACCACCGAGCCCATGGAGCCACCCATGAAATTGAACTCGAACGCGGCCGCCACCACGGGCACCGCATGGATGCCGCCCTGCAGCACGATCAGCGCGTCATCCTCGCCGGTGGTCTTCTTCGCGGCAACCAGGCGGTCGCTGTATTTCTTCTGATCCTTGAACTTCAGGGTATCCACCGGTAGCACTTCGGAACCAATCTCGAAACGCCCTTCATGATCCAGCAGCCAGTCGAGGCGCTGGCGCGCGGCGATGCGGTGATGGTGGCCGCACTTCGGGCAGACGCTGAGGTTCTTCTCCAAGTCGGAGTGATAGAGCACGGTCTGGCAGGACGGACATTTGTGCCACAGGCCCTCCGGTACGTTCTTCTTGGCTTCTTCGCTATCCCTGCGCTTGATCTTTGGCGGCAGCAATTTCTGGAACCAACCCATGATAATCTCTCCCTATTGATCGATTGCCTGGCGCAATTCTCGCACCAGCGTGCCGATATTGGCGACTACATTCTGTTCGTTGGAACGCTCCACTTCCTGCACGATACGGCTGCCCACCACCACGCCGTCGCATAGCCTGGCCACGGCCTGCGCGGTCGCCGCATCGCGGATACCGAAGCCGACGCCGATGGGCAGTGTGATGTGCTTGCGCAGTTGCGGCATCTTCTGCGCGATGTCCGCCGTATCCAGATTGCCTGCGCCGGTCACGCCCTTGAGCGAGACGTAATAGACGTAGCCGCGCGCCAGCTTGGCGACCTCGGCGATGCGCTCGTCGCGGGTGGTCGGCGCCAGCAGGAAGATCGGCGCTAGGCCGTGCGCTTCCAGGTGGGTGAAAGCCTCATGACTTTCCTCCGGCGGGAAATCCACGGTCAGCACGCCATCCACGCCAACTTCCTGGCAACGCTTGGCGAAGGCTTCCCAGCCCATCGCCTCGATGGGATTGCCGTAGCCCATCAGCACGACTGGCGTGGAGACATCTTGCTGGCGGAACTCGGCGACCATGTCCAGCACGCTGCGAAGCGAGACACCATGCTTCAGCGCACGCTCGGAAGCGCGCTGGATGGTCGGGCCATCGGCCATCGGATCGGAGAATGGCACCCCCAGTTCTATCACATCCCCCCCGGCCTCGACCAGTGCATGCATCAACGGCACGGTGAGTCGCGGCGAAGGGTCGCCTGCGGTGATGAAGGGGATAAGCGCCTTGCGCTGCTGCTGCTTCAGTTTTTCAAAAGCGGATTGGATACGATTCATAAGGTAATACCCTTGATCCTGGCGACCGTGTTCATATCCTTGTCGCCGCGCCCGGAAAGGTTCACGAGCAGTACCTTGTCACGGCCCAGTGTCGGCGCGAGCTTGATCGCATGCGCCAGCGCGTGGCTGGATTCGAGTGCGGGGATGATGCCCTCGAAGCGGCACAGCGCGTCGAAGGCAGCGATGGCCTCATCATCATTGATCGCAACATACTCGGCGCGGTGCATATCTTTCAACAGGCAATGCTCGGGACCGACACCGGGATAATCCAGCCCCGCCGAGATGGAATGTGTCTCGATGATCTGCCCGTTCTCGTCCTGCATCAGATAAACCTTGTTGCCGTGCAGCACGCCGATCTTGGCGTTTCCGGTGAGCGGCGCGGCATGCTTGCCGGAAGCGATGCCATAACCGCCCGCCTCCACCCCGATGAGCCGCACATTGGGCACTTCGATGTAGGGATGGAACATCCCGATGGCGTTGGAGCCGCCGCCCACGCAGGCGATCACCACATCCGGCTGGCGACCGATCAGTTCCGGCATCTGCACCTTGGCTTCGTTGCCGATGACACACTGAAAGTCGCGCACCATCATGGGATAGGGATGCGGACCGGCCGCTGTGCCGAAGATGTAGAAGGTGTTCTCGACGTTGGTCACCCAGTCACGGATCGCTTCATTGCAGGCGTCCTTCAACGTTTTCGAGCCGCTCTCCACCGGCACCACCTTGGCCCCCAGCAGCTTCATGCGGAACACGTTGGGCGCCTGGCGCTGCACGTCTTCCGCCCCCATGTACACCACGCACTCCATGCCGAAGCGTGCCGCCACCGTAGCCGTCGCCACGCCGTGCATACCCGCCCCCGTCTCGGCGATCACCCGTTTCTTGCCCATGCGCTTGGCGAGCAGTGCTTGGCCGATGGCGTTGTTGATCTTGTGCGCGCCGGTATGGTTGAGGTCTTCGCGCTTGAGGTAGATCTGCGCACCGCCCAGATCGTCGGACAATCGTTTGGCGTGATAGATCGGGCTGGGCCGGCCGACGTAATGTTTGAGTTCATGGGCAAACTCAGCCTTGAATTCGGGATCGTCGCGGAAACGGAGATATTCGCGCGCCAGTTCCTCTACCGCCGGCATCAGCGTCTCCGCCATGTAGATGCCGCCGAATTGGCCGAAATGGCCGGATGAATCAGGAAAGTTGTACGTCAATCTGTTTTACCTCGTTGATGAATGCCGCAATTTTGGCTGCGTCCTTGATGCCCTTTGCCGCTTCCACACCGCTGGAAACATCCACGGCATAAGGCCGCACCGCACGAATGGCTTTAGCTACGTTGTCGGCATGCAACCCGCCGGACAGGATCACCGGCAAAGGTAAATGCTGCGGGATCAACCCCCAGTCAAAAGGCTCGCCAGTGCCGCCCTGCACGCCGGTCACATAGGCATCCAGCAGCAAGCCTTGCGCCGTGGCGTAACGGGCCGCGCATTCTAGCAAATCCACTCCGGCTTTGACGCGGATCGCTTTCAGGTAAGGCCTGCGGAATTGCTGGCAGAACTCCGGCGTTTCCTCGCCGTGGAATTGCAGCATGTCGAGGGGCACATACGCGAGCGCCTCCTGCACCTCCTGCACCGACGGGTTCACGAACAGCCCCACCACCGTCACGAAGGGCGGTACGGCGCGTGCCAGCGTGGCGGCATGCCGCAGCGCCACATGACGCGGGCTCTGCTCGTAGAACACCAGGCCGAGCGCGTCCGCGCCGCTGTCCGCCGCAGCGCGTACATCTTCCACACGGGTAATGCCGCAGATCTTGATTCGGGTCATGCGCGTATTTTAATCGAAGCGCAACTGCGGCAGCTTCCATTCGGAGGCATAGCGGATATGCTTGAAATATAGGCCGTCCGGGGCGAATGTCGGGGCGGCGAGCTTGCGGTCACGGCCCGCCAGCACCTCGCCCACCCAATCCGGCGACCGCTTGCCACAACCGGCATATACCAGGCAGCCCACGATGTTGCGCACCATGTGGTGCAGAAAGGCATTCGCAGTCAGATCGAAGAAGAGGGTATCGCCGCGCCGCTCGATGTCCAGCCGCTGCAAGGTCTTCACCGGAGTCTTGGCCTGGCATTCGGAAGATCGGAAAGCGCTGAAGTCGTGCTCACCCAGCAGATGGCGCGCCGCCTCGCGCATGGCCGCCACCTCCAGCGGCGCATGGAACCACCCCATCTTGCCGTGATGAGTGCCGGCACGCGATGGCCGGTTGAGCAGCACATACTGGTAGCTGCGCGCCTCCGCCGAGAAGCGTGCATGGAACTGCTCTGCGACTTCGTGCACCCACAGCACGGCGATGTCCTTGGGTAGCAAGGCGTTCGCGCCACGCACCCACGCATTCAGCGGGCGCGCGGCATGCGTATCAAAGTGGATGACCTGTTCCAGCGCATGCACGCCGGTATCGGTGCGCCCCGCAGCGACGATGCCTATATTGTCACCAGCAATCTCGCTCAATGCCCGTTGCAGCGTATCCTGAATGTTATGGGCATTGGGCTGGCTCTGCCAGCCATGATAGGCGCAGCCATCGTATTCGACACCAAGTGCGATCCTCATTGCCAACTCTTCGCCAGCAGCACCGCCGCCAGCAGCAATACGGCGACATCCTGCCAACACATGTGTTGGCGCAACAGCTGGATGTGGTTTTCTCCCTCCCCCCCCGTTTGCATGGCACGCGCCAACGTAGCACGCCAACTCTCTCCCGCGCTGCGCATGTCCGCTTCGGCATAGCGTAGGGTCAGGGCCAGCCGCACGGCGAAGCGTTCGCGCGGAAAGCCCAGCCAGCGCAATGGCCCAGCCAAGTCATATAGCCCGCCGATGAATTGTTCCTGCGTCAGCCAGGTCAGCAAGGCCGCAAGGCCAGCCAGCACGCATAACAGGCGGGTCAGTTGCAGCATCCCGTCCGTCATGCCCTCGCGCGTAGGCGACCAGATGCCCAGCGCTCCCCACAATGCCGTGCCGGGCGTGGCATAGGCATAGACAAGCAGCAATGACAAGGCGATCCAGCGCGTGCGCCGCAACAGCCCAGACCATCTTGCGTAGTTCACCACCATAGCCAGCACCACGCACAAGATGCCCAGCAACAGCAGCCCGATGCCTTGCACACGCTGCACAAGCAGCGCCAACACCACCCAGAGCAAAATCAACACAGCGGGATGAAAAGAGGAGGGCTTCATATCTGCGGCCAATAAAAAACGGCAGCCTAGCGCGGCTGCCGCCCAGTCATGGAACATGCCTCACAACTGTTGCAGCATGGCTTGTGCATTCGCGCGCTGCTGCTCGTCGCCGTCACGCAGCACCTCGTCCAGTATCTCCTTGGCGCCAGCCGCATCCCCCATCTCCTGATAGGCCTTGGCCAAGTCGAGCTTGGTCGCAACCTCATGCCAGCGTTCGTCTTTGGCACTGCTGGCGGTAGCGACAGGCGCAGCAAGGTTGTCCAGATTCAGGCTGATATCGCCTAAACCGATGTCTGCCGGTGCAGAGGCGGCGGATGTCGCGGGAGCCGTCTTGAACTCAGACGGGAAATCCAGCGTAAAGGCCAACCCAGCATCAGCCGCCGGGGCGACCGTCTCCGCAACAGACACAGGAGCACTGGTCGTGACATCGAATATCAAATCATCTGTGCCGCCCGTTCCGGGAGCAGGAGCTTCCGCAGCGCCCCCCAATCCAGGATGCGTCGAAGTAACATCAAAAAGCATTTCATCAGGATTTGCTGCCGCCGCAGCTTCCCCCTGAGCCGGTATTCCAGGATGAGTGCCCGTGATGTCAAAATCCATCGGTGTTTCTTGTGCCGCGCGCAACTCATCAGGCGTCAGGATGGTTGTCTTTTCTTGAGACGGTTTTTCCAGCATCACCGTGTTGCCCAAGCTGGAAGACTGGCCAGCACCGAAGCCAAGATCGAAATCGACCGCAGGCTCCTCAGCAGTCACCGGCGATTCCACCGGCGCGGAGGAGCCAGAGCCCCCATACAGCGCATTGCTTGGATCGACGCCCTGCCCCAGCGCAGCGGCCTGCGCCCATGCTGTTTCATCGCCGGACGCCTTGATCTCCTGCGCATAATCATTGAACGCCTCGACATCCTTGCGGTTCGCATACACCGACAACAGCTTGAGTTTGACTGGGATGTTGCCAGGATTGGTCTTGAGCGCCTCTTTGAGCACCTCCTCCGCCTGCACATCGCGCCCGAAGGTCAAAAACAGATCCGCTTCGCTGATGGGATCAACCTCATCTGTGCCAGCCGGCGCGGGTGCTTCCCCGGCATTCGCAGTAGCCTGAGTGAAATCACCGGTTTCCGGAGACGGCGCGACTGGTGCGGCGATGCGGCTGCCGGTCGCCTCTCCTATTTCCTCCTTGGCTGTTACCGCTTGCCCGATCTTGTTATCTTGCTTGCCGGACTTCTTACGGCGCGCCATGACGAATCCGAGCCCGCCCAACCCCAGCAGCGCAGCAGCTACGGCACCCAGCATGACCGGATTGCCCAGCAAGTCATCCAGCATGGAGGGTTGTTCCCCAGTCTTTGCAGGCACCACGATCTTGGGTTTGGCCCTCGGTGCAACAGGGGCGGCCACCGCTGCGCTTGCCGCCGCCGGAGCGGATGCAGCCGGAGGCGTAGCAGCAGAAGCCGGTTTGGTTTTTTTCAATTCAGCCAAGCGCTGCAAATCCTTGACGTTCTTCTCCAGCAAGGCGGCGCGCTGCTGCGCTTCCTGCAACGCCTTGTTCTTGGCGACAGCCTCTTCCTCCTGGGCATGCTTGCGATCTTGGGCGCTCGCCTTCGCGCCGGTCTGGTCACCGGGCGCCTCGCCTTTGGAAAGTTTCAGCACTTCTTTGGCAGGCTCCTTGGCTGCCGGTTTGCTTTCGGCAACCGTCGTGCTCACCTTGCCGGAAGCCTCCTGACGGCCAGCCTGATCTTTCGCCTCAGGATGTGCTGCTGCGAGCTGCTGCCGATAGATGTTCCAGTCGGTCACCTGTGCGCGGATCTGCTTCACTGCGGCTTTTTGTGTCACCGCATCGATGGCATCGGCATCCGGCAGCGCCAGAATTTTCCCCGCACGGATGCGGTTCATGTTCTTGCCATCAAAGACTTCGACGTTGGCGAGATACAACGCCACCAGCATGCGCTCCAAGCTGATATTGGTCGGCTTGACCTGGGCTGCGATCTTGGCGAGCGTGTCTCCGCGCTCGACCTCGACACCTATCGCTTCACTCTCTTCCGCCGCTTGCGGCTCTGCGGCAGGTGTCGCTTGCGTCGCGCTCACTTCCGGTGCCACTGGCTCAGGTTCGGCAGCGGGAGCCTGAATCTGTTGCGCAGGCTGCTCAGGTTGGGGAGCCGCCACCACCTCTGAAAGCGGTTCGGCAGGAACGGGTTCTGATGCCGCCTGAATAGACGGCGCCATCACTTCCGGAGCAGGAGCAGGAGCAGGAGCAGCAGGAGCCGGAACGGCAACGACAGGCTCGACTGGCTGGACTGACGGCGCAACTTCATTCACCTTATAGTCGGCGGGATCGAGCAGGA
>JBBIIN010000006.1:37627-54005 GCA_037446515.1 Gallionellaceae bacterium
GGCTGGACTGACGGCGCAACTTCATTCACCTTATAGTCGGCGGGATCGAGCAGGAAGGTGTATTCGCGCAACATTTTGCCGGAAGACCAAGTCACTTCGACCAACAGGGTAACGAAAGGCTCGTTCACTGCTTGTGTTGAAGTCACCTTGACATACGGGTCGCCGCTTTCGCGGTTCATCACCTCGAACTTCAGCTTGGGCAGGTTGTAGGGAAAATCAAGGCCAGCTTTCTTGAAAGACTCTGCGGAAGCCAGTTTGGCTGAAATAGAAGACCTGTCGGCCTTGTCAACCGACACGAGTTCGATCTCGGCTTTCAGCGGCTGCCCCAGATTGGAACTGACATTGATGCCGCCCAAGCCCGTTGCGCAGACCATGCCGGACCATGCCAGCAAGACGACATGAGCGGATGTTTTCAATATGGATTTCAGCACACTGCCACCCTTTTCTTTCCCCGAACGTTATTCAGACTAACATCAGAGGGTTAGTGATGCAAGTTCACCAAGCCTCTAGGTTGATGCCCTAAGCACTGGTAATCAACCGTTTTTTCCTCACCTGCCCAGCAAGATGCGCAACATGCGCCGCAGCGGTTCCGCCGCGCCCCACAGCAACTGGTCACCACAAACAAAAGTGGTCAGATACTCCGGCCCCAGCTCCATCTTGCGCACCCGGCCAACGGCCACATCCAGCTTGCCAGTCACGGCGACGGGAGTGAGTTCACGCACGCTGATGCTGCGGTCGTTGGGCACGAACTTGACCCAGGGATTGCCGCCCTTGATGAGCGCTTCGATCTCGCTCAACGGCACATCTTTCTTGAGCTTCAGCGTCAGCGCCAAGCTATGACAACGCATCGCGCCGATGCGCACGCACAGGCCGTCCACCGGGATCTTGTGCTGCGTACCCAGTATCTTGTTGACCTCGGCACAGCCCTTCCACTCTTCCTTGGACTGGCCGTTCTCCAGTTGTTTGTCGATCCACGGGATCAGGCTGCCCGCCAGCGGCGCGCCGAAATGTTCTGTCGGCATGTCGCTGGAACGCAGCGCCTCTGCCACACGGCGGTCAATCTCCAAGATGGCTGACTTGTCGTCCCGCAACAGTTCGGACACCGAACCATATACCTTGCCCATCTGCTTCAACAGTTCGCGCATGTTCTGCGCGCCCGCACCGGACGCCGCCTGGTAGGTCATGGACGACACCCACTCCACCAGCCCCGCATGGAACAGGCCGCCCAGCCCCATCAGCAGAATGCTGTTGGTGCAGTTGCCTCCGATGAAGTTTTTGCCGCCGTTGATCAGCGACTTTTTGATGAGGTCGAGGTTGACCGGATCCAGGATGATCACCGCATCCTTTTCCATGCGCAGCGTGGAAGCCGCGTCGATCCAGTAGCCGCTCCAGCCCGTTGCGCGCAGCTTGGGGAATATCTCGGTGGTGTAGTCGCCGCCCTGGCAAGAGATGATGGCATCCATCGCCTTCAGTTCGTTCAGATCATATGCATCCTTCAGCGGCACGCCACGACCTTCGGCGGGCGCTGCGCCGCCGACGTTGGAGGTGGTAAAGAACACTGCATCAATCAGATCGAAATCTTGCTCCTCACGCATGCGCTGCATGAGCACCGACCCCACCATCCCACGCCAACCGATCAAACCGACTTTCATGATGTTCCCTCAAGCTCCTTAGAGTGCTTTTACGACCGCATCGCCCATTGCGGCACAGCCCACCTTATGCATGCCCGCCTCGAAGATGTCGCCAGTACGTATGCCTTGTTGCAACACCTTGCGCACCGCGTTCTCGATGCGTGTCGCATTACCCTCGTCGCCGAAGGTGTAGCGCAACATCATCGCCACCGACAGGATGGTCGCCAGCGGATTGGCGATGTCCTTGCCCGCGATGTCCGGCGCGGAGCCGTGACACGGCTCGTACAAACCCTTATTGTTCTCATCCAGCGAGGCCGACGGCAACATGCCGATGGATCCAGTCAGCATCGAAGCCTCGTCCGACAGGATGTCGCCGAAGATGTTTCCGGTCAGGATTACATCGAACTGCTTGGGCGCGCGCACCAGTTGCATCGCGGCGTTATCCACATACATGTGAGACAACTCGACCTGCGGGTATTCCTTCGCCACCTCAGTGACGATCTCGCGCCAGAACATGCTGGTGTCGAGCACATTGGCCTTGTCCACCGAACACATCTTTTTGTTGCGCTTCATCGCGATCCGGAAGCCGACATGCGCCACGCGGCGGATCTCCGACTCGCTGTAGTGCATGGTGTCAAAGCCCTGGCGCTCGCCGTTGTCCAGCGTGCGAATGCCGCGTGGCTGGCCAAAATAGATGTCGCCAGTCAGTTCACGCAGGATCATGATATCCAGCCCGGACACCAGTTCAGGCTTCAAGCTGGAAGAATTCACCAGCTCGGGATACACCAGCGCCGGACGCAGATTGGCGAACAGCCCCAAGCCTTTGCGGATGCGCAGCAGGCCCTGCTCCGGGCGCATGGGACGCGGCAAGATGTCGTACTGGTAGCCGCCCACCGCGCCAAGTAGCACCGCATCGGATTGCTGCGACAGCTTCAGCGTCGCTTCCGGCAACGGGTCCTTGGCTGCATCGTAGCCCGCGCCGCCGATGTGCGCGTGCTCCATCTCTATCTTCAGGCCATCACGACGCAAGGCCTCCAACACTTTCACCGCTTGCGCAACGATCTCCGGTCCGATGCCGTCACCCGGCAATACTGCGATCTTCATGCTCTCTTCCAGTCAATAAATAAATTATGCGAACAACCACGGCTGCTCCGCCTTGTACTTCGCCTCGAAGGCCTTGATGTCATCCACATGCTGCAAAGTCAGACCGATGTCATCCAATCCGTTCAGCAGGCAATGTTTGCGGAAAGCATCCACCTCGAATGGATAGACCGTGCCGTCCGGCGTGGCAATGACCTGCCGCTCCAGATCGATTTTCAGTTTATAGCCGACATTCGCATCCACCGCCTTGAACAGCACATCTACCTTGTCCGCCGCCAGCTTGATCGGTAGCAATCCGTTCTTGAAACAATTATTGAAGAAGATGTCGGCGAAGCTCGGCGCGATGATGACGCGAAAACCGTAGTCTTCCAGCGCCCACGGCGCATGCTCACGCGACGAGCCGCAGCCAAAGTTCTCGCGCGCAAGCAACACCTGCGCCCCCTGGTAGCGCGGCTGATTCAGCACGAAATCCTTGTTCAGCGGGCGCTTGCTGTTGTCCATCCCCGGTTCGCCATGGTCGAGGTAACGCCATTCGTCGAACGCATTGGGGCCGAAGCCGGAGCGCTTGATGGACTTCAGGAATTGTTTGGGAATGATGGCGTCCGTGTCCACATTGGCTCTGTCCAACGGCATCACCACTCCATCGAGTTGAATAAATTTGCGCATATCTGCTTTCTACTTCACCGCCTTGTTGATCGCATCACCTATGCCATGTGCTGTACGCTCTATGGTATCCCCGGTCGCCTTGGCATCTTCCTTCATCCCACCCACCACACGGTTGCTGGAGGTGCTGCCCTGAGCAGCCTTGTACGTGTTGCACGCGGCCAGGGCGTAGGCCAACAGCAACAAGACAGCTTGTTTCCTCATGGCTTGCTCACATCCACGAAATGGCCCGCGATCGCCGCTGCGGCCGCCATCGCCGGGCTCACCAAATGCGTGCGCCCGCCCTGCCCCTGCCGCCCCTCGAAGTTGCGGTTGGAAGTCGCCGCGCAACGCTCGCCTGGTGCCAAGCGATCATCGTTCATGGCCAGGCACATCGAGCAGCCCGGGTCGCGCCACTCGAATCCTGCCGCGATCAATATCTTGTCCAACCCTTCCCGCTCGGCCTGCTGCTTCACCAGACCGGAACCCGGCACCACCATCGCCAGCTTCACATTGGCCGCGACCTTCTTGCCCTTGGCCACCGCAGCAGCCTCACGCATATCTTCGATACGCCCGTTGGTGCAGGAGCCGATGAACACCTTGTCCACCTTGATCTCGCTGATCGGCATGTTCGCCTGCAAACCCATGTACTGCAAGGCGCGCTCCCAGTCGCCGCGCTTCACCGCATCCGGCGCGGACGCCGGATCGGGCACATGGCCATTGATTTCGGTCACCATCTCCGGCGAAGTACCCCAAGTCACCTGCGGACGGATCCCAGCCGCATCCAGTTCTACCGTCGCATCGAACTTCGCACCCGCATCGCTGTGCAATGTCTTCCAATAGGCGACCGCCTTGTCCCAATCATCCGCCCTGGGCGCAAACGGGCGTCCTCTCACATAGTCGAGGGTCACGTCGTCGCAGGCCACCATGCCCGCGCGCGCGCCGGCCTCAATGGCCATGTTGCACAGGGTCATGCGCCCTTCCATGCTCAAATCACGGATGGCACTGCCCGCAAACTCGATGGCATAGCCCGTGCCGCCCGCCGTACCGATCTTGCCGATCACCGCGAGCGCGATGTCCTTGGCGGTCACGCCGCGCCCGAGCTTGCCTTCCACCTTGACCAGCATCGCCTTCGATTTCTTCGCCACCAGACATTGCGTGGCCATCACGTGTTCGACCTCGGAGGTGCCGATGCCATGCGCCAGCGCGGCGAACGCGCCATGCGTACTGGTGTGCGAATCACCGCACACCACGGTCATGCCAGGCAGCGTCGCGCCCTGCTCAGGGCCGATGACATGCACGATGCCCTGACGGATGTCGTTCATGTTGAATTCCACCACACCGAACTCGGCGCAGTTGGCGTCCAGCGTCTCCACCTGGATGCGCGAGACGGGGTCGACGATGCCTGCCGCGCGGTTGGTGGTCGGCACGTTGTGATCCGGCACGGCCAGCATGGAGGCGGCGCGCCAAGGTTTGCGCTGCGCCAGCTTCAAGCCCTCGAAGGCCTGTGGACTGGTCACCTCATGCACCAATTGACGGTCGATATAGATCAGCGCGGTGCCATCAGCTTCCTGCCGCACCACATGTGAATCCCAGAGTTTGTCGTATAAGGTTTTTGCGCTCATGTTCCGTTTACTTTCCGAGAGCGCGCGATTATGCCACAGCAGCGGGCGCGCCACCCAACTTCACCAGCGCGTACTCCAGGCTGTCCGACAGCGCGACCCAGCTCGCGTCTATGATGTTGGGGCTGGCGCCGACCGTCGTCCACACACGCCCCCCTCCCTGGAAAGTGATCAGCACGCGGATCGCCGCCGAAGTCCCCTTGGCGCTGTCCAGGATGCGCACCTTGTAATCGATCAGGCGCACGGTCTTCAATACGGGATAGGCGGAGGACAGCGCGCTGCGCAGCGCAGTGGAGAGCGCATTCACCGGGCCGTTGCCCTCCGCCGCGACGAACTTCACCTCGCCGCCCACTTTCACCTTCACCGTCGCTTCCGACAGCAGCCCGCGGCTGTGGCGGCGCTCGGTGATGACAAAATAGTCCATCAGCTCGAAAGGCTTGACGTAATCAGCCTGCTGTCGGTGCATGATCAACTCCACGCTGGCTTCTGCCGCCTCGAAAGTGAAACCTTCATGCTCCAGATGCTTGATATGACCCAGCACACGCTGCACCCCTTCGCTGTCTAGCCTTATGCCCAAGGCCCTGGCCTGGAACTCGATGTTGCCGCGGCCAGACAATTCCGACACCACCGAACGCATCTCGTTGCCCACCAGCGCCGGATTGATGTGCTGGTAGGTGTCCGGCGCTTTCAGGATGGCCGCAACGTGGATGCCGCCCTTGTGCGCAAAGGCGCTGTGGCCGATGTAAGGTGCATGGTTGTAATGCTTGAGGTTGACCACCTCGGCGACGTAATGCGCCAGCGCGGTCAGCTCGTGCAGTTGTTGCGGCGACACCGACTGTTTCCCCATCTTGAGTTGCAGGTTGGGGATGATGGTGGTCAGGTTGGCATTGCCCACGCGCTCGCCGTAGCCGTTGATGGTGCCCTGCACTTGTGTGCAGCCGCCGCGCACCGCCGCCAGCGAATTGGCCACGCCGCAGCCGCTGTCGTTGTGGCAATGCACACCCAGCGGCTTGGCGATCTCCTTGCACACTTCGCGCACGATCTCCTCCACTTCCCACGGCAGCTTGCCGCCGTTGGTCTCGCACAGCACCAGCCAGTCCGCGCCCGCCTCCTGCGCCGCGCGCAGCGTCGCCAGCGCATAGTCGCGGTTGGCAAGGAAACCGTCGAAGAAATGTTCCGCATCGAAAATGACCTCACGGCCCTGCGCTTTCAGATAGGCCACACTGTCGCGGATCATCGCCAGGTTCTCTTCCAGCGTTGTGGAAAGCACCAGCTTCACATGATAATCGGAACTCTTGCCGACGATGGTCACCGCCGGCGTGCCCGCATCCAGCAGCGCCTTCAGGTTGGCATCGTCGTCGCACAGCATATTCTTCTGGCGCGTGCGCCCGAAGGCGGTCAGCCTGGCCTGCTTCAGATCCAGTGCGCGAGCCCGTTCGAAGAACTCCGCATCCTTGGGATTGGAACCGGGCCAGCCTCCCTCGATGTAATGGAAGCCGAATTCGGCCAGACGCCGGGCAATGGCCAGCTTGTCGTCCACCGACAGGGAGATGTCTTCGCGCTGGGTGCCGTCGCGCAACGTGGTGTCGTAGAGAAATACCTGGGACATGGCCGCTATGCAGATTGAAAATGGTGGCAGTTTAGCATCCCGCCGGGCTGCCCAGACGGCGCAGCCTCCACACCATCAGCACCAGGCCGGTCAGGGCCACGCCGGCGCTGCACGAATACAGCACACTGGCGCCAAAATGCTGCCAGAGCGGGCCGCTCGCCACCGTGCCCAGGACGCCGCCCGCGCCATAGGTGAGGCTGCTGAACAACGTCTGCCCGCGCGACTGGTGCCGCCCCTGAAAAAACTCGTGCACCAATCCGACCGAAGCCGCGTGATAAGCGCCGAAGGTGAGCGCATGCAGCGTCTGCGCTAACAGCATCAGCTCGACCTGATCAGCTTGCCAGCCGATAAGCAGGAAGCGCACCACCGCCGCCAGGAAGCTGGCCAGCAGCAAACGCGTGTAGCCGAAACGCCGCACCAACCGGGGCATCAGGAAGAACACCCCGATCTCACAGATCACCCCCAGCGCCCACAACCCGCCCACCGTCGCCTTGCTGTAGCCGTGCTCCACCAAGTGGATGGAGAAGAAGGTGTAATACGGCGCATGCGCCACCGACATCAGCAGACAGGCCCCGAACAAGGTCAGCACGCGCGGCTGCAGGGTGATGGCGCGGATTGGCTGCTGATCGGCATGATGCGCCAGCACCTCGGTCTGCGGGATTTGCCGCGCGAAGAACAGGATGCCCAGCTCGCACACCAGCCCCGCCCACAGCAGCCAGGCGATAGCGATATGGTCGAAGGCATAGCCCAGCCCCACCACCGACACGATGAAACCGATGGAGCCCCAGGAACGCAAGCGGCCATAATGCGCAGAATTCTTGCCGAGGTAGGAGAGCGTGGTCGCCTCCACCAACGGCATCGAAGCGCTCCAGAAAAAGTTCATCAGCAGCAGCACCGCGAACAAACCCCAGAAGCTCTGGGTGAAGAACACCCCCAGGTAGAACAAGGCGCTCAGGCTGGCCGCGGCCACCACCACCTTCCTGCGCTCTCCCGTATGATCGGCAAGCCAGCCCCACAGATTGGGCGCCACCATGCGCATCACCGGCTGCAACGACATCAGGATGGCGATGTCGATGGCGTCGAAGTGCAAGGACTTGAGATACAGACTCCAGTAGGGCGCGAACATCCCCACGAAAGCGAAATAGAAGAAATAGAAACCGGCGATGCGCCAGTGGTAATTCTTAGGTGTATTCACGAAGCCCTGCCGAACTCAACGCCCCAGACTGCCCAGCCTCTTTTGGGATATTACATACTTGATTTGCTATAGCCGCATCCGATACATCTCGGCACACTCGGCTTTTGCAGCAAGTATCCCCCGGCAAAGCCGGGGCTTTATTTTGTGAGCCGCTCAAAGCGGCTTAACGTTAGCAATTGTTGCCGCCCTTACTCCAAGGAGTGATGTGATTGGCTTCCATGCCGTCAATGGTAAATGACTTCTTGCAACTTAGGTGGCCTGATTGGGCCGACAGCCTGGCGGTGATACAATCCGCGCCTTCCAACTTTCCATTAGAGGCAGCGCATTATGAGTCTGAACAAAGTCCCCTCCGGCAAGGCCCTACCCGACGATTTCAATGTCATCATCGAAATCCCACAGCATGGCGAACCGGTCAAATACGAGGTGGACAAGGAATCCGGTGCAATCTTCGTGGACCGTTTCATGAACACCGCGATGCACTATCCCTGCAACTATGGTTACATCCCGCACACGCTGTCCGATGACGGCGACCCCGTGGACGTGCTGGTCATCACCCCCGTGCCGCTGAACAGCGGTGTGGTGGTGCGCTGCCGCCCGTTGGCCGTACTGAAGATGGAAGATGAGTCCGGTTTCGATGCCAAGGTGCTGGCCGTGCCGGCGGACAAGCTATCCACGCTGTACCGCAACCTGCATAGCCACACCGAGCTGCCTGAAATCATCCTGAAGCAAATCGAGCATTTCTTCGCGCACTACAAGGATCTGGAACCAAACAAGTGGGTGAAGATCCAGGGCTGGGCCGGCATTGAGGAAGCGCGCAAGGAGATCATGGCCGGTGTCGCTAATTATCAGAACAGCAGCGACAAGCCGCAGTTCTGACCTGTCAGGAGACCAAGATGACCGCACGCATCATAGACGGCAAAACCATCGCGCAGGAAGTGCGCGCCGAATGGAAGGCACGCGCCGACGCCCTCAAGGCGCGCGGCATCACGCCCGGGCTGGCGGTCATCATCGTCGGCGAAGACCCGGCTTCCAAGGTCTATGTCGCCAACAAGGTGAAGGCCTGCGCCGAGCTGGGCCTGCACTCCGAGCACATCGCGCTGCCCGCCGACACCTCCGAAGCGACGCTGCTGGCGAAGATCGCCGAGTTGAATGCCGCCCCGAAGATACACGGCCTGCTGGTGCAACTGCCGGTACCAAAACATATCGATAGCGACAAGGTGCTGAACGCCATCAGCCCGGACAAGGATGTGGACGGTTTTCACCCCATCAACGTCGGTGCGCTGGCCACCGGCAACATGCGCTTCGCACCCTGCACGCCTTACGGTTCGCTGGTGCTGCTGCAAAAGAGCGGCGTATCCATCGAAGGCAAGCACGCCGTGGTCGTCGGTCGCAGCAACATCGTGGGCAAGCCGATGGCGCTGCTGCTGTTGCAATACAACGCCACCGTCACCATCTGCACATCGAAGACCAAAGACCTCGCAAAACACACGCGCGATGCCGACATCCTGGTGGTCGCCACCGGCAAACCGAAGATGGTCACCGGCGACATGATCAAGCCCGGCGCAGCCGTGATCGACGTGGGCATCAACCGCCTGCCCGACGGCAAGCTGTGCGGTGATGTGGATTTCGATTCAGCGAAAGAGGTCGCGGGCTACATCACCCCGGTGCCCGGCGGCGTCGGCCCGATGACCATCACCATGCTGGTGGCCAACACCGTGCAGGCGGCGGAGCGCGCAGCCGGATAAATCTCCCGCCTCCGCTGCCGCAGGCGGTAGTATGATACCTGCACAAAATCAAGCATCAGGAGAAGCATCGTGAACGTCCTCACTGTTTTCACTCAACCATTCACTGACCAGAAACCAGGCACGTCCGGGCTGCGCAAGAAAGTGCGCGTGTTCCAACAGCCGCACTATCTGGAGAATTTCGTGCAGAGCATCTTCGACACCATCGCCGCGCCCCAAAGGGCGACGCTGGTGGTGGGCGGGGATGGTCGCTATTACAACCGCACGGCGATACAAACCATCCTCAGGATGGCCGCCGCCAACGGTTTCGGCAAGGTGCTAGTGGGACGCGGCGGTATCCTCTCCACCCCCGCCGCCTCCTGCGTGATCCGCAAGTACCAGACCTTCGGCGGCATCATCCTGTCCGCCAGCCATAATCCCGGCGGGCTGGACGGCGATTTCGGCATCAAGTACAACGGCAGCAACGGCGGCCCGGCCACCGAGACGGTGACCGAGGCGATCTACGCCAGGAGCAAAACACTTACCCAATACCGCATCACGGATGCTCCCGATGTCGCACTGGATCGCTTGGGCGTCACCATACTCGGAAATATGCAGGTGCAGGTGATAGATGCGGTGGCCGACTATGCACAATTGATGGAGTCGCTGTTCGATTTTCCTGCCATCCGCGCGTTGCTGACGGGCGGGTTCAAAATCAAGTTCGATGCCATGCATGCCGTCACCGGCCCCTATGCGCAAGAGATACTAGTCAGCCGTCTCGGCGCGCCCGCCGACAGTGTGATGAATGCCGTACCGCTGGAAGATTTCGGCAACGGTCACCCCGACCCCAACCTGACCTACGCGCACGAACTGGTGGAGATCGTCTATGGCAAGGATGCGCCGGATTTCGGCGCAGCCTCCGATGGCGACGGCGACCGCAATATGATCCTGGGCAAGCGCTTCTTCGTGACGCCCTCGGACAGCCTCGCGCTGCTGGCGGCCAACGCGCGCCTAGTGCCAGGCTACAAGCAGGGCTTGGCGGGCATCGCGCGTTCCATGCCGACCAGCGCCGCCGCTGACCGCGTAGCCAAGGCACTCGGCCTGCCCTGTTTCGAGACGCCGACTGGCTGGAAATTCTTCGGCAACCTGATGGATGCCAGCAAGGTCACTCTATGCGGCGAGGAAAGTTTCGGCACCGGCTCCAACCATGTGCGCGAAAAGGACGGCCTGTGGGCGGTGCTGTTCTGGCTGAACATCCTGGCTGCGCGCAAGCAGCCGGTGGAAGCCATCGTGCGCGAGCACTGGGTAAAATATGGCCGCAACTTCTATTCACGCTACGACTACGAAGGCCTGCCCACCGAAGCGGCCAACGGTGTGATGACGCATCTGCGCGACAGCTTCGCTTCGCTCCGCGGCAAGCATTTCGGCAAATACACGGCCTCACAGTGCGACGACTTCAGCTACACCGACCCGGTGGATGGCAGTGTGAGCAAGAACCAGGGCATCCGCATCCTGTTCAGCGACGGTTCACGCATCGTGTATCGCCTGTCCGGGACCGGCACCGAGGGCGCTACGCTGCGCGTATATCTGGAAGCCTATGAGGCAGACACCGCACGCCACCATCTGGATGCGCAGGAAGCACTGAGAGAATTGATTGCGATCGCCCTGCAGCTTGCGCAACTGCAAGCGCGCACCGGGCGCGAACAACCGACAGTGATCACTTGATGGGTTTGGATGGGAGGGCGGCGTTGGCCACAGCGGAAGCGGTCTTGTTCTCCCCGATCACCTGAAAGAAGACTTCTCCCTGCTTGACCATGCCGAGCTCGCTGCGCGCGCGCTCTTCCAGAGCATCGGTGCCGCTCTTCAGATCCCGCACTTCAGCATCCAGCGCGGCATTGCGCTGGCGAGCCTGTTCGTTCAACTGTTTTTGCGACTCGAGCTGGCGGTTGTTGTCCCACACCTTCAACCAGCTTCCCTTACCCAGCCACAGCGGATACTGCAACAGCAGGATAAGGACAAGCAGGATGTAGGTGATGACACGCATCAGCCCAGTTGGTAATAGGCCTCGCGTCCAGGATAGGAAGCGCTGTCGCCGAGATCTTCCTCGATGCGCAACAACTGGTTGTATTTCGCCATGCGGTCCGAACGCGACAGCGAACCGGTCTTGATCTGCAAGGCATTGGTCGCCACGGCCAGATCAGCGATGGTGGAATCTTCCGTCTCTCCGGAACGGTGCGAGATCACGGCGGTGTAACCCGCGCGCTTGGCCATCTCAATAGCGGCGAAGGTCTCGGTCAGCGTACCGATCTGGTTCACCTTGATGAGAATGGAGTTGGCAATGCCGCGCTTGATGCCCTCGCGCAGGATCTTGGTGTTGGTCACGAACACGTCGTCTCCCACCAGCTGGATGGTCTTGCCCAAGCGGTCGGTCAGCACTTTCCAGCCGTCCCAGTCATGCTCGCTCATGCCGTCTTCCAAGGTGACAACCGGGTACTTATCGACCCACGATGCATACATGTCGACGATCTGCGCGGATGTCAGCGTCAGGCCGTCCGCCTTCAGATGATACTTGCCATCCTTGTAGAACTCGGAAGCGGCCGCATCGATGCCGATGGCGACATCCGCACCGGGCACATAGCCCGCCGCTTCGATAGCCTCCACGATGACCTTCAGCGCGGCTTCGTTGGAGCCCAGCGCAGGCGCGAAACCGCCCTCGTCACCCACGGTGGTGTTAAAGCCGCGGTCATGCAGTATCTTCTTCAGGGCATGGAACACTTCCGCGCCACAGCGCAGCGCTTCGCGGAAGCGTTGCGCCCCCACGGGGATGATCATGAATTCCTGAATGTCAGCACCGCCGGTGGCATGTGCGCCGCCGTTGATGATATTCATCATCGGCACCGGCATTTCCATGCGTGCTGCGCCGCCTAGGTAGCGATACAGCGGCAGGCCGCTGTCTTCCGCCGCCGCGCGCGCCACTGCCATGGAAACAGCCAGGATGGCGTTCGCGCCGAGGCGCGACTTGGTGTCTGTACCGTCCAGATCAATCATGGTCTGGTCAATGAATGCTTGGTTCTCTGCATCCAGTCCGATGACTGCCTCGGCGATCTCGGTATTCACGTTCTCGACTGCCTTCAACACCCCCTTGCCAAGATAGCGCTGTTTGTCGCCATCCCTCAATTCGATCGCTTCCTTTTCTCCGGTCGATGCACCGGAAGGCACGGCGGCCCGCCCCATCACACCCGACTCCAGCAACACATCGGCTTCCACTGTGGGATTGCCACGGGAATCCAGAATCTCACGCGCTACGACATCAACGATTGCACTCATTTTCTTTCCTTGCTCACTTTTCTCTACACATTTTTCAAGTCAATTTTCTCTTCAATCAAGCCTTGCTGCTTGACCAAGCCATCCAGCGCCATTAATGTTCGCAACAATCCTTCCAGATGCCCCAGCGGGAATGCATTGGGACCATCCGACAAAGCCTTGGCGGGATTCGGGTGCGTCTCCATGAACACACCTGCCACGCCTGCCGCCACTGCGGCGCGTGCCAGCACCGGCACGAACTCGCGCTGCCCGCCGCTAGCTGTGCCTTGTCCGCCGGGCAGTTGCACCGAATGCGTGGCATCGAACACCACCGGGCAGCCGGTGTTGCGCATCACCGCCAGCGAGCGCATGTCAGACACCAGATTGTTGTAGCCGAACGAGGCGCCGCGCTCACACACCATGATGTTGTCGTCGCCACTCACCTCACGTGCCTTGTCCACCACGTTCTTCATGTCCCACGGCGACAAGAACTGGCCCTTCTTGATGTTCACCGGCTTGCCCGCTTTTGCCACGGCATGGATAAAGTCGGTCTGGCGGCACAGGAATGCAGGCGTCTGCAACACGTCAACCACTGCCGCCGCCGGCGTGATTTCGTCCTCAGTATGCACATCGGTCAGCACCGGCACGCCGATTTGCGCCCTCACTTTCTCCAGTATCTTCAGCCCCGCTTCCATGCCGAAACCGCGGAAGGACTTGCCCGAACTGCGGTTGGCCTTGTCATATGAAGACTTGTAGATGAACGGCATGCCCAGCTTATGCGCGATCTCTTTTAACTGCCCCGCAGTATCCAGCGCCATCTGCTCCGATTCGATCACGCACGGACCGGCAATCAGGAACAGCGGCCTGTCCAGCCCAGCATCAAAATGGCACAGCTTCACGCACCCTCCTTGCGCCGCACCGCCGCTTCAACGTAGGCCTTGAACAAGGGATGGCCATCACGCGGCGTAGAGGTGAATTCGGGGTGGAACTGCACACCGACAAACCAAGGATGTATATCCTGCGGCAACTCCATCATCTCCGGTAGATCTTCGGATGGCGTACGGGCGGAAATCACCAGCCCCGCCTTTTCGAGCACGGGCACATAATGATTGTTGACTTCATAACGATGACGATGACGCTCATTCACCTCGTTGCCGTATATCTTTTGCGCCATGGTGCCAAGCTTGATCGGGCAGCGCTGCGACCCGAGACGCATGGTGCCGCCCAAGTCTGAATCAGCGCTGCGTTTAGCGACCTTGCCGTCGCGATCCAACCATTCGGTGATCAGCGCGACCACTGGATGCTCCGTCTCCAGGTTGAACTCGGTACTGTTTGCATCCTGCATTCCGGCCACGTGACGCGCATATTCAATAACTGCAAGCTGCATGCCGAGGCAGATTCCCAAGTAAGGAATCTTGTTCTCGCGGGCATAACGGATCGCGGCAATCTTGCCTTCCGTACCGCGCACACCGAATCCGCCAGGAACCAAAATAGCATCAAGCTTTTTCAGCCCTCCCGTGCCGTCCTTCTCGATTACCTCGGAGTCCAGATATTCGATGTTCACCCGCGTGGAGGTATGGATGCCGGCATGGCGCAACGCTTCGATCAGCGACTTGTACGATTCAGTCAGGTCAACATACTTGCCAACCATGCCGATGGTAATCTCGTGCTGCGGACTCTCCTGAGCCTTAACCAAGTTCTGCCACACCGTCAGGTCGGCCGGCGGCGCATTCAATGCCAACCCTTCACATATCAAGCGATCCAGTCCTTGTTCGTGCAAAACTTGCGGCACTTTATAGATGCTGTCCACATCCCACATCGAAATGACCCCCTCTTCGGGCACATTGGCGAACAAGGATATCTTGGCGCGCTCGTCGTCCGGGATACGGCGATCCGCTCGACACAGCAAGGCTGTCGGAAAGATGCCGATCTCGCGCAATTTCTGCACGCTATGCTGGGTCGGCTTGGTCTTCAACTCTCCTGCGGTAGCTATATAAGGCACCAGCGTAAGGTGGATATAAGCGACTTGGTTGCGCCCTAGGCGCAACCCCATCTGGCGGGCAGCTTCGAGGAACGGCAACGACTCGATGTCCCCCACCGTGCCGCCAATCTCAACGATGGCCACGTCGACCTTTCCGTCATGCGAGGCGGCAGCACCGCGCTCGACAAAGGCCTGTATCTCGTTAGTAATATGCGGGATCACTTGCACTGTCTTGCCTAGATATTCCCCGCGCCGCTCCTTGCGGATCACGCTCTCGTAGATTTGTCCGGTGGTGAAATTATTGGACTTGCGCATCTTGGCGCTGATGAAGCGCTCATAGTGGCCAAGGTCAAGATCAGTCTCTGCACCATCCTCAGTAACAAACACCTCTCCATGCTGGAAAGGACTCATCGTGCCTGGATCAACGTTGATGTAGGGGTCTAGCTTCAGCATCGTGACCTTGAGTTTCCTAGACTCAAGAATGGCCGCAAGTGAAGCGGCGGCGATGCCTTTCCCCAAGGAAGAGACAACGCCGCCGGTGATGAAAATATACTTGGTCATGGAGCGCGATTATATCCCAACCATGCCATTGGCTCACTGGCATTTGAACGTGAGCGCATCAAGGCATTGGAGCGCGAAGTGAAGGAATTGCGCCGCGCTAATGAGATATTGAAGTTGGCCAGCGCTTTTTTCGCCCAAGCGAAGCTCGACCGCAAACTCAAATCCTGAAGATATTTATCGATCGGCATCGAGCAGGTCATTATTAGACTCCCAAAGCAAAAACCCCCAGGCTTTGACCTGGGGGTTTTTACTGTGTAGGAGTCTGACGATGACCTACTTTCACATGCGGATGCACACTATCATTGGCGCGAAGGCGTTTCACTGTCCTGTTCGGGATGGGAAGGAGTGGGGCCACCTTGCTATGGTCGTCAGACATAACTGGTGTCGTTTCGCATTCGCTCATTGAGCTGCAACGATCCGACATTGTTCTGGAAGAAGTAATTGTGTTTGATTGTATTGCGAGGCGTTGTTACTTGCGCTTGCCTAATGTTATAGGATCAAGCCGCACGGGCAATTAGTATCGGTTAGCTTAACGCATTACTGCGCTTCCACACCCGACCTATCAACGTGGTGGTCTTCCACGACCCTTCAGGGTAATCAAGTTACCAGGGAAGTCTCATCTTGAGGCGAGTTTCCCGCTTAGATGCTTTCAGCGGTTATCTCTTCCGTATATAGCTACCCGGCGATACGACTGGCGTCATAACCGGTACACCAGAGATACGTCCACTCCGGTCCTCTCGTACTAGGAGCAGGCCCCCTCAAACTTCCAGCGCCCACGGCAGATAGGGACCAAACTGTCTCACGACGTTTTAAACCCAGCTCACGTACCACTTTAAATGGCGAACAGCCATACCCTTGGGACCGGCTACAGCCCCAGGATGTGATGAGCCGACATCGAGGTGCCAAACTCCCCCGTCGATATGAACTCTTGGGAGGAATCAGCCTGTTATCCCCAGAGTACCTTTTATCCGTTGAGCGATGGCCCTTCCATACAGAACCACCGGATCACTAT
>JBBIIN010000007.1:0-38638 GCA_037446515.1 Gallionellaceae bacterium
ACGGCTTGAGGTTGTGGCCGCCGGTATCGAAGCAGATGCCCTTGCCCACCAGCGCAACGGTCTGCTTCGCTTTCGGGTGCTTGTAGCTGAGATGCACGATGGCCGCATCCTCCGGGTCGCTGCCCTGCGCTACCGCCACAAAGGCCCCCGCGCCCATCGCGCGCAGCTTCTTCATGTCGAACTCTTCGTGCTTCCACTTGTTCGCCGTGGCCAGCTTCTTCACGCGCTGGCGATACATGCCCGGCGTGAGTTGGTTAGGCGGCAATATGGTCAGCTCGCGGCACAGCAGGTTGCCTTCGGCCTGCGCGCGCAGCGCGTCGAACGGCTTCTTGTCCAACACCGCCCCATCCCCGCGGACGGAAGCCTCCCCCTTCCCTCCCCCTTGCAGGGGGAGGGCCAGGGTGGGGGTAGAAGCTTTCGCCCCACGCCGCTCCACCCCCATCCCAACCTTCCCCCTGACAGGGGGAAGGAGCGCATTCAGATTCACCAACTCAATTTTCTGCAGCGGCTTGCGCTCGTCCTTCTTCTTGTGCACCGGCAACAGGCTCGCATTCACCCACGCCCCATACACCGCCAGTTCGGCCGCGCGCTGCACCGTGGCACCGGAGACCGCGATACCCAACACCTTGGGTTGCTCCTCCAACAACAACTGCAGCGCCTTGCGCACCAGCACCTGCTGCGCGAAGGTGTCCTTCTTCTCGTCCAGCATCGCCCAGGCCACCAGCGTGCCGTCTGCCGCATTCGCCGCGACGGGCGACTTCGCCAGCTCCTCCGCCTTCATGTCGCGGCGCTTGAGCACACTGGCGAGCAGGTCACCGTGTGCGATGTCCTTCGACAGGGTCTTGGCCTTGGGGAAAAGGATGAGTTGGTGGGGGGCGGAAAGGGTGGTGGTAAAGGCGAGTGCGGCGAGGGTCATGATGATCTCCGAAAATCAGGACGTGATTATACGGACAATCCGGTTGTAGCACGTTGAGCAACGTCGCCAGTCTGTCCGTATGATTGGCTTGTAAAGGCTGTGAATATTGGATAGCCTCCTAGCCGTTCGTATTTAACTTGTTTGTCACTTCGGGAGGTCTTTATGATTCACAAAACCTTTTTTGTACTTGCACTGATGTTATTTCCCGCATATTGCCACGGAGAAAGTGCAGATCAGATATGTGCAGCTGGTGGATATTATTCAGGCGTACAAGACCAATTCATGAGCGGACTTGCTGCACATATCCTGAATCAGCGAAACCAATTGAGCACCCCAGCATGTGGCGCTCTGTGGAGGGAAGCGGTAGAGGTCGGCGAACATTTCTCAAAAACTGGCAAGGCTCGGCCATCTGACACAAGAGTAATCGGCGAAGCTGCAAATTTCAGTAACAAGGTTTATGACGGCATTGCCAAATTTAGTGGCCTATAGGGGCACATCAGTGCTGTTTCCAAAGTTAGGCCTTTACCCTGTGCTAGCATTACACCCCTGAACGCGCCGCCCGGCGCAGCAAGACAACGAGTCTTTCCATGCGCCAATACCTCGATTTAATGCAGCACGTCCTCGATAACGGCACCAAGAAATCCGACCGCACCGGCACTGGCACCACCAGCGTGTTCGGTTACCAGATGCGCTTCGACCTCTCGCAAGGCTTCCCGCTGGTCACCACCAAGAAGTGCCACCTGAAATCCATCATCCATGAGTTGCTGTGGTTCTTGCAGGGCAGCACCAACACCAAATACCTCAAGGACAATGGCGTTTCCATCTGGGACGAGTGGGCCAATGAACAAGGCGAGCTGGGTCCGGTGTACGGCAAGCAGTGGCGCTCGTGGGAGGCGGTGGATGGCCGCGTGATCGACCAGATCAAGATCGCGGTCGATCAACTCAAGCACAATCCCGATTCGCGCCGCATCATCGTCTCGGCCTGGAACGTGGGCGAGTTGGACAAGATGGCGCTGGCGCCCTGCCATGCGTTCTTCCAGTTCTACGTGGCGGACGGCAAACTGTCGTGCCAGCTGTATCAGCGCAGCGCGGACATCTTTCTTGGCGTGCCGTTCAACATCGCTTCGTATGCCTTGCTGACGATGATGATGGCGCAAGTGTGCGGTTTGCAGTACGGCGACTTCGTGCACACCTTCGGCGACGCGCATCTGTACTCGAACCACATGGAGCAGACCGCGTTGCAACTGTCGCGCGAGCCGCGCGCTTTGCCGACGATGAAGATCAATCCCGATGTGAAGGACATCTTCGGCTTCAAGTTCGAAGACTTCACGCTGGAAGGGTACGACCCGCATCCGGCGATCAAGGCCCCCGTCGCGGTATGAGCATCTCGCTGATCGTCGCCATGGCGCAGAACCGCACCATCGGCCTCAACAACACGCTGCCCTGGCGCTGCCCGGAAGACCTCAAGCACTTCAAGGCGCTGACCATGGGGCATCACATGATCATGGGGCGCAAGACCTTCGATTCCATCGGCAAGCCGCTGCCGGGGCGCACCACGGTGGTGGTCACGCGCGACCGCGCACTGCAAATCGAAGGTTGCCTCGTCGCACATTCATTGCAAGAAGCGATTGCCGCCTGCACCGGCGATACCGAGGCTTTCATCGTCGGCGGCGCAGAACTCTATGCCCAGGCATTGCCGCTGGTGGATACGCTGTACATTACCGAGATGCAGCAAGTGGTGGCAGGCGATGCGCACTTTCCCGATTTTGACCGGAAGGTATGGTGTGAGACTGTGCGCGAAAAACATTCGCAAGAGATGCCACAACCGCTGGATTATCACTTCGTTACTTACCGGCGCGCATAAGCATGGCCGCAATTTCATCGCCGCTGGAACTGCTCGCCCCCGCCAAGACCGCGGCGATAGGCCGCGAGGCGATACTGCACGGCGCGGACGCGGTGTACATCGGCGGGCCTTCGTTCGGCGCGCGCGACAAGGCCGGCAATTCCATCGCCGACATCGCCGAGCTGGTGCAGTACGCGCACCGCTTCCACGCCAAGATCTACGTCACGCTCAACACCATCCTGCATGACGCGGAGCTGGAAGCCGCGCACAAGCTGGCGCAGGACTGTTACGACATCGGCGTGGATGCGCTCATTGTGCAGGACATGGGACTGCTGGAGCTCGACCTGCCGCCGATAGACCTGCACGCTTCCACGCAGTGCGACATCCGCTCGCCGGAAAAGGCGAAGTTCCTGGCCTCCGTCGGTTTCTCGCAACTGGTGCTGGCGCGCGAGCTGACGTTGGACGAGATCGCTGCGGTGCGCGCCGCCGTGCCCGCCGACACCGTGATCGAGCACTTCATCCACGGTGCGCTGTGCGTAGCCTATTCCGGCCAGTGCTACATCAGCCATGCGCACACCGGACGCAGCGCCAATCGCGGCGACTGTTCGCAGGCCTGCCGCCTGCCCTACACGCTGGAAGATTCGCAAGGCCAGATCGTCGCTTTCGAGAAGCACTTGCTGTCGGTGAAAGACAACAACCAGAGCGCGAACCTGCGCGCACTCATCGAGTCCGGCGTACGCAGCTTCAAGATCGAAGGGCGCTACAAGGATGCGCCCTATGTGAAGAACATCACCGGGCACTACCGCAGGCTGCTCGACGAAATACTGGCCGAACGGGCCGACCTGCATGCCGCTTCCAGCGGCACGACAAAACTTTTTTTCACGCCCGACCCGGACAAGGCCTTCCATCGCGGCGCGACGGATTATTTCGCCAACGGTCGCAAGATCGACATCGGCGCGTTCGACGCACCCAACTTCGTCGGCCTGCCGCTGGGCACGGTCAGCAAGGTCGGACCGGACTGGTTCGAGATCGAGACGGACGAGACACTCGCCAACGGTGACGGCCTCAATTATCTGCACAAACGCGAGACGCGCGGCATCCGTGCCAACACCGCAAAGCAGATGAGCAAGGTGTGGCGGGTGTGGCCGAACGAAAAAATTGCTGAACTGGCGGGCCTGCGCATCGGCCTGGAGATCAACCGCAACAGCGACCATGCCTGGGAGCTGGCGCTGACGAAGAAGTCTGCCGAGCGCAGGATCGGCGTATCCGCACTGTTCCGGGAAACGCAAGAAGGTTATGCGCTCACGCTCACCGACGAGGACGGCATCGAGGCCATTGCCAGCATCACCTTCGCAAAACAGCCCGCGAACAATCCGGCAGAAGCGGAGGATGCCGTGCGGACACAACTGGCGCGCTTGGGAAACACCGACTTCGAATTACAGGATGCGCGCATCGAGTGGACACAACCGTGGTTCGTGCCGGGCTCACTGCTCAACCAGTTGCGCCGCGACGCGGTGGAGAAGCTGCAAGCCGCGCGTCTTGCCGCGCATGTGCCGCTGCCGCGCAAACCGGATGCCGTGCCGCGGGTGCAATATCCCGAGGAAACCCTTTCCTACCTCGCCAACGTCTATAACACCGCAGCGCAGCGCTTCTACACCCGGCACGGCGTGAAGCTGATCGCCGCTGCCTACGAAGCACACCAGGAGGAAGGCGAGGGGTCGCTGATGATCACGCGCCACTGCATCCGCTATTCGCTAAGTCTGTGCCCGAAGCAGGCCAAGGGCGTGATCGGCGTGCAAGGCCAGGTGCGCGCCGAGCCGATGACGCTGGTGAACGGCAGCGAGCGCCTGCGCCTGGAGTTCGATTGCAAAAAGTGCGAGATGCACGTGATAGGCAAGGCGAAGAAACACATTCTGAGAACGCCGCCGCCAGGCGCGGCGCCGCTCATCTTTCATCCGCCCCGATAGGGCAGCACTCATCCCCCCATTACTCCCGCCAGCCACAAGCGCACGCGCAAGCCCGGCTCCGTGGTGTAGCCGACCTCGACGAAACGTATCTCACCATCCGGTGCGACGATGAAACTCGCGGGTACGGCATGCACGCCCCAGCTGGCGGCGATGCGGCCCTCCGCGTCGTTCACCACCGGGAAGCCGATGCCTTGTTCGCGCAGGTAGCGGCTCACCTCCTGCGGCGCGCCGCTTTGCATGGCCACGGTGATGACATCGGCATCGGCCAGTGCGGCGATGTTGTCCTGTTCGCTGCGGCAGATGCCGCACCAGCTCGCCCAGAAATGCACCAGCACGGGATGGCCGGGGCGCGCAGGCAGACTATAGCTGCGCCCATCGAGCATGACACCGTTCAACGCGGGCGCTGCGCCGCCGACCATGTCGCGCTGCTGCCAGGCACGGACGCCCGCGATGAGCGCGACGAGGATGAGCGCATTCAACGCATAGCCGCGCCATTTCGCCCTGCGGGTGCGCTCTGCTGTTTCAGGCATGCCCATCTCCGTCCACTATCGCCTGCAGCGCGCGCCAGTTGCGCGCATTGGCCGCACTGTCCGGCGGCTGCGCGGTGGTGAAGTGCAGCGCGCCTTCCTCCGCTGCCAAGGGTTGCTGGAGCGCTTGCAGTTTTTCCAGCACGACCTCGTCTGCTTCGGAAGCATCGCCGTGCCGCTGCCTCAGGCGCGCACGCAGTTGCGCTGCACTGGCCGACAACGATGTGATGGCGAATGGCACATGCAGGGTACGCGCCAGATGGCGGAAACTGTCGCGCTCCTCGCGCTGCAGGAAGGCGGCATCGACGATGACGATATGGTCCGCCCGCAGCAGCTCAGTAGCCAGTTCGTGCAGGTGCGCATAGGTGCGCTGCGTGGCCTGCTGCCCGTAAATCTCTCCGCCGCTGCGTTCCAGCGTGGCCAGCCCGTGCAGGCGTTTGCGCTCGACATCGGAACGGATGCGCACTGCACCCAGCCGCTCCAGCGCATATTGCGCGAAAGTGGTCTTGCCGGAGCCGGGCAGCCCGTGCGTGATGATCAGCGCGGAATGACGCCGCGCCAGGCATTGCCGCGCCAAGGCAAGCAGACTGCGGCACTGCGCCAGCTCCTGCTGCTGCGTGCGCGGCGAT
Source organism: Gallionellaceae bacterium (assembly GCA_037446515.1). Classification (GTDB taxonomy): domain Bacteria; phylum Pseudomonadota; class Gammaproteobacteria; order Burkholderiales; family Gallionellaceae; genus Sideroxyarcus. Next base: position 5,883 of record JBBIIN010000007.1, read on the forward strand.
ACATCCTGCTGCGCGGAACGGATAACGCACACCTTGGCTCGCACCGTGGCGCGATAGGCCAGATAGAAACGCAGCACGGCGATGCCCGCATAGTCGCCGCTGATTTCCAATTGCGCATTCAGCAAGCGCCAGGCAAGCCGGTCATGCCCGCGATGCAGCAAATCCATCATGGTGAAGGCGCGCTCGTCCATCACGTCTATCCAGCGCAAGGCCGGATTGAACTCGATGGAGTCGAACGGCAGCGGCTCGTCGCCGAGCAGCGCGACATTGCCGAGATGCAAGTCGCCGTGGCATTCGCGCACATAGCCTTGGACATGGCGTGCCACGAACTGTGGGCGGCACGCGGCGAACTCGGCCTCGCTCTCGGCCTGCAAGGCTGCAAGCCGCTTGTGGTCTGCCATACCAAGCAAGGACTGCAACTGGGCGAAGTTCTGCTGCGCCGCCGCATGGATGACGGCGGGTGTGCCATAAGGCGAGCGCGCATCTGCAACAGGCAAGGCGGCATGGAACAGTGCGATCTTTTCCGCAAGGCGGTCGATGTGCTGCGCAGTCAAACGGCCCTGCGCTGACAAGTGATCGAGCAGCCTGCCCTGCGCGAAGCGGCGCATCCTGACGGCATATTCGATGGCGGGCTGCGCGCCAAACACGGGTGCTTCAGGTGTGCCGCCGATGCCGATGACATCGAGGTAGAGCTCGGGCGCAGTGCGGCGGTTAAGCCGGATTTCCTCCGCACAGCAATGCTTGCGTTTTTCCAGCGTCGAATAATCAAGGAAGCCGAGATCAAGCGCCTTCTTGATCTTGTAGGCATACTCGCCCGCCAGCAACACCCAGGAGATGTGCGTCTCGACCTCCTCCACCTGCTGCACGGGATACGGGTGACAGTGCGGGTTGCGCAGTGCTGAAACGAGCCGTTCCTGCCGTTCCAGGGCGTCCATGTGCTACTCGAAATCACCCCATGCGCTGTTGCGCACCTTGGTTTTTTCGTTGAAGCGTTCGATGTCGCGGCGGTCGCGCTTGGTCGGACGCCCCTTGAACGCGGGTTGCGGCTGCGCGCGCAGTTGCGCGGCCAGCTCCTCGCGCTGGGCGCGGCTGGCCGCAGTCTCGCGGTAGAGCTGCTGCGCCTGCGGCGCACCGCCGCGCTTGTTGGAAAGGCCCAGCACTTGCACTTCGTAACGGAATTTGCCGACGCGAATCTCCAGCACGTCGCCGATATTGACCGGCTTGGCGGGCTTGAGACGCGCCCCATCCATGGTGACCTTGCCGCCTTCCACCGCTTCGGCGGACAGGCTGCGCGTCTTGTAGAAACGCGCCGCCCACAGCCATTTGTCGATGCGCAGCTTGCCGGTTTCGTCGTTCATCCCGGAAAGAGGCGGCTCATTTCACGCAGTCCACGTAATACAACCGCTCGCCGTTGTCTTTCTCGGAGACGAGGCCGTGGATGTCGGACTCAAAACCGGGGAACTTGCGGTTGAAGTCGCGCGCGAACTTGAGGTAGTCAACGATGGTCTTGTTGAAGCGCTCGCCCGGGATCAGCAGCGGGATACCGGGCGGGTAGGGCGTCAGCAGCACGGCGGTGATGCGACCTTCCAGCTCGTCGATGGCCACGCGCTCAATCTCGTCGTGCGCCATCTTGGCGAACGCGTCGGAGGGTTTCATCGCCGGCTGCATGTTGGACAGGTACATCTCGGTGGTCATCCTGGCCACGTTGTGCGCCTTGTAGGTGTCGTGGATCTGCTGGCACAGGTCGCGCAGGCCAGTGCGCTCGTATTGCGGATGCTTGGCGGCGAACTCCGGCAGGATGCGCCACATCGGTGCGTTCTTGTCGTAGTCATCCTTAAACTGCTGTAGCGCAGTGAGCAGCGTGTTCCAGCGGCCCTTGGTGATGCCGATGGTGAACATGATGAAGAATGAGTACAGACCGCACTTCTCCACGATCACGCCATGCTCGGCCAGGTACTTGGTCACCATGCCGGCCGGGATGCCGCTTTCGTCGAAGTTGCCGTTGAGGTTGAGTCCCGGCGTGATGATGGTGGCCTTGATCGGATCGAGCATGTTGAAGCCCGCGGCCAGCTTGCCGAAACCATGCCATTTCTCCGAGGATTTCAGCATCCAGTCGTCGCGCGAGCCGATGCCCTCCTCGGCGATATGGTCCGGCCCCCATACCTTGAACCACCAGTCCTTGCCGAACTCGTCATCCACCTTCTTCATCGCGCGGCGGAAATCCAGCGCCTCGGCGATGCTCTCCTCCACCAGCGCGGTACCGCCGGGCGGTTCCATCATCGCGGCGGCCACGTCGCACGAGGCGATGATGGCGTACTGCGGCGAGGTGGAAGTGTGCATCAGGTAGGCTTCGTTGAACATGTGGCTGTTCAGCTTGCGCGCCTCGGACTCACGCACCAGGATTTGCGAGGCCTGCGACAGCCCCGCCAGCAGCTTGTGGGTGGACTGGGTGGAGAAAATCATCGAATCCTTGGCGCGCGGGCGGTTGCGGTCGATGGCATGCATGCTATTGTAGAAGTCATGGAAGGCCGCATGCGGCAACCAGGCCTCGTCGAAGTGCAGCGCATCGATCTTGCCGTCCAGCATCTCCTTCAACATCTCCACGTTATAGACCACGCCGTCGTAGGTGCTCTGCGTCAGGGTGAGGATGCGCGGCTTCTTGGTCTTGTCGGTGATGAAGGGGTTGGCGTCGATCTTCTTCTGGATGTTCGCCATGTCGAACTCGGCCTTGGGAATGGGGCCGATGATGCCGTAGTGGTTGCGCGTGGGCATCAGGAACACCGGGATGGCGCCCGTCATCATGATCGCGTGCAGGTTGGACTTGTGGCAGTTGCGGTCCACCACCACGATGTCTCCCGGCGCCACCATGGAATGCCACACGATCTTGTTCGAGGTGGAGGTGCCGTTGGTCACGAAATACAAGTGGTCGGCATTGAAGATGCGCGCGGCATTGCGCTCCGAGGCCGCCACCGGGCCGGTGTGATCGAGCAACTGGCCGAGTTCGTCCACCGCGTTGCACACGTCGGCGCGCAGCATGTTCTCGCCGAAGAACTGGTGGAACATCTGTCCCACCGGGGACTTGAGGAAGGCCACGCCGCCGGAGTGGCCGGGGCAATGCCAGGAATATGAACCGTCCTGCGCGTAGTGCGTCAGCGCGCGGAAGAACGGCGGCGCCAGCGAGTCAAGGTAAGACTTCGCCTCGCGGATGATGTGGCGCGCCACGAACTCGGGCGTGTCCTCGTGCATGTGGATGAAGCCATGCAGCTCGCGCAGCACGTCGTTGGGAATGTGGCGCGAGGTGCGTGTCTCGCCGTACAGGTAGATGGGAATGTCGGCGTTGCGGAAGCGAATCTCGGCGACGAAAGCGCGCAGGTTCTTCAACGCCGCCTCGATCTCCTCCTTGCTGCCGCCGCCGAATTCCTCGTCGTCGATCGACAGCAAAAAGGCCGAAGCGCGGCTCTGCTGCTGCGCGAACGAGGTGAGATCGCCGTAGCTGGTGACGCCCAGCACTTCCATGCCTTCCTCCTCAATGGCCGCCGCCAGCGCGCGGATGCCCAGTCCGCTGGCGTTCTCGGAACGGAAGTCCTCGTCAATGATGATGATGGGAAATTTGAACTTCATGACGGCTCCTCTAGGAGATGTTCAGTTATGGGGAAAGTGTGGCAAGGAAAGTTGCCGCTCATGTGTGGTAATTGCTTTTCAGCGTGGTGACCAGTTCGACCAGCACGACGCGCACCTGGTTCTCGTCGCAGCCCATCAGCACCGCATCCTCCAGCGCGTCCTGGCAAACCTGGCGTATCTCCTCCAGGTTCTGCTGCATTACCTTGTTCTTTTCCGCGCAGCCGATGACCTCTCCATCTGGGCTGCGCCAGGTGATATGGGGCGCGCGTTTTGATGTGCGTTCAGACATACAGCATCTTGACGCCGGCAATCAGCAGCACGGCGCTCAACACCGTAACGATGGTGCGGCCGCGCATGTGGTGGCTGCCCAAGTGGGCGCCGATCAGGCCGCCCGTGACCACGGCGGCTGCGTAGGCCGGGAAATGTTCCGGCAGGGTGATGGTATTCGACATGCCGAAACCGGCCAGTGCGAACGCCGAGTTGGCCAGGATGAAAGGCGCGGAAACGGCAGCCGCTTGTTTGGGAATGGCCCAGCCCAGCAACAGCAACAGCGGGGTCAGGAAGATGCCGCCGCCTATGCCCAGCAAGCCGGAGAACAGGCCGATGCAGCTTCCGGCGAAGATGGCCGGCGCCAGCTTCAGTTCACGATAGACGGCGGGTTCTATGCGTTTGGCCAGCAGACGCCAGGCGCTGAACAGCAAAGCCAGACCCAGCAGAATCTTGAACGGCATGGCAGCCAATTGCAGGGTGCCTCCCAGCCAGGCCAGCGGGACCGAGCCCAGCATGAAGGGCCAGAACAGCCGCCAGCGGAAATGCCCGGCGCGCATGAACTCAACGGTGGCGATCAGCGACACCAGCACGTTCAGGGTCAGCGAGGTGGGACGTATCTCCGCCAGCGGAAAACCGGCCAGCGCCAGCACCGCGATATAGCCGGAGCCGCCGGCATGCCCGACGATGGCGTACAGCAGCGCCAAGGCAAAGAATCCTAGGGAGATGAGCAGGAATGCGTCCATCAAGGTTCGGTCATATCTTGGGCAGCGTCACGCCGACTTGGCCCTGATACTTGCCGCCACGATCCTTGTACGAGATCTCGCACTCTTCATCGCTTTCAAAGAACAGCACCTGCGCCACGCCCTCGTTGGCATAGATCTTCGCGGGCAGTGGCGTGGTGTTGGAGAACTCCAGTGTCACGTAGCCTTCCCATTCGGGCTCGAATGGGGTGACGTTGACGATGATGCCGCAACGCGCGTAGGTGGATTTGCCCAGACACACAGTCAGTACGCTGCGCGGGATGCGGAAATATTCGATGGTGCGCGCCAGCGCGAAGGAATTGGGCGGAATGATGCAATAATCCGCCTCGATCTTCACGAAGGAGTTGGGATCGAAATTCTTGGGATCAACGATGGTGCTGTTCAGGTTGGTGAATATCTTGAATTCGCGCGAGCAGCGGATGTCGTAGCCATAACTGGAGGTGCCGTAGGACACGATCTTCTGGCCGTCGACTTCCTTCACCTGTCCAGGTTCGAACGGCTCGATCATGCCGTGCTGTTCGGCCATGCGGCGTATCCACTTATCTGACTTGATGCTCATCGCGCTTCCTTGAACGTTGCTTGCGGGCGCGATTTTACCGAATTCAACGGCGCCGTGCGGGTTTTGCTACAATCGCGCCCTCTCTAGGAAACCCGCAATGACCCGCAAGATATTAGTCACCTCCGCCTTGCCCTACGCCAACGGCAGCATCCACCTCGGCCACCTGGTTGAATACATCCAGACCGACATCTGGGTGCGCTTCCAGAAGATGTGTGGCAACACCTGCCACTACGTCTGCGCCGACGACACCCACGGTACGCCCATCATGCTGCGCGCCAAGACAGAGGGCGTCACGCCAGAACAGCTGATCTCTCGCGTCTGGCAAGAACACTACGACGATTTCGCCGCCTTCCATGTGGCGTTCGACAACTACGGCTCGACCAATTCCAATGAGACCAGAGAATTCGCACAAGGCATCTACCGCAAACTGAAAGCGAACGACCTCATCGAGGTGCGCTCCATTGAGCAGTACTACGACCCGGTTGAGCGCATGTTCCTGCCGGACCGTTTTATCAAGGGCGAATGTCCGAAATGCCACGCCAAAGACCAGTACGGCGACAACTGCGAAGTGTGCGGTGCGGCCTATGCCCCCACCGACCTCATCGAACCCTTCTCTACGGTATCGGGGGCGAAACCCGAACTGCGCAACTCTGACCATTACTTCTTCAAGCTCTCCGCCGACTCCTGCCAGCAGTTCTTGCGCGAGTGGACCCGTAGCGGTTCGCTGCAAAACGAAGCCGCAAACAAGATGCAGGAATGGCTGGGCGCGGAAGGCGAGAACAAATTGACCGATTGGGACATCTCGCGCGACGCACCGTATTTCGGCTTCGAGATCCCCGATGCACCCGGCAAATATTTTTACGTGTGGCTGGATGCGCCGGTGGGCTACATGGGCAGCTTCAAACAACTCTGCAACAAGAGTGGCATCGATTTCAACGACTACTGGAAGCAAGGTTCAGATGCCGAGTTGTACCACTTCATCGGCAAAGACATCCTGTATTTCCATGCATTGTTCTGGCCCGCGATGCTGCAACATGCCGGTTTCCGCACGCCGACCAAACTGTTCGCACACGGCTTCCTCACCGTGAACGGCGAAAAGATGAGCAAGTCACGCGGCACCTTCATCACCGCACGCAGCTATGTCGACCACATCAAAAACACCGAGTACCTGCGCTACTACTACGCCGCCAAGCTGAACGGCACGATGGAGGACATCGACCTCAACCTCGACGATTTCGTGGCGAAGGTGAACAGCGACCTGATTGGCAAGTACATTAACATCGCGAGCAGAACAGCCGGGTTCATCCATAAGAATTTTGGCGGGCTCGTTGCCACACACGACAAAATCACTACCTCTAGAGGCGCGCATTTGATGGGGGAGTTCATCGGTTCAGACAAACGGATTGCTGAGGCATATGAAAACCGCGACTTCGGAAAAGCCATCCGCGAGATCATGAGCCTTGCCGACCGCGCAAATGAATACGTCAACGAGCAAGCTCCCTGGGTATTGGCAAAGCAAGAAGGGCAAGAAGCGAAGCTGCACGAAGTTTGCACGGTCAGTCTTAATCTTTTCCGGCTTCTTACTTTGTATCTCAAACCGATACTTCCCAAACTTGCAGAACAAGTTGAATCTTTCCTAGACATCAAACCTCTCGCTTGGTCCGATGCAGATCAAATCCTCGATGGGAAGATCAATCCCTATCAACATCTGGCCGCCCGCCTCGATCCCAAACTCATCGAAGCCATGGTCGCGGCCAACAAGGAATCGCTACAACCGCAGCCGCAAGCCCATTCGCAACAGCGGCATGCCGCCCACCAACAACAGGAAACCAAAAAAACCATGACCGAAGCCGAGAACACCACCCACATCTCCATCGACGATTTCATGAAGGTCGACCTGCGCGTGGCGCGCATCGCCAATGCCGAGCACGTGGAAGGCGCCGAGAAGTTGCTGAAGCTGACGCTGGACATCGGCGAGACACAGCCGCGCACGGTGTTCGCCGGCATCAAGTCCGCCTATGACCCCGAACAACTGAAAGGCCGACTGACGGTGATGGTCGCCAACCTCGCCCCGCGCAAGATGAAGTTCGGCATGTCGGAAGGCATGGTACTGGCCGCTTCCGGCAACGAACCCGGACTGTTCATCCTGTCGCCGGATTCTGGCGCACAACCCGGGATGCGCATCAAGTAAGCTGCGCCCATGCCACGGGCGCAGTATCATCGCCTGTGATTGCCGATGGCGGTGAGGATGCCTTGCAGGATGGCGACGGGGGTCGGCGGACAGCCGCTCACCGTCACATCGACAGGAATGACATTGGACACCCTGCCACAGGTGGCATAACTCTCGCCGAAGATGCCGCCGTCGCACGCACAATCGCCGACCGCCACCACCAGCTTGGGTTCCGGCGTGGCATCGTAGGTGCGTTTCAGCGCGACCTCCATGTGGCGCGTCACCGGACCAGTGACCAGCAGCAGGTCGGCATGGCGCGGGCTGGCGACGAATTTGATGCCCAACCCTTCGATGTTGTAGTAGGCGTTGTTGACCGCATGGATCTCCAGCTCGCAGCCGTTGCACGATCCCGCATCCACCTGGCGCACCGCGAGCGCGCCACCGAACACTTCCAGTATCTCCCGTTGCAGGCGCTGTTCAATCTGCATCACTGCCTGGTCGGCTGGCGGCAATGCCTCGGTCTTGATGCCGGTCTTAACGATCTGTTTGATGATTTGATACATAAGACTCCCTACAAGTCCTGTCCGCTGTAGCTCAAGTTGAAAGATTTATTGATGAGCGGGAAGTCGGGCACGATGTTGCCGAGAACGGCGTGTTCCAGCAGCGGCCAGTTCTGCCAGGACGGATCGTGCGGATGCACGCGCGTGAGCCGCCCTTCGGCATCGGTATGCATGGCCACCAGCACTTCGCCGCGCCAGCCCTCGACCAGCCCCAGGCCGAAACCGTTGCCCGGCAGGATTGCCAGCGGCGCGCCGATACCCTCGCTGGTGGCTGCCAGCCTGGACAGGATTTCGCGTTGCAGGCGCAGCGATTCAAACAATTCATCGAAACGCACATTGACCCGCGCCGCAACGTCGCCATTGCGCTGGGTGGCCATCTGCACTTCCAGACGGTCATAAGGTGCATAGGGGAATTGCACGCGCGCATCCCAAGCTTGCGCGCTGGCGCGTCCGGCCAGTCCGCACAGGCCGAGCTGCGCCGCCAGTTTTGGCTCTATGCGGCCCGTGCTGATGAAGCGATCCTGCACGCCGGCATGTTCATCGTAGATGGCACGCAACACGCGCGCCTCGCTTTCGATGTGCGCGCATTCCTGTTCGATGCGGGCGCTACCTGCCTGATCCATATCCACCACAACCCCGCCCGGCACGATGCTGTCCATCAGATAGCGGTGTCCGAACAGTGCGGCATTGTTGCGCAACACCTGTTCTTTCAGTATCCAGAACTGCGCGAAACCGAATGCAAGCGCGACATCGTTGCCGAGATAGCCGAGATCGCCGAGATGGTTGGCCACGCGTTCGCGCTCGAGGAACAACGCGCGCAGCCACAGCGCCCGCTCCGGCGGCGTGGTACCGGCAATGCTTTCGGCGGCCATGGCATACGCCCAGGCATAGGCCACCGTACTGTCGCCACTGACGCGCCCGGCGAGTTTCGCCCCCTGCCTGAGGTCCAATGCTTCGAAGCGTTTTTCTATGCCCTTGTGCACATAGCCCATCCGTTCCTCCAGGCGCAGCACCTTTTCGCCGAGCACGGAAAAGCGGAAATGACCGGGTTCGATGATGCCGGCATGCACCGGCCCCACGGCAATCTCGTGCACCCCTTGGCCGGCGACCTGCACAAAGGGATAGTCGTCAAGGCTTTTATTCCCGTTCTCCGCAGGAGAATGGGCGATTGCCTCCTCTCCCCCGGGGAGAGGATTGAGGTGAGGGTGGCTGAGGTACGCACTACCATCGAAGTCCTTGCGCAGCGGGAAGCAGCCGCTGTGCCACGCGCCGTGGTGCAGCCATTTGCGGTGGTCGCGCGCGCCTTCGGCATGCAGCCCGAGCATGTCGTAGGTGGCGCGCTGCATGCGCAGCGCGGCAGGAAATATGGCGGAGAGATCGGGGTAATGCGGATGTTCCGCCGCCAGCGGCACATCGAGGCACAATAATCCGCGTTCATTGATGAGCACGACCTGCAACAGGAAATCCCCTGTCGTGTGGCGCCTGTCGCAACCCCACAGCGCGACCAGCCGGCCGCCGCCATCGCGTACCTCGCTGCAAATCTCCGGCAGCGTCTCGGCGGAAACGCCGGCGCGCCAGGCAGGCAAGGCATCGTGCAAGCGGGTGAGCGTCAGTTCGCGATGGCGGATCGGCATGGTCGTTTATCCCAACATGGCCGCCGCCTGGCGATACCAGTCGGCGAGGTAAGGCGGCATATACAGACCCAGCATCAGCACCAGCAGCAGATGGGCAAACACCGGGATCAGCGCGGGCGGATGCGGCAGCGGTTTGGCGGTGGTCTCGCCGAAGACGACCGGCTGTATCTTGCCGAAGATGGCGGCGAACGCGATGCCCAGCGAGACCAGCAAAATGGGGGTGGCCCACGGATACTCGTGCATGGCGGTGGTGATGATGAGGAACTCGCTGGCGAATACGCCGAACGGCGGCATGCCGAGGATGGCGAAGGTGCCCAGTGCCAGCCCCCAGCCCACCGTGGGGCTGACCTGCAACAGGCCGCGGATGTTTTCCATCAACTGCGTGCCAGTCTTCTGCGCCGCATGGCCGACCGCGAAGAAGATGGCCGACTTGGTCAGCGAATGCACGGTCATGTGCAGCATGCCGGCAAAAGTGGCCACCGGTCCGCCCATGCCGAAGGCAAAGGTGATCAGCCCCATGTGCTCGACCGAGGAATAGGCGAACATACGCTTGATGTCTTTCTGCCGGAACAGCGACAGCGCCGCCACCAGCAGCGAGAGCAGCCCGAAGCCCATCATCAGGTTGCCGGCGAAATGTGTGCCGAGCGAGCCGTCCACCAGCACCTTGCTGCGCACCACAGCGCACAGCGCGACATTCAGCAAGAGGCCAGACAGCACGGCAGAAACCGGCGTCGGGCCTTCCGCGTGCGCGTCGGGCAACCAGCTATGCAGCGGCACCAGACCAACCTTGGTGCCATAGCCGACGAGCAGAAAGACGAAGGCCAGCTTGAGTACTGTCGGCTCCAGATCACCCTTCACCTGGTTCAGGTGCGTCCACAACAAGGCCGTACCGCCCTCGCCCAGCACACGCTCAGCGGCGAAATACAGCAGGATGGTGCCGAACAGCGCGAGCGCGATGCCCACGCCGCACAGGATGAAATACTTCCAGGCCGCTTCCAGGCTGGACGGCGTGCGGTACAGCGAGACCAGCAGCACGGTGGTCAGCGTCGCCGCCTCCATCGCCACCCATATGATGCCCATGTTGTTGGTGGTGAGCGCCACCAGCATGGCAAAGGTGAACAGCTGATACATGCTGAAATACAGATGCAGCATGCCGGTCGAAAGCTTGCCGTGGTGCTGCTCGACACGCATGTAAGGGCGCGAGAACAGCGAGGTGGTGAAGGCGACGAAGGCCGTCAATGCGACCAGATACACATTGAACGGATCAATGAAGAACCATTCGTTGAACGCCAGTTGCGGACCGGACTCGATCACCTGCCCGGTCAGCGCGATGGAAGCGGCGAAGGTGAGGAAGCACATCAGGGAATTCAGCTCAGCCGCCCAACTGCGCGAACCAAACACGGCGAGCAACCCGCCGCCCAGAAGCGGCAACAGCAGCAGCGCCAACAGCGGCAGTTCAATCATCTTTCAGCTTCTCCATGTGGGTGATGTCCAGACTTTCGAACGTTTCGCGGATCTGGAAGAAGAAAATGCCGAAGATGAAGGTCGCCACCAGCACGTCCAGCGCGATGCCGAGTTCCACCACCAGCGGCATGCCTTGCGTGGCGCTGGTGGCGGCAAAAAACAAGCCGTTCTCCAGCGACAGGAAAGCCACCACCTGGGACACCGCCTTGCGCCGGGTGAGCATCATGAGCAGCGACAGCAGCACGCTGGCCAGCGCAATCCCGATCAATCCGCGCGTGATGCCTTCGGCCAGTTGCGAGATCGGTGCCGCCAGGTTGAACGCGAAGATCACCAGCGCGATGCCAACCAGCATGGTGGTCGGAATGTTGAGCATGGTCTCCACATCCCAGCGCACATTCAGCCGGTGGATCAGGCGGTGCAACAGCCAGGGCAGCAGCAGCACCTTGAGCAACAGGGTAAGCGCCGCGGAATAGTACAAGTGATGTTGCGCGGTGGTCCACGCCACGACGAAGGTGCTCATCGATAGCAACGCGCCCTGCCAGGCGAACAGGTTGATCAGCGACAGGATGCGCCGCTGCGCCAGCATGGCAAAGGCCACCAGCAACAGCAAAGAAGCCAGCAGGTTGATGAGTTGGGCCACCAGCGGAAACTGCATGTCATGCCCCCAGCAGGAAGTGGATCAGCAGGCCAAGCACGGCCAGCAGGAAAGCCGTGCCCAGGAATTCCGGCGCACGGAAGATGCGCAGCTTGGCCGTCACGATCTCGAACACGGCGAGCGACGCCCCGGCCAGCAGTAGCTTGGCCAGCAAGGCGACAATGGCCAGCGCGATGCCGCCCCAGTTGCCCACCTCGGCAATGCCATGCGGCAGGAACAGCGCGATGCCGATGCTGACGTAGGCGAACAGCTTGAGGCTGCTGGCCCATTCAATCAGCGCCAGGTGGCGCGCCGAATATTCAAGAATCATCGCCTCGTGGATCATGGTCAGTTCGAGATGGGTGCTGGGATTGTCCACCGGAATGCGGGCATTCTCGGCGAGCAGCACCATCACGAATGCCAGCGCGGCGAACGCCAGGCTGGGATAGATCACGAACTCGTGGTGCGCCAGTGTCTCCACAATGCGTGGCAACTGTGTGGTGTGGCTGATCATGGAAGCCGTAAAGAACACCATCAGCAGCGCCGGTTCGGCGAGGAAGGACACCAGCATTTCGCGCCGCGCGCCGAGCGTGCCGAAAGCGGTGCCGATGTCCATCGCGGCCAGCGCGATGAACATGCGCGCCAGCGCGAACACCCCCACCAGCGCGATCACGTCGGCTGAACCGGAAAAGGGCAGGTCCACGGCCAGGATGGGAATGATGGCGGTGGCCAGCCACATGCAGCCGAACACGATGTAGGGGGTGGCACGAAACAACGGCGAGGCATGCCGGGCGATCACTGCGTCCTTGTGGAACAGTTTGCGCAACACACGGTAGGGCTGCAACAGCCCGGCTCCCCGCCGGTTCTGCAACCAAGCCTGGCACTGGTTGACCCAGCCGGTGAGCAGCGGCGCGGCCAAGAGCACCAGCAGCCATTGTGTCAGCTGGAACAGGAGGGCAATAGCCGTGTTATCCATCATACGAACACCAGCAGAAAGACCAGCGTGAAAAAGGTATAGGCCAGATACAGGTGGATGCGCCCATGCTGTAGCATCCCCGCAAGCAACGACAGCTTTTCCGTGACCCGCTTGACCGGCTGATACAACAGATACCACAGCTTGTCCTCGCTCTTGCCGTGGTAGTGCGGATGGCTGTCGAACGGAGTCGGCATCTCGCTCTCGATGCGGAAGAACGGTTCGAAGATGCGGCGGATAGGCTGCCCGAATCCCTCGGCCGTATCCTGCATGCGCGCATGCTGCGCCGGAAAACCGCAATCCCAGGGATCGCTGCGGCGCACGCGCCCGTGATACAGGTATCGCACCAGCACCGAGGTGAGCAGCATCGTCCCGAGCACGGCCAGCAGGAAATACAGCGGACTGTAGCTGGCGCGCGCGGTATCCACCGGCGCCAGGAACGCCCAGTTTTCACTGGCATTGCCCAGCACACTGCCGATCAGCATGTTCGACACATGATCGATCTGCTGCACCACGAACACCGGGGCAAGCCCCAGCGCGATGCAGGCGAATACCAGCCACGCCATGCCGATGCGCTCCCAGTATCCAGCATCATGCGCCAGCTCAAGGTTGGGCTCGCGCGGCTGGCCGAGGAAGATCACGCCATAGAATTTCACCATCACATAGGCCGCCAGCGCGGCCGCCAGCGCAATCACCGCGGCGGCCACCGGCACCAGCATGTTGACATAGCTGTTGGGCAGACCGGGCGAGAGCAGGAACGCCTGCAACAGCAGCCACTCCGACACGAACCCGTTGAGCGGCGGCAGGCCGGCGATGGCCAGCACGCCGACCAGCACCAGCAGGGCCACCCACGGCATGCGCCGGATCAATCCACCCAGGCGTCCCATATTGCGCTCGCCGGTGGCATGCAGGATGGAGCCGGTGCCAATGAAGAGCAAGCTCTTGAACAAGGCGTGGTTCAGGCTGTGATAAAGCGTGGCGGTGAGCGTCAGCGCCGCCAGCAGGGGCTTGTCATACACATGGAAGATCAGCGTCAGCCCGATGCCGACCAGCAGCAGGCCGATGTTCTCGATGGAGGAATAGGCGAGCAGCCGCTTCATGTCGCCCTGCACGGCGGCGAACATCACGCCAAACAAGGCCGTGGCCAGCCCCAGCCCCAGCACCAGCACACCCCACCACCACAGCTGCGTGCCCAGCAGGTCAAAGCTGACGCGCAAAATGCCGTAGATCGCGGTCTTCAGCATCACGCCGCTCATCAGCGCCGACACCGGCGAAGGCGCAGCCGGGTGCGCTTCCGGCAACCAGGCGTGCAGCGGCAGCATGCCGGCCTTGGCGCCGAAACCGAACAGGGCCAGCAGGAACGCCGCCGATGCCCAGAACGGCGACAGCTGCGCATGCCGCATCGCATCGAAAGTATAGGCAGCGATGCCGTGCCCGCCCTGCATCACGCCAAAGCTGAGCAGGATGCCGATGGCGCCCACATGCGCGATCAGCAGATAGAGAAAGCCGGCCTTGCGCACATCCGGTTTCTCATGTTCGGTGGTGACCAGGAAATAGGAAGACAGCGCCATGACCTCCCATGCCACCATGAACATGTAGGCATCATCTGCCAGCAGCACCAGCGTCATACCCGCCAAGAACAGGTGATATTCGAGACAAAGCAGCGCCAGCGTTTGCTTTTCCAGATGACGAAAATAGCCGCTGCTAAACAGGGTCACACCGAACGAGGCTGCGCCAAGCAGGAGCAGGAAGAAGGCGGAGAGCGGATCGAGGCGCAGATGGAATGGCAACCCCGGCAGGCCGAGGGGAAGCACCAGGATTTCGGGCGGGCCGGCCAAAGCCACGAACCCCGTGATGGCGAGCGCCAAAGAGATCAGGCCGCTCAATGGAAACACTAAATTCACGATCCAGCGCGGCACACTTTGCAACGTCAACCCGGCCACACCGAGCACAATCCAGGACAGCGCCAAACGGCCAGCCAGATCCAACGGCAATATTCCCAAAGCATCCATCAGGCGTTACTTGTGCACCTCTCGAGAGTCGGTTTGCATAACAACTCGGCGATTCTACTCTCTCATAAACAGCCGTTCAATAAACCACCTGTACCCTGTGTTCGCCGCACAGGGTGCGCAAGTTGGCAATCAATTCGTCCGGCAGGGTAACCTTCCATTCCTCACCCAACCTGAGCGGGACACTGCCAATCAGGTTGCGGTAGTTGATCTGCACCACGCATTTGCCGCCGCCATAAGGTTTGAGCAACTCCGCCAGTTGCGGCACACGGATGTGATCGTTGATGGAACAGCTGATTTCCAGTCGTTTGGCGAACGCGGCGCGCGCCGAGGCAAAATCGTAGATGGTTTCCGCCGTGATGCGCATGCCGCCGGAATAGGCATCCAGTTCGACCTTGCCCTCCACCACCAACAGTTCATCGTCGCGCAACCAGGTGCGGTTGGCTTCGTATAGCTCGTTGAACACCACCACTTCCAGCGCGGCAGTGCCGTCATCCAGCGTCAGCACCGCCATCTTGCCGCGCCGCGCCTGGATGATGCGCACGCCGCTGACCATGCCCGCCAGCACCATCATCTTGGCATTCTTGCCGCGCCCCCCGCCGTTACCGTAACCATTGCCGCCGGACGGGGTGATGATGTCCGGCGTGATGGCTGCCAGTTTGTGCTTTATGAAGTTGGACAGCTCGGTGGCATATTCCTGGTATGGATGCCCGCTCAGATAGAAGCCCAACGCGGTCTTTTCCTGCGCCAGCTGCTCGCGCAGCTTCCAGCGCGGCACATCGGTCATCTGTACCGGCATAGCCGGCGCTTCCTCTTCGCCGAACAAGCTGTTCTGGTTGGCCGCGCGCGCGTGCTGCTCGGCGCTGCCCAGCGCCGCGTCCAGCGAAGCCAGCAGGCGGTTGCGGTGATCGTCCAGTCTGTCGAACGCGCCGCCCTTGATGAGCGCCTCGATGGTGCGGCGGTTGACGATGCGCTTGTCCACGCGGCGGCAGAAATCGAACAAATCCTTGAACGATCCGCCCTGTTCGCGTGCCTGCACCAAGTTCTCCACCGCGCCCTCGCCAACCCCCTTGATGGCGCCCAGACCGTAGAGGATGGTGCTTTCGTCCACCGGCGCGAAGCGGAAGCAGGACGAGTTCACCTCGGGCGGCAATATCGTCAAGCCCTGCTGCAACGCATCCTGGTAGAAGAAGTGCACCTTGTCGGTGTTGACCATTTCCGAGGTCAGCGTGGCGGCCATGAACGCCGCCGGGTGATGGCATTTGAGGTACGCGGTCTGGTAGGCCACCAACGAATAAGCCGCAGCGTGTGATTTGTTGAAGCCGTAGCCCGCGAACTTCTCCATCATGTCGAAGATCTCGTTGGCCTTGGCTTCGCCGATGTTGTTCTGCGCCGCGCCCGCCACGAAGATGGCGCGCTGCTCGGCCATCTCTTCGGCCTTTTTCTTGCCCATGGCGCGGCGCAGCATGTCCGCGCCGCCCAGCGTATAGCCCGCCACCACCTGCGCGGACTGCATCACCTGCTCCTGGTACACCATGATGCCGTAGGTGTTGGCCACCACCTTTTCCAGCAGCGGGTGCGCGTAGATCACCTGCTCGCGGCCATGCTTGCGGTTGATGTAGTCGGGAATGAAGTCCATCGGCCCGGGACGGTACAAGGCGTTCAACGCGATCAAGTCTTCCAGACAGTCCGGCTTGGCCTTCACCAGCGTGTCCTTCATGCCGCGCGATTCGAACTGGAACACCGCCGTGGTGTTGGCGTGTTTGAAGATGCGCTCGTAGGTTTCCCTGTCGTCGAGCGGGATGGCGTCAATATTGAATTCTTCCCCGAGCGCCGGCGAGGGACGGTCGCCCCCTCCCCCGCCGAGGGAGGGTTGGGGAGAGGGAACGTTCTCCGCTTTCCGCTGATCGTTTTGCAGCGCGCGCACATATTTCACCGCCCAGTCGATGATGGTCAGCGTGCGCAGACCGAGGAAGTCGAACTTCACCAGGCCGACCGCTTCCACGTCGTCCTTATCGAACTGGCTCACCGTGCTCTCGCTGCCCTCGGCGCAATACAGCGGGCAGAAATCGGTGAGCTTGCCCGGCGCGATCAGCACACCCCCCGCATGCATGCCGACGTTGCGCGTCAGGTCCTCCAGTCGCCCGCCCAGCTCCAGCAGTTCGTCCACACCCTCTTCGCTATTGATGATCGCGTTGAACTCGGGCTCCATCTCGCGCGCCTTGGCCAGCGACACCGGCTTCACGCCTTCCACCGGCACCAGCTTGGACAGGCGGTCGCACAGGCCATAGGGGAAATCAAGTACGCGGCCCACGTCGCGAATGACCCCCTTGGACGCCATGGTGCCGAAGGTGGCGATCTGCGACACACAGTGCTGCCCGTATTTATGGCGCACATATTCGATCACGCGCTCGCGCCCGTCCTGGCAGAAGTCCACGTCGAAGTCGGGCATGGACACACGCTCGGGATTGAGGAAACGCTCGAACAACAGGTCGTAACGCAAGGGATCGAGGTCAGTGATGCCCAGCGAATACGCCACCAGCGAACCCGCGCCGGAACCGCGTCCCGGCCCCACCGGCACGCCGTTGCTTTTGGCCCAGCGGATGAAGTCGGCCACGATGAGGAAATAGCCGGGGAACTTCATGTTGATGATGGTGTTGACCTCGAACGCCAGCCGCGCCTGATATTCGGGCATCTTCGCGGCGCGCTGCGACTCGTCCGGGTAAAGCTGCCGCATTCGTTGTTCCAGACCGCGCTGCGCCTCGCCGCGCAGGAAGTCGTCCAGCGATACGCCGTCCGGGGTGGGAAAAACCGGCAACTGCGGTTTGCCCAATTTGAGTGTGAGATTGCAGCGCTTGGCGATCTCCACGCTATTCTGCAAGGCCTCGGGAATATCGGCGAACAGTGCGGCCATCTCCGCCTGCGTCTTGAAATATTGCTGCGCGGTAAATTGCCGCACGCGGCGCTTGTCGTTCAGCACATAACCTTCGGCGATGCACACGCGCGCCTCGTGCGCCTTGAAATCGTCCAGCGCCATGAACTGCACGGGATGCGTGGCGACTACGGGCAATTCCAGTTCGTTCGCCAGTTTCAGTGTGTCGCGCAGCAGCGTCCCTTCGCTTGTCTGGCCGCAGCGCTGCACTTCCAGATAGAAGCGGTCGGGGAACATCTCGGCATATTCGTGCGCGGTCATCAGCGCCGCACCGGCGCTGCCGTGCACCAGCATCGTACCCACCTCGCCCTGCTGCGCGCCGGACAGCGCGATCAGCCCCTCCGTCCCTTCTTGCAACCACTGCTTGCACAGCTCGGGACGACCGCGATACTGATTGGTCAAATAGGCGCGGGTGAGCAGCTCGCACAGGCGCAGATAACCGGCGTGCGACTGGCACAGCAGCAAAAGGCGATAGGGATGGTCGCGCGCCGCATCGTTGCTGATGAACACATCGCAGCCGGCGATGGGCTTGATGCCCGCGCCGCGCGCTTCCTTGTAGAACTTCACCAGCCCGAACACGTTGTTGAGGTCGGTCAACGCCAGCGCTGGCTGTGTGTCGGCTTTGGCGGACGCCACCGCTTCGCCTATGCGCACGATGCCGTCGGCGATGGAATATTCGCTGTGCAAACGCAGGTGGACGAAGGACGGCTGGGACATGATCGGGCATCAAAAAATCAGGCCGGAATTTTACCACCCGACAACCCCGCCCTTCCCTCGCAAAAATAAAAATCGCCCTCAGAGGGCGATTGTTATTTGGCGGAGAGGGAGGGATTCGAACCCTCGGTAGGTTATTCGCCTACGCCTGATTTCGAGTCAGGTACATTCAACCACTCTGCCACCTCTCCAGATGACTTAATCTTCTTCGCTACGCCTGATTTGGCTTCAGCCGCAACTAGCCACGGCGCGAAGGGCGCGCATTTTACCAGCAACATCCTTTTTCGGGCAGAATGTTCGCATGTGGAGCCTATTACCATTGCGACTCGCTGTTGTGATCGGCCTGCTGGCTTGGCTGACGATCCGCTTCGCGGATGAGCAGCCTTTGCCGGACTGGCGTCATGACGAGCTGGTTATGGCCATCCCGAAAGCGGGCATGGGCACGGACAGCAAATTCGAGGCCGATCTGGCCGAGCTGTTCGCCAAGCACCTCCATGTCAAACTGCGTCTGCTGCGGCTATCCCCGGACGAGGCGCTGGACGGCCTGAACCACGGTCGTGTTCACCTTGCTGCCGCCGTGCGCTCCGGCTCCAACCTGGCGCTGCGTTTCAGCAGCAGTTATCAAACGCTGGACGAGCGTGCGGTCTGCTCCGGCCCGCTGGCCAGCATTGACGAACTGTATGCACGTCATCTGGCGGTGGCGCGCGACTCCCCGCAGGAGTGGGCTTTGCGCAACGCGCGCGAGCGCTTTGATGATTTGCGCTGGGATCCGCTCAAAGGCACTTCCGCCATGACCTTGCTGGAACAGGTCGCGAACAACCGGCTTGATTGCACTGTGGCCAACGCCGAGCAGATCGCCACGATGCGCAATTTCTATCCGGATCTGGAACAGGGACTCAGCCTGCATGCGCCTTCCGCCTTGAGTTGGGCCATTGCCGCTGATGGCGATGCCGCGCTGCTGGAGGAGGCAGATCGCTTCTTCGCCGAGATCACCGGGGACCATACCCTGCACCGCCTGATTGACCGCCATTACAGCTATAACGAGCGCCTGAACGCCGTGGACGCCGCCACTTTCCTCGGGCATGTGCGCACATTGCTGCCACATTACCGGCAATGGTTCAGCGATGCGGCAGACCTGACCGGTCTGGACTGGCGCCTGCTGGCCGCGCTGGCCTATCGCGAGTCGCACTGGGATCCGGATGCCACCTCGTTCACCAACGTGCGCGGCATGATGATGCTGACCGAGGATACCGCCGACCGCATGGGTGTGGACAACCGCCTGGACGCGCGCGCCAGCATCATGGCCGGAGCGCGCTATCTGCAAATGCTCAAGGAACAGTTGCCGCTGCGCATCGCCGAGCAGGACAGGCTGTGGATGGCGCTCGCCGCCTACAACCAGGGCATGGGGCATCTGGAAGATGCGCGCGTGCTGGCGGTGCAATCCGGCCTGAATGCCGATTCCTGGCCGGATGTGAAGCGCACGCTGCCGCTGTTGTCGCGCAGCGGATATTACGAGCAAACCAAGTTCGGCCAGGCGCGCGGCGGCGAGGCAGTCATCCTGGTCGAGACCGTGCGCCTGTATTACGACCTGCTGAAACGGCTGGACGAGCAGGAAGCCAAGCTTGCCGCGCCGCGTGGCCTGGGCCGCAAGCTGGTCAATCTGGCCAGGGGGAAACTGGGGCTAACTGCGCCGCGCCAATAGCCAGCGGTTGATCGCCAGCGCCGGCGCCATAGGGAAGATGCGCGGTGCGAACGGCAAATTGTCAGGGCTGCCCGTTGCGCCGTTCATCGAGCAGCTTTTCGATGCGCTCCAATCGTGCGGCAATGTCCGCCATCTGACGATCGGACGCCTCTTCTTCCGCCTCGATCTTCTCCACGTCGCCACCAATGAAAAATGCGGCCAGGTTGGCGGTGAGCAAGGAGATCAGCACCACGCCGAACAGCATGACCAAGGCGGCGAACAAGCGACCGGCAGCGGTATGTGGCACCACGTCACCGTAACCCACGGTGGCCATGGTCACCCAGGCCCACCACATGCCGTCCCAGACATTGCCGATCGAGGGATCGACACGCGACATGATGATGCCGGAGAGCACCAGCGTGACCAGGGCGACTCCCAGCGTGGCGCCCAGTTTATGCCGGGACAGCAGTTTGCGCGCCGAGCGCGACATGCGCAGCAGCAAGGCCAGCACCAGCACCAGCCGCACGCTGCGCAGCAGACCTATGAGCGGCGCGTATTGCCAGAAATAGGGGAAGCCCACGGTGATGATGAGCAGGTTGACCCAGTTGCCAAACAGGTAGCGACGCTTGCCGCGCACCTGTGCGGCAAGGATGACCGTCTCCAGCAGGAAGGCCAGCCACACCAGCCAGTCGGCGACGCGCGCCACAACATGAGGAAGGCTGCCGGTCTCTTCCAGATACCACTGCACGACGATCCACAGCGCCACCCCCACCATCGGCCATTCCAGGCGGTGCGCCCAGTGCCGTGCGGCAGCGGTCTCATGCTCCTCAACACCGGCAATCCCGAGTAGATGGACGAATCGCATATCGGAGTTTTACTTGGAGAGCTTCTCTGCACCGCCCATGTAGCGGCGCAACGCCTCAGGAATGGTCACGCTACCGTCAGCATTCTGATAGTTCTCTAAAATAGCCACCAGCGTGCGTCCCACCGCCAGGCCGGAACCATTCAGCGTATGCAGAAGCTCCGGCTTGCCGGCGGCGTTGCGGAAACGCGCCTGCATACGCCGAGCTTGGAACGCTTCGAAGTTGGAGCAGGATGAAATCTCGCGGTAAGTGCTCTGCGCCGGTAGCCACACTTCAATGTCATAGGTCATCGCCGAGGAAAAACCCATGTCGCCCGTGCACAGTTTGACCACGCGGTACGGCAGACCGAGTTTTTTCAGGATGGTCTCGGCATGGCCGAGCAATTCTTCCAGTGCCTCGTAGGATTTTTCGGGATGCACCATCTGCACCAATTCCACCTTATCGAACTGATGCTGGCGGATCATGCCGCGCGTGTCGCGCCCGTAAGAACCGGCCTCACTGCGGAAGCACGGCGTGTGCGCCACGAACTTCAGCGGCATCTTCTCCAGCGCCACGATCTCGTCGCGCACCATGTTGGTCACGGGGACTTCGGCGGTGGGGATGAGGTAGAAGTTCTTCTCTTCCTGCTCTTCACCCACCACGCGCGGCACTTTGAACAGGTCTTCCTCGAATTTCGGCAACTGGCCGGTGCCGCGCATCGAATCCGCGTTCACCATGTATGGCACATAGGTCTCGGTGTAGCCGTGCTGCTCGGTGTGCGTGTCCAACATGAACTGCGCCAGCGCACGGTGCATACGCGCCAGCGGGCCTTTCAACAAGGTGAAACGCGCGCCGGAAATTTTTGTGGCCGTCTCGAAATCCAGCCCCCCCAGCCCTTCACCGATGCTGACGTGGTCCTTTACTGCAAAAGCGAACTGCGGAACCTCGCCGACCTTGCGCACTTCCAGATTGTCCGCTTCGGATTTGCCAATCGGCACACTTTCATGGGGCAAATTGGGGATCAATGCAAAGCGAGCATTTCTGTTTTCTTGTGCTGCAGCATAAGTCTTTTCCAACTCCGCCACCTGAACACTAATCTCAGCCCCCTCTTTCAGCAAAGAACTGGCATCAAGTCCTTTTGCCTTAGCTTGCCCAATTTGTTTAGCCAGCTCATTCTTCCGCGCTTGAAGGTCTTGAAGTCGCTTTTGCTCTGCTTTCCGCTCCATTTCATCGGCTTTGATCAATCCGACAGGCAACTCATAGCCACGAGTAGCCAAGCGTTCTGCAACAGACTCCAAGTTATTTCGTATTTGCTGAATGTCCAACATGCTGCTATCCCTTCTTGTTTTTCGCTTTTGCGTCGAGCTCGCGCAGATGCGCCAGCTTCTCCGCGATCTTCGCTTCCAGCCCGCGATCCACCGGCTGGTAGAAACTCACTTCCGGCATGCCTTCTGGGAAGTAGATCTCGCCCGCCGCATAGCCTTCCGCTTCGTCGTGCGCGTAGCGGTAATCCTTGCCATAATCGAGTTGCTTCATCAACTTGGTCGGTGCGTTGCGCAAATGCAGCGGCACTGGCCGCGACTGGTCCTGTTTGACGAAAGCGCGGGCGGCATTATACGCGACGTATCCCGCGTTCGACTTGGCTGCGACGGCCATATACAACACAGCTTGCGCCAGCGCCAGTTCACCTTCGGGCGAACCGAGACGCTCGTAAGTCTGCGCTGCCTCGTTGCAGATCTGCATGGCGCGCGGGTCGGCCAGGCCGATGTCCTCCCACGCCATGCGCACAATGCGCCGCGCCAGATAGCGCGGATCGACGCCGCCGTCCAGCATGCGCGTGAACCAGTACAGAGCAGCATCGGGGTTGGAGCCGCGCACCGATTTGTGCAGCGCGGAGATCTGGTCATAGAAGGCTTCGCCGCCCTTGTCGAAACGGCGCAGGCTTTGCGCCAGCGTGGCATCAAGGAACTTCGCATCGATCATCGAAACTTTTGCAGTGCGGGCCGCCGTGTCGAGCTGCTCCAGCACATTCAGCAGCCGCCGCGCATCGCCATCCGCATATCCGATGATGCGCTGCTTCGCAGCCTCATCGAAAACGACCGACTGCAAAACATGCTGTTGCGCGCGCCCGAACAGTTGCGTCATCTCGCTCTCATTCAGCGATTGCAGTACATACACCTGCGCGCGCGACAGCAGCGCGCCATTCACCTCGAACGAGGGATTCTCGGTGGTGGCACCGATGAAGGTGACCAAGCCCTGCTCGACGAAGGGCAGGAAAGCATCCTGCTGCGACTTGTTGAAACGGTGCACCTCGTCCACGAACAGGATGGTGTGGCGGCCATGCTGCTGCAGGGTCAATTCGGCCTGCGCGATAGCCTCGCGGATGTCCTTCACGCCGGACAGTACCGCCGACAGCGGCACGAACTCGGCGTCAAAAGCCGAGGCCATGAGTCGCGCCAGCGTGGTCTTGCCCACGCCCGGCGGCCCCCACAGGATCATGGAATGCGGCTTGCCGGACTGGAACGCGAGGCGCAGCGGCTTGCCTTCGCCCAATAGATGGGATTGCCCGATGACCTCATCGAGGCTGCACGGGCGCAGGCGTTCAGCGAGCGGCGCAGCAGGCGGGGCAGCAGCAAACAGGTCAGCCATTATTCGCCCAGCACGTCCGCGCCTGCGGGTGGTGTGAAATTGAACAAGGCAGGAGCGAGTTGCGGGTTGCGCCGCAGATGGTTGAAGCGCAGCAGCGTGGTGTGGCCGAAAGCATCCTGCAATTCCATGGCCAGCAATTCCGATTGCGCGTTGAAGCCCATGCGGATGGCTGCGAAACTGGTCTCGCCGTTCCTCGGCGTGGCGCGCAGCCAGTCCAGCCCGTCCTTCTCGCCCAGCGCTTCCAGCCTGAAGCTGCGCTCGATCTCGTTGCTGCCCGCCAGCAGTGCGGCAGGACTGCTGCCCAGCGCTGCGTCCAGCTTCCTCACCGTCACCTGGTTGAGGTCGGCGTCGTACAGCCAGAACTTCGCGCCATCGCCGACGATGAGCTGCGCATACGGCCGGCGGTATTCCCAGCGGAACCTGCCGGGACGCATGAACTGCATGACGCCGGCAGCGGACTGGATGCGCCTGCCTTCCTTGTCCTGCACGGTCTGGGTGAAATCGGCCTGTGCGGAGCGCGTGCCGGAAACGAATGTCTTGAGATGCGCCACGGCATCGGCCTGTGCGGAAAACGGGAAGACCACTATAAACAGCATCACGCCCACCCGATGAAGAACCGTCACGAGCAGGTCAAGATGCAAGGCGCGGAGGAGCGAAAGACGACACATACCTGATAGGTAGGGGAGGATTGAGCGACGACGCAACACAGCAGATTGATCGCGCAGTAGGTTATTCACGGGCTGGGGCGATGACTTCACGATTGCCATTACTCTGCATGGGCGAGACCAGCCCGGCCTTCTCCATCGCCTCGATCAGGCGCGCGGCGCGGTTGTAGCCGATGCGCAGGTGGCGCTGCACCAGCGAGATGGAAGGGCGGCGCGTCTTCAGCACGATCTCCACGGCCTGGTCGTACAAGGCATCAGCCTCGGCATCGCCGCCACTACCGTCGTATTCGCCCTCCGCACCCGACTCGTCCAGCGAGGTGAGCACGCCTTCGATGTAGTTGGGCTGTCCCTGCGCCTTGAGATATTCGGTGACGCGGTGCACTTCCTGGTCGGACACGAACGCGCCATGCACGCGCTGCGGATGGCCGGTGCCGGGCGGCAGGTAGAGCATGTCGCCCTGTCCCAGCAGCGATTCCGCGCCCATCTGATCCAGGATGGTGCGCGAATCGATCTTGCTCGACACCTGGAACGCCACGCGTGTCGGCACATTGGCCTTGATCAGGCCAGTGATGACATCCACCGAGGGGCGCTGCGTGGCCAGCACCAGATGGATGCCGGCGGCGCGCGCCTTCTGCGCCAGGCGCGCGATGAGTTCTTCCACCTTCTTGCCCACCACCATCATCAGGTCGGCCAGTTCGTCGATGAAGATGACAATGAGGGGCAGTTCTTCCAGCGGCTCCGGCGCTTCCGGGGTGATGCTGAACGGATTGGTCAGCGGCGCACCCGCCTTGACGGCATCGCGCACCTGCTGGTTGTAACCGGCGATGTTGCGCACGCCTAGCGCCGACATCAGCTTGTAGCGCTTGTCCATCTCCTGCACGCACCAGTTGAGCGCGGAAGCGGCCTGCGGCATATGGGTAACAACCGGCGCGAGCAGGTGCGGGATGCCTTCATACACGGAGAGTTCCAGCATCTTGGGATCGATCAGGATCAGGCGCACCTGCTGCGGCGTGGATTTGTACAGCAGCGACAGGATCATGGCGTTGATCGCCACCGATTTGCCGGAACCCGTGGTGCCCGCCACCAGCGCATGCGGCATCTTGGCCAGGTCGGCCACCACGGGCTTGCCCGAGATGTCCTTGCCCATGGCGATGGTCAGCGGTGAATGCATGTCGGCATACACCTGCGAGCCGAGGATCTCCGACAGGTGCACCGTCTGCCGTTTGGGATTGGGCAGCTCCAGCGCCATGTAGGCCTTGCCGGGGATGGTCTCCACCACGCGGATGCTGACCACCGACAGCGCGCGCGCCAAGTCGCGCGCCAGGTTCACCACCTGGCTGCCTTTTACGCCAACCGAGGGATCAATTTCGTAGCGCGTGATGACCGGGCCGGGATAGGCGCCGACCACCTTCACCTCGACGCCGAAATCCTTGAGCTTGCGTTCGATCAGGCGCGAGGTAAATTCCAGCGTCTCGGCGGAGACCACCTCGACCTGCTGTTTCGCCTCGTCCAGCAGATGCAGCGGCGGCAGCGGCGAATCCGGCATGTCGGCAAACAACGCGACCTGCTTCTCCTTTTCCACGCGCGTGGAGCGCGGCACTTCCACCACCGGCATCTCGATGTGGATGGGCTGATGCTCTTCCACCCGCTTCTTCTCTTCCTCGACGATGGCTTCGCGCACTTGCATGGCCTGCGCGCCGATGCGCTTGTCCTGCCGAGTCTGCCAGGTGTTGCGCGCCCACAGCCAGCCATCCTCGATCGCACCGCCCAGCCAGTCGGTGAAGCGCAGCCAGGACAAGCCAGTGAACAGGCTGAAACCCGCCGCCATCAGCGCCAGCAGGAACAAGGTGGCGCCGATGAAACCGAACAGGTGCGCCAGCGCAGCGCCCATCACGGCGCCCAACATGCCGCCGGGCGCTAGCGGCAGCGCGACCTGCCAGGTGTAGAGGCGCAAGGCTTCCAGCGAGGCGCTCGCGCACAACAGGATGAAGAACCCGAGCAACGACACCCACAGGGCGCGCTGGTCGAACAGGCTGTCTGCACGCAACTGGCGGTAGGCCGCCCACACGCGCTGCAACATCAACGTGACCCACCACCAGGCGGAGAATCCGAACAGGTAGAGCAGCACATCGGCCAGCCAAGCTCCGGCCACGCCGCCTGGATTGTGCGTGGCCGCACCCGTGGCGCTGTGCGACCAGGACGGGTCGGCACGGTCGTATCCGGCGAGGATGAGCATGAGGTAGAGCGCCGCCGCGACCAGCAGCAGCCAGCGCGATTCGCGCAACAGGTGCAGCAGACGCTCTGGCAGGGGGGAGCGGGACGAGACGACCGGCGGCATCAGCACTCCCCGTCCATGCCCGCATCCTCACCGCCCGCGATAAAATCGAAACGTCGCGCCACCGCCACGGCTTCCGTGCGCGAGTTCACATGCAACGTCTGGTAGATGGCCGCCACATGGATCTTCACCGTCCCCTCGGCCAGGTCCAGTTTCCTGGCGATGTCCTTGTTGCTCAGGCCGGCGCCGATGTATTGCAGCACCTCGAGCTGGCGCGGGGTCAGGCCATACTTGCTGGCGCGCAGGCTGCGCCGGTCGGTCTGCTCCTGTCCCCTGTCCAGGCGGGACACCGCCTGCTGCAGCATTTGCGGCGGCACATACACTTCGCCTTCGAGCACCATGCGCAAGGCAGCCAGCATGGCCTTGCCGGACGACATCTTGGAGATGAAGCCCATCGCGCCCAGGTTCATCACGCCCTCGATGTCCTCGCGCTGCTCCGAGCCGGACACCACCACCAGCGGCACGTCGGGATAACGCTGGTGAAAAAGCTGCAAGGATGAGACCCCGTCGCTATCGGGCATGTTGAGGTCGAGCAGCGCCAGATCGACGTCCGGGTTCTGCTTGACCAGTTGCAAGCCCTCGCTGAAATTGCCCGTGTCGAGCATCTCCACCTCGTCCGCGAGCTGTTGCAGCACATAGCGCATCCCGTCGCGGAACAATGCGTGGTCGTCCACCAGCAGCACTTTGATTTTCATGCCCCCCAATCCCCCTTCAATTCCTGCCCGCCATCATACCATCCACGCCGTGCCCCCCACTTTTGGACAGCACCGCAAAGAACATGGCGGAGCGCAGGCGCACAGGGGCGATGGGCTTGTGCAACAGGCTGGCGCCGCTCAGCTGGATCGCCCGCAAGGTTTCCGGCGCGGTATCGCCGGTCACCACCAGCGCCGGCAGGTCGCCCCAGAATTCGCGCATCTCGCGCATCACATCCAGCGCGTTGCGGTTGTCAGGCAGGCGGTAATCGCACACCAGCAAATCGGGGTGCCGCGCATCGGCATCCAGCGCACGTAGCACGCCCGCGCCGCTCTCCGCGGCGTACACCCGGCACCCCCAGTCCTGCATGATCTCGGCGGTGAATTCGCGGATATCCTTGTCGTCCTCGACCAGCGCCACCACGCGGCCTGAAAGATCGTAACGCGACTGGGTAATGATAAAAGGCTGCGACAGCCGCGTGGCATCCCCTGCTTGCACGGCGAAACTGAAGCACGAGCCCCGTCCCGTTTCGGACTCGACCGCGACCTTGTAGCCCAGCAGTTCTTCCACGCGGCGCACGATGGCCAACCCCAGCCCCAAGCCCTTGCGGCGGTCGCGGTGCGGGTTATCGGCCTGGTAATACTCCTCGAAGATGTGCTCCAGCGCCTCGCGGCGGATGCCGATGCCGGTATCGCGTACGGAGATGCGGATGGCGTTTTCCATGCAGATGCAGCGCACCTCCACTTCACCTTGGTCGGTATAACGGATGGCGTTGGAGATCAGGTTGCGCAGTATGCGTTCCAGCAAAAAGGGGTCGCTGTGCACCACGGCATCGCACAGCGCGCCAGATTCAGTGACGCACAGCGGCAGGTCGAAGTTCAACCCCTTGGCCTGCGCCAACGGCAGGAAGTCCACATACAAGCGGTCGAACAAGCCGCCCAGTTCGAAATGCTGCCAGCGCGGCTGGATGATGCCCGAGTCCAGCCGCGATACGTCGAGCAGGTCTTCGAACATCTCCGTCAGGGAATTCACCGATTTGCCGATCTGTCCGGACAAGCGCAGGGTCTGTTCGTCCTTGGCCACGTTATGCAGCGCTTCGCTGAATAGCCGCAATGCCTGCAAAGGCTGGCGCAAGTCATGGCTGGCCGTGGCGAGGAATTTGGATTTGGCCATGTTGGCCTGCTCCGCCGCCGCTTGCGCCTCGATCGCCTCTTCCTCGCGCTCGCGCAGGGCATGCAGCAGCGACATGTTCTCAAAACGCTGCCGCAACGATAGTTCGAAGGTGTGCATCAGCTTGGTGGCGGAGTGCAGCAGGTATCCGGCATACACCAGCAGCATGGCAGCCAGCAACCAGTGGGTGCGGTCGTTCTCCAGCGCCACGCGCACGATGAGCGGGACAAGCAGCAAAGTCGTGTAGATGAACAGTGAGGGGCGATGCACCGGATTGATGGTGATCGCCCCAGCCATCATCCCCATCGCCACGCAGATCAGCAAGGCCTGATACCCCAGTTCGCCGGGCACGAACATGACCAGCCAGCCAATTCCCCAGACCGAGGCGGCAACGGTGGTATGCCAGCGGAAGCGGCGACCCCAGCGCAGCACATCGGCCATGGTCTCGCAGTTCGGTTTGTTGACCTGCCACTGATATAGCTCGATCCCATGTGCCGCAACCGCGGTCATCAACCACAGCAGCATCGGCCCATGCGCCACCACATCCCACATCAGCCAGACCATCGCGGGAGCCAGCAGCAACTCGGGCAGGATCATGCCGGGGTACATAACCATGCGCGCGCGCACCTGCTCACGCCGCACTGGCAGATTGTCTTCGTCGATCTCGAAATCCAGCAGTTCCTTAATCATTTCATCGCCAGCAACAAACGGATGTCTTGCAACAACAGATCGGGCTTCTGCCCGAAGGGGGAGAGCAGCACCGGCTCGCCGGAAGGCGCGATGAGATAGGTGCCGGCAGAATGGTCCAGCGTATAGCTGCCGCCTGGAGTGGGATGCTTCTCATATACGATGCCAAAAGCCTTGGCCGCCGCAGCGGTCGCCGCAACATCGCCGGAGAGGCCAATGAAGGAAGGATGGAACGCCGGCACATACTGCGCCAGCAGTTCGCGTGTATCGCGCTCGGGATCGAGCGTCACGAACAACACCTGCACGCGCTGCGCATCCGCGCCCAGTTGCCGCATCACCTGCGCCATATCGACCAGCGTGGTCGGGCAAACATCGGGGCAATGCGTATAGCCGAAGAACAGCGCCACCACTTTGCCCTTGTAGTCTGCAAGGCTGCGCGGATGGCCTTGCGCGTCGAACAGATGGAAGTCGGCCTGCGCATATCTGGACGTGACCTCACTCGCCTTAAAGGGCGAAGGCAGCTTCTGCTCGCAGCCGGTCAGGGCGAGCAGCAGGAACAGCAAAACGATGGTCAAGCCGCGACGTGACAACTTCCGCTCCATCCATGTACGTAGAACGTGTATCCGACCTTGCTCAAGCCATACACCCCGAAACTGGTTACCAGCAGCCCCGCTGCCAAACGCACTCGCGGCGACTGCACCCAGCCTTTCACGCTCTCCCAAAACAAACCGATCGCCAGCAGGTTAGGCAAGGTACCCAGACCGAAGGCCAGCATGATGAGCGCACCCTGCACTGCACTGCCCGAGGCCAAGGCGGCGAGCAGCACGCTATACACCAGCCCGCACGGCAGCCAGCCCCACAGCGCGCCCAGCCCCAGCGCGCGCGGCACCGTGTTCACCGGCAGCAGGTTCTTCGTATAAGGCTGCAAACGCTGCCACAGACCGCTGCCAACCTGCTCCAGCCGCCGCACCATGCCCCACACTCCGGCCAGATACAACCCGAGCGCGATCAGCATGAAAGAGGACAGCGCGAACAACAGGTGCTGCACCGGCACCGCGTCGCGCATCAGCAAACCCGCCTGCCCCACCGCACCGACCAGCGCGCCGGCCAGCGCATAACTCGCGATGCGCCCGCTGCTGTAGGCCAGATGGAACGGCCAGCGCGAACGCTCCTGCGGCACCTGCGCGGTGAAGATGCCGACGATGCTGCCGCACATGCCGAGGCAATGCACCCCGCCCAGCAGGCCCACCATGAACACCGCGATAATGCTGAACTCACTCATGTGTTGCGTCACGCTCCAACAGATTCAAATCCAGATGGCTGGCCGCCTGCTGTGCATCCGGCACGGCCATGTGCGGCACGATGCCCAGCAAGGGCGCGGCGATGCGTTCGCGCAACGCCGCGATATTCTCCTGCAAGGCAGGCATGCCCGCATCGAGGATGTTCGCCACCCAACCCGCGCATTCTAGCTGGTAATCACTGATCGCCCGCACCGTCAGCAAGGCATGGTTCAAACACCCCAGCCGCATGCCCACCACCACGATCATCGGCAGATCCAACGCCTGCACCAAGTTGGCACTGCTCTGCTTCTCGTTCAGCGGCACCAGAAAACCGCCCACCCCCTCCACGATCACCGCGTCCGCTTGCCCGGCCAGTTCGCGATACGAAGTCAGGATGCGCGAGAACTCGATGCGCACCCCGGCATGGCGCGCCGCCAGATGCGGCGCGATGGCATGCGGAAAACAATAGGGGTTCACCTGGCCGTAGGTGAGTTGCATGGTACTCGCCGCACGCAAAGCCAGCGCATCCTCGTTGTGGTCATGCTCGTCGCATCCGGCCGCAATCGGCTTCAACCCCGCCACACGCTGGCCCTGCGCAGCAAAGCCTTGCAGCAGCGCGCAACTGATCAGCGTCTTGCCGACGCCGGTGTCGGTGCCAGTGATGAAGTAGCTCATAACTTGAAATTTGTTTGTATGACCGCCCTGCCATCCGCCGCCTGCTTGGGTGGCACGCGCCAGGCATGGCCATAGATGATCTCGAAGGTGGCGGGCAGTTTGCCATCGCGGCGCAGGGTCTCGTAATTCTGCGTGATGCGCGCCCATTTCGCCTTGCCCAGCATGCCCTGCGACCGCCCGGCAGTGGCGTTGTGCGCACCGATGTCGCGCAAGTCTTGCATCACGGCGCGCACGTCGCCGTAAGTGAGCGTGATCTTTTCCATCTCCATCACCGGGTCGGCGAAGCCTGCCGCCACCAGCATGTCGCCGATGTCGTGCATGTCGGCGAAGCGGTTGACGTGGTTGTAGCCGTCCACGCCGTGGAAGGCGATGCGCAGTTCCTTCAGCGTGTCCGGGCCGAAGGTGGAGAACATGACGAGGCCTTCGTTGCGAATGACGCGGTGCAGCTCGACAAAGCTGGCGGGCAGGTCGTTGCACCATTGCACGGCGAGGTTGGACCACACCATGTCCACGCTTTGCGACGCCAGCGGCAAGGCTTCCACATCGGCACACAGGAAGCGGTGCTTGCTGGAAGCGAACAGCTTCTGCCACCAGCTCGACGTGCCGCGCGCCGCCTGCAACATACCCA
Organism: Gallionellaceae bacterium; assembly: GCA_037446515.1. Classification (GTDB taxonomy): domain Bacteria; phylum Pseudomonadota; class Gammaproteobacteria; order Burkholderiales; family Gallionellaceae; genus Sideroxyarcus. The sequence continues at coordinate 37,489 of JBBIIN010000007.1, forward strand.
GCGCGATGTCGAGCGCGACGATGTCGGCATCCTGGTAGCGCTCGCCGAGTTGGCGCGTGCCCCAGCCAGTGCCGCTGCCCACGTCCAGCAGGCGTTGCGGTCTGATCCTGATGACGTCCAGTTTCTCCAGCATGCGCATGCACACCTCGCGCTGCAACACGGCAGAGGCATCGTAATGGGCGGCGGCCTTGCTGAAGGCCCGTCTCACTTCCCGTTTGTCGATCTCGAATTCGTTCATGCAAGAAACTTCCTGGTTTCCTCGATAAAGGTTTGCGGGTGCGACAGGAACGGCGCATGCGCCGCGCCTTCGATCTCCACCACCCGCGCATCCGGCAGTGCCTGCGCCAGATAATAAGACGCCTCTGGCGGAGTCAGCTTGTCGCGTTCGCCTGCGATGCCCAATACGGGCTGGCGTATTTGCGGCAGCGTAGCGCGCAGGTCGGCATCACGCAGAATCTGCAATCCACCGCGCAAGGCTGCCATGTCCGGCTCGCCCCGGCTGAACAGGCGCTCGCGCAGCACGGCCAGCAATTCGCGCTCGTTGTCGCTGCCGCGCAACTGCAAGGCGAGAAAGCGGCGCAAAGTAGCGGCGAAGTTGCCTTCCAGTTCGGCGGCGAACTGTCCCAGCGTTGCCTGCGGCATGCCGAACAGCCAGTCCTCGCGCTCGGCGAAACAGGGGGTGCTGGCCACCAGCACCAGGCGTTTTATTTGCGCGGGCTTACGCGCCGCCCAATGCTGCGCGATGATGCCACCAAGCGACCAGCCGAGCACGTTCACCGGATATGCGCAGCGGGACGACAGTTCATCCGCCAGCGCATCCAGCGTGAATTCACCCGCCAGCTTGCTCGCGCCATGTCCCGGCAAATCGACGACATACACCTTGAAGTGCTCGGCCAGCCTCACCGCCGCCTCACCCCAAATTCCGCCGTGCATGCCCCAGCCATGCAGCATGACGAGAGGCTCACCCCGCCCCATCACTTCAATGTGCATCGCACATTCCCCCGCCCGAACCCTCCCCCGGTGGGAGAGGGGCCGAACGTCGCTGCGCGGATTCATGATTCCTGTGCAAGCCCATGCAGCGCTCCGATGAGCTGATCCACATCCGCCTCCGTATGTGCAGCAGACAGGGTGATGCGCAGGCGCGCGGTGC
>JBBIIN010000007.1:38738-52114 GCA_037446515.1 Gallionellaceae bacterium
TCCACATCCGCCTCCGTATGTGCAGCAGACAGGGTGATGCGCAGGCGCGCGGTGCCCTGCGGTACGGTGGGCGGACGGATGGCGGCGACCCAGATGCCGCGCTCGCGCAAGCAATTGCCGAGTTCCAGCGCCTTGAGGTTGTCGCCCACCAGCAAGGGCTGGATGGCCGTACTTGACGGCATCAGCGCCCACGGCAGGCCGCTCAAACCCGCGCGCAATTTTTCGATGAGGCGAAGCAGGTGGACGCGCAATGCATCGCCCTGCGCGATGAGCTGCAAACTCTGCAACAGCGCCACCGCCAGTGCGGGCGGCGAGGCGGTGGTATAGACGTAGCTGCGCGCCTGATTGACGAGTGTGTCGATGACGACTTGTTCTGCCGCGACAAAAGCACCGGAGACACCTGCCGCCTTGCCCAGCGTGCCCATCAAAATGATACGAGGGGAAGCCAAGCCAAAATGAGACAGACTGCCCCTACCCCGCTCGCCCAGCACGCCGAAGCCGTGCGCATCGTCCACCAGCAGCCAGGCATCGTATCGTTCGCACAACGCCAGCAGCTCCGGCAAGGGCGCGATGTCGCCGTCCATGCTGAACACGGCATCGGTGATAACCAGTTTCCTGCCTTTCGTAGGCTGCACCAGCAGTTGTTCGAGCTGCGCCATGTCGCCATGCCGATAGCGCTGCACCTCCGCGCGCGACAGCAGCATGGCATCGTTGAGCGAGGCATGGTTGAGCTTGTCGGCAAACACGGTGTCGCCCTTGCCCGCCAACGCCTGCACCACACCGAGGTTGGCCATGAAACCGGTGGAAAACAATAGTGCAGCAGGCTTGCCGACAAAGGCGGCGAGCGCTTCTTCCAGTTGATGATGCGGCGCGAAATGCCCGCTCACCAGATGCGCCGCGCCCGCGCCCACGCCCCATTGCGCAGCGCCCTGTTGCAGCGCGTTTATCAGTTGCGGATGGTTGGCGAGACCGAGGTAATCGTTGCTGCAGAATGCGAGATAGGATTTGCCTTCGACGACGATGTGCGGCGATTGCGGTGTGGACACGGTGCGACGCTGGCGCAGCAGGCCCTGCGCGGCACGCTCGTCCAGCGCTTGTCGCAGTAACGCAAAGGTCATCCGTGCTGCTCGGCGAAGGGATACATACCCAGCTTGTCCATCAGCGCGCGGTCGCGCTCCACTTCGGGATTGCCGGTGGTCAGCAACTGGTCACCGTAGAAGATGGAGTTCGCGCCCGCCAGGAAGCAGAGCGCCTGCACGGCCTCGCTCATCTGCTGCCGTCCGGCGGACAGGCGCACGCGCGCGGTCGGCATGGTGATACGCGCCACAGCGATCATGCGCACGAAGTCGAGCGGGTCGATGTCCTGCTGCCCGGCCAGCGGCGTGCCCTCTACCTTGACCAGATTGTTGATGGGCACGCTTTCTGGATAGGGTTCCATGTTGGCCAGTTGCGCGATGAGTCCGGCGCGCTGCGTGAGTGATTCACCCATGCCGATGATACCGCCGCTGCACACGTGCATGCCGGCTTTGCGCACACGCTCCAGCGTGTCCAGCCTGTCCTGATAATCGCGCGTACTGATGATGTCACCATAGAAATCCGGCGAAGTGTCAAGATTGTGGTTGTAGTAGTCGAGACCGGCCTCGCGCAATTGCTCGGTCTGCGCGTCGTTGAGCATACCCAGTGTGGCGCAGGTCTCCATGCCCAGCGCCTTCACCTCCTTCACCATCTCGATCACGGCGGCCATATCCTCTGCCGAGGGTTCGCGCCACGCCGCGCCCATGCAAAAACGATCCGCGCCCGCCGCTTGCGCCGCCTTGGCGGCCTTGATGACTTCTTCCACCGCCAGCATCTTGCGGTTCTCGACCCCGGCATTATGGAAGGCAGACTGCGGGCAGTAACCGCAATCCTCGGAACAGCCGCCGGTCTTGATGGAAAGCAAAGTGGAAAGTTGCACGACGTTCGGATCGAAGTGCTCGCGGTGCATCTGCTGCGCGCGGAACATCAGGTCGGCAAACGGCAGCGCGAGCAAGGCTTCGATGGCCTCGACGCTCCAGCGTTGCGGGAGGGTCTTGGGTTTGACTGGACGGACGACTGCTATGGTTTGGGTCTGCATGGTGTTTAACCGGTAAAATAATCAACGCATCTCTACGATCCAGCGATCTACACAGGAACTGAAGAGTTTGTCCATTTTATCGCACCGCCTGTTGAACATCGGCACAAAGTTTGCGCGCTTATGGCCGGCGCAGCCCTGCCTGCTGTGCGGCGCATTGAGCCACGACGGGCTGTGTTGCGCGGCATGCGAGGCTGGGCTGCCGCACCTGACCGCGCCGCACTGCCCCGTTTGCGCCCTGCCGACAGCGGTCGGCGAAGTTTGCGGACAATGCCTGAAAGAGCCGCCGCACTTCGATCATACGGTGGCTCCCTTCAGTTACAGCTTTCCGGTGGATCGCCTGATCAAGGCGCTTAAGTTCAGGGAGCAGTTGATCCTGGTGAATTTCCTGGCCGATGCCGTGGCTGAACAAGTCAGCCTGCTGCCGGGGCGCATCCTGGCGCTGCCCCTGCATCCACAGCGCCTGCGCGAGCGCGGCTTCAACCAGTCGCAACTGCTCGCCGCCCGCCTAGCGCAACGGTTGGGGGTTCCACTGTTGACGGGTGCCTGCCAGCGCGTGCGCGATACACCGCCGCAATCCTCATTGCCGCGCAAGGAGCGGGACAAGAACATGCGGCACGCTTTCTCTGTCTCCTCCACGGATGTGATACAGGGCAAGCACATCGCCATCGTGGACGACGTAATGACCACGGGCGCATCCATCGGGGAGTTGGCGCACACCTTGAAGCTGGCAGGCGCCAGCGAGGTCAGCGCCTGGGTGGTGGCGCGCACGCTGCCACATGAGGAATAACTAGAACCCGGCCAGCTTCTGCTGTACGAAGGCGGCCAGCTCCGGGCTCAAGGTTTGACTGGCCAGCGCGCGGCGGTATGCCTCCTTGGCTTCATCGACACGCTGCAACTCCTGCAGCGAGATGCCGTATCCCATCAGCCACACGCCATTGTTGGGTGACAGTTGTATGGCCGTGCGGTAATGCGCCGCCGCATCCTTATGTCGGCCTTCGCGCTGCAACAGGGCCGCATAGAAGGCGTAGTAATCAGCCTTGCCACTGGCCTGCGGCAGGTTCTGCTCCAAGGTGTGCAAAGCCTTGCCCGCATCACCCTGTTCGACCTGGACACGCGCCAGCGCCATGCTGAAGCCGCTGTGTGCGGGCTGGAGTTTGAGTCCTTCCAGCAGCACGCGCTCCGCATCCGCGCCGCGCTTGCTTTCGGCCAGCAAGGCCGCCAGCGCCATCCTCGCGGTGTCGTGCTGCGCTTGCAGTTTGAGTGCCGCCTCATAGCCCGCCAGCGCTTCCGCCGTGTGCCCTTGCCGCTGCAACAGCAGGGCTTTGCGGTATTCAGAGTCGGCCTGCTGAGTGCGGCTGACCTGCTTCATCGGCAGCGCCTGACCTGCTTGTTGGGTCGTCACCACCTCTGCCGTTGGTTTGTACCCACGGGCAGGCTCCACCTGTGCGGCAGCAGCCACGGCAGGTTTTGTGACACGCCGCGCTGTGGATGCGGGCTTTTTCTCTGGTGGCTCAGGCGGAAGAAAAGATAATTCAAGGCTCAGTTTTGAAGCGGGCATATCCCGTTCCTCCGCTGCCATCCCAGGCGCCGCCGAAACGGCCACCACCGCAGAAACGGGCGCGGACGATGTTTGAATCTGGCTCTGATACTCGCGGCCAAGCAGCAACCACAACAATGCACCCACCACAACGAGCGCCGCCAGCATAGCCAATCTCTTGGCCGCCAGCCGCCGGTACCCCACCTGCTGCGGCACAGCCCGGATCAGCGTGCGGTCGGGTGCTGTATGCACACCCCGCTTTTCAAGGCTGTTCAGGATTTGATTGATCAGGCTCATTACAGGTAGGCCCACAAGGCAAGCAGCGCCGACATGGCCGCCACCCCGGCAAAGATCGCCCAGGGCAGCCAGTCGCGTCTCACCTCGGGCGTATCGGCGGCGGCGGCGGCGACATGTTTCCCCGCCACCTGCTGGCGACCTTCGGCAAAAGCCAGCATCATGGCCTTGTGAGCCACGATGTTGACCAGCCGCGGCGTGCCTTCCGTAATCCGATGGAGCTTGCCGACCGCATGGGAGGTGAACAAGGTATCCCCTGCGTAGCCTGCCACCGTGAGACGGTGGCGCAGATAGCGCTCCAGTTCATTGCGCTGCAAGCCCTTCAACTCATACTGGAAACTGATGCGCTGGCGCAACTGGCGCACTGAATGATGCCGCAGCAGTTCGTTCAGTTCCGGCTGCCCGAACAGGACCACCTGCAACAGCTTGCGCTTCTCCGTTTCCAGATTGGTCAGCAGGCGCAGCACCTCCAGGCTTTCCAGCGGCATGGCCTGCGCCTCGTCAAGGCAGACCAGCACGCGCTTGCCGTCGCGGGCAAAATTGAGCAGGGCGCGCGTCAGTTCCTTCAGTAACTGATGCTGGTCAACATCGTTCTCCAGTTTGACGCGGAATTCGTCGGCCAGCGCCAGCAACAGGCTGCGCGGCTCCAGATAGGGATTGGGCAAATAGGCAGTCACGAAATGGACACCTCTGCCGCCTCCTTCCACCGCCTCGTCCTGTGTGCCGATCAGCGTCGTCGCCTGGCGTCCCTGGTTCAGCGTGGTAATGAATTTGCGGCACAACAAGGTCTTGCCATTGCCGACCTCGCCGGTGATCTTGATGAAACCTTCGCCATTGCGCGCCGCCACCAGCAGGGTGTTCAAACCCTCCTGGTAGTTGGAACAGGCGAAGAAAAAGCTGGTGTCCGGGGTCAGCGAGAAGGGCGCTTCACGCAACCCGAAATGCCGCAGGTACATGCTAGCGCGTCATGCTGCCAACGCGGTCGCGGCTGCGCGTGATGTCGTCAGACCAGTCCTTGTCGCTGTTCACCACGGTGGGCTTGATCAGGATCACCAGTTCGCGCTTCTCCGTGCGCTTGCTGGTCTGCCCGAACACCGACTTGGGCAAGCCCGGCAAACCGGACTGGTCATCAAAAGTGGCTTGCCGCATCAGGCCGCCGATGGCCACGATCTGCCCGCCGCGCGCACGCACGATGCTGTCGGTCTCGGAGACCGAACTGGAAGCCAGCGGCAGATTGAGCGTGCCGCCCACGCCGCCGACGTTGACCGTCTTGTTGACGGTGCTCACCAGACTGACGGAGGGATGCACGTGCAGGATGATCTCGTCGTTTTCGTCGATGCGCGGCGTCACATCCAGCGCGATGCCGGAAAAGAACGGCTGCAACGTCACGCTGGGCGTGCTGGTGGTCGCCGTCCCGGTGGTGGTGGTGGTGGACACATTGGTCACGAAGAATTCATCCGTGCCGACCTTGAGCACCGCTTTCTGGTTGTTCAGCGTGGCGATGCGCGGGCTGGACAGCACATGCACATCCCCCTGCGTTTCCAAGAAGTTCAGCAAGGCCGCAAAATTGCTGGTCTGAAATGCCAGGCCGAACAAGGAGCCTGCCGCAGCTGCGGCATTCGACGCCATGCCGGAACCGGGCGTGGCGGTCAGTATATTGCTCGCCAGTGCCGCGCCGGTTGCGTCCGCAGCGCCAACGCCCTTGACTGCCGGCAGCAGCGTCCCGTTGGTTCCCACTTGGCCCGCCGCGAGCAAGCTGTTCGGGTGATTCTGGAACACCGCCCAATTCACCCCGGACTGGAAAGATTCGTTCAACTGCACTTCGACGATCTTGGCTTCGAGGATGACCTGGCGCTCGATGGATATCTGCGATGCCTTCAAATAGGCCGCCACGCTGCGCAGCTCATCCGGCATGGCGCGCACCACGATGACGCCGGACATCGGGCTGATGACCACGCTGCGTCCCTTCTCCTCGCCCACGATGGCGCGCAAGGACTTGCCCAGTTCATCCCAGAAGTCGGTATTGCTGCTCATGCTGACCTTGCTGCTGTCCAAGCCACGCGAAACCGCGCCGGACGTAACGGTGGCCGGCATGCCTGGCGCGCCGGGCATGGCGCCCGCAGAATTGTCCGATACAGAACCCGAGGTCACGCGCAAGTTGGATTTTCCTTCGCGCTGCCCGGTCAGGTAATTCACCTGGAAAATGCGCGTTTGCAGGCTGAGCGGCTGGATATAGATGCGCGTTCCGTCCATTTTGTATTCGTAGCCGTACATCTCGCGTATGGCTTCCAGCGCATCGAACACGGTCACATCTTTCAGGTTGAGCGAAATGCTGCCGCCGACATCGGGGTGCAGCAGCATGCTGTAACGGGTGCCCGAAACGATCGCCATGAACACCTGTTGCGCAGGCGTGTTGCTGACCACCAGATCGAACTTGGCTTCGGTGGAAATATTCTCGGCCTTGGGCGCAGGCGCGGCGAGCGGAGGCAGCAAGGCATTGTCCACTTCTTCTTGTTTGCTCGGCTGGGTGGATTCCCTGGCCGCCACCTCAAGCTCGGAGTTGATCTGCGCTTTTACGGCGCGCTGTGACCCATCACTTGCGCAACCGGACAGCAGCAGGAGCGCCAGCAAAAAGAATAAATGTTTCATTGTTTACTCCCATCCTTTTTTTCTTCGGCAACACAGGTTACAGGCACTGGTTTTGTTTTCGCCTTTTTCCTGCTTTTTGCTTTTTTCACACTTCGTACAGCCGCTTCTTGCGCGACCTGCCCGGCACTCTGGGCTGCGGGAACGATGGGCTGCATCGTTGTGCGCTTGATGCACGCCTGCTCATCCTTGCTCATGCTTACATCGGGAAACATGTGCAACACCTGCCGTCCTTCCGGCCCCATCAGCACGACACAGGTCTCATTCACCACAGTCAGCACGGCATCGCCATACTTCCTGCCGCGTTCCACCTCGACACCATCGATGATGGCGGCTTCCCGCTGCGGGGACAGGATCACCGACTGCAACCCCTGCTTCGCTGTTCTGGCCGGTTGCGCCGATTCCCCGGTTGCTGCGGCTCCCAAGCCTGGCACCAGCTCGATGGCCGGCCGGGTAGGGTCGGCCAAAGGTTCCGCCAGCGCCGTCATGCACAACAGGCAGCCCGCAGCGATGGCCATATTACCCAGCAGAGATTTCATACTTGCAACCATGTCTTGTCCAAACTCAGGGTATAGAGCACCAAGGTCAGTTCCGCATCGGGATAGCCCACCACATTCATTTTCGCCATGCCCCAGAACATTTGCGTGGGCAGCCGCTCCAAGGCGGTCAGATATTGCACCAGATCGGCATAATTGCCGCGCACGGTGATCTCGACGCCATGTTTATAGATCTGCCGTTCCTGCCCGGCCATTTTGGCTGCGACTTCCGCATCCGGCTCAATGAACAGGGAAGCGGGCAAGGTGTGCAGCGCGACCAGCCGCAGCTTGCCGTTTCTGTCCAACACCTGCCCAAGCAGGTCCGCCATCTTCTCCGGCGGCACCAGCTTGTCGCGGGTGTCCTTCAGGTAGGCATCCCCTTGCATGATCTGCTCGCGCAACTGGCGGATGCGTTCGCGCTGCGGCGCATTCTGGTCCGCCTTCTTGGCTTCCAGCAACGCGCCCAACTGCGCCTGCGTCTCCTTCATTTTTTCCTGCTGCTGCACCACTGCGGAAGACAGCCGCCGCTGCTGCGCCAGCAAAGGGTCGAGGAAGAAGGTGTCCAGCAGAGACACCAGCGCAAAGGCCGCCGCCGCAAAAATCAGCGTGCGCTCGCGCAAGGACATGCCGTCCACTTTGGCAACCAGCGCCATCAAGCGCTCTTTCATCGCTTGCCCCCCACATCCGTTTCGTTCGATTGCAGGCTGAATTCAACGTAGCCCGGAACACGCCCGCGCTCGTCAGCCTTGGGTTCTTTCACCTGCAGCATCGAGAACGCCTTGCCCTTCATCACGGCTTCACGGTTCATGCGCTGTATATAGGCTGGCAGCAATTCGGGACGGGTCATCGCCCCCTGCAAACTCATTTGTGCCCCGTCACCGCCGATATTGAACCCCGTAAGCCACAAGCCATTCACGGACTGCCGAGCAAAGGCGCGCAAATACTCGGAGTACCCCTGCGTATTGCCGATGGCGCCACTTTTCAAGGTATTCAGCAAAGCACTTTGCGCAGCGGCTTGCGCCTCCAGGGTGTTCAACTCTTCCATCAGCGCCTGGTTGGCCCGCTGCGGAGAAAATTCGCCCGCATACACCGCCAGGCGTTTTTGCTCCGCGTCGTAGCGCGCGGTAATCTCCTTGGTCTGCTTGGCCAGCAATTGCACCTGGTACCAGGCATAGCCGTAGAAAACGATCGCACCCAGCACGATGAGCCCCAAGGCCTGCAGCATGGTCGTCACGGAGAAGTATTTCTTTTGCTTGAGGAAGACCGGATTGAACAGGTTGATCTGCTGGCTCATAGCGCCTTCTTCTCCTGGCGCAGCGCCGCACCCAGCGCATGCAGGGCATAGCAGGCATATTCACTCTCGGCCAGCTCCGGCACTGCGCCGATATCCATCACCTGCGCCAAATCCAGTGCCTCCACGGGCAAATCCAGATTGGCCGCGAGCAACTGCACCACCCCCGCATCTGCCGGCGCGGACACCAGCAATCGCCCGACCGTGATGTGGTGGAACTGGCGGTCGAAATAATCGAGGGAGCGCTGCACCTCCAGTTCCACCCGATCCAGATATTGCTGGCGCGCGCCTTCATCCGCATCCTGCAGTTGCCCCAGCGAAATCTCGATGCGGCGGGCCAGGAAGAGTTCGCCATCGCTGGAGATCGTCAACAGGCCGCCCTCGTCATCGAACACCAGCAGCGCCACTCCCTTGCCCTCGGTTTCATACAGCGCAGCGATGTTGCGTTGTGCCATTTCGGCGATGTCGATCACATTCAGATTGAACTTGGCACGCTCGAACAGGGCAATGCGTTTGCGTATGGTCTCGTTCGACGCGGCCACGGCATACAGCGATTGGGGCCGTTCACTGCCATATTTCCCCGCAGGTATCTGCAACACATCGATGGTGGCGTCATCCACATGGTAGTTCAGCGAGTCCTTGATCTTCCAGCGTATCGCTGTTTTCAACTCGTCCACCGGCACGCTGGGCGCCTCCACCATCATCATCTGGTATTCATTCGCCGCCAGCAGCGTGGTGTAACGACCGTCTTCGATCTGGGTATCCTTGCGGATTTTTTCCAGCGCCGCCGCAGTCACTTCCTGTACGGGATGAAAAGAACAGCGCATCACCTGCGGACGCCCAGCCGTCTGCCTCGCCTGCGCGACGTACACACCGTGATCACCCACACATACCGAAACCCAGCCTGAGTCCCGGCTGCCGCGTCCGAACAAGGAAAGAAATGACGGCATTCTCATAATTGGCGCGAACTTAATTTACTAACCCTTTGCTGTCAAGGGGATTTTTAAATACCAAGCCATCTCTGCCGGGGCACAAGCATCGCCTCAAAAGTCCCTTAACGGCATAATGTTTTCTCACTTTAGTAAGCCTCACGCAAATAAATCAATTCGTTGTTCCCCTTGTACACGCCAAAGGTCGCGCGCCCAGGAACACTGGTCAAGTATGCGGGGGAATTGATGTTGATGTCGGCACTGCCGGTCACTCCGGGCTTGGCCAGCCTGAAAGTCATCACGCCCGCGCTGGCATTGACCACGCCCGGATTCAGCGCGCTCACCCCAGTCAGCGCCCCCTGCAGATTGCTCACAACGAGGTTGCTGCCGCTATTAAAGGAAGTGATGCTGTCGGTCAGCGATGTTACCCATGCGGCGCCCGACCAGAACTGGGTGGTCGCCATCATCGGCAACGCCAGCGTTTCCGCACCGTAGGCATTGGCCAGCTTGATGCGGCCCGCCACCACCTTCAAGCCGCCCTCCACCGAACCCGCGCCACCGGAAACCGTCTCGCCGTCATTGGCGCGCAGATACACATCCAGCGGCGTCGGACTTGCCAGGGTGAATTTGGGCGTAGTGGCAGCAGTAGAAGTTAGCAGCGCAACACCGTTGCTGAACAAAGCAGGCGCCACCGAGGGAGGTGTCGTGCCATTGTTCGCCGCCAAGGTGCCCGTGGCCAGGGCCGCACCACCCGAAGCGTCCACCGCGCTGAGGGTAACCGACTTTGCATAAGCCCCCTGATAGTTGACGGTGACCGCTCCCTTAGCGTTCTTCGCCGTCACCGTCGCGCCGGCATAGGGCTGGCCGGAGTACACCATGTTGCCGGCAGGACAGGAGGCGAACGGGGTTGGCGAAGCACATCCCAGAGTGCCGGTCGAGGCGGTATCGAAATAATGCGGCTTGAAGCGCCCCACCACGCCCGCCGAGCCGCTCAGATTGATGCCCGCATTGAGGTAATTGCTGGCTGCCGCATTCAGCGTGAAGCTGCCCACCTCGTCGTATTGCAAAGTCGTGGACGATGCGCCATTGGCAAAGCCGGCCTGTGTCAGCGCGGTCGTGCCGGCAGGCTGCACCACGGTCGTACCGGTATAAGTGCCCACGGCGGTATCCGCCGACAACTGGGTGAGCCAGGCGTAGTGCGGTGTTACGCCGTTGTCTGCCAGGTTGGCGCCTGCATCCGGCACGCCCACATTGTTCACGTCATCCGCCGCTTGCCACAGGATGCCGGCAACGCTCGCCGCGAAATTGCTCCCCGCCGTGGTCAGTACCGCACCAGCCGGCGTGTTCGCGCCGGGGTTGCCCGCCACTGCGGTATAGAGCGTGAATGGCCGTACCAGCAAGGTCGGCGTCGTGGCGGTCAGCACCGTGGGTGCATTGTCGCGGAACTCCAGCGACAGTTTGCCGATGTCGCTGCTGCACAGATAGAACGGATCCACCACGCCATTGGTGAAATTCAAAGTGACATTGCTTGCCGCAGGCATGGCAGTTGGCAAGCCGCCCGCCGGCACGGCACCCGCACAATTTGCTGACACGGAAATCTGCGGCGGCAGCGGCGCGGAGGGCGCGGTGATCCCGGAAGCATCAGCATAGGCCGCGAACAGGGTCTTGTTGCCTTGGTAATTGGCAGCGATGCCGCACTGCGTCCCCTGACGGCGGAACACCTCCAGCTTCATCCTGTGCGGGCGGCCAGCCACCGCCACCAGCCCGAGCGGATCGGTGGAACTCACCACGAATTCGAAATTGGAGAATTGCCCGTCACATTCGGTGGTGTTGTTCGGCGCAACCGCATTGGTATTGTTGTCGCACACGAAAGGATTGAGCGAAGCGACCGACTGCGCGCTGACCGCATAACGCACCGTGCCCGGATTGCCATGCGTATAGGTCGCCGTGGCCGTGCCGCTGGCGCCGATCACCACCGGGTTCGCGCCCCAGCCCGTGGCGGGCGCCAGCGTGACCGACACGCTGCCGGTGTAAAGCGTGCTGCAACTGGCGTTGGCGCACGCCTGCACGGTTACCACATCGGCGGTACACACCCCGGCCATGCCGTCATGCACGATCTGAATATGATCCAGACCGCCGATGGTTACCGGCGCGACACTCGCCGCACTGGCATACATGGTATTGGTCGCCGAGACATATTGGGCCTGCAAGTCGCTGGTATATGGCGTAGTGCTGCCGGGCATGTTGACGCCCGCCGCTGCGGTATAGGTCAGCGTGAAACTGTCCCCCTTGCCCAACAGTTGCGCAGCGGCGAATGTCCATTTGACCTCCTGCCGGTTGGTCTGCACGGTATAGCCGGTAAAGGTGGGCGGCACCGACAGCGCAGGGGCGACATTGGTCAACGTGCTGGTGCCGGAAGTATTGGTCAGCGTGAATGTCCCGGCAGCGCCGTAGCTGAAACGGGCCGTCGCATCCGCCACCGTTCCCGTGAACGGCAACAGGTCATACAGCACGATGCCGCTGGCGGGCGCATTGCCGGTGTTGGTTACGGTAACCGTGTAGGTAACCGAGCCGCCCGGCTGGATGGAGGCAGGCGCCACCGACTTGGTGATCACCAGGTTGGCCTGGTCGCGCACCGAGGTCGTCACGCTGGCCGTCACGCCTGCGGCAAAAGTCGCCGCCGTGATCTTGGCGGTGTTCACGATGTCCGTGCCGCTGGTGATGGCCGCGCCCAGTTGCACATCGAACGTTACGTAGCCGGTCTGGTTCGGCGCCAGGGTGGTGTTGGGGAAGGTCAGCGCCTGCCCGGCCACCGTCGGCGTTACCGCCGCACCGTCGCGGATACCCGTGCCCGCCACAAACGTGGTGTTCGCGGGCAGGGTGTCGGTCACCACCACATTGTTCAGTGTTGCCGCGCTGATGTTCTTGTAGCTGGCGCGGTAGCGGATCTTGCTGCCCGGCGCGATGGTGCCGTTGGTGTAAGGCACGCAGGTCGCCCCCGCATAGACACAATCCACTGCCAGGGTCAGCGTCATCGGCGCAGTCACCGTCACCGGCGCCGTGCCTATGGTTTCCGACAGGCTGCTGGCCGTCGCGCCGCCCGCATAGCTCACATTGGCATTGTTGGTGTAGGGTGCGGCGCTGGCAGGCACATTCGCTCCCACCGCAGCATTGAAACTGAGCACCAGCTTACCCCCCATCGGGATGGCCGTGGCCGCAGGCAGGGTGAAGGTAACCTGCTCGCGCGCCGTGGCGGCGGCTGGAGGCGTTATGGCCACAGCGGGCGCGACCGCAGTCGCCACGCCGGCAGAAGTCACCACGGAAGCCGCCACGCTTCCGGGCACATAGGAGAAACGATCCGCCGCCAGGGTGGAAACACCCGCCGTGGGCAGGAATTCGTTGACCACCACGGCAGTCGCATTCCCGCCGCCATTGTTGGGGATGGTGATGGTGTAAGACGCCGTGCCGCCCGGCGTTACGCTGGGTGTAGTGGTCGCCTTGCTGATCCACAGGTTGGCCTTGGTGCTGGCGGTGGCGATGGACTTGGAGGTTACGCCGCCCGGCACCTGGGTGCTGGTGAGCGCAGCCGTGTTGATGAGCGCGGCATTGTTGGCCGGTGCGGCGGCATAGTTCACATCATATTGCACCACCCCGCCGGTACCCGGCGCCAGGCTGGCAATGGTCGGGAAAGTCAGCACCACCGGCACGGTGGCCGAAGCGGTGGGCGCGCCTATGGCCGCGCCGCTCAATTGCACATAGGAACCGGCCACATAGGCCGCCCCCGTGGGGAAGGTATCCTTCAGCACCACATTGGTCTGCGCCGCGCTGCCGGTGTTGATGTATTGCACGGTATAGCGCAGCTTGAGATTGGCCGCCGAAGGCACCACGCCAGCCGTGACCGGGGTGGGCACGCAGCCCACCCCGACACAGGCGCCGGCCAGTTTTTTCACCATCAGCAGATTGGAATTGGAGACGGCCACCGCCGGGCAATGATATTTCCAGTGATTGTCCTTGCCTGCCGCGCTGCCGG
>JBBIIN010000008.1:0-51382 GCA_037446515.1 Gallionellaceae bacterium
TAGCAGCCAAGAAGCCGGCAGCGAAAAAGGTTGCAGCAAAGAAACCCGCAGCCAAAAAAGTAGCAGCCAAGAAGCCGGCAGCGAAAAAGGTTGCAGCAAAGAAACCCGCAGCCAAGAAGGTGGCGGCGAAACCGGCGGTTGTAGCAGCTTCTCCGGCTCCGTCTGCTCCGGCCCCTGTGCGTCCAGCTGCGACCTGGCCTTTTCCCACACCCGGCATCAGTAAGCCGAACTAAGGGTGGTGAAGGGCTGTGAAGGCAGCCCCGTTCGGATAGCACGGGGTGGGGCTGATTTCACGGTTGCGGGATGACGAGTCCAGACTCGGGTGGTGTTGCCTCTGCGTGCGGGAGTGCGTAGAGAGTTTTTAAGATGCCGCGTCCCCGAGAGTAAGCTCAGGTTCTGCTTGAGCTTTGGCTCTTGCGGCTGGTTGCTGGCTGAATGTGCCGTGTGCGGTTGATTGTCAGCCCAGTTTCGCGGTATAGAGGGTGATAGGAGAGTCACTGTTCTTGTCGAACGCGATTCCGGTATCGACTCCCGCACGGGCAATCTCCGCTGCATCTTCGCAGCGCGCATAGGCTTGATGCATCGCGCCCAGCGCGAATTCGTGTCCTGAGCCTATGGCCCAGAATTGGGTATATTCAAACACCTCGCGCATGGAATAGATGGCAAAGATTCCTTGGGCGTTGGCGATAAGCGCGGTGATCTGACTCGATTCGTAAGGGTCTTCATCATCCTCTTTGGGATTCAGGAAGCACTCCTCTTTCAATACGGGATGCAACTTGCGGAATGTTTCAAAAATCTCTGCCTTGCTGTTAAGCTGCAAGTCCGGCATTTTTGAAAGCAAGTTGGTCAGCACGAGATGGTGCGCGGCACTCCCGCACACACCGATGTAGTTCTCGCCGATGTGCAAAATCTTGTCGTGCGAAGCGTCACGTTCCGCGTGCAAGCGTGTGTTACCAAAGGTGGTCAAAGTGTCTGCCGCGATGGCGGCAAAGCCGTTTTTTCTGACTGCGACGATAGTTGTCATGGTGAACTCCTTTTGATGGCCGATTCTATCATCGATGTTTTTTAGCTCGCCGCTCCCCTATCTGCCCGACGTTACGCCATATTTCACTGCGATCCGCAGCCTGCCGTGGGCGGCTTGGCTAGATAGCGGCGGGATGGGGCGCTATGACATCCTTGTCGCAGCACCTCTGGCGACCTTGCAAACGCAGGCAGGGCAAACCGAAATAAGGGCCGTTTCCGGCAGCAGGCTATCCCAAGAAGAGCCGTTCCGCCTGGTGCGCAGGATGCTAGGGAATCCAGTTGCACCTACTGGCATACCGTTCGCGGGAGGGGGGCTGGGTTTCTGGTCTTATGACTTGGGGTGTCTGTCTGCATCCGCACCTTCTTCGATGAAGGTGGGCCGGGCGCAATGGCCGCAGATGATGCTGGGCATCTACGATTGGGCTGTCGTGGTGGATCATCAGGCAGGCACCGCGCATCTGGTTTCTTGGCAAAGATATGCAGAGACCGCGCGCATGCTGCCGCAGATTCTGCAGCGGCTGCAATCATGCGCTACCCAGACTGAGCATCCGCAGGCATTCCGGGTTGGGGGAAGCATTGCCGCCAATCTGGCATATCCGGCATATCGTGAGGTCTTCGGCAAAGTGCAGCAATATCTGCTGGAAGGTGATTGCTATCAGGTGAATCTGTCGCGGCAATATCAGGCACAGGCCAGCGGCGATGCCTTTGCAGCTTACCTGGAACTCAGGAAAACCAGCCCGGCACCCTATTCCGCATTCCTCGATTTGCCGCACATGCAGGTCCTCAGTGCGTCCCCGGAGCGCTTTATCCGCGTACAGCGCGGACACGTGGAAACCCGGCCCATCAAGGGAACCCGCCCGCGCAGCAATGATGCAGAGACGGACAGGCGGTTGGCGGAAGATTTGCGTCATCACCCCAAGGACAGGGCCGAGAATCTGATGATCGTCGATCTGTTGCGCAACGATCTGGGCAGAAGCTGCATCCCCGGCTCGGTGCGGGTGCCGCAATTGTTCGCCGTGGAAAGCTACAGCCATGTGCATCATCTGGTCAGCGCGGTGGAAGGGCAACTGGCGGCCAGGCATGACGCGCTCGATGTATTGCACGATTGTTTTCCCGGCGGCTCAATCACGGGTGCGCCGAAGAAACGCGCCATGGAGATTATTGCCCAGCTTGAACCGCACCGGCGCGGAATATATTGCGGCGCCATCGGTTATGTGGGATTCGATGGCAATATGGACACCAGCATCGCCATCCGCACTTTGGTATACCACTACGAGGGCAATGAAATGGAAAGGCGCAAGGGCACGATACGCTGCTGGGCTGGTGGCGGGCTGGTGGCGGATTCGCGCTGTGATCAGGAGTATCAGGAAACCCTGGACAAGGCGGCAGCGATGCTTGCCGTGTTGAAGAAATTTGGCGGAGAGTTGGCGCAATGAGGCGGGTGCTCATCATCGGCTGTGGCGATATCGCCATGCGCATCATCCCGCTGTTGCGGGGCCGATTCCATCTTTATGCGCTGGTCAGGAATCCGGCATATGGCGAGCGGCTGAGGGCTTTGGGTGTCCGACCCATCATTGGCGATCTGGATAGCCGCAGCAGTCTGCATAGAATCGCAACCATCGCAGATACTATGCTGTACTTCGCGCCGCCTGCCAACCCAAAGGGCAGTCCGGGGATATCTCACGACATTCGCACGGCCAATCTGCTGGCCGCCTTGTCCCAAGGCAGGTTGCCACAGCGCTTGTTGTATATCAGCACTAGCGGGGTATATGGCGATTACGGGGGCAAGCAGATAGACGAGACCGCACCGCTGCACCCCCAGTCCGACCGGGGGAAATTGCGGGCGGATGCCGAAAGGCAGATACGCACTTGGGCGTGCCGCAGCGGTGTGCAAGCGGTTATCCTGCGAGTGCCGGGCATCTATGCAAGTGACCGCTTGCCCGTGGAAAGATTGCGTGCTGGGGTGCCGACCATCCTGGCCGGGGAGGACAGTTATACCAACCATATCCATGCCGATGACTTGGCACGCATCGTCGTGGCTGCGTTGCATCATGCGCGGTCCAACCGTATTTATCATGCGACGGGCGATGACGATTTGAAGATGGGTGAGTATTTCGATCTGGTGGCGGACGTCTGCGGATTGTCGCGACCGCGGCGTTTGCCGCGCGAACAGGTGCGCCTGGCGGTATCGCCCTTGATGTGGTCATTCATGTGCGAATCGCGGCGCTTGAGCAACGCCAGATTGAAGTCCGAGCTCAAAGTCAGGCTGCAATATCCGAGTGTGCGCAGTTTCCTGGCTACCCTTTCAGCATGAAGCGGTCGAGGTGCTCCAAAAAGGCGCGTGTCTTGGACGGCAAGTAGCGCCGCATCGGCATCACCGCCCAAGCCGGGATGGCAGGCAGGCGCCATTTGGGCAATACCCGCACCAGGCGTTTGCGGCGTATTTCCTCCGTGACAAAGATATCCGGCAATGCGCCTATGCCCGCGCCGTCAAGCAACAACTGCTGGATCATGTCCGGCGAATTCAGCGTCAACCGACCGGGCGGCACACCTTCCCAGATCTCCTTGCCGCGCATCAGCTTCCACGGCACGGCGCTGCCGTTCGCCGACAGCAGGCGCACGGCAGCGTGGCGCGCCAGATCGTCCGGATGCTTGGGCGCTGCGTGCAGCGCCAGGTAGATGGGGCTCGCATACAGGCCGAACTGCTGTTCGTCTATCTTGCGCGCCACCAGCGTGGCATCGTTGTCCAGTTCCCCCATGCGGATGGCCAGGTCGTAGCGTTCACCGATCAGGTCCACACGGCGCGAACTGAGATCGATATCGAGCTGTATCTCGGGATAGGCCTCGATGAAGGTGGCGATGGCGCGCGAAAAATGCAGCCGCGCATAGTCCCCGGGCATGGAGACGCGCAAGCGTCCGCGCGGCTGCGCGTCGCGGCTGTGCACAAAGTCCCGCACTGTAGCCAGCTCCTCCGTTACGCGGCGGCTATGGTCCAGCAGCTCCTGACCGAAATCGGTGAGCGCAAGACGACGCGTGGTGCGCACCATCAAGCGCTGGCCGAGCAAGGTTTCCAGATTCACCAAGCGGCGCGAGACGGTCGCTTTGGGCATCCCCAGTTGTTCTGCTGCGCGCACCAGACTGCCCTGTTCGGCGATGGCGGTGAACAGCACCAGGTCATCTGCAGAAAGATTGGTTTGTTCCATTTGTGGAATAGTCTATCTCGGATGATTGGCTTTATCTATTCTTTTGGATTTCCTATGCTGTACACGCTTTTTCAAGAAATGGAGCCATGCCATGAATGCGATCACAGAAAAGACCACGATCAAATCGCGCAGCATAGACCGGTTGATCGAAGGTGTAGAAACCTCTGATGGGGCAGGTGTGAAATTGACGCGCGTGCTGACCGGCAACCTGCAACGCCGGCTCGATCCCTTCCTGATGCTGGATGCGTTCGGCAGCGACGATCCCGACGATTACATCGCCGGGTTCCCCGACCATCCGCATCGCGGCTTTGAGACCATCACCTACATGCTGTCCGGTCGCATGCGCCATCGCGACAGTGCCGGACACGAAGGACTGCTGGGCAGCGGCGGCGTGCAATGGATGACCGCAGGCCGAGGCGTGATCCATTCCGAGATTCCCGAGCAGAAGGATGGCGTGATGGAGGGTTTCCAGTTGTGGCTGAACCTGCCGGCGCAGAACAAGATGGCCGCGCCTTGGTATCGCGATTTCGCCAGCAGCGATATTCCTGAATATGGCACAGCGGCGGGCGCAAAGGTGCGCGTCATTGCCGGCAGCAGCAACGGTGTGGCGGGCGCGGTGAGCCGCGACACCACCGAACCGCTGTATCTGGACATCCATGTGCCCGATGGCGCCAACTTTTCTACCGCGCTGCCCGCCACGCATAACGCCTTCATCTACGTGTATCGCGGGACGGCGAACGTCGGCGGCATGCCGGTGAACACCCAGCGCATGGCGGTGTTGAGCAACACGCCGGATGCCGATGGGTTGTCGCTGCTGGCGATGGGTGATACGCGCCTGATCCTGGTGGCGGGCAAACCCTTGCGCGAGCCTATCGTGCAATACGGGCCGTTCGTGATGAATACGCAGGAAGAGATCCATCAGGCCCTGGACGATTACCGTTCTGGCCGTTTGGCCTAGGAGTTGATCCATGAACTTCAAAACCATAGTGCCTCTTGTGTTGCTGGGAGCGTCCTGTGCCAGCCCGGCCTTTGCTGTCGAATACAACCAGGTGCAGGCGAACGAGAGCACGGTCACCTTCGGTTACAAGCAGATGGGCGTGGCGGGAGAAGGGCGCTTCAGG
The DNA here is from genome assembly GCA_037446515.1 of Gallionellaceae bacterium. Taxonomy (GTDB): domain Bacteria; phylum Pseudomonadota; class Gammaproteobacteria; order Burkholderiales; family Gallionellaceae; genus Sideroxyarcus. The sequence continues at coordinate 5,348 of JBBIIN010000008.1, forward strand.
AGATTCTCGGCGCAGGTGGCGTTCGACCCCGCCAAGCCGGCGAACGCCAAGGCGTATATCGGGATCGACCTGTCCAGCATAGACACCGGCTTGAAGGATGCCGATGAGGAGATGCAGGGCAGTCTCTGGTTCAATACCAAGGTTTTTCCTGTTGCCACTTTCGTTTCCACCGGCGTGCAAGCGCTGGGAGGTAATCGCTACCAGCTCAACGGCACGCTCAGCATCAAAGGCAAGGCGCTGGACATGTCCGTGCCGGTCACCTTTCAGCCGCAGGACGCGGGCGGCGCGTTTGATGGCGCGCTCGCCATCAAACGCCTCGCTTTTGCGGTGGGAGAAGGCGAATGGGCCGACACCGCCGCAGTAGCGGATGAGGTGCAGATCAAGTTTCACTTTGTAGTACAGGCAACACCCGCAAGAAAAAAGTAGCATCCCATCAACCCATCAGGAGAACACCATGAACAAACTCATCACGCTTGCCGCTGCGATCACCCTGTCCTCTGCCGCTTACGCGGCGCCGGAAACTTATGTGATTGACCAGAACCACACCAAACCGCGCTTCGAATACAACCATCTTGGCTATTCCACGCAGCTCAGCCGTTTCGATACCGTTACCGGCACCATCACCCTGGACCGCGCTGCGCATACCGGCTCGGTGGAGGTGACGATAGACGCCCAATCGGTCAATACCGGATCACCCTTGTTCAACGGCCATATCCAGGGAGAGGACTTCTTCGACACCGGCAAATATCCAACTATCACTTTCAAATCGAGCAAGATGGGCTTCGATGGCGACAAGCCAACCTCCGTGGAAGGCAACCTGACCATCAAGGGCATCACCAAACCGGTGGTGCTCGTGATTACCTCGTCGCAGTGCATGCCGCATCCGATGGCCAAAAAGGATGCCTGCGGCGCTAACGCGATCGCCGTGGTCAAACGCTCCGACTTCAACATGGCCAAATATGTGCCCTATGTAAGCGACGAAGTGACCCTGACCATCCCGGTCGAAGCGATCAAGCAATAAACTCCACATCCTCTTCCATAATGGAGGAGGGCTTTCTCGGGAGCCTACGATGAGCAATATCCTGTTTACGCCCACCACGCTGGGCAAGCTGCAACTCAAGAACCGCATCGTCATGTCGCCGATGACGCGCTCGCGTGCCATCGGCAACATACCGAACGCGCTGATGGAAAAATATTATGGTTTGCGCGCCGGAGCCGGACTGATCATCACCGAAGGCACCTCGCCGTCCCCCAACGGATTGGGCTATGCCCGCATCCCCGGTGTGTACTCGGACGCACAGGTGCAGGGCTGGAGCAAGGTGACGGATGCCGTACACCGCAATGGCGGCAAGATGTTCGTGCAGCTCATGCATACCGGTCGCGTCAGCCATCCGGCGAACATGCCTGCGGGCAGCAAGATGCTCGCCCCTTCCGCCATCGCCACTCCCGGCGAGATGTGGACGGACAGCAACGGTCAGCAGCCCTATCCGGTGCCGTCCGCCATGACCGAGGCAGAGATCGCGCAGACCATCACCGAATATGCCAACTCGGCACGGCAAGCCATCAAGGCCGGGTTCGACGGCGTGGAGCTGCATGGCGCGAACGGCTATCTGATCGACCAGTTTTTCAACACCGCCTCCAACCAGCGCACCGACCGCTGGGGCGGCAGCGTGGAGAACCGCATCCGCTTCGCCGTCGAAGTGGCCAAGGCCGCCGTGGCGGCCATCGGCGCGGAATGCGTCGGCATGCGCATCTCGCCTTATGGCGTGTTCAACGGCATGGCACCCGATGAAAAAATGGACGCGCTATACCTGCGCTTGATCGAAGAGCTGAACAAGCTGAACCTGTGCTACATCCATGTTGTGGATCACAGCTCGATGGGGGCGCCCGAGGTGAGCCCGGAATTGAAAGCGAAGCTACGTGCCAATTTCAAGGGCAAGTACATCCTCTCAGGCGGCTACGATGCAGTGCGTGCCAATGCCGATCTCGATGCCAGCAAAGGTGACCTGGTGGCATTCGGACGTCCGTTCATCTCCAATCCCGACCTGGTGAACAAGCTGCAAAGTGGTGCCGCACTGACCCCGCCGGATTTCAGCACCTTCTACACGCCGGGCGAAAAGGGCTATACGGATTACGCATAATGCTGTGTGATATTTCTACTCTGTCGCAACGAGACGTTGTTGTTTTGCAATCCGCACTGTCTCTGGACACACGCGAAGCGCACATCGAGGTGCAGATGTTGCTGCAATCCGTGTTGAAGGTGAACCGTGCTTATCTGCTGGCGCATTCCGAGCGAGAGTTAAGCGAAGTCGAGCAAGCGGCTTATCGTGCATTGTTACAGCGCCGTCTGGTGGGGGTGCCGATGGCGCATATCCTGGGGGAACGCGAATTTTTCGGACTCAATTTCAAAGTCACGTCGGATACGTTGATACCGCGCCCGGAGACGGAGTTGTTGGTGGAGCTGGCCTTGCAGAGATTGCCGCAGCAGGTGGGGCTGCGTGTGCTCGATCTGGGCACCGGCACGGGAGCTATTGCCCTGTCCATCGCGCATGCGCGGCCAGACATTGAGGTGGTGGCGGTGGATGTTTCATCAGAAGCGTTGGGAGTGGCGCGGGAGAATGCTCGGGGCTTGCGATTGCGTAATGTGCGCCTGCTGCACAGCGATTGGTTTGCTGCCCTGTCGGGGGAGCGCTTCGGTCTCATCGTGTCCAACCCCCCTTACATCGCGGTGGATGATGTGCATCTTTCGCAGGGCGATGTGCGCTTCGAGCCTTTGTCCGCGCTGGCGGCGGGGGCGGATGGACTGGACGACATACGCCGCATCGTGGCGCAGGCGGGCGGTTACCTTGAGCGGGATGGCGGGCTGCTGCTGGAGCATGGCTATGACCAAGCAGCGGCAGTGCGAAATCTATTGATGCGTAGTGGATTTCATGAGGTTTTTTGCGCGCGGGACCTGTCTGGCGTGGAGCGGGTGAGCGGCGGCAGAATCAAAAAGGTATAGATGCGGAGGAAAAATATATAGGCCTATATATATACCTTTTGGCATATAGGCAGTTCCCCGCGCGGTCTCTACAATCGCCACCGAGTTGTAAGTTCTGAGTTGCTAACAACTCGATCTTTCATACTCTCCTCCTATTCCGGGTCATCGCAAGGTGACCCGTTTTTTTCGCCTGCCGCAAATCAGGAAGCGATCAGTTTGCGGGCGCGGGCGAGGGCCGCTTCGACTTGTTGCGGCGCGGTGCCGCCGATGTGGTTGCGTGCCGCGAGCGAACCTTCCAGCGTAAGCACTTTGTAGATGTCGTCGGCGATGAGGCTGGAGAACTGCTGCAGTTCGTCCAGCTTGAGGTCGGCCAGGTCGCAATCTTGTTTTTCGGCATGACGGACAGCCAGCGCCACCGCCTCGTGCGCATCACGGAAGGGCAAGCCTTTCTTCACCAGATAGTCCGCCAGATCGGTGGCGGTGGCGTAACCCTGTAGCGCGGCGGCGCGCATGGCTTCCGGTTTGACCTTGATGCCGGCGATCATGTCGGCATAGATGCGCAAGGTCTGGATCAGCGTGTCCACGGTATCGAACAGCGGTTCCTTGTCTTCCTGGTTGTCCTTGTTATAGGCCAGCGGCTGCGATTTCATCAGCGTCAGCAGCGCAACCAGGTGGCCGTTCACGCGACCGGTCTTGCCGCGCACCAGTTCGGGCACGTCGGGGTTCTTCTTCTGCGGCATGATGGAAGATCCGGTGCAGAAGCGGTCGGCGATGTCGATGAAGCCGAAGCGCGGGCTCATCCAGATGATGAGTTCCTCGGATAGGCGCGACAAGTGCGTCATGATGAGTGCGGCAGCGGAGGTGAACTCGATGGCGAAGTCGCGGTCGGACACGGCATCCAGCGAATTCTGGCACACGGCTTCGAAGCCCAGCAGTTCAGCGACCATTTCGCGTTTGATTGGGTAACTGGTGCCCGCCAGCGCAGCCGCGCCCAGCGGCAGACGGTTTACGCGGCGGCGCGCGTCATGCAGACGTTCGCTGTCGCGTTGCAGCATCTCGAAGTAGGCCAGCAGGTGATGAGCGAAGCTGACCGGCTGCGCCACCTGTAAATGGGTGAAGCCGGGCATGATGGTGTGGGTGTGGTGCTGGGCCAGGTTGAGCAATGCGCTTTGCAGCGCCTTGATGAGGCGGCGCAATTCATCGATGGCGTGGCGCAGGTACAGGCGCACGTCAGTGGCGACCTGGTCGTTGCGCGAACGACCGGTGTGCAGTCGTTTGCCGGCATCGCCGACCAGCGCGGTGAGGCGCTTCTCGATGTTGAGATGCACGTCTTCGAGGTCGAGCTGCCAGTCGAAATCGCCGCTGATGACCTCGTTCTCGATCTGTGCCATGCCGCGCTGGATGTCTTGCAGGTCTTGGGTGCTGATGATGTTGCAGTGTGCCAGCATCTGCGCGTGCGCCAAGGAACCTTGAATGTCGAACAGCGCCAGGCGCTTGTCAAAATCCACCGATGCGGTATAGCGCTTCACCAGTTCCGCCACGGGTTCGTCGAAGCGCCCGGACCAGGTTTGATTGTCTTGCATTGAAGCCATGTCTTATCCAGAATGTGCGGCACAGGAGCCCCCCATGCCAGAGGCGCGCAGTATAAATCAAATCATTCCGCACAAGATGTTGCCCGACTTCCGCAATGTCGGGACGGTGCTGCGCATTGTCCTGCTGGTGAATGCCAGTGCTTTGTTCGCGGCGCTGGTGGGGGCGGTCTCTCCGGCCAGTCTGTGGCAGCAATTGCTGTATGGCTCGGCGCTGTTGCAACCAGCCTTGCTGGCCAGCCTACTGGCGCTGTATGTGCTGGGCCCCATGTTGGCGCGCTCCACTTACCGGCAAGGTGCGGCGGCGGTGGTGGGCATCGCCATCGCGGTCACGTTGCTGGTAGATCTGATGGGGGGCGATCTGTTCTATGGGCAGGAGGACATCGGCCAGTTCCGTTATGTGCGCCATGCGCTGGAAAGCGCCATCGTTACTTGGCTGCTGCTGAACTATTTTCACTGGCGCGCCATGGCGCTGTCGCCTTTCACCCACGCTGCGCGGCTCCAGGCTTTGCAGGCGCGTATCCGTCCGCACTTCCTGTTCAATACGCTGAATGCCGTGCTCGCCATCGTGCGCGCACAGCCCAAGCGTGCCGAGGCGGCCCTGGAGGACATGTCCGACCTGTTCCGCATGGCCATGAAAGCGCCGCATGAGCTGGTGGCGCTGCGCGAGGAGGTCGAGATCGCGCGCCGCTATCTGGAGCTGGAGCGCCTGCGCATCGGCGACCGCTTGCAGGTGCGCTGGCAGACGGAAACGATGCCGGAGGATGCGCTCATCCCCCCGCTGATCCTGCAACCCTTGCTGGAGAACGCGGTGTATCACGGCATTGAACGGCTGGCGCCGGGCGGTGTCATCGCTGTCGGCATCAGGCGGCAGGGTGATGAACTGCACCTAGAGATGAGCAATCCGCTCCCGCCGGACGAGCGGCAAAGCGACGGTCATCGGATGGCGCTGTCCAATATCCGGGAGCGTCTGTCGCTGCTGTTCGATGTCGAGGCGGAGTACCAGGTCAGGCACGATGCGGACGGCTATCATGTGCACATCCGCATCCCTTACCTGAAAGCGGGGGGGCAATGAGCGATACCGTCGTGTTGCCGCTGACCATCTTCATCGTGGACGACGAGCCGCCGGCGCGCCACCGCCTCAAGGAGTTGCTTGCTGATTGTGCCGCACAATTCCCTCTGGAGGTGGTGGGGGAGGCGGGCAATGGCCAGGAAGCGCTGGATAAGTTGGCCGAACTTCCCGCCGAGGTGGTGTTGATGGACATCCGCATGCCGCAGATGGACGGCATTGAGCTGGCTCGCCACCTCAACAAGCTCGATCATCCGCCGGTCATCATCTTCACCACCGCCTATGACGCCTATGCCATCCAGGCCTTCGAGCAGCGCGCCATTGACTACCTGCTCAAGCCGGTGCGGCTGGGGCGCTTGTTCGAGGCCATCTCGCGTGCGCGCGACGCCGTGCCGCTGCGCACCGAAGTGTTGCAGGAGCTGATGCCAGAAGCGCGCACCCACCTTGCCGTACATGAACGCGGCAAGGTGATCCTGGTGCCCATCGCGGAAGTCCTCTACCTGCGCGCCGAGATGAAATACGTCACCGTGCGCACGGTGACGCGCGAATACCTCATTGAGGAATCGCTCGCCGCATTGGAAAAGGAATTCGCCGCGCGCTTCGTGCGCATCCACCGCAACTGCCTCGTAGCCAAGGAGGCCATCGAAGGGTTCGAGCGCGGCGGCGACGAGGGCGAGAGTGACTGGAGGATGAAGCTGAGAGGGCTGGACGAGCGCCTGCCCATCAGCAGGCGGCAGTGGGCCGGCGTGAAGGGGCTAAGGCCGCTTGGCTAGCCAGGCGGCCTTAGCCGCTGTTGCGCAATCCTGCCGCGATACCATTGATGGTGAGATGGATGGCGCGCTTCACCTTCTCGTCGTTGTCGCCCGTGCGGTGGCGGTGCAGCAGTCCCACCTGCAGGTGGTTCAGCGGATCAATGTACGGCGTACGCGTGGTCAGGCTGCGCGCCAAGGAGGGGTTGTCCGCCAGCAACGTGGAGACATCGGTGATGGCGAACAGCATGTCCACCGTGGTCTGCCATTCTGCCTCGATGGCACCGAAGATTTTGTTGCGCAGCGCCTCGTCCGGCACCAGTTCCGCATAGCGCGAGGCGATGCCCATGTCGGTCTTGGACAGCACCATGTCCATGTTGGAGAGCAGGCCGCGGAAGAACGCCCAGTGCCGGTACATGGCCTGCAACTGCTTGAGGCCAGCTTCGCCTTCGCGTTCGATGTAGCGCTGCGCGGCGCTGCCAAAGCCGAACCAGCCTGGCAGGATGGCGCGGTTCAGGCTCCAGCTGAACACCCAGGGGATGGCGCGCAGGTCTTCGATCTTGTCGGTGGCCTTGCGCGAGGAGGGACGGCTGCCGATGTTCAGTTCGGCGATCTCGCGGATGGGCGTGGCGGCGAAGAAGTAATCGGTGAAGCCGGGCGTTTCGTACACCAGCTTGCGATAAGCGGCGAAGGCGTCGCGGCTCATACCCTCCAGGATACGGTGGAACTCGGGCATGGTGGAATCGTCGCCATGATGATGCACCAGTGTCGCTTCCATGGTGGCGGCCACCAGGATCTCCAGATTGCGCCGCCCGATCTCCGGGTCGGAGTATTTGCTGGAGATGACCTCGCCCTGTTCGGTGATGCGAATCTGCGCATTTACGCTGCCCGGCGGCTGCGCCAGGATGGCCTGGTAGCTAGGGCCGCCGCCGCGTCCCACAGTGCCGCCGCGTCCGTGGAACAGGCGCAGTTCGATGCCGTGCTGCTTAAACACCTTCACCAGTTCCAGTTCGGCCTTGTACAGCTCCCAGTTGGCGGTGAGGTAGCCGCCGTCCTTGTTGCTGTCGGAATAGCCCAGCATCACCTCCTGCGTGTTGCCGCGCGACTTCAGCAACTCACGGTAGTAGGGAATGGAGAACAGGTCTTGCATGATGGCGCCGCAGCCGCGCAGGTCTTCAATGGTCTCGAACAGCGGGATGATATTGATGTGCATTTGCCCGCCTTGCAGCAGGCCGACCTGTTGCAGCATCAGCGCGACCTCGAGCAGGTCGCTGACGGCGTCGGTTTTGGAAATAATGTAGTTGGGCAGCGCGGCCTGGCCGAAGCGCCGGTGAATCTCGGCGGCCGCGCGCATGAGTTGCAGCTCGTCTTGCGCCACGGCGGAGAATCCGTCCAGGCTGTCCGCCAGAACGTTGTCGGCTTGCAGCGTGGCGAGCAGTGCCTTGCGACGTGCGGCCTCGTCCAGCTTCGCATAATCGTTCATGCCTGCCTTGGCCAGCAGCTCGCCGACGGTCTGCTCGTGGATGCCGCTGTGCTGGCGCATGTCCAGCGGCGCGAGGTGGAAGCCGAATACTTCGGCGGCGCGGCGCAGATCGGCCATGCGACCGCGCGACAGGTACAGCGCGCCGTGGTGTTCCAGCGAACGGATTACGATATCCAGTTCTGCGATGAATTCGTCTGCATTGGCATAAGGCATCACCTCGCGGCTGACCGGGCGCAGGTGTTGCACAGGGTGGCCGAGATGCCCCGCAGTGGCGACCAGTCGCGCATAGATGGACAGCAGCGCACGGCGATAAGGCTCGTCATCGCGGCTGGGGTCGTTGTCCGGCGACTGCGCGACGAAAGCGGCCAGTTCGGGGGTGATGTCCACCAGGCGGCTGGACAGACTCAAGCGCGAGCCGAGCAGATCGGTCTCGGCCAGATAGTAATCAAGTGCGGTGGCGGAATGCCGCTGTGCGGCATCCAGCATCACCTCGTGTGTGACGAAGGGGTTGCCGTCGCGATCGCCGCCTATCCAGCTGCCCACGCGCAGGAAGGGGGGTAGCGTGATGCGCTGGCCGAGCTGGGTTTCGAGCTGCTTCTCCAGGTTCGAATACAGCCGCGGGATCTCGCGCAGGAATGTGTAGTGGTAGAACGACAGGCCATTGTTCACCTCGTCCTGCACCGACAGTTTGGTGGTGCGCAGCATGCGCGTGCTCCACAGGATGAGCACGAAGCGGTGCAGCGTCTCTTCGTTGTAGGCCAGTTCTTCCGGCGTCATGTCCATGCGGTCGCGTTCGGCCAGCAGGCTGGAGATGATGAGCTGGCAGTTGAGGATGCTCTTGCGCTGTACCTCGGTCGGATGTGCGGTGAGCACGGGCGAGATGAGCGCCTTGTCGAAGAAGGCCTGCACATCCGCCGCCCCCAGCCTTTTCTGCTGGACATGGTCGAGCACCAGTTGCACGCTGCCTTCCTGCGGTGGCGAACCGGCTTTCATGTGCGCGCGGCGGCGGCGGTTGTGGTGCAGGTCTTCCGCGATGTTGGACAGTTGAGAGAAATAGCTGAACGCGCGCACCACCAGCAGCGTTTCCTCCGGGCTCAGTGCGTCCAGCATCTGCTCCAGTTGGTCGCGGTCTCGGTCATCTTGCGTCTTGCGGAAGCGCACCGCCGCACGACGCAGGTTCTCGATCAACTCGAAAGTCGCCTCGCCTTCCTGTTCACGCAGGGTGTCGCCCAGGATGCGGCCAAGCAAACGGATGTCCTCGCGCAGGGGCGCATCCTTGCTGGAAATGTCGGCGGGCGCGGAAATCAGATTCATTCTCATCACAAAACTTCGTCGGCGCAAAAGAACGGCGCACCTGCTAGAATGCGCCGCGCTTTATGATTAAAAAATTCTTAGGAAAACCGATGAGTCAGGCTACTCTCACTCCCCCGTCCCGTATCGTCATTGCCTCGCGGGAAAGCGCGCTGGCCATGTGGCAGGCGGAATACATCCGGGACAGGCTGCGCGCATTATACCCGCAAACCGCAGTCAGCATATTGGGCATGACGACGCAGGGCGACCAGATCCTCGACAAAACGCTGTCCAAGATCGGCGGCAAGGGGTTGTTCGTCAAGGAGCTGGAGACCGCGCTGGAGAGCGGCAGCGCCGACATCGCCGTGCATTCGCTGAAGGACGTGCCCATGCATTTGCCGGAAGGGTTCGCGCTGGCCTGCATCGGGGAACGCGAGGATCCGCGCGATGCCTTCGTCTCTAACGGGTTCGACCGCCTGCAAGCCTTGCCGCCCGGCAGCGTGGTGGGCACCTCCAGTCTGCGCCGCGAAAGCCAGTTGCGTGCGCGCTTTCCACACCTGAAGATCGAGCCCTTGCGCGGCAATGTGCAGACGCGGCTGCGCAAGCTGGACGAGGGACAGTATGTCGCCATCATTCTCGCCGCCGCCGGATTGAAGCGGCTCGGGCTGGGCAACCGTATCCGCGCCGTGATTTCCAGTGATGACAGCCTGCCTGCCGTGGGGCAGGGCGCACTGGGCATCGAGACGCGCGCCGACCGTGCTGACTTGAAGGCGTTGCTGGCGCCGCTGCACCATGCGGATACCGCCGCCTGCGTGCTGGCGGAGCGCGCCATGAGTCGCGCCTTGGCAGGCAGCTGCCAGGTGCCACTGGGCGGTTTCGCCGAGATACAGCAGGGCAGGTTGCGCATGCGCGGCTTCGTCGCCACGCCGGATGGCACGCGCCTGTTGCGTGCCGAACAGGGCGGCGATATCGCGCAGCCCGAAGCGCTGGGCGATGCCGTGGCGCAGGACTTGCTCAAGCAGGGTGCAGGCGAGATTCTCGCCGCCTTGAATGGCTGAACCGCTACAAGGGTTGCATATCGCCGTCACGCGGCCACGAGCCCAAGCCCTGCCGCTCGCGCAACGCATCGCACAACTGGGCGGCACCCCCTTGTTCTATCCCCTGCTGGAGATCACTCCGGTTGACGCCCCCGGGCCTGTGCAGGCGCTCGCCCGCAACCTTGCCACCTATGATCTGCTGATCTTCATCAGCCCGAACGCGGTGCAATACGGCATGGCTTTGCTGGGGACGCTGCCGCAGTCCGCGCGCGTGGCGGCGGTCGGGCAAAGCAGCGCCAGGGCGCTGCGCGATCTGGGCATCGCTCACGTCATTGCGCCGCACGAACGTTTCGACAGTGAGGCGCTGCTGGCCATGGCGGAATTGCAGCGGGTGGCGGGCTGGCGCATCGCCATCCTGCGCGGCAATGGTGGGCGCGAACTGTTGGGCGATACGCTCAAGGCGCGCGGTGCAACGGTGGAATACATCACTTGTTACCAGCGCAGCAAAGGGGAGTTCGACGCGCAGGCCTTGCTGGCTGCGCCGCTGGATGCGCTCACCGTGACCAGCAGCGAGGCGCTCGATCATCTATGGCAGATGTTTGCACCGCAAGACCGGGAGCGGCTCTTGGCTTTGCCGCTGTTCGTACCGCACGAGCGCATCGCCGGGCTGGCGCGCCAACTGGGCTGGCGGCAGGTGGTGGTCACCGCCGCCGGGGATGACGGACTGCTGGCAGCTTTGGTAGCATGGGGCAAGACAAGCTCCTGATTTGGTCATGAACGAAGAAGCCTCTCCTTCCCAATCTGCCGCCGTGCAGCCCGCAGCCGCACCAGGCACGATGCCCGCCGCTCCTGCGGCTCGGGGCAATGCGCTGGGGCACCTGATCGCACGCATGACATTGACACAGCTCACGCTCGCGGTGCTGGTCATCGTGTTCGCCTGGCAATGGCTCGATGCCCATTACCAGCTCAACCAAGTTCAGCAGGAGGTGGCGCGCAGGTTGTCCGAAGTGGAGGGCGCAAGCAAGGCCAGCCAGGCGCTACTGGCGCAGAACCAGGAACTGGCGCGCGAACTGGGCGGCAAACTGAGCGTGCTGGAGAGCAAGTTCGCCGAAACGCAGAATCAGCGCCTCGCGCTGGAAGCGCTGTACCAGGAGATGTCCAGCAGCCGCGACCAGACCGCCCTGGCCGAGATCGAACAGCTGCTGCTCATCGCCGGGCAGCAATTGCAACTTTCCGCCAACGTCAAGGCTGCGCTGATTGCCATGCAGCATGCCGAAAGCCGATTGCAGCAACTTAACCGGCCAGCTTTTGCCGAGCTGCAAAGGCGCATAGGCCGCGACATCGAGGGGCTGCGCGCGTTGCCCGACATAGACGTATATGCCATCAACCTGCAACTGGACAAGCTCATCAGCGCGGTGGACGGTCTGCCGCTGGCGCAGGATGCGCGCATCCCGGCGCAGACGGCTGCGCCTGCCGGACTGGTGGACGGCGGCAATGCCTGGCAGCGTTTCTGGCGCGAGCTGTGGCAGGAGGTTCGCGGTCTGGTACGCATCGAGAACACCCAGCAGCAGGAACTGCCGCTGCTGCCGCCTGAGCAGACCTTCTTCCTGCGCGAGAACCTGAAGCTGCGCCTGCTGTCGGCCAGGCTGGCGCTGCTCACCCACGACGAGGCCAGCTTCCAGCATGAACTGAAGACGGCGCAAGCCTGGGTGCGGCGCTACTTCGACACGCGCCCGGACGAGACTGCGAACACCTTGGCGCAGCTGCAAAAACTGCTGGCCGCACGCATCACGGTGCAGACACCAGACATCAGCGGCAGCCTGGATGCGGTACGCAATTACCGCGCCGCGCATGAGCGGGGCGCCAAGTGAAGGCACTGGTATGGCTGTTGGTCCTGTTTGCCGCCGCCGTGGCGGTCGCGCTAGTCGCGCACCATCCGGGTTATGTGCTGTTGGTCTATCCACCTTACCGCATCGAAATGTCGCTGCCCCTATTCGCGCTGGCAGCCATGCTGGCGTTCGTGTGCGGCTATGTGCTGGTGCGTCTCACGCTGGCCGCGCTGAGGCTGCCGCAGCAAGTGCGCAGCTACCGCGCCGAGCGTGCCGGAAGCAAAGGCCGCACCGCCATGCTGGAGGCGCTCACCGCGTTTTTCGAGGGACGTTATGCCGCCGCCGAACAGGCAGCGGTGCGCGCCATGGAACTGGGCGAAAAATCCGGCCTCAATTCCATCATCGCGGCGCGCGCGGCCAACGAATTGCACGAATTCGACAAGCGCGATGCCTATCTGGCCGCAGCGCAGGGCAAGACAGTAGGCGACGAGACCATGCGCCTGATGGCCAAGGCTGAATTCCAGCTGGGGCAGCAGCAGCCGCATTCCGCGCTCAGCGTGTTGAAGGAATTGAGCGACTCCGGCATACGCAAGCACATCGGGGCGCTTGGTCTGGAATTGAAGGCGCAGCAACAGGCGCGCAATTGGGATGCGGTGCTGGATGTGACGCGTCAACTGGAAAAACGCAACGCCATCACCAACGTGATGGCATCGCAGATGCGCCAGCAGGCCTGGCAGGAGAAGTTGTGCCTGGCCGCAAGCGATGCAACATTGTTGCAGGGGGTGTGGAAGAGCATGCCGGCAGAGTTTCGGCACAACGGCAGGGTGGCGATGACGGCGGCGCGCGCCTGCCGGCAACTGGGCGATTGTGCGATGGCGCGCGCCATCATCAGCGACAGCCTGAATGCGCAGTGGGATACCGAACTGGCGGCGATGTATGCCGACTGTCTGGAAGGCAGCGCCAGCACACAGATCGAGCAGGCGGAGCGCTGGTTGAACCAGCACCCGGAAGATGCCGGGCTGCTGCTGGCGCTGGGCAAACTGTGCCTGCATCAGGAACTGTGGGGCAAGGCGCAGAACTATCTTGATGCGAGTATCAGCCTGCGCCCGAGCCGAGCTGCCTACACCGCGCTGGCGCAACTGGCCGAAAAGCTGCACAAACCGGATGCGGCAGCCGGCTATTACCAGCAGGCCAGCGAACTGTCCGTTTCCTGACGGGCGTTGTTATTTCTTGGGCGTGAAGGTGAAGGCGTCCGAGTAGAACGCGTCATTGGACAGACCGCGTTGCAGGGTGAAATCACGGTGCGCCGCTTCCACCACCACTGGCGCGCCGCAGGCATATACCGCATAGCCGGACAGATCCTTGAAGTCATCCAGCACCGCCTGATGCACATAGCCGCTGCGCCCACTCCACGTTTCATCCGACACCACCGGCGTGAAGCGGATGCCTTGCGCTTCCCATGCCTTGATCCTGTCCAGCATGTAGAGGTCGGACACCTTGCGCACTCCCCAGTAGAAATGCATCTCGCGCTTGAAGCCGATCTTCAGCGCATGCTCGATGATGGCCTTCACCGGCGCGAAGCCAGTGCCGCTGGCCACGAACACGATGGACTTCGCGCTGTCCTCGCGCAGGAAGAAGGTGCCCAGCGGACCCTTGATGCGCAGGATGTCGCGTTCTTTCATGGTGTTGAACACGTGGTGCGTGAAGGCGCCGCCGGCGATGTTGCGGATATGCAGCTCGAGCAGCGCGTCGTCATGCGGCGCATTGGCCAGCGAAAAGCTGCGCGGTTTGTCGTCCTTTTGCAGGATGTCGATGTATTGTCCGGCAAGGAATTGCATGCGCTCGTTGGCGGGCAGTTTGAGCGACAGCACCATGACATCTTCCGCCGCCTTGTGCATCTTTTCCACGCGGCACGGCAACACTTTCACCGGAAGATCCTGCGTGCGGTTAACTTCGTGGCTTTCGATCACCAAGTCAGATAGCGGCGTGGCACAGCAGAACAGTGCCATGCCGTTGGCGCGTTCTTCATCGGTCAGCGTCGTTGGCTGCGCATCGCCGTAATCAACCTGGCCTTGCAGTATCTTGCCTTTGCACACGCCGCACGCGCCGTTGCGGCAACTATAGGGCAACACATAGCCTTGCTCCAGCGCGGCGTCGAGCAGGGTTTCGGCGGAGGCGACGGTGAAGCTGTGCCGGCTGGGTTGGATGGTGACCTTGAAGCTCATGGGAACAATTCCGTTGGACAAAGGGCGATTTTACCCCAAGGGGGATGGGGGACGGTCAGCCCGCGTTCTTGACGCGGATGATGCGGATGACCTCGTCCACCCGGCGCAGGTTGCGCATGATCGTGGCCAAGTGGACGCGGTTGTTCACTTGCAGGGTGAAGTAGATGGCAGTGTATTCGCCTTCGTTGCTGAAATTGACGTTCTCGATGTTGGACTCGGCTTCGGCGATGGCGGCGGCGACCTTGGCCAGCACGCCGCGACGGTTGGCGACAATGAGCTTGATGTTGACATCGAACAGGCGGGTGATCTGCTTGTCCCACACCACGTCCAGCCATTGCTCGCCGCTGCGCCCGCGCCGCAGCGAGGGGCAGTCGTGGGTATGCACGACCAGACCTTGCCCGCTGCGGATGACGCCGATGATGGGGTCGCCGGGGATGGGGCGGCAGCACTTGGCATACTGGATGGCCATGCCTTCGGTGCCGAGCAGGGAGATAACTCCGCTGGAGACGGTTTCGGTGCGCGAGCTGTCGGTCTCGCTCAATTTGACCAACTGGCGCGCGATCACCATGTTCAGGCGGCGGCCCAGGCCAATGTCGGCGTACAGCTCCTGCCTGGATTTGACCCCGGCTTCTTTTTGCACCCGCTCCCAGCAGATGTCGGGGATGTCCTGCAGTTTGCTTCCAAGCGCATTGATAGCCTGCACCAACAGGCGCTCACCCAGCCGAGCGGATTCTTCCAGATGCATGGTTTTGAGCGCATGCCTTATCTCGCCGCGCGCCTTGCTGGTCACGACGTAACTCAGCCAGGCCGGGTTGGGATGGGCGTGCGGCGCGGTGATGATCTCGACGCGATCACCGCTGCGCAGTTCGCTGCGCAGAGGGACCAGTTCCGAGTTCACCTTGGTGGCAACGCAGCGGTTGCCGATGTCGGTATGCACCGAGTAGGCGAAGTCAACCGTGGTCGCGCCACGTGGCAAGGCATAGATCTTGCCCTTGGGCGAGAACACATAGACCTCGTCCGGGAACAGGTCCACCCTGAGGTGTTCTAGGAATTCCACCGAGTCGCCACTTTGCGCCAGGCTTTCCAGCAAGCTTTGCAGCCATTGGTGGGTCTTCTGGTGCAGTTCGTTGATCTGTGTTTCCGAGGCTTTGTACAGCCAGTGCGAGGCGACGCCGCTCTCCGCCAGGCGGTTCATCTCGTGGGTGCGTATCTGCACTTCGATGGGCGTGCCGAACGGGCCGAACAGCGTGGTGTGCAGCGACTGGTAGCCGTTGGCTTTGGGGATGGCGATGTAATCCTTGAACTTACCGGGAAAGGGTTTGTACAGGCCGTGCAGCGCGCCCAGCGCCAGATAGCAGGAAGGCACGTCGTCTACCAGCACGCGGAAACCGTAGATGTCCAGCACCTGGGAGAAGGCCAGCGATTTGGCCTGCATCTTCTGGTAGATGCCGTACAGGTGCTTTTCTCGTCCCTTCACCTCGGCCTTGATGTGGTTCTCCGCCAATTTCTGCACGATGGCTTCGAGAATCTTGCTGACCACTTCGCGCCGGTTGCCGCGCGCCACCTTGAGTGCCTTGGACAGCACGGAATAGCGGTTCGGGTGCAGGTATTTGAAGCTGAGGTCTTCCAGTTCCTGGTACACCGTGTTCAGCCCCAGGCGGTTGGCGATGGGGGCGTAGATGTCCATGGTTTCGCGCGCGATGCGCCGGCTTTTCTCCGGCGGGACAGAGTCCAGCGTGCGCATATTGTGCAGGCGGTCGGCCAGCTTGATGAGGATGACACGCACATCGCGCGCCATGGCCATCAGCATCTTGCGGAAGTTTTCGGCCTGGGCGTCCTCGCGCGTCTCGAATTGTAGCTTGTCGAGCTTGGATAGGCCGTCCACCAGTTCTGCCACACGCTTGCCGAACCGCGCGCCAATCTGGTCTATGGTGACGCTGGTGTCCTCCGCCACGTCGTGCAGCAGCGCGGCGATGATGGCCTGCACATCCAGATGCAGCGGGGTGAGGATGCGCGCGACCGCGATGGGGTGGGTGACGTAAGGCGCACCCGACTGGCGCAGCTGGCCTGCGTGCGCGTTGTGACTGAAGTCGAGGGCGGCCTGTATCTGGGCCACATCCTCCGGTTTCAGATAGGCGGAGACTTCCTGCAGGAGGGCGTCGGCATCAGCCTGCGGCATTGCGGAAGGTTACGCCATGCCGCGATTCAGGATCTCGACGCCGACCTTGCCCTCGCTGATCTCGCGCAGGGCGATCACGGTGGGCTTGTCCTTGCTGGTTTCCACCAAGTGACTGGCGCCGTTGGCCAGTTGGCGAGCGCGATAGGCGGCGGCCAGCGTGAGCTCGAAGCGGTTGGGGATGTGCGCCATGCAGTCTTCGACGGTGATGCGTGCCATGTTTAGTTCTCCAGAGTCTGTAATTGGGTGATGAGTTGCTGGTGCCTGAGCACCTGGCGCGGCCCGCGCAAGCGCGCGGCCAGCACCACGGCATTCAATTCGCGCAGCGCCTCGTTGAGGTTGTCGTTGATGATAACATAATCAAATTCCGCGACATGCGAGACATCCTCGCGGATGGCTGCCATGCGGCGCATGATGACATCCTCGTCATCCTTGCCGCGACCGCGCAGACGTTGCGCCAGCGCCTCGCGCGAGGGGGGCAGGATGTACACGCTGATGCATTGCGGAAACAGTTTGCGCACCTGAGCTGCGCCCTGCCAGTCGATCTCCAGCAGCACATCGTGCCCCTGCGCTGTCTGTTCGGCTATCCAGCGTTGCGAGGTGCCGTACAGGTTGCCATACACTTCGGCGCTTTCCAGGAATTCGCCGCGCGCCGCCATGCCGAGGAAGGTCTCGCGGCTCACGAAATGATAGGCCTGACCATCCACCTCGCCTGCCCGCGCCGGGCGCGTGGTGTACGAGACCGACAGGGCGATCTGCGGGTTGATGTTGAGCAGGGCATGCACCAGGCTGGTCTTGCCTGCGCCGGACGGCGCGCTGATGACGAAAAGATTGCCGGACATGGGGCCCTCCTTATTCGATGTTCTGCACCTGTTCGCGCATCTGCTCGATCAGGATTTTGATTTCCATGGCGCAGCGCGAGACTTCGGCATCCACGGATTTTGAACCGAGGGTGTTGGCCTCGCGGTGCAGTTCCTGCATGAGGAAGTCAAGGCGTTTGCCGACGGCACCCCCCTTGGACAATACGCGGCGTACCTCCTCCAGATGGGTGTGCAGCCGTGACAGCTCCTCGTCCACGTCTATGCGGCTGGCATACAGGGTGATCTCCTGGCGCACACGCTCGTCGTCCTCGCTGTCCAGCGCCTCCAGCAGCCTGGCGCGCAGTTTGGATTCGTAAGCGGTGATGGCGGCGGGGATGCGCGGCATGACCGTCTGGCGCTGTGCCTCTATCTGTGCGACCCGCTCCAGCAGGAAGCCGGCCAGTTTGGCGCCTTCGCGTTGGCGCGCGGCGGAGAAGTCCTGCAAGGCCTGTTGCAGCAAATTTTGAAGGGCGGTATGCAGGGCATCGGCAGGCAGCGCGGCGCTTTCCAGCACACCATTCCAGCGCAGGATGTCGGCGACCCCCAGTCCGCGCGCATCGGGGAAAATCTCCTGCACTTGCGTATGCCACACAGCGAGCTGTTGCACCATCGCGTGGTTGATCTGCCCCGGGTTCTGGCTGGAAGCGCGGGGGGCGAAGCCGATGCGGCATTCCACCTTGCCGCGTGTCAGTTGCGCCGAGATGGCCTCGCGCAACGCGGGTTCCTGGGCGCGCAACTCGTCGGGCATGCGCAGTTGCAGGTCAAGGTAGCGGTGATTGACTGAGCGCAGTTCCAAACTGAGCGAGCCGCTGTCAAGCTCTGCGGTGGCAACGGCAAAGCCGGTCATGCTGTAAATCATGCGGGACTCCGGGGGGCGAAAAAATTGGGCTGAACGGCGGGCATTATATTACGATTGCGCCTCGCATCTTGCGCACCCGGCGGCAGGCGCATTCAGGAATCAGGGAGAAAATGAGGTTCGCAGTCCATCAGGCCAACCATATCGGCGGGCGCAAATACAATCAGGACCGGGTGGGATATGCCTATACCAACCAGGCCTTGCTGCTGGTGCTGGCCGATGGCATGGGCGGACATCTGCATGGCGAGATCGCCGCGCAGGTTGCCGTGCAGACTTATATGCGCGCATTCAGCCGCCTGGAAGGCGGACGTGCCGTGGAGCCGGAAGTATTCTTGCGCGCGACCATGCGTGCCGGGCATGACGCCATCATTGACTATGCACATGAGCAGCATCTGGGCGGCAATCCCGGCACCACTTGCGTGGCGGCGCTGATCCAGGACGGCAAGGTGTGGTTCGCGCATGCCGGCGATTCGCGCTTTTACCTGCTGCGCAACGGCAAGGTGGCCGGCGTGACCAAAGACCATTCGGTGGTGCAGCAGTGGGCCGACTGGGGCATCATCAGTCTGGAAGAAATGAAGTCCCACCCCGACCGCAACAAGATCACCAATTGCCTGGGCGGGGTGGAAGATATGTTCTATGTCGAGGTGTCGCCCGGCCTGGAGTTGCAGGAACGGGATGCCCTGCTGCTGTGCAGTGACGGATTCTGGAGTCCGCTGGAGGAGGATGAACTGGGGCATCTGTCCATGGAGAAGGATATGGGCAGTGCATTGACCAGGCTGGTAATGCTGGCCGTGGCACGTGAGGCGGCCAGGGCGGACAACACCACGGCAGTGGTGGCGCGGCTGGCGCGCGACGAGATGGAGCATGCTACCGACGTGCCCATATGTATCGTGCTGGACGAGCGTTCCGAACCGCTGTGAATGTTTCCGTGCCGGTATAATTCCGGTCATTCTTAACATTTGATCGGGAATTTACTATGCGTCCCAGCCAACGCCAGACCAACCAACTGCGTACCATCCACATTGCCCGCCATTACACCAGGCACGCCGAAGGCGCTGTGCTGATTGAGTGCGGCGATACCAAAGTCATCTGCACCGCCAGCGTGGAAGAGCGCGTGCCGCTGCACAAGAAAGGCAGCGGCGAGGGCTGGGTGACCGCCGAATACGGCATGTTGCCGCGCTCCACCGGCGAGCGCATGCAGCGCGAAGCGGCCAAGGGCAAGCAGTCGGGCCGCACCCAGGAGATCCAGCGCCTGATCGGGCGCAGCCTGCGCGCCGTGGTGGACTTGGCCAAATTGGGTGAGCGCACCATCACGCTGGATTGCGACGTGATCCAGGCCGACGGCGGCACACGCACCGCCAGCATCACCGGCGCCTATGTCGCGCTGCACGATGCAGTAAGCAGTCTGATGCAAAAAGGGCTGGTGAAAGAGAATCCCCTGCGCGATTCTGTTGCCGCTATCTCGGTCGGTATTTATCAGGGTATCCCGGTGCTCGACCTCGATTACCTCGAAGATTCCGACTGCGACACCGACATGAATGTGGTGATGCTGGGCAGCGGCCACTTCGTCGAGGTGCAGGGTACCGCCGAAGGCCATCCATTCTCTCGCGAGGAGATGGATGCGCTGCTGGAACTGGCGAAACACGGCATCACCCAGTTGGCCGATCTACAGCGCAAGGCACTGGCGCAATGAACCAGTTGGTCATTGCTTCCAACAACCCCGGCAAGCTGCGCGAGTTCCAGCGCATGCTGACGCCGCTGGGCATCGAGGTGCTGACGCAGGCTGAGCTCGGTATTCCGGAAGCCGAAGAGCCACACTTGACGTTCGTCGAGAATGCGCTGGCCAAGGCACGCCACGTCAGCCGCGAAAGCGGCCTGCCCGCGCTGGCGGATGATTCCGGCATCTGTGTCACGGCGCTGGGTGGCGCGCCCGGCGTCATTTCGGCGCGTTTCTCCGGCTTACCCAAATCGGATGCACGCAACAATCTGGCCTTGCTGGAGGCAATGAAGACGCACACGGATCGTCGCGCCCATTACTATTGTGTGCTGGTATTGATGCGGCAGGCTGGCGACCCGCAACCGCTAATCGCCGAGGGTGAGTGGCATGGCGAGATCGGAATTGCGGAGCAAGGCGAGGGCGGTTTCGGCTACGATCCGCTGTTCTGGCTACCCCAATTCGGCAAGACTGCGGCGGAACTGACGCACGACGAGAAGGCGCAGATCAGCCACCGCGCCCAGGCGCTCAAGGTGTTGCTGGAAAAACTGCGACTAAATCCTTAGCCGTGGCCAGTCATCGGGTTCTGCAACCCATCGGCCTCAAGTCGCAGCCGGTGAATTTCCAGGCCTTGCCGCCGCTCTCGCTCTACATCCACATTCCGTGGTGCGTAAGGAAATGTCCCTATTGCGATTTCAA
Organism: Gallionellaceae bacterium; assembly: GCA_037446515.1. Taxonomy (GTDB): domain Bacteria; phylum Pseudomonadota; class Gammaproteobacteria; order Burkholderiales; family Gallionellaceae; genus Sideroxyarcus. The sequence continues at coordinate 25,904 of JBBIIN010000008.1, forward strand.
TTCACATGAGGCGAACAACGACATTCCCGAAGCGGCCTATGTCGATGCGCTGATCCGCGACCTCGAATCTGCCTTACCGCTGGTGTGGGGTCGCAAGGTCTATACCATCTTCATCGGCGGCGGTACGCCCAGCCTGTTGTCCGGCGCGACACTGACGCGCTTGCTGGTGGAAGTGCGCATGCGCCTGCCGCTGGCGCATGAAGCCGAGATCACGCTGGAGGCCAATCCGGGCACGGTGGAGGCGGACAAATTCGCAGCTTTCCGTGATGCGGGCGTAAATCGTTTGTCCTTGGGTATCCAGAGCTTCAACGATGTGCATTTACAAGCGTTGGGGCGCATCCATTCCGGCGATGAGGCCAGGCGCGCCATCGGCATCGCACAGCGGTATTTCGATAACATCAATCTCGACCTGATGTATGCATTGCCGCAGCAAACCCCGGAACAAGCCTTGCAGGATGTGCGAACGGCATTGTCGTTTGCGCCGCAACATCTGTCCTGTTATCACCTGACGCTGGAGCCGAACACACTGTTTGCGCACCAGCCGCCGCCCTTGCCGGATGACGACGCCAGCTACGAGATGCAGCAGCGCATCGAAGTGCTGCTGTTCGAACATCACTATGAACACTATGAGACTTCGGCTTTTTCCCTGCCAGGCCGTCGCTCACGCCATAACCTGAATTACTGGCAGTTCGGCGATTACCTCGGCATCGGGGCCGGGGCGCACAGCAAATTGAGTTTTCACGACAGGGTGATCCGCCAAGCGCGCCCTAAACAGCCGCAGGCGTATATGGGGGGCGTGGAGCACAGCACGCAGGTGCAAGCCGAACAGCAGTTGGGTAGGGAGGATCTGGCGTTCGAGTTCATGATGAACGCTTTGCGGCTAAATGAGGGGTTCGATGAGGCGTTGTTCCAGCGGCACACCAGTCTGCCTTTGTGGCTGATCCGGCATGAGTTGCAACTGGCAGAAGCGCGCGGCCTGTTGTCGCGTGAAGCAAAAAAAATCGCCCCGACACAAACGGGGCGGCGATTTCTCAACGACTTGCTGGAATTATTCCTGAAATAAACCTGGCCAGGGGATTTAACCGTGTCGGCAACCGCGCATGAACTTTTTGCGCTCTGCGCCTTTAAGCCCCTGAGCTTTGGCTTGCCGTGAACACTCTTTGAGCGAACCGGCGCGCGTTTGTTTGTTGGCAGAGGGGCCTGCGGGTGCCGGTGCGGACTTGCTTCTGGTGGCCGCAAGCTGGGTGGCGCGCGCGGGATGGCTGTGCTTCTTTGCTGCCAGCTCTGCCTCATTCTTATGCATGCAGTCTTCTAAATAGCTCGCCTTGTTGCCGCCGTTGAGTTGCAGGTTCTTTGCGTTCTGTTCGCAAAATTTGCGCTTCTCCTGTTGGGTAAACTCGCGCACATTGGACTCGCTGCTGGTTTGCGCGAGGCAATTCTTCAAAAATGCATCCTGTTTGGATTTTTCAATCCGTTTGGCTTGTGTTTCGCAATCTTTTCCGGTTTGGGCGGCATACGTCAAAGACAGAAAACTGGCAAGCAGGCAAAAGGCCAGCAATTGGCAAAATTTCATGGCGATTCCCTTGGGTTAACAGGTTTGCTAAACACTCTAGCAGCGCAGGGGATGAAAAAGAATATGTCGGAATATATAGGCTAGGCCTATATATTCCGCCGGAACACTATATCCCAGACCCCATGCCCCAACCGCAAGCCGCGCTGCTCGAATTTGGTCAAGGGGCGTGTGTCCGGGCGCGGTGAGTAGCCATTCCGCGTGTTGTGCAACAGTGGTTCGGCAGAAAATACGGCCAAAATCTGCTCGGCGTAGTTTTGCCAGTCCGTGGCGGCATGAAGGTAACCGCCCGGTTTGAGTTTTTGCGCCAATTGCGCGATGAATGGAGCCTGGATCAGGCGGCGCTTGTGGTGGCGCGCCTTGTGCCAAGGATCGGGGAAAAAGATATGCACGCCAGCCAGCGAGCCGTCTGCGATCATGTTGCGCAGTACCTCCACCGCGTCATGACGGATGATGCGGATGTTGTTAATCTGTCTGGCCTCGATCAACTTCAGCAAGTTGCCAACCCCGGGGGTATGCACCTCTAGGGCGAGATAATCGTTTTCCGGACGGGCCTGCGCGATGGCTGCAGTGCTGTCGCCCATGCCGAAGCCAATCTCCAGTATTTTGGGGGCGCTGCGCCCGAATGCGGCGGCAAGGTCGAGTTGCCGTTCCGCATAGGGGACTCCGTAGCGCGGCATCAGCATGTCAACGGCGCGGCGTTGGGCAACGGAAAGATGGCCTTGGCGCAATACGAAGCTGCGGATGTGGCGCTGGGGGTCGGGTTTGGCGCTCTCTTCGCGCGCCGCGCCTTGGGGAGCAGTGTGTCTGGGATTGGACGTGCTCATCAACTGCGGGTCGAGCCGATGATCCCGGTGGTGGGCGAGCTGGGGCTGGCGCTGTAGAACTTTTTCGGCATGCGTCCCGCCATATAGGCTTCGCGTCCTGCTTGCACGGCCTTTTTCATGGCGGAGGCCATCAGCACCGGGTCTTTCGCGGCGGCGATTGCCGTGTTCATCAGCACGCCATCGCAACCCAGTTCCATGGCGATTGCCGCATCTGAGGCGGTGCCCACTCCCGCGTCCACGATCACCGGCACCTTCGCGCGCTCCATGATGAGTTGCAGATTCCATGGATTGAGGATGCCCATGCCGGAACCGATCAGCGAGGCCAGCGGCATGATGGCGACACAGCCCATGTCTTCCAGTTGTTTGGCGATGATGGGGTCATCCGAGGTGTACACCATTACCTGGAAGCCTTCGGCGACCAGTGTCCTAGCGGCGGCCAGGGTCTCGATGACATTGGGATACAGCGATTGCGGGTCGCCCAGCACTTCCAGCTTGACCAGTGAATGTCCGTCGAGCAGTTCGCGCGCTAGGCGCAGCGTGCGCACGGCATCTTCGGCGGTATAACAGCCCGCCGTATTGGGCAGATAGGTGAATTTCGACAGCGGCACAGCGTCCAGCAGGCTGGATTCGTTCGGGTTCTGGCCGAGGTTGGTGCGGCGGATCGCCACAGTGACGATTTCAGCTCCGCTTGCGTCAATGGCTGCGCGCGTTTGGGCAAAGTCCTTATATTTGCCGGTGCCAACCAACAAACGGGAGGAATAGGTCGTTCCGCCGATGATGAGGGGGTCGTTCATGGTCATATCCTGAAAAAATTAGCCGCCGCCCACAGCGACTACGATCTCCAGCGCATCGCCTTCGGCGAGCGCCTGGGAGGCAAAGGTACTGCGCGGCACAATCTCGCCATTGCGTTCCAGTGCTATGCGTTTACCTGCCAGCCCCATCGCATCTAGGAGTGTGGCAAGCGTGGTGCCTGCGGGAAACCGGCGCGTCTCGCCGTTGATACGGATGGAAATCACTGGATTAAAGCGGGTTGTGTTGGTTAGAATGCGCAGCGCATTCTACTATATGTACATGCGGGTGTAGCTCAATGGTAGAGCTCTTGCTTCCCAAGCAAGTGACGAGGGTTCGATCCCCTTCACCCGCTCCAGCTTTTGCTCGGCCTGTTTTCCTTAAATGCTTCAAATGCCTCACTTCGGGTTTCAGGGTCATCCCGACAAAAATGCTAGGGTATGGGGTGCTTTGAACTATTTAAGGCTTGCCTTGTCGCCAAAGCGCTGCGACAATTTGCCGCGTTGTGTAGCTTTGGGCAACAAAAGGGTGCGTCAAATACGGCAGTTGGTGTTTGGGGCATTGGTTTTTAACTTCAGCTCTGGGGAGGAGACTACTGTGGAAGCTAATCAGGCGACACCAGTAAAGTACGATATGGATGTGGTGCGTTGGTTTACCATCGCTGCCGTCATCTTTGCGGTTGTGGGCACGCTGATCGGTGTGTATGTGGCATCGGAATTGGCGTTCCCGTTTTTGAATTTTGACATTCCTGAAATCACTTTCGGTCGTTTGCGCCCACTGCATACCAATGCGGTGATTTTTGCTTTTGGCGGTAATGTTCTGTTCGCAACGGGGTATTACATCGTGCAACGCACGGGTGCAACCAAGCTGTGGAGCAACAATCTGGCCTGGTTTCATTTTTGGGGCTGGCAAGCAATCATCGTTGGTGCGGTCATCACTTTGCCAATGGGTATGTCCCAAGGTAAGGAATACGCAGAACTGCCGTGGTGGCTGGATATTGCAATCGCAGTCATCTGGTTGTCATACGGGCTGAATTACATCATGACCACGGCCATCCGCAAGACTTCGCACATTTATGTGTCCAGCTGGTTCACCATGGGCATGATCACAATGATCACCTATCTGCATGTGGTGAACAGTCTGGCGATCCCGGTTGACTGGGCGACTTCCTACTCCATCTACTCTGGCGTGCAGGATGCAATGGTGCAATGGTGGTGGGGTCACAACGCGGTGGGTTTCTACCTGACCGGTGGCTTCCTCGGCATCATGTACTACTTCATTCCGAAGCAGTCCGGTCGTCCGGTGTTCTCCTATCGCTTGTCCGTGCTGCACTTCTGGACACTGACCTTCGGTTACGTCTGGCTGGGCGCTCACCACCTGCAATACACGGCATTGCCTGACTGGACTGGTTCTCTGGGTGCGGCGGTGTCTCTGGCCATGATCATCCCGTCTTGGGGTGGGGCGATGAACGGCATGATGACTCTGTCCGGTGCTTGGGACAGGCTGCGTACCGACTACATCCTGCGCTTCCTGGTGACTGCGATGGCGTTCTATGCCATGTCCACGTTCGATGGTCCGGTGATGGCGATCAAGACAGTGAATGCTCTGTCGCACTACACTGACTGGACTGTGGGTCACGTGCATGCCGGCGCGCTGGGCTGGATGTCGATGATTTCCTTTGGCGCCCTGTACCACATGGTCAAGAAGTTGTGGAACACCGAAATGTATTCCGACAGCTTGGTGAACGTGCACTTCTGGGTAGCGCTGATCGGTGCGGTAACTTACATCACCGCGATGTGGGTGTCCGGCATCATGCAGGGTCTGATGTGGCGCGACTATGACGAGTACGGCACGCTGACCTATACCTTCGTTGAATCGGTTACGGCTATGCATCCTTACTATGTGATGCGTGCGGTTGGCGGCGCGATCTTCAATCTGGGTGCATGGATCATGCTGTTCAACGTGGTAATGACAGTGCGTCAAGCGGGTGCTGCTCGTAGCGCTACCGCTGCCGCAAGAGCATAAGGGGGAAAAAATGTCTGATCACGATCATATTTATTCGACCAAGCTGCAGGACAAGATCGAACGCAACACGCTGTTGATGTTCATCTTTACCGCGGTTGCCGTGGCGATCGGTGGCATCGTTGAAATCGTTCCGCTGTTCTACCTGCCCAACACGGGTATGGGTGTGGATCGGAACGGTCAGTTCACCGACTTCAACAACACCCAGCACAAGGACAAGAATGGCAACGCCATTCCGATGGACAAGATCGTCTGGAATCCCGCGACTTCGGCGCACAAGACGCTGGACGAGTGGCAGCCTGGCGATGGCGTACGTCCCTACAAGCCGCTGGAGCTGGCAGGTCGCGAAGTGTTCATCCGCGAGGGTTGCTTCCTGTGTCACTCGCAGATGATCCGTCCGTTCCGCGACGAGAAAGACCGTTATGGCCATTACTCCATCGCTGAGGAGTCCATGTATGACCATACTTACCAATGGGGCTCCAAGCGTACCGGTCCTGACTTGGCTCGCGTGGGGGGCAAGTACTCTGATGAATGGCATCGCAAGCATTTGAAATATCCGCGCGACGTGGTGCCGGAGTCAGTGATGCCCAACTTCTTCTTCCTGGAGAAAAATCCGGTTAATGCGGTCAGGCTGACGAAGACCATGGAAGTCATGACCAAGATGCCGTTCGTTCCGGTGCCCAAGTCTATCTACACCGATGCCTACATTGCGGGCGCGGCCAAGGAAGTCGAAGGCAAGACCGAGCTGGATGCGGTCATCGCATTCCTGCAATCCCTGGGCAATCAGGTCAAGTTCGAAGAAGGCGTGAACTACCGTGACTAAGCTGTTGGACTACCTGCACACGGATTGGGCCGCCATGACCCGCAACGACTGGCTGGGCGTGTTTTTTACAGTCGGTGCCTTTGTGGCGATGGTGGCTGTCTATGTGCTGGTGTTCAACCCCAGGAACAAGGATGCACTCAACTCGCAGGGCGACATGGCCCTGCGGGATGAGGTCGAGTACAACAATTCGGGAGATAAGAAATGAGTGACAATCACAATACCGCAGGTGGCGTACCCACCACGGGTCACGTGTGGGATGACGATCTGGCGGACTTTACCAACCAGCCGCCGAAGTGGTGGATGCTGGGCTTGACCGCCAGCGCCATCTGGGTCTGCGTTTACTGGATCATGTATCCGGCAATTCCGGTCGCGACGGGGGGTACCTTCTTCAAGGGGGTTGGCCTGCCAGGAACCGGCCAGTGGACGGCGATCAAGGAGATGGAAGAAGACCAGAAGGTGCTGGACGATGTGCGTGGCAAGTATGAGGCCAAGCTGAAGGATATGACTCCGGCAGCGATTCTGGCAGATGCCGAAACCTCCGAGTATGTGGTGCGCTCTGGCCGCGTTCTGTTCAGCGACAAGTGCGGGGCCTGCCATGGTCAGAACGGCGTGGGCACCAAGCAGCAAGGCAAGTTCGCCATGCGTGAGCAAGGACTGATGGCACCAGTGCTGAACGATGACGACTGGCTGTATGGCGGCACCATAGGCACCATCTACGAAACCATCACTGGCGGACGTCAGGGCATGATGGTGGCGCACAAGGATACTTTGTCTGCCCAGCAGATCGACGATGTGGCCAAGTATGTCAAGGCCATGAGCGAAGAAGGCAAGGACAAGGCGGATGCTGATGCGGCGGTCGCGGCTGGCAAGACCGTGTTCCAGAGCAGCGATTGCACCGGCTGCCATGGCCCGGATGCAAAAGGCGTGCAGGCGATGGGTTCTGCCAACCTGACTGACAAGATCTGGCGCTTTGACGGGTCTGTCGAAGGTATCAAGCAAACCATCACCTATGGTGTGAATTCTGGTGATGCCAACGCCCGTGTTGCGGTGATGCCCAACTTTGGGACGGCGGGTACATTGGACGATACGCAGATCAAGAAACTGGCTGTGTATGTTTACAAGCTGGGTGGCGGTCAAGCGCAGTAACACGGTGCCCTTCTCGGGTAAATGTTGAAAGCCGCATGGTCGTCCCATGCGGCGCTTGAAAAGGAGAAAACGATGCATATTCATGACACTGTATTCACATATGGGATTATTTATTCCATCGGATTTTTCGGGGTGTTCATTGCCTTGCTGATTTGGTTGTTCCGCAACTCGAAAAAGAAACACGGCGACGAGTAAGCGACACCGCCAAAGGGAAAGGAGGCTTTGTGCCTCCTTTTTCTTTTGATTGGAAATGATGCTGAGAATAAAGCGGGTGATAAATTCGCAATGGTTTATTCGATAGCGTTTGCGATAACGCAAAAGGATTGAGAAATGACTGAGGTAAACAAGCAATCGGGAGCGGAGGTTGGCGGTGTTACCAGCCTGTACCACGAGCATGAAGAATGGGCGGTTAATGTCGGGGGCAAAACCATACACGCCAAGCGCATGCCGGGACGTTTCCGCACGCTCAAATACATTACCGAGTCATTTTGGCTGATACTTTACTTGGCCCCATACTTGCGCTGGAACGGTCGGCAGGCGCTGATGCTGGATGTGAACGAGCGCCAATTCTGGATTTTCAATCTGACCATCCTGCCGCAGGACATCTGGATGGTTTCCTTGCTGCTGTTGATTCTGGCCATGGCCCTGTTTGCCGTGACTTCGGTGGCCTCGCGCGTCTTCTGCGGTTATTTCTGCTTCCAGACTTCGTGGGTGGATCTGTTCACCTGGATCGAAGACAAGATCGAGGGGCATCCCAATGCGCGTCACAAACTGGATGATGCACCGTGGAACGCCGAAAAGTTCCGCAAGAAAATCATCAAACATTCGATCTGGCTGCTGATTTCCATATTGACAGGCATGAGCGTGACCATGTGGTTCGAAGATGCCTACCAGTACTGGCACAATTTCCTCAGTTTCAACCTATCCATCTTGGAGTGGGCAACGCTGGTCGCTTTTACGCTGGGCACTTATTTTCTGGCCGGCCATCTGCGCGAGCAGACTTGCCTGTGGCTGTGCCCCTATGCGCGTATCCAGGGGGTGATGGCCGATGCGCAGACCATTTTCCCGACCTACGATGCGAAGCGTGGTGAGCCGCGCAGCCGCATCCGTCGCGGCACTGCGGCGGCAGCCGATCAGCAGTTGGGCGATTGCATCGATTGTTTCCAATGCGTGCAGGTGTGCCCAACCGGTGTCGATATCCGCGAGGGCCAACAGCTGGGCTGCATCACCTGCGGCTTGTGTCTGGATGCCTGTGATTCGGTGATGGACAAGATCGGCCGCCCGCGCGGGCTGATTCGTTATGCCTCGCTGGATGAAATGGAGGGGCATTCGGTCAAGAAAATATACCAGCATCCGCGCACTTGGGTATATGTCAGCATCATTCTGCTGTCGCTGGTCGGCGTGATCTATGGCTTGTCCCATCTGGGTTCGCTGACCCTGAAGGTGACGCCGGAGCGGCAGCCTCTGTATGTGCGCATGAGCGACGGCTCGATCCAGAACAAGTATTCCTTCAACGTGTTGAACAAGACCGACAAGGACATCTATGTGAAGCTCGTCGCCGAAGGTGGCGTCAAGGGGCAGATCATCGTGGATGGCGATATGCAGCAGCAAATACACCATGGTCGGGCCAGCCGCTTCACGGTGTTCGTCAAGGCGCCCGAGGAGAACATCACACAGGAGTCCACCCCGCTGGTGTTCCGCGTGGAAAATACCCAGGATCCCAATATGAAGGCGGAATACACCACATTCTTCAGCGGCCCCAAGCATTGAACGGAAGGCGGGCAAAGCAAGATGATTTCACAGAAGAACAAGCAAGGCTGGCGCAATCCCTGGGTGCTCGGCCTGCTTGCCGTCATTCTCGCTGGCGTGTTGATCAATATCCGCATGTTCTGGAACGTGTTGCACCATCCCACGCGTTTGCTGGATGAGCATTACAACGTCAAGGCACATAACCAATACGACGCCAAGTGGGTGCAGCAGCAGGCCGAGCGCTCTACCCTGGGCTGGCATGCCAGGTTGCATTCGCCGCAGCAGGTGGCCAATGACAGCATGGCCATGCCGGGCATGATGCGTTACATCGTGCTAAGCAGCCCCACCCATTTCGAACTGGAATTGACGGATCGTGACGGCCAGCCGGTGCGGGATGGGCAGGTGGCCATAGATGCGCAATGGCCGGGCAATCCGCAATGGGATTTCAAAGGAGCCTTGTACGAAAAAGAACCGGGCCTTTATGCAGGCGACCTGAAATTCTCCCGCGCAGGCAACTGGGATCTGCTGATCACCGTGATGCAGCAGGGCAGCCGCTACGATATGGAGCAAAAGGTCTTTGTCGAAAGCCCAAGTCCGCAATAGTTTTAGAACCGATGTCCCTCGCTGAAACTGGCAGCCAGACAGGCTGTTTCCATTGCGGCCTGGCGATTGCCGAAGATGCCGATTTCCATGGCCAGATGGATGGCAAGACGCGTGATTTCTGTTGTTTCGCCTGCCTGTCCGTATGCGAGGCGATCTATGTCGCCGGCCTGCAGGGCTATTATCAGCGTACACCGCAAGGCATCCTGCTGGCACCCCCCCCCACTCCGCCCAGAGACATTGAGATGTATGACCTGGCCGAGGTGCAACAGGAGTTCGTGCATGCGGATGGCACCCTCAGCGACGCGCACCTGCTGGTGGATGGCATCCATTGTGCGGCCTGCGTCTGGCTGATCGAGCGCAGCATGATGCGCATTCCCGGGGTGCAGTCGGCCAACGTCAACCTGGCGGGAAAGCGCCTGCACCTGCGCTGGGACAGCCAGCGCGTCAAGCTTTCCGAGTTGATTCAGGCACTGGCCAGAGTGGGTTATTCCGGGATTCCCTACGACCCGGAGGCGGCCGAAGGAGCGATGAAGAAACAAAATCGCGCCCTGTTGTTTCGCCTGTTCTTCGCCGGCTTCGCAATGATGAACCTGAACCTGATCGCCATCGCGCTATACAGCGGCGCGGAGAACGGGCAATTCGTCACTTTCTTCCATTGGATGGCCTGGGCGCTGTCAACCCCGACGCTGTTGTATTCTGCCTTTCCCTTCTACAAGGGTGCCTGGGGCGGCCTGCGCAACGCCCACCTGACCATGGATCTGCCGATCACGCTCGGACTTACGGTCACCTATGCCTATTCACTGTATGCAACGATCACCGGCAACGGCGCGGTGTATTTCGATACCGTCACCAACCTGACCTTCGTCATTCTCATCGGGCGCTATCTGGAAGGCATGTTCCGCCACCAGGCCGTGGCGGCCACCAACCGCCTGATGGACTTGCAACCAAGGGTTGCCACCGTGTTGCGCGATGGCGAGGAGAAAGTCGTCTCGGTGCGCGCGGTGAAAGTGGGCGATCGCGTCATCATCAAGCCGGGTAACAAGATCGCCATGGATGGGGTAGTCTGCGAGGGGCACAGTTCCGTGGACGAAGCGATGTTGAGCGGCGAATCCGCGCCGGTCAAAAAGCAGGTGGGTGACCGGGTGACGGCAGGCACTTTGAACGGGAACGGGGCGCTGGTCGTGCGGGTGCAGGCCGTTACCCAGGATTCAGTGCTGGCCAAGATCATCCGCTTGGTCGAGGAGGCGCAGTCCTCCAAAGCGCCCATTCAACGCATATCTGACCGCATCGTGCCCTGGTTCGTGTTTGTCACGCTGGTCTGCGCGACCGTCACCTTCTATGTATGGCATGCGCATTTCGAATTTGCGCTGATGGCGGCTACCTCGGTGCTCATCATCACCTGCCCCTGCGCTTTGGGCATGGCTACGCCGATGTCCATTGCGGTGGCATCAGGCCTGGGGGCGAAACACGGCATCTTGGTCAAGAACGGCGTGGTGCTGGAAACGCTGTCCAGGGTCGATCACTTCGTGTTTGACAAGACCGGTACGCTCACCGAAGGCAAGATGCGGGTCGAACAAGTAATTGTGGCACAAGGCCAGGAGGAAAGCGGGTTGCTCGGGCTGGCGGCGGCAGTCGAGCGGCTATCCGAACATAGTGTGGCGCAGGCCATCGTGAGCGAGGCGGAAGCGCGGGGCTTGAGTTATCGCCATCATACGGTACAGGGGTTTCACACCCGCGCAGGTGCGGGTGTCGAAGCAACAAGCAGCGGGCAAGTGGTATTGATCGGTACTGCCGAATGGATGAAACAGCATCAGGTCGTCTTGCAGGATGGCTTGATGCAGCACTTGCCGGGTCTGGAAGAACTGGCGAAAACCTGTGTGCATCTGGCCGTGGATGGCCGCCATGTGGGGGTGGTCGTGCTGGCGGACACCTTGCGCCGCGATGCCCGGGAGTTGGTCAACGCATTGCGTCAGGCAGGTATAGGCATGACCTTGCTGAGTGGAGACCGCAAGCCGGTGGCCGAAGCCATCGCGCAGCAACTTGGCGGAATGGAGGTGATCGCCGAGGTGTTGCCGCAGGACAAGGACAGAGTGATCCAGCAGTTGCAGCAGCGCGGGCGCTGTGTGGCGATGGTGGGCGATGGTATCAATGATGCTCCGGCAGTGATCCGCGCCGATGTGGGCATCGCGCTGGGATCGGGAACCGACGTATCAATGGAAAGTGCCGACATCGTGCTGATGCAGAACGAACTGAACAAGGTGCTCCAGGCAACCTTGCTGTCGCGCCGCACCTTGCGTACCATCAAGCAAAACATCGGCCTGTCGTTCATTTATAACAGCATCATGGTGCCGTTGGCGATGCTGGGTCACGTTACCCCGCTGGTGGCTGCGATCACCATGCCGGTCAGCTCCTTGCTGGTGATCGGCAACGCGGCGCGTATTCGCAACCTGTTTAAGGAGTAGGCATTATGGAAGTCATCTACAGTCTGATTCCCGGCATGACCTTTTTCGGCCTGCTGTTCGTCGCGATCCTGGTATGGGCAGTAAAGCATGGGCAATACGAGGACATGGAAGGCAATGCCAGCCGCATCCTGCTGGATGACGATGAAGATGCGCTGGTAGCGCACAAACCCGAAAAAAAGGCGCAACAGCAGCAGGCTGATGCATCCAAGCAGCAATAAGAACCTCTGATAAGTCCCGCATGGCCGCCCGCAAACCCGGTATCCATGCGGAGTCCAAATCGCGCGCTCGCGGAGTTACGCTCCTCGGCATCGCAATTCCGGCTACGATCTTCGTCGCGTGCCTTGCGATCATCCCGATTTGGACAGCAACGCGGCTCATGGCGGACTTAATCAGATGTTCCGTAAGTTACTTCACCAATTCGCCATTCGCCAGCAAGGGCGCGCGCAACAATTCAAAATCCTTGGGGGACAGGTATTGCAGCAGCGGCTTTTCGCCGTTGGCCAGCGCGATGTCCAGGCCGTGCTGCGGATAAAGCCAGTGTATGACCCCGCCCTTGTTTTCGCGCACACGTTCGGCAGGCTGGCCGAAACGCTTGAGGATGATGGCGTCGTCGAGATGCACATTGGGCAAGTAGGTCAGGCTGGCGATCGGCGCGCGACGCGCCCGCGCCAAATCATCCGGAGTCAGCGTGATGCGTTTGCCGCTGGGGGTGTTGTTCAGGCGCAGGCCGCGCTGATATATGCCCTGTAACTCGCTGGCGGGTACGCCGAGCGTCATCACGATCTTGGCCTTCAAGCCGTTGAAGTTGACCTCTTCGATAAAGGCTTCAATACCCATCTCCTTGTCCGTCGGCTTGAACAGGCTGATTTCGATATCGGCCTCATGCTTGAAAGCCTGCGCGGCTTCATCCAGCGTCGTTTGTCCCAAGGTCACGCCAAAGACACGTGTGGTATCCGGTGTGGGATGGGAGATTTTCCAAGGCAGCGTATCGGGCGTATTGACCGAATTGTCAGGTGCCATGAGCAGGACGGAGGTCGAGACTATGGTCAGCGCGACCACGCCGAAGATGATTTTTTTTTCCATGGCGTAACTCAGTCGTTGGGAGGTTCAGTGGCCTTGGGCAAGGCCGCAGCAGGAATTTTGCCGAGCTTGCATTGATGCGCCGCGTCATATTCCATGACGACCAGTGTCAGTAGCGCGACCATGAAGGGTAACTGGCCAACACCACCGGCCAGCGCATAGCTGGCAACTTTACTGATTCCGAACTGGGCCCCGCCAAAATATACCACCGCAGTGAAGGTGCCGGTCACCAGGAACAACAGCAGGAATAAACGCCCACGTTTGGCCGCCAGGCCCATGTGTGCGCGCACGAAAAAGGATGTCTCGTGTTTTTTCGCACGCTGTGCCGTGAACAGTACATAGCCCAGCGTCAGCACGGAAATAACCGGCATGAGCGCCAGTGGCATGATGCTGCTTTTCAGCAAGCCTAGGGCGAGCACGAAATAAAAGACGTGGATGACGATGAAGTCAAACAACAACATGGCATGCAGCTTCTCGGCGCGTTTGATTTCGGCGGGGCTCACTGGTGCTTCCATTTAGTGGATCTCCGGTAAATTGATTCAGGGTGCGCATAATCCCCTCAAGCCCGCGCCCTGTCAAACGGCCTGGCGCGACGGTTGGCCTGCCTCAGGCAGAGGGAGGAGGGGGCGCTTGATGTACAATGGCGGCCTTGATATGGGCAGGGGTGGCGTTGCCACGCAGCCGGCAGCCGGGGGATAAGAAATGAATGATGCAGTTAGCCAATTGATCGTCGATCTGGATCTGATACGCCGCTTGGACAAGAATGGCCCGCGCTACACGTCCTACCCGACCGCAGACCGTTTTGCGGCAATCTTTGATGCAGTGCGCTACCAGCATTGGATGGCCGAGCGGCGGCGCACGGGCGGCGGTCCGCTGTCGCTGTATATCCACATCCCTTTTTGCAACACTCTGTGCTTCTACTGTGCCTGCAACAAGGTCATCACCAAGGATCGCAGCAAGTCTGCTGAATATGTGCGCTATCTGCTGAAGGAGATGGCCATGCAGGCTGCCTTGCTGGGGCCGCAGCAGATGGTGGAACAATTGCATTTTGGTGGCGGCACACCGACCTTCCTCAGCGACGATGAGCTCCGCCAGATGATGGCAGCGATACGCCAGCATTTCAAGCTGGTGGACGACGGCGAGTATTCCATCGAGATCGATCCGCGCAAAGTGACCGACGAGACGGTCGCGTTGCTTGGTAGGGAGGGGTTCAATCGCATCAGTCTGGGTGTGCAGGATTTCGATGACGAAGTGCAACGCGCCGTGAACCGTATCCAGAGCGAGGAGGAGACCGTGCGCGTTATCAAGGCGGCGCGCGCCAACGGTTTCAAGTCGGTCAGTATCGATTTGATCTATGGCTTGCCCAAGCAAACGCTGGAAGGCTTCGGGCGCACGCTGGACAGGATCATCGCGGTCAACCCGGATCGCTTGTCCATCTACAATTACGCGCACATGCCGACAGTGTTCAAGCCGCAGCGCCGCATCCATGAAGAGGATTTGCCGGCGCCACAGGTGAAGCTGGACATCCTCAACATGGCCGTCAATAAGCTGACCGGCGCAGGCTATGGCTATATCGGCATGGATCACTTTGCCAAGCCGCAGGACGAACTGGCCGTGGCGCAGCGCGCCGGACGCCTGCACCGCAACTTCCAGGGATATTCCACCCATTCGGATTGTGATCTAGTCGCGCTGGGCGTGAGCGCTATTGGCAAGATCGGCCCGACCTACAGCCAGAACCATCGCGAGCTGGAAGATTACTACAAGGCGCTGGATCGTGATGAGCTGCCCATCATGCGCGGGCTGGAGCTGGATAGCGACGATCTCATCCGGCGCGAGCTGATCCAGGCGCTGATGTGCCATTTCGAGATTGACAAGCACAAGGTCGCCGCTGCCTTCAATATCGACTTCGACCAGTACTTCGCGACCGAGATGGAGGAGCTGGCAGGTTACCAGCGCGAAGGGCTGCTGGCATTGACGTCAAGCAGGATCAGTGTGACCCCGAAGGGGCGCATGCTCATCCGCAACATCTGTATGGTGTTCGATAAATATCTGCGTACGCGCACCGAACATGCGCGCTATTCCAAGGTAATATAACAACGCGCAGCGAACGGAAGGTTTGCTGGAGGAATTGGGGAGGAGCCCTGCGGGCCGGGGAAGACATGGAAAAAAAAGTTGATAATTTCCGCTTGAAGTTTGGCAAGCAGGAATTGGTGCCGATCATGATAGGCGGCATGGGCGTGGACATTTCCACCGCCGACCTGGCGCTGGAAGCCGCGCGGCTGGGAGGCATAGGACATGTCTCGGATGCCATGCTGCCGACCGTGGCCGATCGCCGCTACGACACCGATTTCGTCAAGGAAAAACTCCAGCAGTACAAAGCCAACATCAACAATTCGGACAAGTCTGGCGTGAAGTTCGACTTGGGCCAGCTCGCCGAATCCACCCGCCTGCACGTCAGCAACACCATGCAGCGCAAGCATGGCCCAGGCATGGTGTTCATCAACGTCATGGAAAAGCTCACCATGAACTCGCCGCGCGACACCTTGCGTGTGCGCCTGCATGAAGCGTTGAGCGCGGGTATCGACGGCATCACGCTGGCGGCCGGGCTGCATCTCGGCTCGTTTGCCCTGATGGAAGACCATCCACGCTTCCGCGACGCCAGGCTGGGCATCATCGTGTCCTCCCTGCGCGCCTTGCAACTGTTCCTGCGCAAGAACGTGAAGACCCATCGCCTGCCTGACTACATCGTGGTGGAAGGCCCCTTGGCGGGCGGACACCTCGGCTTCGGCATGGATTGGGCGCAGTACGACCTGCGCACCATCGTCAATGAAATCCACCAGTACCTGCTGGGCGAAAAACTGGACATCCCGGTCATCCCGGCAGGCGGTATCTTCACCGGCAGCGATGCCGCCGCTTTCCTGCAGGAAGGCGCGGCTGCCGTGCAGGTTGCCACACGCTTCACGGTGAGCAAGGAATGCGGTTTGCCGGATGACGTGAAGCAGGAGTATTTCAAAGCCAACGAAGACGATATCGAAGTCAACGGCACCTCACCCACGGGTTACCCCATGCGCATGTTGAAACACAGTCCGTCCATCGGTTCCGGCATCCGCCCTGGTTGCGAATCCTACGGGTATCTGCTGGATGCGAATGGGCGCTGCGACTACATCGAGGCCTACAACCGTGAAGTGGCCGCGCACCCGGACGACAAGAAGATCGCGGTGTACGACAAGACCTGCCTGTGCACTCATATGCGCAATTTCAAATGCTGGACCTGCGGCCACCTGACTTACCGCCTGAAAGACACCACGCGCAAGGCGGCGGATGGCAGTTATCAGGTGTTGAGCGCCGAACACATCTTCAAGGACTACCAGTTCAGCACGGACGGCAAGATTTCCCTGCCAGTCTGATCACTGCGTGCGGGAAGGGCCGGAGGCGCCGTCATTTCGATTCGCGCGCTTCCGGCGTATCGTCGTTGAGGCCGGATTGCGAATGTGCGCTGGTTTGCAGGAAGACCTCGTGCGTGTTGTTCTTGGTACGAGGTTCAGGCGTCTTCAGGTTGTGGTACTGCACATCCTCGCAGTAATGAATCAGCGTATGTTTGAGCCGATCCAGCCAGCCATGCTGAAAATGGAAGCCTTCCCGGGTCAGCGCCTTTTTCAGGCCTTCCAGCGAATAATGTTGCACGCTATAGCGTATGAGCAGATTGTTGGGCAGCGGGCCGCGCTTGATCTGCAGGTTGTTCAGCCCGCGCAGCAGTGAATAGGCCTGGTCGGCCTGATTGCTATCGCCGAATACCAGCACACGTTCTTTCTGGAGTTCAAAGGGGTTCATCGTCAGGGTTGTCCGCGCAGGATGTTCATGCCTTTGAGCAGATTCAGCGCCTGGGTCAGCTGATAGTCGTTCTTGGCCCCGAATTCCGCCACTTCCGGCTTGCTGTCATTGTCCTTGCCTTTGGGCTGCGGTTTCGCCTGCTGCCTGGCAGGTTCGCTCTTCTCTTCGCCCTGGCTATTGCTCAGGTGCTTTTCAAGATCGGCTTCACGCAGGCGGAAGGCGCTGTCCATCGCGGCAGTCGCCGGGTCTTCCACGATGATGTCCGGCACGATGCCCTTGGCCTGGATCGAACGTCCGCCCGGGGTGTAGTAACGCGCCGTGGTGAGTTTGATGGCGGTGTTGTTGCCCAGCGGCAGGATGGTTTGCACCGATCCCTTGCCAAAAGTCTGTGTACCCATGATCACGGCACGCTTGTGATCCTGCAGCGCGCCGGCCACGATTTCCGAGGCGGAAGCAGAGCCGCCGTTGACCAGCACCACCATGGGGACGTTCTTGAATTCGCCGGGCAGGTCTTGCAGATAATCGGTCTTGCCGTTGCCGCGCAGATAATCCGCCGGGCTGGCCATTAAGCGCATCTTGGCGTCGTCGGTACGGCCTTCGGTATAGACCACCAGCGCATCTTTGGGCAGGAAGGCAGCCGCTACGCCGACTGCGCCTGTCAGCAGGCCACCCGGGTCGTTGCGCAGGTCAAGCACCAAGCCTTTCAGTGCTTCACCATTCTGCTTGTGCAGGCTCTCCAGGGCAGCCGCGAGATTCTCGCCGGTATGTTCCTGGAACTGGGTGATGCGCACGAAACCATAGCCGGGATCGGCCAGTTTGGATTTGACGCTCTGCACCTTGATGACAGCGCGTACCACGCTAACCTGGAGTGGTTTGGGTTCGTTCTTGCGCAGGATGGTGAGCTGGATGGTCGTGCCGGGCTTGCCGCGCATGCGTTTGACGGCGTCGTTCAGGGTCAGGCCCTTCACCAGCGTGTCGTCCAGTTTGATGATGAGGTCGCCGCTCTTGATGCCGGCATTGAAAGCGGGCGTGTCCTCGATGGGAGAGATGACCTTTACCAGGCCATCTTCCATGCCGACTTCGATACCCAAGCCACCGAACTCGCCTTGGGTGCCAACCTGCAATTCCTTGAATGCGTCGGTATCAAGATAGGCGGAATGCGGGTCCAGCCCGTTCAGCATACCGTTGATGGCTTCAGTGATCAGTTTCTTGTCGCTGACCGGTTCGACATAGTCGCTCTTGATGCGACCGAACACTTCGGAGAAGGCGCGCAGTTCTTCCACGGGCAGCGGGGTGTCTTTTTCCGCGACGGCGGCAAAATGCAGGCTGACCAGGATGCCGGCGACCAAACCCAGGCCAATCAGGCCATATTCCTTCAAGCGACGACTCATACGATTTCCTTATCTGTGCCGCATCCACAATGCGGGATCAAGCGGCCTGCCTTCATGGCGCAGTTCGAAGTATAAACCGGAATTTTCATTGCCGCCGCTATTGCCCACGGTCGCGATAGTATCGCCCGCATGCAGCTCGTCGCCGGTCTGTTTGAGCAAGGCCTCGTTGTTGCCATACAGGCTCATGTAGCCTTGCCCATGGTCTATCACCATCAAGTTGCCATAGCCGCGCAGCCAGTCGGCATACACCACCCGCCCCGGTGCGATGGCTTTCACCGTTTGGTTTGCCGGGGCACGCAGCACCCAGCCAGTCCACATCAGCCCACCTTGTGGCCGCCGTGCGCCAAAGCGGTTGAGAGGGCGGCCTTGCACGGGGAGCGCCAGCTTGCCCCTGAGCGCCGGAAAAGGCGCGACTGCCAAGCTGGGGGCGAGCCGGGCGAGTTGCTCCATCAGTTGTGTCAGCCGTTTCTCATTGCGTTGCAGCCGCCCAATCTCGCGCTGCTGCTGGCGCAATTGCACACCGATGCGTTGCAAGGTCCGCTGGCGCGTGCGCTTGTCCGCTTCCAGCTGTTGTAGTCCGGCGTGCTCTTCCGCTTGCAGCCGGGTGAGTGCGTCGCTGCGCGTACGTGCCTGGGCTGAGACCTTTTGCAGTTGTTCCAGATTGTTGCGCATGGTTTTGATGGAGGCGGCGCGGCTGCGGTTGATATAGGCGTAATACCTGAGCTTGTGCGAGATTTGGTTTGGATCGTCCCCATCCAGCAGCAAGCGGAAATAGTCTTGCGCATCCTTTTCCAAATATTGCAGATAGAGCAAATGTCCGAACAGCGCCTGCTGCACAGCGGTTTGGCTGCTTAACGAACGGGATTGCTGTTGCAGCGCTTGCCATTCTTTGCGCGCGGCCTGCTGACGCTGTTGGATCTGCATCACGGCGCGGCGCCGGTCGCTGATGGCGCGTTCGGATTCGCGCAGCGCATCCGCCGCATCCGACTTCGCATCGCTGGTTTGGTTGAACTGATCCTGCAATGCCGTGATGCGCTGGCGCAGCTTGTCCAGGTCATCCTCCTGTGATGCGCTGGCGGCGCTTGCCAGGAAAAGGACTCCCAGTGCCGCCGTGTGCGCTAGACGGATCACAGGATACGGATGAGCGATCTGCCAGTCATTTCCGGCGGTTGTGGCAGTCCCATCATGGTCAGCAGGGTAGGGGCGACATCCTGCAACGCTCCCGTGCCAGCCTGCGCCATCACGGCTTTGCGGCCGATGTAGAGGAAGGGCACGAGGTTGAGTGTGTGGGCGGTATGCGCCTGGTTGGTACTGCGGTCCAGCATCTGCTCGGCATTGCCGTGGTCGGCGGTGATGAGCACCTCACCGCCGCATTCCAGCATCGCATCCACCACGCGTCCGATGCAGGTATCCAAGGCTTCCACCGCCTTGACCGCAGCATCCATGATGCCGCTGTGGCCCACCATGTCGCCGTTCGCGTAGTTGCACAAGATGGCTTGGTATTGCTTGCTACGGATGGCAGCTTCCAGCTTGTCGGTCACCTCGTAGGCGCTCATCTCCGGCTTGAGGTCGTAGGTGGCGACCTTGGGTGAGGGGACGAGGATGCGGTCTTCACCGGGGTAGGGGTGCTCCTTGCCGCCATTGAGGAAGTAGGTGACATGCGCGTATTTTTCCGTCTCGGCGATACGCAACTGTTTCAGTCCGAGGTTGGACAGATATTCGCCGAGGCCGTTGTGGATGACATCCGCGCTGTAGGCGCAGGGATAGTGAAAATCCTCGCCGTAGCTGCTCAAGGTCGTATAGTTGGACAGCTTGGGAAAGCGGGTGCGGACAAAACCACTGAATTCCGTCTCGGTCAATGCACGGCTGATCTCGCGTGCTCGGTCGGCACGGAAGTTCATGAAAACCACGGCATCACCATCCTGCATTGCGGCGGGTTTGCCGATGAGGGTGGCTTGCACGAACTCGTCGTTCTCGCCGCGCGCATAGGCGGCGGCCAGCCCTGCCTGCACATCCGGTGCATGGAATGCACCCTTGCCCAAGGTCAGCAGGTCATAGGCTTGCTGCACGCGCTCCCAGCGATTGTCCCTGTCCATTGCGTAAAAGCGACCGCAGAGCGAGGCGATGCGTCCCACGCCCAAAGCGGCGCACCTGTCTTCCATCAGCCGCAAGGATTGTGCGGCACTGCGCGGCGGCGTGTCGCGCCCATCGAGGAAGGCATGCACATAGACTGTCTTCAGCCCGGAGCGTGCCGCCAGTTCCAACATGGCGTGGATGTGCGCCTCGTGGCTATGAACTCCGCCGGGAGACAGCAGCCCCATGATGTGCAGCGCCGTGCCGCGCTGTTTGGCGCTGTCCACGGCGGCGGTGAGCACCGGGTTGCTGTAGAAACTGCCGTTCTCGATGGCGAGATCGACCTTGGTCAGATCCTGGTACACGATGCGGCCCGCGCCGATGTTCAGATGGCCGACCTCGGAGTTACCCATCTGTCCATGTGGCAGGCCGACATGCAGTTCAGAGGTCTGAATCAGCGTGTGCGGATAAGTGCTCCACAGCCTGTCCCAATTTGGCTTGCGTGCCTGGGCGACGGCGTTGAAGTCGTTATCCTCGCGATAGCCGAAACCATCTAGGATGAGCAGCAGGACGGGGGTGATTGCTTGAGCAGATTGGTGGGGCATGCTGGCTTTTTTTCTTTCAACCTATCAAAATTAAAAATTGCTAATTCATTCGGGCTGCAATTTTAGCCGATTTCTTTGGAACAAATGGTTTCCTTGCAGGATAGAGATGGGAACGGGCATGGGCAACAAGCTGATAGATAAAGAAGAAGACATCATCGTGGCAGCCAATTCGATGAAAGCCATCGCGCACCCGTTGCGGCTGAAGATATTGTGCGTGCTGGGCAGTGGTGAATTGAGCGTGCAGGACATCGTCGACCGGGTTGGCACCACCCAGAGCAACATCTCCCAGCATCTGGCCATTCTGCGCGACAAAAATGTGCTGGAAACCAAGAAGTCCGCGAATCGTGTGTATTACCGCATCAGCGACCCGCGCACGATCAAGCTGGTCAGCCTGATGCGTGACGTGTTCTGCTCCGTTTGAGTACCTGATTGATTTTCCCCGGTCGGGGCGCTTGCCCTAAATATTAGCACATGCTAATATGCGAAAAATTATCATTTTCGAGGTGGTAAGCATGAATCTGAATACAGTGGTTGTTCTTGGCCTGTCGGCCCTGTTGGTGAGTGTCCCGGCGTGGCCTGCCGAACCGTTGCAGACTGTTGTGGCGCAGGAGCGTGAAGTGGCGCAGACCTATGGCCTGGACGGCGTGGTCGAGGCGACGCACCAGGCAACCGTGTCGGCGCAGATCTCCGGGCGCGTGAAGGCGGTGCTGTTCGACGTGGGGGATCGTGTCAACAAGGGCCAAGTCATCCTGCGTATCGACGAGAGCGAAGCGAACCAGGCGGTGGCGGGCAGCAATGCCCAGTTGGCACAGGCGCAGGCGGCTTTGAGTAACGCCAAGCTGAACTACGAACGCTCGCAGCAGTTGTTCGCGCAAAAATTCATCAGCCAGGCCGCGCTCGACAAGGCCAGAGCGGATTATGAGATGGCCGAAGCGCAAGCCAAGGCGAGCAAGGCGGGTGCGCAACAGTCGGCACTGGCGCAAAGCTATACCTCGGTAGTCGCGCCCTATGCCGGGGTAGTGTCCGCGCGCATGGTGGAGATGGGCGAAATGGTGACGGTGGGCAAGCCGCTGATGACCGGTTTTGATCCTTCGGAATTGCGTATCATCGCCAATGTGCCGCAATACAAGCTGGCGGAGATCGGCGCGCATCCGACGGCAATCGTGGAGGTGCCCGAGCTGAACCGCTGGATCAATGCGGTCGGCATCACAGTGCAACCCTCGGCCGATCCGCGTACCCACAGCACGCAGGTGCGCGTGAATCTGCCCGCGCATGAAAAAGGCGTGTATCCCGGCATGTTCGTGCGCACCCATTTCATGGTGGGCAAGGTGCGCAAACTGCTGATTCCGGCCCCTGCCATTTTGCGCCGCAGCGAAGTTGTCGCCGTGTATGTGGTGGATGACAAAAATGCACCGCGCCTGCGCCAGGTACGCTTGGGTGAAGCCACGGAAAAAGGTGAGGTCGAAGTTTTGTCTGGACTGACGGCGGGTGAGCGCGTGGCGACCGATCCGGTCAAGGCCGGCATGACGGTGCGGAAATGATGGGCATCTCGGGACGCATCGCGCGCATCTTCCTGCACTCGCAGATGACGCCGTTGCTGGCGCTGGTGGCGGTGCTGCTGGGCATCTTTGCGGTGATGGTCACGCCGCGCGAGGAAGAGCCGCAGATCAATGTGACGATGGCGAATGTGCTCATCGCTTATCCAGGTGCGTCGGCGCAGGATGTGGCGCGTACAGTGGCGACGCCCGCCGAACAGGTGCTGTCACAGATCGCCGGGGTGGATCATGTATATTCCGTTTCGCAGCCGGGGATGGCGGTCATTACCGTGCAGTTCAAGGTGGGCGAGCCGCACGTGCCGTCGCTGGTGAAACTGTATGACGTGATTCATGCGCATGCGGACTGGCTGCCGCCGACGCTGGGCGTGATGCAGCCCATCATCAAGGCGCACGGCATCGATGACGTGCCCATCCTGGCGATCACACTGTGGCGCGATCAATCTGCCGGGGGCGGATTGGAACTGACCCAGGTGGCGCATGCCATCGAGTCCGACCTCAAGCGCGTTGCGGGCACACGCGAAGTGACCACGCTGGGTGGCAGCCAGCGCGCGGTGCGCATCCTGCTCAATCCCGAGGCGCTGAACGCATATCAGTTGTCGTTGCAGGAGATCCGCATGGCGCTGCAAGCGGCCAACGTGTCGCAAAGCGCGGGCCATCTGGTGGCGGGCAACCGCGAGGTGCTGGTGCAGACCAACAACTTCCTCAGCGATGCCGGCGAAGTGCGCCAATTGGTGGTCGGGGTGAGCGACGGCAAGACGGCCAATGCCAAACCGATATTTCTGCACGATGTGGCAGAGGTGCGCGACGAGGCCGATGTGCCTGCCAGCTACGTATGGCTGGGCACCGGACCGGCGGCGGGGGACAAAGGTATCGGTCGGCAGGGCGACTTTGCCGCCGTGACCGTGGCCGTGACCAAGAAGCCGGGCGAGAACGCGGTGCAGGTGGCGGAAAAACTGCTGCATCGCGTGGATGAACTGAAAGGCCGTGTCATTCCCGATGACGTGCGGGTGACGGTGACGCGCAACTACGGCGAGACCGCCAACGACAAGGCGATGAAGCTCATCAAGAAGCTGTTCTTCGCTACATTCGCCGTGGTCGCACTGGTGTGGTTCGCGCTGGGCCGGCGCGAGGCTGCCATCGTCGGCGTGGCGGTGTTGCTGACGCTGGCGGTCACGCTGTTCGCCTCCTGGGCCTATGGCTTCACGCTCAACCGTGTGTCGCTGTTCGCGCTGATCTTCTCCATCGGCATCCTGGTGGATGACGCCATCGTCGTTGTAGAGAACATCCACCGCCGCCGCGAACTGGCGCAGCACCAGCCGCTGTCCGAGATTATTCCCGAGGCGGTGGATGAGGTTGGCAGCCCGACCATCCTGGCAACCTTCACGGTGATCGCGGCGCTGCTGCCGATGGCTTTCGTCACCGGCCTGATGGGGCCGTACATGAGCCCCATTCCGATCAACGCCAGCATGGGCATGCTGATCTCGCTGGCCGTGGCGTTCATCATCACGCCGTGGCTAGCGCACAAGTTGGCCACGGCGCACCACGCCGTGGTCAAGAACGAATACGATACGAAAATCGCCCGCTTCTTCCGCGACCTGCTGTCGCCGTTCCTGAACGGGGTGCATGGCATCCCGGCGCGGCGCAAGCTGTGGCTGGGCATCCTCGGCGGGCTGCTGCTGGCCGTGTCACTGGCGCTGGTCAAGCTGGTGGTGTTGAAGATGCTGCCGTTCGACAACAAGTCCGAATTCCAGATCGTGGTCGATATGCCCAGCGGCACCGCGCTGGAGCAGACTGCCGGAGTGATGCGCGAGATGGGTGCTTACCTGGCCACCGTGCCGGAAGTGACCGATTACCAGGCTTATGCCGGCACGGCCTCGCCCATCAACTTCAATGGCCTGGTGCGCCAGTATTACCTGCGCAGTGCCTCCGAGCAGGGTGACATCCAGGTCAACCTGCAGGACAAGCACCACCGTTCGCGCAGCAGCCACCAGATCGCCAGCGGCGTGCGCGAGCCGATCGAGGCCATCGCCAACAAATGGAATGCCAAGGTGAAGGTGGTGGAAGTGCCGCCTGGCCCGCCGGTGATGTCGCCTATCGTGGCCGAGATCTATGGTCCGGATTATCAGGGTGCGCGCCAGGTGGCGGGCAAGGTGCATGAGCAGTTCGCCAGCACGCAGGACATCGTCGGCATCGACGACACGGTGACTGAGACTGCGCCCAAGCTGATGCTGCATGTCATGCAGAGCAAGGCGGCCATCCTTGGGGTGGCGACGCAGGACATCGCCGATGCCATCCAGGTGGCGCTGGCCGGGCAGGATGTGACCACCCTGCACGAAGAGAACGCCAAATATGCACCGCCGCTGCGCATGGCGCTGCCGCCGGAGAAGCGCAGCCGCATCGACGACGTGCTCAAGCTCAAGGTGCGCGCGCGCGACGGTGCGCTGGTGCCCGTGTCGGAACTGGTGCAGGTGGTGCAGATGCAGCGCGACTACCCGATCTATCACAAGGACCTGCTGCAAGTGGTGTTCGTGACCGGCGACATGGCCGGCAAGCTGGATAGCCCGCTGTACGGCATGTTCGGCATCAACGGCAAAACAGGCGGCATGGCATTGGAGCAGGGCGGCACGCTGCAATCGTGGTACTTCCACCAACCGTCCGATCCCTATGCCGGATATTCCTTGAAGTGGGACGGCGAATGGCAGGTGACCTACGAGACCTTCCGCGACATGGGCATCGCCTATGCGGTGGGGCTGGTGCTGATCTACCTGCTGGTGGTGGCGCAGTTCAAGAGCTATGTGGTGCCGCTGGTCATCATGGCGCCCATCCCGCTCACCATCATCGGTGTGATGCCGGGGCACGCGCTGTTCGGCGCGCAGTTCACCGCCACCTCGATGATAGGCATGATCGCGCTGGCCGGCATCATCGTGCGCAACTCCATCCTGCTGGTGGACT
>JBBIIN010000009.1:0-49120 GCA_037446515.1 Gallionellaceae bacterium
ATGTCGATGTTGACCTTGGCATCGCGCGCCAGCGCGAACAGGATGTCGCGCACCGGCAGATTGCTGACGACGACGCTATAGGTTTCGACCTTGGCTGCGGGTTTGGGAGGCGGGAGGGCGACGGTGTTCTTGCTGGGTTGCGGGATGCTGCCGTGGCTGACCGTGTCTGATGCTTGCTTGATGTGCTGGTCCGATGGCTTGATGGGCTTGGTGCCGCAGGCGGCAAGCAGGGCGCAAGCGGAGCATAGTGTGATGTGGGTAAGCCTCATTCCCTTGTTCTCCCTTCTGGTTTGTCCGCAACTTATCATCAAATCGCAAAGCAAGGCAACCCGCTTGTTGGCCTATATATTTTTCAGTTTCATCGGGTTAAGGCGCGTTCTGCGAGTTGTCCAGCAAGTACAGTGTTGGTGCGAAGGCGTCCTGATAGCGTTGCGGCAACTGCGGCAGGGCTGCACGCGCGGCATCGCCGCTGGCATAGCTGCCATAGAGCACGCGGAAGGCGTCGTGCCCCTTGAGCTTGATGGGCAGCACATAAATCTCGTCCAGCTTGCCCAGTTTTTTTGCACGGTTCAGGAAACCTTCCATGCGTTCCGGCTGTGCGGCGTCGGTATAGAACAGTTGAATGCTGGTGCTGCCTTGGGGAGCGGCAGTCAGCATGGCGGAGGTAGCTTCCAGCCTGTGGCGTAACAGGCTGGAAGCGGGAATCCTGGCAAGTGTGTCCGGACTCAGGATGTCTTCGACCTTGACCTTGATGGGTGCGGCAAGCGCGGTGTTGTTTGCCGGGGTGCCTGCGGTTACGGCACTGGCCGCAGCCGCAGCGGAGGCCGGGGAGAAAGCGGGCAGAGGTGAAGGCGCGATCGGCAGGGGGGCGATGACACCGGAGGCGGCGACGGGGGCCGCCAGGCTGGCGAGCTGCCCGCCGGATTGGGCAGGGGTTGACTCGTGGTTGATGAACCAGCCGATGCCGGAGAATGTGGCGGCCAGCAAGGCCAGTCCCCCGGCGATAGCCAGGCCCTTGCGGTTCAGCCAAGGGCGCATCGGTGTCATTTCGCTGTCGCGGATGGCGGCCTGTACATGGCGCACCTCTATGGCGTGGGTGTTTTCCACGAAGGCGGCGAGCAGGGCTTTGTCCGCCAGGATGTTGACGCGCCGCATCAGGCCGTGCGAGGCCTTGCCGACGAGTTTTTCCGCAGCGGGGGAGAAGATGTCGGGTCCTTTGTAACCGGCGGCGCGCATGCGGAACATGAGGTAGGAATGGATGATCTTTTGCGACAGCGGCAGGATGGTGAAGTGGTGGACGATGCGATCTTTCAACTGGCGCATGTTGGGTTGTGCCAGCTTTTCGTCCAGTTCCGGCTGGCCGAACAGCACGATCTGCAACAGCTTGTGTTTGCCGACCTGCATGTTGTAGAGCAGGCGCAACTCCTCCAGAGTGTCCAGTGGCATGGCATGCGCTTCGTCCACCAGTACCACCACACGCTCCCCGCGTCCATACAGGGCTTCCAGATGGTTTTGCAGGTTTTGCAGGATCATGCTGACGCGCTGGCCTTCCAGGTCCAGGCCAAGGCGGTCGGCGATGGCGTACAGCAACTCGTCGCGGGTCAGGCTGGGATTGGCCAGATAGATTGCCTTGATGTTGGTGGGGAGCTTTTCCAGCAGCATGCGGCACAGCATGGTCTTGCCGCTGCCGACTTCTCCGCTGATCTTGACGATGCCTTCGCCGTCGGTGATCGCGTAGATGATCGCATCGAGGATCTCGCCCCGGTTGGCACCCGAGAAAAAGAAATCGGTGACTGGAGTGATTTTGAACGGTGGTTCGTTGAGGCCGAAATGCTCCAGATACATCAGTTTCCCCTTTATTGAATTTGCTGTGCCTTGTTCTGTTGCGTCCTGTATTTCTGCGCCGCTTCCATGCGGCTATACAGCGTGGTGCGCGCGATCCCAAGCAGTTTGGCGGCTTCGCTCATGTTGCCCTGTGCCAGATCCAGGGCGGCGTCAATATAGATTCGAGTATAGCCCATCAGCAAGTCGTCCAGATTGAAGCCGCCCTGCTGCAATACTGTGCGCGCCTGGGAGAGACCGGGGGCTGCGGCATCGGCCTCGCGCGGAGCTTGCTCAAATTCGGCTTGCAGTTGTTCCGTTGTGATCTGCATGCCCGGGTATTTTGTGATCAGGCGGATGACGATGTTGCGCAGTTCGCGGATGTTGCCGGGAAAGCCATAGTTCAGCCAGACGTTGCTGGCAGCAGCGCTCAGCGAGAAGGGCGCACGTTGCATCTGTTGTGCATAGAAGCTGCGGAAATGTTCGAGCAGCAGACGCTTGTCGTCTCCCAGTTCGCGCAGCGGCGGGACATGGATGGTGAATACGCTGAGGCGGTGGAACAGGTCGGTGCGGAATGCACCGGAACGCGTGGCTTGGGCGAGGTCGAGGTTGGTCGCGGCGATGATGCGTGCCGAGCTTTTGCGCGTGGAGGTCTCGCCGACGCGCTGGTATTCGCCGTTTTCCAGCACGCGCAGCAGCTTGGCTTGCAGTTCCGGCGGCATCTCGCCGATCTCGTCGAGGAACAGCGTGCCATTCTCCGCCTTCTCGAAGAAGCCGGTCTGCGCCGCGGTGGCGCCGGTGAACGCGCCCTTGGCATGGCCGAACAGGGCTGACTCCAGCAGGTTGGGGGCGATGGCGGCGCAGTTGAGGGCGATGAAAGGGGCGCCATGTCCATTACCCAACCGTTGCAAGGCTTCGGCCACCAACTCCTTGCCGCTGCCGGATTCGCCCTGGATCAGCACCGGGAAGGGGGCGTTCGCATACAGCCTGATCTGGTTGCGCAACGCCTGCATGGGCGGGCTGTCGCCTATGATGCCGAGCTGCGGGTCGGTATCGAAGTCCGCGTAATGTTCGCTGTCGCGGGCGGCAAGGGCGGTGCGCAGTTGCTCCAGCAGGTGTTCGGGCGTGGCGGGTTTGGCCACGAATTCAAAGGCGCCCAGAGTGCGCGCATGGCGGGCGTTGCTTTCCTCGTTCTGGCCGGACAGTGCGACGATCTTGATCCGGGGCGAATGCGCCAGCAGTTCGGTGATGAGGCGGAAACCTTCCTGCGGACGGTGCGGGGTGGGCGGCAAGCCCAGGTCCACCAGCGCGAGTTGCGGCGGGGCGGCCAGGTCGCGCACCAAGCGGATGGCCTGCGCGCGATCCTGCGCCAGCAGGACGTCGAACTCGTCCGA
Organism: Gallionellaceae bacterium; assembly: GCA_037446515.1. Classification (GTDB taxonomy): domain Bacteria; phylum Pseudomonadota; class Gammaproteobacteria; order Burkholderiales; family Gallionellaceae; genus Sideroxyarcus. The sequence goes on from JBBIIN010000009.1 coordinate 3,216, forward strand.
CAGCATCAGATGCAGCGAGTCGCGGATGAGCGGATCGTCATCCACGATGAGCAAGGTGGGCAGCGCGTTCTTGGTCAATTTGTGCGGCGAGCGGGTGGCAACCGCGCGCAGGATAGCCAGTAATGGCGTCAAGCTCAAGCGAGCGAGAGCGAGGAGGCTGCTCCGGTGTTTCCCCGGCAAGCGGAGTGATAGAATGCGCGCCTCGAATTTCATGAAGGACTCTGTGTGGCAGCCCAAGCGCTGGTGGAAATCAGGGACGTCAATTTTGCGTATGACCGCCGTCCCATCCTGAAAGGGATCAACATGTCCTTTGGCAGGGGCAAGGTGATCGCCGTGATGGGCGGCAGCGGCTGCGGCAAGACGACGTTGCTGAGGTTGATCAGCGGCGCGCTGACCCCCACGCGGGGCGAGGTTCGTGTGGATGGGCAGATTGTCCACGAACTGGATCGCCGGGGCCTGTATGAGGTGCGCCGCAAGATGGGCATGCTGTTCCAGTTCGGCGCGCTGTTCACCGACATGTCGGTGTATGACAATGTGGCGTTCCAGATGCACGAGCACACCGACCTGCCGGAAGAGATCATCCGCGATCTGGTGATGATGAAGCTGCATGCGGTGGGGCTGCGCGGCACGCACCATCTCATGCCAGGAGAGCTTTCCGGCGGCATGGCACGGCGCGTGGCGCTGGCGCGCACCGTGGCGCTCGATCCCGCGCTCATCATGTATGACGAGCCTTTTGCCGGCCTCGACCCGATCTCGCTGACCGTGGTCGGACAGTTGATACGCACGCTGAACGATGCTCTGGGGGCGACCTCGGTGGTAGTGACGCACGATGTGCAGGAATCGCTGAAGATCGTGGACTATGTCTATTTCATCGCCGACGGGGTGATCGTGGCGGAAGGCACGCCGGACGAGATACGTGCGTCGGACAAACCCTTCGTGCACCAGTTCGTGCATGGCGAGATGGATGGGCCGGTGCCTTTCCATTATCCTGGCTCCCGCAGTTATGCGCAGGATCTGGGGGTGAGTGTCTGATGCCAGTCGCCAGAAGCCTCAAGGCCATCGGCCATCGCAGCGTCCATGCGGTGTGGCGCATCGGCATGGCCACCCGTTTCTTCGCCATGACGCTGTTCTATTCCGGGGTCAGCTTCCGGCGCTTCCGCCTGACGGTGAAGGAGTTGTTCTCGAGCGGGGTGATGTCGCTCATCATCATTCTGGTGGCAGGCCTGTTCGTCGGCATCGTGCTCGGGCTGCAAGGGTATGAGACCCTGAAGCGCTATGGTTCGGAGTCGGCGCTGGGTTCGCTGGTTGCGCTGAGCCTGGTGCGCGAACTGGGCCCTGTGCTCGCGGCATTGCTGTTCGCCAGCCGCGCCGGTTCGGCGATGACCGCCGAGATCGGCCTGATGAAGGCCACCGAGCAGATCGCCGCGATGGAGATCATGGCGGTGAATCCGATCGCGCGCGTGGTCGCGCCGCGTTTTTGGGCGGGAGTAATTTCCATGCCGCTGCTGGCCGCCCTGTTCTCGGCGATGGGCGTGTTCGGCGGTTATCTGATCGGCGTGGTGGCCATCGGTGTGGACAACGGCTCGTTCTGGTCGCAGATGCAGGCGTCGGTGGATTTCCAGCATGATGTGCTGAACGGCGTGCTGAAGAGCTTTGTGTTCGGCGTCGCCGTCACGGTGATCGCCCTGTTCGAAGGATTCGATGCGCCGCCGACAGCGGAAGGCGTGTCCGGGGCCACGACGCGCACCGTGGTGCAATCGTCGCTGGCGATATTGTTGCTGGATGTGATTTTGACCGCATTCATGTTTCGGGGGGCTTGAGATGGAACGGACTACGTTGGATCTGTGGGTGGGGGCTTTCGTGGTGGCGGGGCTCGCCGCCCTGGTGGTGCTGGCGCTGAAGGTGGGCAACCTGAGTACCTACAACGTATCGGAGACCTACCCATTGAGCGCGCACTTTCTTAACGTGGGCGGCCTGAAGCCGAATGCTTCGGTGAGAAGTTCAGGGGTGCTGGTCGGTCGCGTGACCAGCATCGAGCTGGATACCGAGCGTTACGAAGCCAGGGTGACGATGAACATCGACAAGCGTTACCAGTTCCCCAAGGATACCTTTGCCAACATCCTGACGTCCGGCCTGCTGGGCGAGCAGTACATCGGCCTGATGCCGGGCGGCGATAGCGAGATGCTGCACGGCGGCGACGAATTCAAGAAGACGCAATCCGCCGTGGTGCTGGAAGAGTTGATAGGCAAATTCCTGTTCAACAAGGCGGATAGCGCAAAATGATGATGAGAATGGATATGAGAAGAATCGGGTTGTCGTTTGCTGCTGCACTGGTTTTGAGTATCGCTTCCGTCGCCAGGGCGGATGCGCCTGCGCCGGATGCGCTGATCGAGGAGACGGTGCGCGAAGTGCTGGTGATCGTGAAGGGCGACAGCGGCATCATGTCCAACCAGAAGCGCCTGATAGAGCTGGTGGACGCCAAGATATTGCCGCACTTCGATTTCACGCGCATGACCCAACTGGCGGTCGGGCGCAGTTGGCGCACCGCCACCTCCGAACAGAAACAGTCGCTCACCACGGAGTTCCGAACCATGCTGGTGCGGACTTACACCAAGGTGTTCGTCAATTACCCGGATCCCAAGGTGGAAGTGAAACCGGCCAAAATGGAGGGCGGTGCGACCGAGGCCACCGTGCGCACGGTCATCCATCTCAACAGCAGCAAGTCTGCGACCGTGGATTATGAGATGGAAAAGACCGAAAATGGCTGGAAGGCGTTCGACGTGACCGTGGAGGGAGTGAGCCTGGTTACCAGCTATCGCGGCTCGTTCGCCGACCAGATACAGCAGGCCGGTGTAGACGGTTTGATCAAGGCGCTGGCGGACAAGAATGCCGAGGCCAGCCGCGCATCGTCGGTGAAGAAAGCAACGAATTGATACAACGCAAGGACGACCGCATCGTGGTGTCGGGCCGCCTCACCCTGGATACGGCCAGGGGGGCGGCGGAGGCGCTTTTCAATGGCGGATTGCGCATCGCGGAAGGGGAGAGGCTGACGGTTGACCTGTCCGGGGTGGAGGCGGTGGATTCGTCCGCCATCAGCGTGCTGCTGCAATGGCTCAGGCTGGCGCAGCAAAAAAAGATCAGCCTGGTCTTCATCAATCTTCCCGCCAACTTGCGCAGTCTTGCCGATCTGTACAGTGTGGCGGATGTGCTGCCGGTTGCCGTCTGAATCCATTTTGATTAGAAAACATCCATGCAAAAACTAGCCATTACCGGCGGCGCGCCATTGCACGGCGCAGTCCGCATCTCCGGCGCGAAGAACGCCGCACTGCCCATCATGTGCGCCAGCCTGCTCACTGCCGACACGCTGCGCCTGACCAATCTGCCCGACCTGCATGACGTCGGCACCATGCGCAAACTGTTGCAGCAGATGGGCGTGGCTGCAGAGACTGCAACGGGCGAGATCACCTTCAAGGGCGATGCCATCACGAATTGGGAAGCGCCCTACGACATGGTGAAGACCATGCGCGCGGCCATCCTGGTGCTGGGGCCACTGGTGGCACGCTTCGGCGATGCCATGGTGTCATTGCCCGGCGGCTGCGCCATCGGCTCGCGCCCGGTCGATCTGCACATCAAGGGCTTGCAGGCGATGGGCGCCGAGATCGCCATCGAGCACGGCTACATCCATGCCAAAGCCAAACGGCTCAAAGGCGCGCGCATCTTCTTCGACATCGTCAGTGTCACCGGCACCGAGAACCTGATGATGGCCGCCGCGCTGGCCGACGGCGTGACCGTGTTGGAGAACGCCGCGCGCGAGCCCGAGGTGGTGGACCTGGCCAACTGCCTGCGTGCCATGGGCGCAAAGATTTCTGGCGACGGCACCGACACCATCACGATTATTGGAGTCGAAAAATTACATGGCGCGACACACCGCATCATGCCGGACCGCATCGAGAGCGGCACCTTCCTGGTCGCGGCAGCGGCCACGGGTGGCAGCGTTACGCTTACCGAGGCGCGCGCCGACATCCTGGAGACCGTGCTGGAAAAGCTCACCGAAGCCGGCGCGAGCATCAAGGTGACAGGCGACACCATCCATCTGGAGATGAAAGGCCGTCCCAAGGCGGTCAATGTGCGCACCGCACCGCATCCGGCGTTCCCCACCGACATGCAGGCGCAATTCATGGCGCTCAACTGCATTGCGGCAGGCAGCGCCATGATGGTGGAGACCATCTTCGAGAACCGCTTCATGCACGTGCAGGAACTGCGCCGCTTGGGTGCGCAGATCGACGTGGAAGGCAATACCGCCGTGGTCAAGGGGGTGGAGAAGCTGGAAGGCGCCACCGTGATGGCGACCGACCTGCGCGCCTCGGCCTCGCTGGTGATCGCCGCACTCGTGGCGCAGGGCGAGACCGTCATCGACCGCATCTACCATCTGGATCGCGGCTACGAGCACATTGAGAGCAAGCTGGGGCAGCTCGGTGCTAATATCCGCCGCCTGAAATAATCGGAAGTTACAGAATGATCACCATAGCCTTGTCCAAAGGGCGCATCTTTGAAGAGACCTTGCCGCTGCTTCAAGCGGCGGGTATCAAGCCGCTGGAAGATCCGGAATCTTCGCGCAAGCTCATCCTGCCGACCAACCGCGCCGATGTACGCCTGATCATCGTACGCGCTTCCGATGTGCCGACCTATGTGCAATATGGCGCAGCGGACATGGGCGTGGCGGGCAAGGATGTATTGAACGAACATGGCGGTGACGGGCTGTACCAGCCGCTCGATTTGAACATCGCCAAATGCCGCATGATGGTGGCCGTGCCGGATGGTTTCGATTACGAATCGGCGGTGAAGCAGGGCGCGCGCCTGCGCGTGGCGACCAAGTATGTGAAGACGGCGCGCGAGCACTTCGCCGCCAAGGGCGTGCATGTCGATCTCATCAAGCTGTATGGCTCGATGGAGCTGGCGCCGCTGGTGGGGCTGTCCGATGCCATCGTCGATCTGGTCAGCAGCGGCGGTACCCTGAAAGCCAACAACCTGAAGGCGGTGGAGCATATCGCCGACATCTCTTCGCGTCTGGTGGTGAACCAGGCTTCGCTGAAATTGAAGCGCGCCAGTATCCAGCCGATGCTGGATGCGTTCGCCCTGGCGATCAAATAAAAGACCCGATCAAATGAACATTACCCGACTCTCGACCAGACAATCCGATTTCGATACGCGTCTGACCACACTGCTGGCGTTTGAAGAGACTGCCGACGAAAAGCTGGAAGCCACCGTTGCGGCCATCCTGGCCGATGTGAGGAAGCGCGGCGATGAGGCGGTGCTGGAATACACGCGCAAATTCGACCGTCTGCCGCTGGCCGATGCGGCGGCGATGGAGTTGCCCAAAGCCGAGCTGAAAGCCGCTTTCGACGGTCTGCCCGCCGATCAGCGTGCCGCATTGGAAGCGGCGGCGCAGCGCGTAACGAGCTATCACCAGAAACAGGTGCAGGCTTCGTGGACATATCTGGATGACGATGGAACCATGCTCGGCCAGCAGGTCACGCCGCTGGATCGCGTGGGTCTGTATGTGCCGGGCGGCAAGGCGGCGTATCCGTCATCAGTGCTGATGAATGCGCTGCCCGCCAAGGTGGCGGGGGTGAGCGAGCTCATCATGGTGGTGCCCACGCCGGATGGCACGCGCAACCAACTGGTGCTGGCGGCGGCCTATCTGTGCGGCGTGGATCGCGTGTTCACCATAGGCGGTGCGCAGGCGGTGGCGGCGCTGGCCTATGGCACGGCGACCATCCCCAAGGTGGACAAGATCGTCGGCCCCGGCAACGCCTATGTGGCCTCGGCCAAGCGCCGCGTGTTCGGCGTGTGCGGCATCGACATGATCGCCGGGCCGTCGGAAATCCTGGTGATCTGCGATGGCCAGACCGACCCGGACTGGATCGCGATGGATTTGTTCTCGCAGGCTGAGCACGACGAATTGGCACAGGCGATTCTGATCACGCCCGATGCAGGCTTTGCCGACAAGGTGGCGGCGAGCATAGGCAAGCTCATTCAACAGATGCCGCGTAAAGACATCATCACCACCGCGCTGACCAATCGCGGCGCGCTCATCACCGTGGCCGACATGGACGAGGCGTGCAGGATTTCCAACCGCATCGCGCCGGAACACCTGGAGCTGTCGGTGGCAGACCCGCAAGCCTGGCTGCCCAAGCTGAAACATGCCGGCGCCATCTTCATGGGGCGCTATACCTCGGAATCGCTGGGTGACTACTGCGCCGGGCCGAACCACGTGCTGCCCACCTCCGGCACGGCGCGCTTTTCCTCGCCGCTGGGGGTGTATGACTTCCAGAAGCGCAGCAGCCTGATTCAGGTGTCGGCCCAGGGCGCCCGGAAACTGGGCGAGATTGCTTCCTGCCTGGCGTTTGGCGAGGGTTTGCAGGCGCATGCCCAGTCCGCGCTCTACAGAAAAGGCGCTTAAAACTCGGGTTTTGTGTTTTTCAAGGTTTGGGGTAGAATCCGCGCCTCATTTTTGCAACTGGTCTGGAGTTTAGTCATGGCACGCGTCTGTCAAGTAACGGGGAAAGCCCCGATGGTGGGCAACAACATTTCCCACGCGAACAACAAAACCAAGCGTCGTTTCTTGCCGAACCTGCAACGCCGCCGCTTGTGGGTCGAATCTGAAAACCGTTGGGTGTCTTTGCGCCTGACCAATGCCGCCCTGCGCACCATCGACAAGAACGGCATCGACGCCGTGCTGTTCGAGATGCGCGCCCGTGGCGAGAACGTATAAAGGAGACACAACATGGCAGCCAAAGGCGCACGCGAAAAAATCAAGCTGGAATCCTCCGCCGGAACCGGACATTTCTACACTACCAGCAAGAACAAGCGCACCACCCCGGAAAAGCTCGAATTCATGAAGTTCGACCCGGTAGTGCGCAAGCATGTGGCATACAAGGAAACCAAGCTGAAGTAATCCGGTTTCTGTCGCATCAATAAAAAAGCCCGCAACAGCGGGCTTTTTTGTGTTTTACGCGCCAGCCCGCTCAGCTGGCGACCCAGCTTTTCGCCTCGTCGTATTCCCCGAATGCCCGGATATCGGCATCCACGAACAGGCGCGACAGCCATGCCTGCCAGGTGATCCACTGGTCGTCGGTGACGACGGCGATCTTGCTGAAATCGTGGTTGTGCTGGCGGCTGAAGAATTTGATCTCTTCCCATGCCACGTCCGGGGTATAGGCCAGCATGCCGCGCAGGTCGAACAGCAGGTTGACCTGGTCGCCGCCCTTCAATTTATAAAGCGCGTGCTCCTCGAACTGCTTGAAGTCGGCGAGGGTAAATTCGCCCATGACGGCGATGTTGACGAGGTTGCGGCTTTCCTGAATGGTGATCATTTTTTTGCCTCCCTGTTTCCTAGGCGCAAGCTTAACACGCCACTGGCGATGATGAGTGCGATGCCCAGCCAGGCGCTGGCTGAAAGCATCTCGTGCCAGAGCAGCAGGCCGAACAGCGCCGAAAAGACAATGGTACTGTAGGCCAGGCTGCCGACGACCAGTGTATGGCCGGTGCGGTAGGCGCGAGTCATGGCGACCTGGGCGAAGGTCGCGGCAGCACCGATGGCAATCAGCAGCGGCAGTAAGCCCGGGGTGAGCGGATGCAGTGTGCCGCCCAGCATCCAGGCGCCGCTGGCCAGCGTGGCGATCAGGTTGAAATAGAACACCACGCGGGTGCTGGGCTCGCCCAGCATGCCCAGCTGGCGCACGTTGAGCAGGGCGACCCCGGCGAGCAGCCCGGAGAGCAAGCCGAGCAGGCCGGGCAGCAATTGATCATGTTCCAGCGTGGGATGCAGCAACAGCACGATGCCGATGAAGCCCGCCGCCAGCGCCAGGCTCAGGGGCGCGTGGAAGCGTTCCTTGAGCACGAACACGGTGAGCGCGGAAAGGAACAGCGACGAGGTGTAGTTGAGGGTGATGGCGGTCGCCAGCGGCAGCACGGCTATGCAGTAGAAGAACAGCATCATGGCGAGGGTGCCGGAAAGGCCGCGCCACAGGTGGCTGCGCCAGTGGGCGGTGGCCAGCGGCACCTTGGTGCGGTGCAGCATCGCGTACACCACCAGCAGGCCGAAGAAGGAACGGTAGAACACCAGCTCGCTGCTGGAGAAATGGGGCGAGGCGTATTTGACCAGCACGCTCATGCAGGCGAAGAGCAGCCCGGCGAAGAGCATCCAGAGAGAGCCCACAGGCTTAATCAGAAGTGCCGCAGGTGCGGGCCGAGGTGGCGGTGCAAGAACTCGTGGAAGTGCAGCATGCCATCCTCGGTGGGCGATTGGTACGGCCCCGCCTCTTCGCGGTCTTCCTTGAACAGCAGGCGTCGGCCCTCCTGCATGCGGCGGCAGATGATGTCGTCCTCCACCGCCGTCTCGCGGTAGGCGGCCTTCTCCGCCTCGATGTAGTCGCGTTCGAACAGCACGATGTCCTCGGGGTAGTAGAACTCGATCACGTTGAGGCAACGATCGGGACCTTGCGGCACGATGGTGCTCACCACCAGTGTGTTCGGGTACCACTCCACCATGATGTTGGGGTAATAGGTCAGCCAGATCGCGCCGAATTTCGGCAGTTCGCCGTGGTTGTAGCGCATTACCTGCTCCGACCATTTGCGATAGACCTCGCTGCCCGGCTTCTTCAGCGCGTTGTTGATCCCCACGGTCTGCACGCTGAACCATTCGCCGAAATGCCATTGCAGGTCGTCGCAATCCACGAACTGGCCCAGCCCCGGATGGAACGGAACGACGTGGTAGTCTTCCAGATAGACCTCGATGAACACCTTCCAGTTGATCGGATACTCATCCACCTCGACGCGGTCGAGCATGTAGCCGGAGAAATCGATCTCCTTCAGCGCAGGCATGGTGGCCAAATCCTTGGCGATGTCGCGCTTGCCAGCGAACAGCAGGCCGTTCCAGTTCTGCAGGGGCGTCTTGGGCAGGTGCAGGCAGGGATTCTGCGGGAAATGCGGCGCGCCCAGGAGGCGGCCATCCAGGCCGTAGGTCCAGCGGTGCAGCGGGCAGACGATGCTTTTGGCGTTGCCGCGTCCTTCCAGCACCGTGGCCTGGCGATGGCGGCAGATGTTGGACAGCAGTTCCACGCCGTGCTCGTTGCGCACCAGCATCTTGCCTTTGTCCATCCATTCGATCACATGATAGTCGCCCAGGTTGGGCGTCATCAGCTCGTGCCCGACGTAGCGTGGCCCGTCATCGAAGAGCAGCTTCTGTTCCAGTTCCAGCACCTTGGGATCGAAATACCAGCGCAGCGGCGGCTGCGCGACTACGGGGGCGAACTGCTGGGGTTTGGCGATTTCGGACATACCCACGATTCCTCTGTGAATACGGTTTAACGGGGCGGCGATTGTCCCCGAATTCCACTGGGGGGGCAATAAAAATTGGCTCTGTCTGGACGGCTTGGGTAAAATGGCGGCCTTTCGCGGATAGGCTTTATCTCATGGCAGGCAAAGCGCAAAAGACGGTGAGTTTCGAAGCGGCGATGGGCGAGCTGGAGCAGCTCGTGGCCGACATGGAATCGGGCAAGCTGTCGCTTGAAGATTCGCTGGCAGCCTATAAGCGCGGTGCCGAACTGCTCGGCTTCTGCCGCTCGCGGCTGGACGATGCGGAGCAGCAGGTGCGCGTGCTGGAGGATGGCGTGCTCAAGGAATTCAGTTTCTCCGGTGATACCGGCAAAGAGTGACGATGTCCGATTTCTCCGCTTGGGTCAGCGCCCATCAATCCCGTTTCGAAGATGTGCTGAAACGCCTGCTGCCGCAGGGCGGCGTGACGCCGCAGCGCTTGCACCAAGCCATGCGCTACAGCGTGCTGGATGGCGGCAAGCGCGTGCGCCCCTTGCTGGCTTATGCGGCGGGGAAGTTGGCGGGAGCGGCAGTCGGGCGTGTGGAGATCACCGGGGCGGCGGTCGAGCTGATCCATGCCTATTCGTTGGTGCATGACGACATGCCCTGCATGGACGACGACATACTGCGGCGCGGCAAGCCGACCTGTCACGTCGAGTACGACCAAGCCACCGCGCTGCTGGTGGGCGATGCCTTGCAGAGCCTGGCGTTCCAGTTGCTGTCCGAACATACGTTGAACGACGATGCGGCGCGCCAGTTGCAGATGGTCAAGCTGCTGGCCGCAGCCAGCGGTTCGCGCGGCATGGCGGGCGGTCAGGCCATAGACTTGGCCAGCGTGGGCAAACAACTGACGCTGCCGGAACTGGAGCAGATGCACATCCACAAGACCGGCGCGCTGATCCGCGCCGCCATCCTGCTGGGGGCGCATTGCGGCAACCTCGAGGCGGCACAACTCGACAAGCTGGACCATTACGGCAAGTGCATCGGTCTCGCCTTCCAGGTAGTGGACGATGTGCTCGACAGCGAGGCCGACACCGCCACGCTGGGCAAGACCGCAGGCAAGGACGCCGGTAACGACAAGCCGACCTATGTGACGCTGCTGGGCGTGCAGGCGGCGAAGCGGAAAGCAGCGGAATTGCATGCCGAGGCTCTGGACGCGCTGGCGGAATTCGGCGGCAAGGCGCAACGGCTGCGTGAACTGGCTGACTTCATCGTGATGCGGAAATTCTGATGACTCCCTTGCTGGACACCATTCACACGCCGGACGACTTGCGCAAATTGGAACGCAAGCAGCTGCCCGTGGTGGCCGAGGAATTGCGCGCATTCCTGATCGAATCGGTGAGCAGGACCGGCGGACACTTGTCCTCCAATCTCGGCACCATCGAACTTACCATTGCCCTGCATTACGTGTTCAACACACCCGCCGACAAGCTGGTGTGGGATGTCGGCCACCAGACCTATGCGCACAAGATTCTGACCGGTCGCCGCGACGGCATGAAGGCGCTGCGTATGCTGAATGGCCTGTCCGGCTTCCCCAAGCGCAGCGAAAGCCCTTATGACACCTTCGGCACCGGCCATTCCAGCACTTCCATCTCGGCGGCGCTGGGCATGGCGGTGGCGGCCAAGCTGCGCGGCAGCGCCGAGCGCGCGGTGGCCATCATCGGCGACGGCGCGATGACCGGCGGCATGGCGTTCGAAGCGCTCAACAATGCGGGCGCAATGGATGCCAACCTGCTGGTCATCCTCAACGACAACGACATGTCCATCTCGCGCCCGGTCGGGGCGCTGAACAACTATCTTGCCAAGCTGATGTCCGGGCGCTTCTATGCCGCGATGCGCCGCAGCAGCGAGAAGATGCTGAAGGGCATGCCGCCCATGCTGGAATTGGCCAAGCGCACCGAGGAACACCTGAAGGGCATGGTCACGCCGGGCACGCTGTTCGAAGAGTTCGGTTTCAATTACATCGGTCCCATCGACGGCCACGACCTCGATACGCTGGTGGATACCCTGCAAAACATCCAGCGCTTGGAAGGACCGCAGTTCCTGCACATCGTCACGCAGAAGGGCAAGGGTTATGCCCATGCCGAAGAGGACTGCGTGCTGTATCACGGCGTGTCCAGATTCGACCCGGTGCAGGGCATCGTCACCAAACCGCCCGCACGCAAGACTTACACCCAGGTGTTCGGCGAGTGGCTGTGCGACATGGCGGCGCAGGACGACAAGCTGGTCGCCATCACGCCCGCCATGTGCGAAGGCTCCGGCATGGGCGAGTTCGCGGAAAGATTCCCGCAGCGTTATTTCGACGTGGGTATTGCAGAGCAGCACGCACTCACCTTCGCCGCCGGACTGGCCTGCGACGGCTACCAGCCGGTGGTGGCCATCTACTCCACTTTTTTGCAACGCGCCTACGATCAGCTCATTCACGACATTGCCATCCAAAACCTGCCGGTGATGCTGGCCATAGACCGCGGCGGACTGGTCGGCGCGGACGGAGCGACGCATGCCGGCAGTTTTGATATGTCCTACCTGCGCTGCATTCCCAACATGACAGTGATGGCGCCCACCGACGAGAACGAATGCCGCCAGATGCTGACGACGGCCTACCGGCTGGGTACTCCTGCTGCGGTGCGCTATCCGCGCGGCGCGGGCATAGGCGCATCCATCGCCCAGGACATGCTCCCCCTGCCCATAGGCCGCGGCGAATTGCGCCGCAGTGGTTGTGGCATCGCCATCCTCGCCTTCGGTTCCATGCTCGCACCTGCGCTGACCGCGGCGCAAAGTCTGGATGCTACGGTGGCCAACATGCGTTTCGTCAAGCCGCTGGATGAGGTGCTGGTGCTGCAACTGGCACGCAGCCACGAACTGCTGGTCACGGTGGAGGAGAACGTGGTGCAGGGCGGCGCGGGCAGCGCCGTGGCGGAATGCCTGAGCGCGCACGGCGTCACTGTGCCGGTGCTGCATCTGGGATTACCCGACCAGTTCATCGAGCAGGGGGATCCTGCGCAACTGCTGGCGCAATGCGGGCTGGACGCGGCAGGCATCGCGCGCGCCATCCGCCAGTGCCACGATGTGCCGCAAAGCAAATTAGCCTGAGTAATTTAATCAGGTATAATTTCACCCCATCATCTTTCAGCCAGGGATAGTCCACATGAAACCCGTTTCCGCCCATGCCATCGCCGATGTGCAAAGCAGCCCCGACACGCGCCATCTTGCCATCAACAAGGTCGGCATCAAGAGCATCCGCCATCCGGTGCGGGTGAAGGACAAGAGCGTCGGTGTGCAGCACACCATCGCCGCCTTCAATATGTACGTGCATCTGCCGCACAACTTCAAGGGCACACACATGTCGCGCTTCGTGCAGATCCTCAACCAGCACGGGCGCGAACTCTCGGTCGAATCGTTCGAGCACATCCTGCGCGAGATGGTGCACAAGCTGGAAGCGCAGTCCGGCTACATCGAGATGAGCTTTCCCTATTTTGTGAATAAGGCTGCACCGGTATCCAGGGTGCAGAGCCTGCTCGACTACGATGTGACCTTCATCGGCGAGATCGTCGATGGCCAATACCGCTTCACCATGAAGGTGCTGATCCCGGTGACCAGCCTGTGTCCCTGCTCCAAGGAAATCTCCGAGCGCGGCGCGCACAACCAGCGTTCGCATGTCACCATCACGGTGCGCACCCGCACTGCCGTGTGGATAGAAGACATCGTGCGCATCGCCGAGGAGCAGGCCTCCAGCGAGTTGTATGGCCTGCTCAAACGCCCCGACGAGAAGTTCGTTACCGAGCGTGCTTACGACAACCCAAAGTTCGTCGAAGACATGGTGCGCGACGTGGCGGCCGCGTTGAATGCCGATGACCGTATTGAAGCCTATGTGGTGGAATCGGAAAACTTCGAGTCCATCCACAACCATTCTGCCTACGCGTTGATCGAGCGGGATAAGACCCAGGGCTGAATATGAACCCGGTCGCCATCTTCCGCCACTCGCCCACCGAGGGGGCGGGGTATTTCGCCGACTTCATCGAAAGTTGCGCCATTCCCTCGCGATTGATCCGGATTGATCTGGGTGAGGCGGTGCCAGAGGATGCGCGCGCGTTTTCTGGATTGGTATTCATGGGGGGGGCGATGAGCGTGAATGATGATCTGCCCTGGATACCTCAGGTACTGGCGCTGATCCGCGATGCGTATGCCAAGGACATCCCGCTGCTGGGGCATTGCCTCGGTGGGCAGTTGATGGCCAAGGCGCTGGGCGGGGTGGTGAGCAGGAACCCGGTGAAGGAGCTGGGCTGGGGCGCGGTGACGGTGGCGGACAATGTCGCTGCGCGCGAGTGGTTCGGCGACATCAATCGCTTTGATGCCTTCCACTGGCATGGCGAGACCTTTTCGCTGCCGCCCGGGGCGGTGCATTTATTGTCCGGCGCGCATTGCCGGAATCAGGCTTATGCGCTCGGCAAGCACCTTGCGATGCAGTGCCATGTCGAGATGACCGGGCAGATGATCCGGGACTGGTGTCGCGAAGGGGCGCTGGAGATCGCCGACAATCTTTCCAGTCCCGGTGTGCAGACTGCCGAGGCGATGCAGGCGCAGATGCATGACAAGTTGCCGCAACTGCATCAGGCCGCCGAACAACTCTATCGGCACTGGATGCGCGGTCTGGCAAAATAACGCCCTCTGACTGGAGGGAAAGATGGCCTACGTTGTCGCCGAGAATTGCATCCGCTGCAAATACACCGATTGCGTCGAAGTTTGCCCCGTGGACTGTTTCCGCGAGGGGCGGAATTTCCTCGTCATTGATCCCGACGAATGCATAGATTGTTCGCTGTGCGTGCCGGAGTGCCCGGCCAATGCCATCTACGCGGTGGAGGATGTGCCGTCCGACCAGCGGCAGTTCATCGCGCTGAACGCCGAGCTGGCGAAACAGTGGAAGCTCATCACTGTGAAGAAGGCTGCGCCTGCCGATGCGGACGAGTGGTGCGATGTTAAAGACAAGTTCCAGTATCTTGAGCGCTGAACAACTTTTCGATCAGGTCGCGCAGCGCATCCTTGCGGCACATCCCGCGCCTGACCTGCGCGGAATCACCATCGTCCTCCCCAACATGCATGTCGCGCAGCCGCTGGCGCGAGCCTTGGTGCGCAATGCCAAGGTGTCCGCGCTGCTTTTGCCGCAGATGACCACGCTCGATGCCTGGACGCAAAGCATCCCGCTCGATACACCCGTCGCCACGGACAGCCGACGCAGCGCTTTGCTCTATCAGCAGTTGTCCGAACGCCGATGGTTCGACAACGCCGATCTGTGGGGCATGGTGCAGGAACTGCTCAAGCTGTTCGACCAGCTCACCTTGTCGCTGCATACCTTGCCGCAAGATAAGGCATCTTTCGCCGCCGCCGTGCAGCAGGCTTATCAGGCGCGACAGAACGCCACACTGCAACTGGAGGCGCGGCTGGTGTTCGAGCTGTGGCATGCCATGCAGCAAGGTGCGGAACTGGATGCCGCGCGTGCCTCGCAGCTACGCCTGGCGCAACTGGCGCAGCAGGCGAGCCGTCCACTGTATGTGCTGTGCACTTCAGAATGGGATGCGGTCGAGCAGCGTTTCCTGGATGAATATGCAGAGCGGGCGCATGTGAAGGCGTTCGATGTGCGTGAGATGGCAAGACACACCCCTTTCCCCACCCTTCCCTCGCTGGGAGAGGGGCTGGACTTCCCTCTCCCATCGGGGAAGGGAGAGGGCGTGGGGGTACATTTTTTCCCCGCCACCTCACTCGAACAGGAAGCTCGCGCCGCCGCCATGCAGGTGCGCTGCTGGCTGGCGGAGGGCAGGCGCGACATCGCCGTGGTGGCGCAGGACCGCGTTGTCGCGCGCCGCATGCGCGCGCTGCTGGAGCGTGCCGAGGTGCTGGTGGCAGACGAGACCGGCTGGACCTTCACCACGCTGTCGGTGAGCACGGTGCTGGAGCGCTGGCTCACCGCACTGCAAAGCGATTTCTACCACCATGACCTGCTCGACCTGCTCAAGTCGCCGTTCATCTTTGCCAACATGGCGGCAGGCGAACGCAAGAATATCGTGTATCAGTTGGAGCAACTGTTGCGCAAGCAAGGTGTGGTGTCCGGGCTGGAAGGTTGCCTCGCGCTGGTGGAACGCGACGGCATATTGCATGCGCCGCTGGTGCGCCTGCGTCAAGCCTCGACGGTGCTGGAACAGGGCAGGCGCAAGACGCTGGCGCAATGGCTCGCGGCATTACGCGAGAGTTTGAATGTGTTGGGGATAGAGGCCGGATTGCGCCAGGACGATGCGGGCCAGCAGTTGCTGCGGGCGCTCGAGAATTGGCGACAGGAATTGGCGCCGGACGATGGCCGTTACGGCTTCGGCGAATGGCGGCGCTGGCTGGCGCAACAGCTCGATGGCGAAACCTTCCGCGACAGCAGCATCGGCAGTCCGGTGCGTTTCACCCATCTGGCAGCCACGCGCTGGCGCACCTTCGATGCCGTGCTGTTGCTCGGTTGCGATGCTGACCACCTGCCCAGTGTGATGGACGGCGGGCGCTGGTTCAACGACGCCGTGCGTGCCGCGCTCGGTTTGCCTACACGCGCTTTCCATGCGCAGCGCCAGCGCGACGATCTGCATGCACTGCTTGCGTTGAACGACTGCGTGCTGGTCACCTGGCAGCGGGACAAGAACGGCGAGCAAGCGCTGCTCAGCCCCTACTTGCAGATTGTGTGGGACAAGGCGGGCGGCGATCTGGCGGGAAAACATTTGCAGGCGCTGCTGGATGCCGAAGATGCGCGCATGGTCGAACTGCCGCAGGCGGTGTGTCCCGCGCCCGGCGTGCCGGTTGAGGCTGTGCCGCAGCGCGTTTCCATCAGCGCCTACAACGCGCTGGTGGCTTGCCCCTACCAGTTCCATGCGCGCCACATCCTCAAACTCAACGAATTGGACGAGGTGCAGGAATCCATCGAGAAGCGCGACTACGGCGAGCGTGTGCACGGCATATTGCAGCGCTTCCACCAACGCTATCCGCAGGTGAGCGATCAGCCCGCCGATGCGATGGAAACCGCCTTGCGCGAGATCAGCGAGGAGATGTTTGCCGACCTGCTGGCGCATGACTTCGCGGCGCGCGCCTGGCTGGCGCGCTGGTTCAAGTCGCTGCCGGGCTATTTGGCATGGCAGGCTGAGAACGAGGCGACGGGCTGGCGCTATGCCGGAGCGGAGCAGGATTTCGAGTTGCAACTGGAAGGGGTGCGCTTGCGCGGACGCATCGACCGGCTGGATGAGAGGGAGGGGGCGAAAAGGGTTTTCGACTACAAGACGCAGAGCGACCAAGTGCTGCGCAACAAATTGAAGGAAGCGGGCGAGGACGTGCAGCTCGCCTGCTATGCCCATGCCGAGGGCGCCGCTGAAGCGGCTTTCGTCAGCATCGAGAACGGCAAGGTGAGAACCATCGCACCGCCGCATGACGTGGCACAACTGGCGCAATTGAACGCCGGGCGGCTGGAACGGGTGATGGCGCACCTGCGCGAGGGAGCAGGGTTGCCGGCGAACGGTGTGGATGCGGTGTGTGCGTATTGCGAGATGCGCGGGGTGTGCCGGAAAGGCGAATGGTTATGACCAATCATATTGTCCTTGATCCCCGCCGCAGCGTCGTCGTCGAGGCCTGTGCCGGCAGCGGCAAGACCTGGCTGCTGGTGTCGCGCATGGTGCGCTTGCTGCTGGATGGCGCGCAGCCTTCGCAGATATTAGCCATCACATTCACGCGCAAGGCCGCGCAGGAGATGCAGGCGCGCTTGCAAACATGGCTGCGCGCCCTGGCGCTGGAGAACGAGGCATTCGTGCGCGAGTTCTTCGCCGAGCGAGGCATTGCGAAATTGAGCGACGAGCAGGTGCAGCGTGCGCGCAGCTTGTATGAGACGGTGTTGCTGGCGCAGCCGGGTATCACCATCAGCACCTTCCACGGCTGGTTTATGCAGGTATTGCAGCGTGCGCCGCTGAACGCGGATGTGATGCACGGCATGACGCTGCTGGAGCGCCCCGCAGCCGAACAGGGAGAGGCCTGGGAGGAATTGCTGGAGCAGATGCGCAAACAGCCGGAAAGTGAGCTGGTGCAGCGCATGTTGTGGCTGTTCGAAGAATACGGATTGTTTACCACACGCAAGCTGCTGTTCAATTTCCTCGCCAAGCGAGCGGAGTGGTGGGCCTATACGCAGGGTCAGGAAGATGCCCTGGCATTTGCATTGGATAACCTGCGCCGCGATCTCGATGTGGACATGGATTTCGATGCGGCGGCCGACTGGGGCATGCGCGGCAACGGCGAAGAGATGTTCTTCGCTTTCGTGCACCAACTCGCAAGCAATGGCACCGACACCCAGGCGAACAAGGCGAGCGAACTGGAGCACGCGTGGACGGATACGGAAACGGAAGCGCGCTTTGAGAAAATGTGGCGATTGCTATTTACGCAGAAGAATGAGCCTCGTGTAGGTAGTCCATTCAAGGAGACTGCAAAGCAAGACAAAGAAATCTTTTTACAAACTCGTGATGTATTGCAGGAGAGTCTGCAAGCGGTGCGCGATACGCAAGCCGAACAGCAGGTCTATCGCCTGAACGAAGCGGTGCTCCATTGCGGCGTGGCGCTACTGGAGCGCTACCAGTCGCTCAAGCGGCAGAAACAGCAGATGGATTTCAGCGATCTGGAATGGCAGCTGTGCCGTTTGCTGCAACAGAGCGAACACGCCGAGACCATGCAGTACAAGCTCGACAGCCGCTACCGCCATGTGCTGCTGGACGAGTTCCAGGACACCAATCCGCTGCAATGGCAGATCATGCGCGCATGGTTCGACGCGGCGGTGGCGGTGGAATCGCAGCCCACCGTGTTCATCGTGGGCGATCCCAAGCAATCCATCTACCGCTTCCGCCGTGCCGATGCGCGCCTGTTCGGCGTGGCGCGCGATTACCTGCAAGATCATTTCGGTGCGGCGACGCTGGGCAACAGCCTCACGCGCCGCAACGCGCAGCCCATCGTCGATGCCGTGAATGCCGTGTTCCGCGAGCAGCCGGACGGCTTCGAATTCGTCGACCACCAGACGCACCAGAAAGAATTGCCTGGCTACGTGCTGGTGCTGCCGCTGCAAAAGCTGGAGCAAGAAAAGGATGAGGTGGCAGTAAATGCGCTACTGCAGCTAAGGGATCCGCTCACCGAGCAACGCGAAGAACGAGGCGAAGGCGCACGCCACAAGGAGGCGAAACAATTCGCCGATCTGCTGCAAACCATCGCACGCGAATGGGCTGTGCAGGATGAGGGCGTAACGCGCCGCGCCACCTGGGGCGACATCATGGTGCTGGTGCGCAGCCGCACACATCTTGCCATCTATGAGGAAGCCCTGCGTGCGAAGCACATTCCCTTCATCAGCTCGCGCCGTGGCGGCCTGCTCGACACACTCGAGGCGGAAGACGTGCAGGCGCTGCTGATGTTCCTCATCACCCCCTTTGCCGACCTCGCGCTGGCGCAGGTGCTGCGCACGCCCATTTTCGCGTGCAGTGATGCAGACCTGATGGCGCTCGCGGCGGGGGAGTCGAGCTGGTGGCAACGCCTGCAACAGCTTGAAGCACCATCGCCGACCGTGCAGCGAGCTGTTCTCCTGCTGAAAGAATGGCTCGCGCTGGCTGACAAGCTGCCGGTGCATGACCTGCTCGACCGCATCTACTTTGAGGGCGATGTCATCGCGCGCTACCGCGCCGTGTTGCCGCCCGAGCGGCGCGCCAAGGTGGTGGCCAACCTGCATGCCTTCATGGAGATTGCGCTGTCGGTGGATGCCGGGCGCTATCCCAGCCTGCCGCGCTTCCTGCAGGAACTGCGCGAACTGCGCAAGAGCGAGGATGAGGCGCCGGACGAAGGCAAACTGGGCACGGCTGGCAATGCCGTGCGCATCTACACCGTGCACGAATCCAAGGGGCTGGAAGCGCCCATCGTCTGGCTGCTGGATGCGAACGCGGAAAAGAAGAACAAGGAAGGCTGCGACGTGCTGATCGACTGGTCGTCGCGCGAAGATCGGCCCGCGCACTTCTCCCTGTATGCAGACTTCGCCTCGCGCGGCAAGAAGCGCGCGCCGTTGTTCGAGCAGGACGCCGCCCAGCAGGCGCGCGAAGAGATGAACCTGCTCTATGTCGCCATGACCCGCGCGCAGCAGGCGATCATCGTCAGCGGCAACTGCAAGGACGCAGACAGGGAATCGAACAAAAAATCGCCATCGTGGTACGACCGCATTGCAGCGGCAATCACTCCTGCCGTCATTCCCGCGCAGGCGGGAATCCGGATCATTGAACAATCCTCCTACAGCGAGGCAAATCCTTTATGTCGTCCGTTACACGGTGAAATTGAATTGCCGGATTCCCGCCTGCGCGGAAATGACGGAGCGGGGGACGTTTCTTTGCCAGCATCCATCGCCATCGGCAAGCGCACCCCGCGCAACACGGTGCAGCAGCAACACGGCATCTGGTTGCACGCCCTGCTGCAACATCTCACAGACAGTTTTCATCTTCCCACGGGAGAGGGATTGCGCGTGAGGCATCTCGCTGAACAACACTGTGCCGAACTTCAACACCGCCTTGCCATCCCCGCCGCAGAATTCGAGCCACTCTGGCAGCAAGCCCAACACCTGCTTGCTTCGCCGCAGCTCGCCCGCTTCTTCGATGCGGCCCAACATCGCGCCGCGTATAACGAAATGCCCTACGTCAATGCGCAAGGCGAACTCAAGCGCATCGACCGTCTGGTCGAGTTCGACGACGAAGTGTGGGTGCTGGATTACAAGCTGGGCGATGCCGAAGATGCCTCTCGCCACCATGCCCAGATGCAGGAATACCGCAATGCGATGCAGTCAGCGTATGCGGGCAAGACGGTCAGGTGCGCGCTGGTGTTTGCGGGCGGGCAGGTGAGAGAGGTGTATTGAATTCCTGGGCGGGTTCAAGTTTGCAGTGCAACGTCTGACTTGAGGAACCTCTGGTAAAGTCCGCGACCCTGTGGGACTTAATCAGGGGGGCTTAAAGGGGAGTCCTTTACCGCTGGCACGCCGCGCAATAGAAGCTCGATCGCTGTCCCTGTTTGATCTGCTTGATGGGCGTGCCGCAACGCTTGCAGGGTTCGCCCGCTCTGCCATACACGAAATAATGCTGCTGGAAATAGCCGCTCGAGCCGTCGCTGTGGATGAAGTCGCGCAGGGTGCTGCCGCCTTGGGCGATGGCTTCGCGCAGCACTTCCTTGATGGTCTGCGCGAGCCGCGCGCAACGCGGCCTGCTGAGTTTGCCCGCGGCGAGTTGCGGTTTGATGCCGGCGCGGAACAGCGCTTCGTTGGCGTAGATGTTGCCGACGCCGACCACCACGTGGTTGTCCATGATGACGAGCTTGATGGCGGCGCTGCGTTTGCGCGTGGCGCGGTAGAGCGTGTCGCCGTCAAAGCCATCTTCCAGCGGTTCCGGCCCCAGGTGCGCCAGCAGGGGATGGGTGGCGAGGTCGCCGCTGTGCCACAGCACTGCGCCGAAGCGGCGCGGGTCGCGCAGGCGCAGCAGTTTGCCGTTGTCGAGCACGAGGTCGAAGTGGTCGTGTTTGGCCGCAGGCGTGCCTTGCGGCAGGATGCGCAGGCTGCCGCTCATGCCGAGGTGCAGGATGAGGGTGCCGTGGGCGAAGCGCAGCAGCAGATATTTTGCGCGGCGTTGCACCGCTTGCACGGTCTGGTCGCGTAGCAGTGCGGGCAAGTCGGCGGGGATGGGCCAGCGCAGTTGTGCGTTGCGGATGACGACTTTGGTGATGCGCCGGTCTTGCAGGTGTGGCGCGATGCCGCGCCGCGTGGTTTCGACCTCGGGCAGTTCTGGCATGGGCGAATCAGCGCCTGCGCCACCACAGCCAGCCGCCCACGGCGGCCAGCAGCAGCGGCAAGACGGCGAGCAGGATGATGCTCAGTGCGGCGAGCTGGTTGCGGCTGAGGGTGAGCGTGGCATCCTTGGCGGTGTGCGGGGTGAGGGTGATGAGCCGCTCTTCGCCCGCCAGCCAGTTGATCATGTTCGTGCCGAGATCGAGATTGCCGCCATTGCCGGAATAGGCGTTGGACAGGAACGCGCCGCTGCCCGCCACCACGATGCGCTGCTCGCGTCCGTCCATGTCGCGGTGCAGCGCGATGGCCAGGTTGGCCGGGCCGGGCACATCGCGTTGTTTATCGAAGCGTGCGATGCCGTGGGTGCTGACCCAGCCGTTGGTGGCGCCTTCCACCAGGATGTTGTGCTGCCATGCGCTGGCTTCTTCCACCATCAGCGCGCGCGCCTGGGGGAACACGGTGATGAGATCGAAGTTCTGCGTGATGGCGTGGGGGGCGTAGCCCGTGCCCAGCGTCCAGTCGGCGGGCGCATTCATCTCCTGCGCATTGGGGTCGATGACGATGCCGGGGGACAGATTGATGTCCAGCGCCTCGGCCAGCGATTCCAGCCCGCGCAGCGGCTCGGCATCCAGCAGCCACAGCAGGTTGCCGCCGCGCTCGATGAAACGCAGCAGCTTGGCGGTCTCGCCGGGGAACAGCTTGATCTGCGGATGGCTGATGACCAGTACGGCGGCATTGTCCGGCACCTCTTGCGCGACGGCGAGATTCAGCGGCGCGATGTGGTAACCGTTCTGTTCCAGGCGGCGGCCAAACTCGCCCAGGTCGTGGTTGGCCGCGCCGTCCAGCTTGCGCTCGCCGTGCCCGCTGACATACATCAGCAACTGGTCGCGACCGCGCGCCAGGCGCAGCAGCGCGCTGGTCAGGGTCTGTTCGTTGAGCGTGGTGAGATGTTCGGAGCGTCCGCCATATTCCACCACCATCTCGCCGTTGCCCTGAATGCCGGATTTACGCGTGGCTTCAGGTTCCTTCATGGGATCAACGAAGGTCAGGCGGATGCCGGGTTTGTAACGCTGGTAGAGCGCGACGAATTCGCGCACCAGTTTGCGCACATCACCCTGCCGTGCATCCTGCTCGGTGGCGTACACGGTGATGTTCAGTTCCCCGTCCAGTTGCCTGAGCGCATCCACGCTGCCCTGTTCCAGGCTGTTCAGCGTGTTCTGCGTGGCGTCCCATTGTGCCGGGAAGCGCGCGGCGAGCTGGTAGCCGCCGATGATGAAGGCGAGCAGCGCGACATAGAACAGCAGGCGCTTCATGGTGTAGGCGGTCATCAGCGGCCTCCCCGTTCGCGGCGGATGCGGCGCATGGCCAGCAGCAAAAAGGCCGTGATGAACAAGGCGAAGTAGACTAGGTCGGCAGTGCTGACCAGGCCCATGTTGAGCGCCTGGAAATGCACGTTGGGCGAGAGCGCGCGCAGCGGGGCGCTGCTCAGCTCCAGCAGCCACAGGCCGAAGGAAACGGCCAGCGCGCCGAAGGCGGCGGCCACCGGCTGGCGCGTGAGCGAGGAGAAGTACAGGCCGAGCGCGGCATAGCTGGCGGCGAGCAGCCACACGCCCATCAGGTTGCTGGCGATCAGGCCGAAATCGGCATGCGTGCCCAGCGCGAGCGCGGCCATCATCAGCGCACAGGTCGCGACGATGATCGTGAGCGCAGCCAGCAGGCCGAGATATTTGCCGAGCACGATGTCGGCGGCGGTGAGCGGCGCCGTGGCCAGCAGGATCCAGGTCTGGTTGCGGCGTTCTTCCGCGATCAGGCGCATGGTGAACAAGGGAATCAACATCATCAGCACCAGCGCCAGCACGCCGGACAGCGGTGCGGCGATGGAGATGGTTGCGCCCGGCGCATTGCCCATCTGCGCCAGTTGCGCCTGCACTTGCAGATAGTCATCGAGACGCGCCAGGAAGAACCAGGCGAAGATAAGTTGCAGCAGGGCCAGCATCCACCAGGTCGAGGGCGCGGCGAACAGGCTGCGGAATTCCTTGCGGGCGAGCGTGCGCTTCATGGCTGTATCTCTTCCGGCTGTGCGGCGGTGAGGCGGATGAAGCTGGATTCGATGTCGCTGTGGCGGCGCAATTCTTCGATGCTGCCGCTGAAGATCACCTTGCCTTGTTGCAGGATCACCGCGCGGTCGCAGATGTTCTCCACCTCGTGCAGCAGGTGGGTGGACAGGATCACGCTGCTGCTGTCGCCCAGCGCGCGGATCAGCGCGCGGATGTCGCGTATCTGCGCCGGGTCGAGGCCCACGGTAGGTTCGTCGAGGATGACCACGGGCGGCTGGTGGATGATGGCCTGTGCGATGCCGGTGCGCTGCTGGTACCCCTTGGACAGCGTGCCGATGAGCTTCTGCCCGCAATCGGACAGGCCGCAGCGTTGCTTGGCCAGCGCCAGATATTCCGCCAGGTGCTTTTCCGGGACGTGGTGCAGACGCGCGGCGAACAGCAGGTAATCGTCCACGCGCATGTCGCGATACAGCGGCGGATGTTCGGGCAGGAAGCCGATGCAGGCCTTGGCCAGTCCCGCTTGCCGCGCCAAGTCAAAATCGCAGATGTCGATGTGGCCGCTGCCGGGCGGCAGCGCTCCAGCCAGCATCTGCAAGGTGGTGCTCTTGCCCGCGCCGTTGTGCCCCAGCAAACCCAGCACCTCGCCGCGCCGCAGTTCCAGCGAGACATCGTCCACCACACAAAGTTTGCCGTGGTGGCGGGTCAGGTGCTGGGCAGAAAGGGTGATGGAACTGGTCATTACGGTGTGGGCAAGC
Source organism: Gallionellaceae bacterium (assembly GCA_037446515.1). Lineage (GTDB taxonomy): Bacteria > Pseudomonadota > Gammaproteobacteria > Burkholderiales > Gallionellaceae > Sideroxyarcus. The sequence goes on from JBBIIN010000009.1 coordinate 27,257, forward strand.
GCGTTGGGTGGACTATAACCCAAGATACGGACTGCACCAATGTTATAACTTAGGGAACCTCTAATTTTCCCTCGTCGGTGGTTTGGACAGTTTGCGCTGCAAGGTGCGCCGGTGCATGTTGAGCACGCGCGCGGCAGCAGAGATGTTGCCCTGCTGTTCATGCAGCACGCGGTTGATATGCTCCCATTCCAGGCGCGCCACCGGGATCGGGCTGGCCTTGACCGGCAGGGCGTGCGTGGCATGGTGGCCGAAGGCGGCGACGATCTGGTCAGCGTTGGCCGGTTTGGACAGATATTGGGTCGCGCCCAGTTTGATCGCTTCTACGGCGGTGGCGATGCTGGCGTAACCGGTGAGCATTACGATACGCGTGGCGGGGTCAAGCTCGTGCAGCTTCTGCACCAGCACTAGGCCGGATGCGCCGTGCATCTTGAGGTCGATGACGGCGAACCCGGGTGGGTTGGCCCGCGCTAGCGGCAGGGCGGTCTCGACGCTGTCTGCCTTGGTCACGCTGAAGCCGCGTTTCTCTAAGGCGCGAGCTAGCACCTCGCGGAAGGTCACATCGTCGTCCACCAGCAGCAGCGCGGGAGATTCGGCGGGATTCATGCGGCTCTCCGTTGAAGCGGCAGGATGACCTGGGTGGTGACGCCGCCGCCTGCGCGGTTGAACAGGCGCACGCTGCCGCCCATGCGCTCCAGCGTGGCGTTGGCCAGGAATAGCCCAAGGCCGCGCCCGCCCTCCTTGGTGGTGAAGAAGGCGAAGCCGGCGCGCGCCGCCGTTTCCGCAGTCAGGCCGGGGCCTTGGTCGCGTATTTCCAGCGTGATGCCACCATTGTCCCAGCGCAACAGGATGTCCATCTCGCCGGGCGAAGCATCGGCGGCATTGTTGAGCAGGTTGAGCAGTGCAGCACGCAGCGCTGGATCGGCGCGCAGGCGCGGAGCCGGGTCTGCTCCCGCAGCCTGGTAGCGGTAATGCACGGTAGGGCGCAGCAGTTGCCATTCGCTGAGCACGGCGGCGAGGAAGCGGTCCGCCGCATCCTCGTCCGGCGTGCCCTGGGCATGGTGGATGAGGTCGTCGAGGATGCGCTTGCAGTTCTTCACTTGATCATTGAGCAGCGCCAAGTTCTCCTGCTCGCCGGGTTGCTCGCCATCATGCCGCATCTCGCCGATGACCACCGCCATGGTGGACAATGGCGTGCCCAGTTCGTGCGCCGCGCTGGCGGCCAGCGTGCCCAGCGCCACGATACGTTCGTTACGCAAGGTCTCTTCGCGTACTTGGGTGAGTTGCGCCTCACGCAGCCGAACCGCCGCCGCCATCTCCACCGCGAAATAGGCGATCACGGCGGCGCTGATGACGAAGCCCAGCCACATGCCCAGCACATGCGTGTTGAAGGCGTCCTGCAGCGGCGTAGCCTCCGCCGCAGGCGCTGCCGCCATGTACATGTGGTGGTGCAGGTGTTCCGTTTGTGCCGTGCCGTGCAGGGCATGCCCCTCCTGCATGGGCAGCGGCACGTACCACACCATCAGCAGGCTGTAGCAGGCCAGCGTCAGTGCCGCCATACCCCAAGTGTAACGCCGCGGCAGGGTGGCAGCGGCGAGTACCAGTGGCAACAGATAGAGTGATACGAAGGGATTGGTCGGGCCGCCGCCAAAATACAGCAGAACCGTCAGCGCCAGCACGTCAGCTGACAGTTGCAGGAACAGTTCCGGGTTGCCCACCGGGTAATCGAGCGCCAGCCGCCACCAGGTTGCGCCGTTGAGGAGCGCCAGCAGTCCGACCACGAAGAACATCGCGCCCCAGGCGAAATCCTGGCCCAGGAAACGATAGACCAGGAGCAGCGTGGCGCATTGCGCCAGGATCGCCACGTTGCGCAGCAGGAACAGGCGGCGCAGGTGCGAGTGTCCGGTCTGGCTGGAAAGCATGGAAGTGTGCATGGCGGCGGATTCTACCGGAGCCCTGCCGTCATTGGGGTGCGGCAATATGCCGCAGGGCGGCCGCGATGAAACTCTCTAGAATCCGCGCCGTTGGGTACGATGGCGAGCGGGTTTGCGCAGGCCGCCCGTGTCAATGTGATCGGGCGTAATTTACGGATCAAAGCCCACCTCGATTTCTGATCGGCAGATTCGGGCTAGAATGGCGCGCCGTTTTGCGGGGTGCGGCGTTTTTTATTTTTCAGGAGAGCATCATGAAGAGAATAGTGATCGCGGGCGCGATGGTGGGAATGGCTACGTTTGCCTGGGCTGACGGGGTGGAGGTCAAGGATGCATGGGCACGCGCCACCGCGCCAGGACAAGAAAGCGCGATGGTGCAAATGGTATTCACCAGCAAAAAGGATGCGAAACTGGTGGGGGTCACCTGCAAGGATGCCGCCACTGCCGAACTGCACAGCATGGTGCATGAAAGCGGCATGATGAAGATGCGCCGCGTGGATGCCATAGACTTGCCTGCGGGCAAGGCGGTTGATCTGGGCGAAGCGGGCTATCACCTGATGTTGATGGGGCTGAAGCAGCCGCTGGTCGAAGGCAAGAAGACCAAGTGTGAGTTGATGGTGCGCGGCGCAGACGGCAAGGTCAAAAAAGTGGAAGTCGAGGCCGAGGTCAAAGCGCTGACCGATGCTGGCGAGTATTCGCACGGGCACATGCATCACCATTGATGCGCCCGGATTCAAGTTTTTTTAGCGAGGAGACTTCATGCACAAATTCATTCTTGGAATGTTGATCCTGCTGTCCGCCGAACTGGCATGGGCGGGAGCCAATGATGTGATGGTGGATAAGGTGTGGATGCGCGAGAGCGTACCTGGGCAGCAATCCGCTACCGTGCAGATGAACCTCTATGTGACTAAGCCTGCGCGCCTGTTGTCGGTGAGCAGCCCGCTTGCCACTTCGGGCGAGATCCAGAATGTGGAGAAGCGCCACGGCAAGATGCAGACCTCCACGGTTGCAAGCCTGAAGCTCATTCCCAACAGTATGCTCATCTTTGGCGATCGCGGTATTTACCTGGTGCTGAACGGGTTGAAGCAGAGGCTCAATGTGGGCGATCAAGTGCCGGTGACCCTGACCATCGAGATGGGCGGGAAAAAACAAACGGTTGAATTGCAGGCCGAGGTCAAAGCGCTGGAACTTAGCTATCAGCACTACAACGACCCGATGGTGAAAGACCATCGTTGATTGCGGGCAGGGCGCGGAAACGGGGCGGCATTTGCCGCCCTTTTCTTTTACTCTTGAAAAATCACCCAAGTGCCCGCAGATTGTTGTTGCGCAGGGTTATCCTGCCTGTCATAAACCTGAATGAAGGAGAATGAAATGGCCAATGTCACCAGATTCAATCCAACCAGAGATGCCTTGGATGACCTGTTCCGGGGATTCTTTATGCAGCCTGTGCGTTTTGAGGGGCAACCCGGGGTGCAAATGAAGATGGATGTCACCGAGGATGACAAGGCATACAAGGTGCATGCCGAGATTCCTGGCGTGAAGAAAGAGGACATCCATGTGCATATCGACGGCAACCAGGTGTCGATCAGCGCCGAGGTCAAGAACGAGAAGGAAGTGAAGGAGGGGGAAAAGGTGCTGCGCAGCGAACGATATTACGGCAGCATCTCCCGCGCTTTCTCGCTGGCGCAGGAGGTGGATGACAATGTTGCACAGGCGAAATATCAGGACGGCGTATTGGAGCTGACACTGCCAAAGAAGGTGGCGGTCAGCGCGAAGAAGCTGGTGATCCAGTAAGCGCTGGCTATTGCCGGGACGGGCGGCTTGAGGCCGCCCGTTTTGTTTTGGGCTGGAGTAGAATTCGCGGCGAATTTATTTGAGGACGAAGCCATGCCATTGACCGTCGCCACCGCCGCCCAGAAAGCCCATACTCTGTCCGAGGCGCTGCCCTATATCCAGCGTTTTTTTGACAAAACCATCGTCATCAAATACGGCGGCAACGCCATGACCGATCCCAAGCTGCAAGAGGGCTTTGCGCGCGACGTGGTACTGCTCAAGCTGGTCGGCATGAATCCGGTGGTGGTGCACGGTGGCGGCCCCCAGATCAACGAACTGCTGAAGAAAGTGGGCAAGCAGGGAGAGTTTGTGCAGGGTATGCGCGTTACCGACGAAGAGACCATGGATGTGGTCGAGATGGTGCTGGGCAAGGTCAACAAGGACATCGTCAATCTCATCAACCGTTACGGCGGTAAGGCGGTGGGCCTGAGCGGACAAGATGGCGGTTTCATGCGCGCGGAAAAGCTGATGCTGGAAAGCAAGGATGAGCCCGGCACGATGCTGGATATCGGGCTGGTGGGCGATATCCACAAGATTGACCCTTCCATTATCTCCTTCCTCGATTCGGGCGACTTCATTCCGGTCATCGCCCCTATCGGTGTGTCGCCGGAAGGGGAAACGTTGAACATCAACGCCGACGTGGTGGCGGGCAAGCTGGCCGAGGTGTTGCGCGCCGAAAAGTTGGTGTTGCTCACCAACACGCCGGGCGTGCTGGATAAGGATGGCAATCTACTCACTGGTTTGACTCCCAAGCAGATCGACGACCTGGTGGCGGACGGCACGCTATCTGGCGGCATGCTGCCCAAGATCGGCTCGGCGCTGGACGCGGCGCGCGGCGGCGTGCGCGCGGTGCACATCATCGACGGACGCGTGGAGCACGCGCTGCTGCTGGAGATACTGACTGACGAAGGCGTGGGTACGCTCATCAAGAGCAAGTGATGGGTTCCGTTGCGCGATTTGAACCGTTCGTGGTGAGCAGCTTTGCGTAGCAGGGCGTATCGAACCCTCTCGTATCCTTCGATACGGGGTTGCGCCCCTACTCAGGACGAACGGTCGGATTTATGGGTATGAAAGAGCGGGTCTGGATTTTCGATCTGGACAACACGCTGCACGACGCAACGACGCACATCTTTCCACACATTAACCGCAGCATGACGGCGTACCTGCAGGAACATCTGCATCTGAACGAGGATGAGGCGGATGCGCTGCGCGTGGATTACTGGCAACGCTACGGCGCAACGCTGTCCGGGCTGATGAAGCACCACGGCACCGACCCGGATCATTTTTTGTGGCATACGCACCAGTTTCCGGACTTGCCCGGGATGGTGTTGCGCGAACCGCGCCTGCGCCGGATGTTGCAGCAACTGCCCGGCAAGAAGGTGGTGTATTCCAACGCGCCATTGCACTATGCCGACGCGGTGTTGAGGTTGATGCGCGTGGACGACCTGTTCGACGATGTGTTCTCCATCGAACATGCGCGCTACGCGCCAAAGCCGCAAGCATCCGGCTTCCGTCGTCTGTTGCGCAAGCATCATCTGCAGGCAGCACAGTGCGTCATGGTGGAGGATAGCTTGGATAATCTGCAAACGGCGAAACGATTGGGCATGCGTACCGTGTGGGTGGGCGATGCGATACGGGTGCCGAGCTTTGTCGATGTGAGAATACGTGATGTGCTGGAACTGCCGCGCGCAGTCTCCAAACTTTAAGAAGGAAACAACATGGCGGCCAAACCGGGCGAACGCAAATTGCAGATCCTGCAAGTCATCGCGGAGATGCTGGAACAACCCAAGGGCGAGAAAGTCACCACCGCCGCGCTGGCGGCGCGGCTGCAACTTTCCGAGGCGGCGCTCTATCGCCACTTTGCCAGCAAGGCGCAGATGTTCGAGGGGCTGATCGAGTTTATCGAACAGACCGTGTTCGGCCTGGTCAACAAGATCACCGCCGAAGAGCAGAATGGCCTGAAACAGGTGGAAGGCATACTCGCGCTGCTGCTAGGCTTCGCGCAGAAGAACCGCGGCATGACGCGCGTGCTCATCGGCGATGCGTTGGTCAACGAGAACGAGCGTTTGCAGACACGCATCAACCAGTTCCTCGACCGCATCGAGACCACCCTCAAGCAATCGCTGCGCATCGCCGCCACCCAGGGCAAGCTGGAGGCTGAGGCGGACATCGGCGCACACGCCAACCTGCTGCTGTGCTTCGTGGTGGGGCGCTGGAACCAGTTCGCCAAGAGCGGCTATACCAAAGACCCGCTGGCGCAATGGCCTCAGCAGTGGGGGATCGTCCAGGCGCAGTTCAGGTAGGCGGTTCCAGATCCTCATCCCCTGCGGGATAGTTTGATTGCGGCGACTGCGCTGGTGCATGGTTGCGCGCAATGTGCAGGATTTCGGGGCGACGGGCACGCAGGTGTTGAATCTGTGGCAAAGGTGACGGGCTTCTGCCTGCGAGGCCTTTTGTTTTTCTGATTTGTAATACGGCTGGTAAACTGCGCCCCCATGAATAACCGACGTCTATTCCTGCTCAGCCGCATTCGCTTCGCAGTCGAGTCTTTCTCCAATCTGCTGGCGCGTGTCTGGAAGCAGAATTTCTATTTGTATCTGGCGGCGCTGTTCACCGTATTCGCCTTGCTGGACACGGCTTTTCTGCACATCACCAGCGAGATGCGTACGGCGGCGTTCGATATGATGGTGCGCTACCGCCTGGCGCCCGCCAAGCCGGATCCGGACATTGTGATCGTGGACATCGACGAGGCCAGCCTGGCGGCGATGTCGCAGGAATACGGGCGCTGGCCGTGGCCGCGCCAGGTGCTGGGCGAGTTCGTGGAACAGTTGGAGAAGCAGAAGCCGCAGGCCATCGTGTTCGACATCCTGTTCAGCGATGCGGATGTGTTCAATCCGGACAGCGATGCCTATTTCGACGCGGCCATCGCGCGCACGAACAATACTTTCTTCCCCATGCTGCGCCTCGATCCCGCGAGCGATGCGCAGAGCCAGATCAAGGCGGCGCAGATTCCCGGGGTGATGCCGATGGAGGACGAGGAACAGGAACCGGATGCGACGATGGGCATCATCCTGCCGCATTTTCCGGCGGCGGTGGAAGGCGGACGCATCGGTACACACAATGTGGCGCTCGATCCGGACGGGGTGGTGCGCAACTATCCGGTGTACATCGCCGGATACGGCTGGAAGCTGCCTTCGCTGCCCGCGCGCATGGGGCGCGAGTTCGGCTGGTCTGTGCCGGATACCGAGCAGATGCTGCTGAACTGGCGTGGCAAGCCGTTCAGCTACAAGTATGTGAGCTTCTCCGATGTGTTCAGCGACATGAACAACAAGGAGAAGAAGCGCGCGGCGGACGAGTTCAAGGGCAAGATCGTGCTGATCGGTTCGACCGCGGCGGGCCTGTTCGACCTGCGCGCCACGCCGATGGCGCGCATGCATCCGGGTGTGGAGATCATGGCCACGGCCATAGACAACACCAAGCACGGCGATTCGTTGCGCTTCCCGGAAGCCCGCATCTGGTATCTGCTGATCACGCTGGTGATCATCTGGGGCACGGCGTGGATGTTCTACCGCGAGGAGGGGCGCGGCAACCTCGACAGGCTGTTTGGTTTGTCGCAGGTCATCATGATTGGCTTCTCGTTCGCCAGCATCAATTTCACCAATATCTATATCAACCTCGCCGGGCCGGTGCTGGTCGGCATCGCCTATTTCACGCTGGCGCGGCTATATGCGACGGCAACAGACAAGGCGCTGGAGCAGAACATGGTGCGCGTGGCGGCGGCGCGCAGCGGCGACCTGCAGGCGACCCTGCTGCTGCTCCGTTTCGACACGCGGCGCAACGTGATCCCGGACGGTATGCTGGAAAAGATCCGCCTCGCCATCCGGCGCCAGGGCGGCATGCAAATGAGTGTGGAGGCGATGCGGGGCGCGCAGAGAGGCATGTGGGGGCTGTTCGAGAAGACCATCGTCGTTTCCTGGGTGGCGGACGCGGACGATGCCGGGGCGCAACAGGCTATCGAGGTCGAAGCGGAAAGATTGCTGCAAGGATTGCCGCTGCTGCTGCGCAAGTTCCTGTTCCAGGTAGATGGCGCATACAGCCATGTGGTGTACCGTGGCAGGGTACAGGGAGGCGAGCGGGCAGCGGCAAGCTGGCGCACGCTGTTCGCCGAGGCGTTGCTCAAATGGGAGTCGAAAGAATGAAAAGTGGACGTGTACTGGTGTTGTGCGGTCTGTTGCTGGCGGCGCCAGTTGTGGCGGCGGAGATGGGCAGCATGGTGCGCGGCGAGGAATTGAAGGCCGAACCGTTCCGTGATGCGAAGAGTGTGAAACAACTGGCGGTGGGCGACAAGGTGCAGATCACCGGCAAGGACGGCGGCTGGTTCAAGGTGAAAGCGGGCAAGAGCAGCGGCTGGGTGCGCATGCTGAGCGTGCGCAAGGGCGAGGCCAAGTCCGGCGTATCGGCTGCCTCCAGCCTGCTGGCACTGGCCTCCGGGCGCACGGCCACCGGCAAGGTGATGGCTTCCACCGGCGTGCGCGGCCTCAACGAGGAAGAACTGAAGGCCGCAGCCTTCAATGCGCAGGAACTGCAACGGGCCGAGTCCTATGCGGCGGGCAAGGCCGATGCGCAGCAATTCGCCGCGCAGGGCAAGCTGGTCGCACGCCAGTTCGATTATTTGCCCGCAGCCAAATGAGGGAGCATGCCATGAGGATTTTGCTGAAGATGATGGCAGTGTGTGTCATGGGGCTGGCGGGGTCTGCCTCGGCGCTTGATCTTGACGGACTGCGCGATAAACTGAAAAGCCAGTTGCCGCCCGAAGCGGCCAAGGTCGCCCAGGTGGCCAAAGAGGTGCAGGGGCCGGACGAACAGGAGGAGATCGCCATTGGCCGCCAGATCGCGGGCAACCTGCTGGGCGCCGCGCCGCTGGTGAAAGATGCCAAGCTGCAAAAATACGTGAACCAGGTTGGTCGATGGGTAGCGAGTCAGAGTGAACGCCCCGACCTGTCCTGGCATTTCGGTGTGATCCAGTCGGAGGATGTGAATGCCTTTGCCGCGCCCGGCGGCTACATCTTCGTTACGCTGGGGCTGTATCGTTTGTTGCAGAGCGAGGCGGATTTGGCGGGGGTGCTGGGGCATGAAATCGGTCACGTCATCCGCAAACATCATCTGAAAATCTTGCAACAGAGCAAGCTGGTGGACGCGGGCAGCCAGGCGCTGGCCAGGCAGTCCGGCAGCAGCAGGGTGCAGCAACTGATCGGCAACGGTGCGGAGATCGTGGCGCGCAGCCTCGACAAGGATGCCGAGTTCGAGGCCGACCGCATGGGTGTGGTGCTAGCGGCGCGCGCCGGCTATGACGCCTTCGGACTGCCCGCGGTGTTGCAGCAGATCGGCCATGCCGCCACAGACGACAACCGCGTTGCATTGCTGTTCAAGACCCACCCGCTGCCCGCAGACCGCCTTGCCAAGCTGGAAGACGCGATGGGCGACCGCTTCGATCACGTCAAAGGCATTACGCTGGAAAAGCGGCTGCAACGGGTGAAGTGACGGAATACCCGTTGAAATATTGAAACAGTAAGCTGGATTGGCCGAGCGCTCATGTGTTTGAGCGTTTGGCGCAGTAGAGAGTCCTGCTAAAATGCGCCCCTTCCGAATCACGCTACCCGTCGTTTTATGCCCGTTTCAGCATCCATGACCCCTTTCGAGCGCCGCGCCAGCATCGGTTTGGCCAGCATCTATGGCCTGCGCATGCTGGGCCTGTTCATCATCCTGCCCATCTTTGCGCTGTATGCCGAGGCGCTGCCGGGCGGGGAGAGCCATTTCCTGATCGGCATCGCGCTGGGGGCGTATGGCCTGACGCAGGCGATTTTGCAGATTCCTGCGGGCTGGCTGTCGGATCGTTACGGGCGCAAACCGGTCATCATCGCCGGCCTGCTGTTGTTCGCGGCCGGCAGTTTCATCGCGGCATCGGCGGACGACATCTACTGGATCATCGCCGGGCGCGTGATTCAAGGTGCGGGCGCCATCAATGCGGCGGTGATGGCGCTGACCGCCGACCTCACGCGCGAGGAGCACCGCACCAAGGCGATGGCGCTGATAGGCATGACCATAGGCGTGACGTTCTCGGTATCCATGGTGCTGTCGCCGCTGCTGTACCGCACCATCGGCATGTCCGGCATGTTCACGCTGATCGGCGTGCTGGCCTTCGTTTCCATCGCGCTGGTGCTGTGGTTCATTCCGCAGCCGCGCATCACGCGCTTCCATTCCGACACCGAGGCCAACACCAGCAAGCTGAAAGAGGTGTTGCGCAATGCCGATCTGCTGCGCATGGACTTCGGCGTGTTCACACTGCACGCCATCCTGATGTCGGTGTTCATGCAGGTGCCGTTCATCCTGCGCGCCGACGGGCTGGACGCGCAACACCAGTGGCAGGTTTATCTGCCGGTGATGCTGATCGCCTTTGTGCTGATGGTGCCGCCCATCATCATCGCGGAGAAGAAGGCCAAGATGAAACAGGTATTTATGGCCTGCATCGCCGTTGCCGCGCTGGCGCAACTGGGTATCCTGCTGCTGCATGGCGGCGTGTGGGGCGTGGCCTTCTCGCTACTGGTGTTCTTCACTGCGTTCAATGTACTGGAAGCGACGCAGCCTTCCATCGTCAGCAAGATATCGCCGCTGGCCGCCAAGGGCACGGCGATGGGCGTGTTCAGCAGCGTACAATTCCTTGGCGCATTCTTCGGCTCAGCCATGGGCGGTTTGCTGATGCAGCTCTATGGCGGTAATGCCGTGTTGTTGTTCGCAGTTGGCATGCTGCTGCTGTGGCTGGCGGTGGCATCCGGCATGCGCCCGCCGCAGGCGCTGATGACCAAAATGTACCACCTGCCGGAAATGAGCGAAGAGGCGGCGAGCGCGCTGCGCCAGTCTCTGGCACAATTGCGTGGCGTGCGCGAGGTGCTGGTAGTGGCCAACGAGCAGATCGCCTGCCTCAAGGTGGAAATGAGCAGCTTCGATGAAGAAGCGGTTGAGCGATTGGTGAAAGGGGAATGAGATGTCGGTGAACAAAGTGATTCTGGTGGGACGTCTGGGCAAGGATCCGGAGGTGCGTTACATGACCAGCGGCGAGGCCGTGGCCAATGTCACGCTGGCGACTTCCGAAAACTGGAAGGACAAGAGCGGCGAAAAGCAGGAGCGCACCGAATGGCACAACTTGGTGTTCTACCGCCGCCTGGCCGAGATCGCGGGCGAATACCTGAAGAAGGGGGCGCAGATTTACGTCGAAGGCAAGATTCAGACGCGCAAGTGGCAGGACAAGAACAGCGGACAGGACCGCTACACCACCGAGATCATCGTCAACGAGATGCAGATGTTGGGCAGCAAGTCCGGCGGCGCGGGCAGCTTCGAAGTGATGGAGAATCAGGCGCCAGCGCGCGGCACCCCTGCCGCCAAGCCCTCCACCGTCCCTGCGGCCAAGGGCAACTTCGACAACTTCGATGACGACATCCCGTTTTGATTACTTGCTGCATCCGTGAGCAAGGCATTCACCCGCGAGAACGACAGCGCTGACGACGACGAAGAAGCGTTGCTCCCGGCGCTGCCGGCGGGCAGCAAGAATTATATGACCCCGGCGGGTTACCGCCGCCTCAAGCGCGAGTACATGCAACTGCTGGATGTGGAGCGTCCGGCTTTGGTGCAGACCGTGGCCTGGGCGGCTTCCAACGGCGACCGCTCGGAGAACGGCGATTACATCTATGGCAAGAAACGCCTGCGCGAGATCGACCGCCGCCTGCGCTTCCTTGCCAAGCGCCTGGAAAATTCCCAAGTGATAGACCCCGCGCAGCGCGGTGATTGCGAGCAGATATTCTTTGGCGCGACGGTGACCGTGTGTCACGCGGACGGCACCGAGCGCACCTACAGCATCGTCGGCATAGACGAGGCGGACCCCGGCAAGGGACACATCAGCTGGGTGTCGCCGCTGGCACGCGCACTGCTCAAGGCGCGCGCCGACGACACGGTCAGGTTGCCGCTGCCCGATGGGGTGGAGGAGCTGGTGGTGGTCGAGGTCGTCTACCGTGCGCTGGACTGACGTTCCAGTACCGCTGCAAAGAATCCGTCGGTGTCGTGCTGCTGCGGCGTGAGCTGCAGATAATCTCCCATCTCCAGCGCGAGATGCTGCTGGTACAGCACGTCACGCACCGGCACCAGGGCGAAATCGGCATGAGCGGCGAGGAAGGCCTGCACGATGGCCTGATTCTCTTCATGCAGGATGCTGCACGTCGCATACACCAGACGGCCGCCTTGCTTCACCAGACGCGCAGCCGATTCGAGAATGGCTGCCTGCTTCTCGTTCAATTCGGTCAGGCTTTGCTCCGACTGGCGAAACTTCAGGTCGGGGTTGCGGCGCAGCGTGCCGAGTCCGCTGCACGGCGCATCTACCAGCACGCGATCTATCTTGCCGGCCAGGCGTTTCACCTTGGCATCGTTCTCGTGCGCGATGAGCTGCGGCTGCACGTTGGACAGGCCGGAGCGCTTCAGGCGCGGCTTCAGGTTGGTGAGGCGTTTCTCGGAGACATCCCAGGCGTACAGCCGGCCCTGAGAATTCATCAGCGCGCCGAGCAGTAGGGTCTTTCCGCCTGCACCAGCGCAGAAATCCACCACCATGTCGTTGCGCTTGGGCGCGAGCAGCAGGCCGAGCAACTGGCTGCCCTCATCCTGCACCTCGAACTTGCCGGTGAGGAACAGCGCGTGCTTGGACAGATAGGGCTTGCCCTTGAGGCGGATACCCCATGGCGACCACGGCGTGGCCTGCACATCCTTGCCTTCAGCTTGCAGGGCTTGCAGCACCTCGTCGCGGTTGGCTTTGAGCGTGTTCACGCGCAGGTCGAGCGGCGCGGCTTGCTGCATCGAGTGTCCCAGTGCGAGTATCTCGCTGTCGCTGCGGTGGGCGCGCAGCCGTGTGACGATCCAATCCGGCAATTCCGCCTGGATGGACAGCGGCAGTTCGTGCTCGTTGATGCCTTTCACGTTGCCCAGCCATTTGGCTTCGTCGGGCCGCAGCAGCGGTTCCAGTTCGCGCAGGTTGTAGCCGCCGAAACGCACCCAGTAGGACAGCGCCATGCGGCGCGCGGTGGCCTTGCCTTTGCCGTCCATGGTACAGGCGTGTTCCAGGAACAGGCGGTGGCGCAGCGCGCCGAACACGGTTTCCGCCACCAGCGTCCGCTCATTGGAGCCCAGGTGTTGCTCCTTGAACAGGCGGCTCAGCACGGCGTCCGCCGGGTGCTCCATCTTCAGCGCGGCGCGCAGTGCTTCTATGGTGAGGTCGAGACGGTACTCAGTGAGCAGCATTTTGTGTGGTTTCCTGTGGGGCGTCTTCGACGCGGATGTCGGTGATGGCAATCTGCCCGGAGACTTCACCATTCTTTTCGATGATACGCATCTTCACTGGGAACAGGCGGTATTCCCGCGCCAGCCAGATCTCCAGTCCCTCTTCACCGGGGGCATGCAGTTTGCGCAAGTGTATCGTATGCAGCGGGCCGACCGGCGTGGCAGTGTCGTCTTCAGTGGAGACTTCGAACTCGTATTGTTCGATCTTGCGGCCATTGCTGACATGGGTTGAGACCTTCTCCGCGTTCCCGGTTGCAGGGAACTGGTAGAGGATGCTGAGGATATCCTGTGTCCCCGGCGGCAGGCCTGCTGCGCCGCCCTGCGAAAAATGCACGCGCTGTCCGGGCCAGTCGAATTCTGCGGCGATATGTTGCGTGCCGCTCTTTTCCGCGCGCTCTTCAAAAAAATGCTCCGGCTGCAAGCCTTCCAGCGGCACATAGCGGCCACTGCTGTATTGCGTGAGCTGATAGGACTTGAACAGCCGCGCCACACCTACCGTGCGCGTCACCGCCTGCAGCACGTAATGTCCGTCCTCGATCTCCAGGGTGTGTACCGCCTCGCCCACCTGGAAATCGCCCGTGCCTTTGTTCACCGCAAAGGTCAGCCGCGCGCGATGCGGCAGCAGCGGGCGTTCCGGCGCTTTCTCGGTGGTGGGCTGCGCTGACGGTGTGGTGGCTGCGACCGCGCTTTCTGCTGCCACCGCGCTTGCGGCGACGACCATGCTGGTCATTGCGGTCTCGTCCTGGGCAGTGGTGGCGACATCCTCGGGCGGGAGGGGGGGCGGTGCTTCCATGGTCTTGCTGTCGCTCACTGGCGTGGCTGTGCGTGCCGGTTGTTTTGATTTGAACTTGGCAGGAATCGCAGGCAGGGGTTGCAAATGGGCCAGCAGCGGCGGCAGGTTGCTTTCGTGCCGGGGCAGGCGAATGTGCGGCTGCCACATCAGCCAGCCATGTAGCAGCAGGGAAACAGCCAGAGCGAAGGTAATGCGGCGCGCGGGCGTGGACAGCAATGCGCTCACGGCACGATGTTCAGGGTGGCGAGCACCTGCACAACCTTGCCGCCATCGTCATCCGTCACCACGATCTTGCAGGGCATGTCACTGTATTCGGTGGCCAGCCAGATTTCGGACTTCCAGGCGGTGCGCTGCGGCGGCGTGTAAAGGTAATGGCTTTTCAGCACACCGTAGGGCACGGCCACAGTCTGGTTCGGATACGCTTGGTAGCGATAGTTCTCCAGCTTGCTGCCATTGGTCATGTTGAATTTGAGTTCGAGACGGTTCATCGGTGCCACCGCCACGAATTGGTACATCACGCTCAGGCGGTCCTGTGTGCCCGGCGGCAAGGCAACCTGCCGTATGCCGGCCTGGTCATTCAGGGTCAGCATGGCCGCTGCCCAATCGAACTCGGCAGAAGTGTTGCGCGAGGCATCCCGCAAGCGTTGATGGGTAAAGCGCAGCGGGTGCAGTCCTTCCTCGGTGATGTCGCCTTCGCTGGTGACTACGATGGTTTCCGGCTGGAACAGCGCCAGCAGGCCGACCGGTTTGGTGATGCTCTGGATGCGATAATGCTCATTCGTGCGCACGAAGAGCTCTTTCACCTCGGCCATCTTGACGCCCTTGCTCAATACGTCGTAGTTCGCTTCGATGCGGCTGGGCATCTCGGTTGCCAAAAGCAAGGCGGGCAGGCAGGACAGCAGGACGAGCAGCGTGCGCATGATGTTCTTCTCAATCCAGTTCCGGAGAAATCAAGGTTGTCGTGGGCTGTTTGATGCGGGCGCTGGCGACACGTCCTTGAGCATCCAGCCACACCTGCTGCTGGCACAGCCAGTGCACAGCCTGCGGGTAGATGCGGTGTTCCTCGCGCAGCACGCGTGCTGACAGGGTTTGCGGCGTGTCATCCGCCAACACGGGCACGGCAGCCTGGATGATGATGGGGCCGCAGTCCAGTGCGGGTGTCACGAAATGCACGGTGCAACCGTGGATCTTCACGCCATCCTGCAACGCGCGTTCATGCGTGTTCACGCCGGGATAGGAGGGTAGCAACGAGGGATGAATATTGATGAGCTTGCCCGCATAACGCTTGACGAAGCCATCCGTGAGGATGCGCATGAATCCGGCCAGGATGATGAAGTCGGGTGCGTAGCGGTCGATTTCGGCGGCCAGTGCCATATCGAAGTTGTCGCGGCTGGCGTAATCCTTGTGTGATACCACGGCAGTGGCGATGCCGTGCTGGCGTGCCGTCTCCAGCCCCCCGGCATCGGCCTTGTTGCCGATGACGGCCGCCACTGCACAAGGCAGCTTCGTTTCCAGCAACGCCTGCATGTTGCTGCCGCGCCCGGAGATGAGGATGACGATGCGTTTCACTGTCTAGCGGACTTGAGTTTGGTGTTCGTCACCGTTGCGCGCGCGGATCGTGCCGATTTCAGTGACGGTTTCGCCCGCCGCTTGCAGGTGCTTGACCGCCGCATCGGCGTCCGCCGCCGCGACCACTACCACCATACCGATGCCGCAGTTGAAGGTGCGGAACATCTCTTGCGCTGCGACGTTGCCGCCCTCGCGCAGCCAGTGGAACAGTTTGGGCATCTGCCAGGTCTTGCTGTCGATGGCGGCGACGACATTTTGTGGCAGCACGCGCGGCACGTTCTCGGTGATGCCGCCGCCGGTGATGTGCGCCATGCCTTTGACGGTGACTTGCTGCATCAGGCTCAGCAGCGGCTTCACGTACAGACGGGTGGGGGCCATGATGCAATCGGCCAGCGTGCGCTCGCCGTCGAACTTGGCATTCAGGTCGGGTTTGCTGCGTTCGATGATTTTACGCACCAAGGAGTAGCCGTTGGAATGCGCGCCGTTGGAGGCCAGGCCCAGCACCACGTCGCCGGGGACGATAGTCTGGCCGGTGATGATCTTGCTTTTTTCCACCACGCCGACCGCGAAGCCGGCCAGGTCATATTCGCCCACCGGGTACATGCCCGGCATCTCGGCGGTCTCGCCGCCGATCAGCGCGCAGCCGGATTCCTCACAGCCCTTGGCGATGCCCTTTATGACCTCGGTCGCCGCCGGCACGTCCAGCTTGCCGCAGGCGAAGTAGTCGAGGAAGAATAGCGGCTCTGCGCCTTGCACCAGAATGTCGTTCACGCTCATGGCGACGAGGTCGATGCCGACGGTGTCGTGGCGGTTGAGTTCGAACGCGAGCTTGAGTTTGGTGCCGACGCCGTCGGTGCCGGACACCAGCACCGGCTCCTTGTACTTCTTCGAGATCTCGACCAACCCGCCGAAGCCGCCGATGCCGGACAGGACTTCGGGGCGCAGGGTGCGCTTGGCGTAGGGTTTGATGTTCTCGACCAGCTGGTCGCCCGCGTCGATGTCAACGCCGGCGTCGCGGTAGGAGAGGGAGGTGTTCTGGCTCAAGTTGAGTTCTCGCTTTCTTCGGGATAGAGTGCCGCCAATTTTTGGAAGCCGGATTTTACCCCAAACGCATGGCTCACGCAGTGCGCACCGGGGCGCCGCCACGCTGAATATGACCCAACTCTTGCTCGGGATCGCGCCCGCATGGACTCCCACCCTGGAAAACTTCGTTGCCGGCCGCAATGCGGAGCTGCTTGCCGCGTTGCGTCATGCGCTGGCATCTGCCCGCGCGGCAAGCGGCATATACGTCTGGGGTAGCGCAGGCAGCGGCAAGAGCCATCTGCTGCAGGCCGCCGTGGCGCAGGCCGAGGCGGCGGGATGGCAGGCGGTCTATGCGCGCGGCACCGTGCCGCAGTCTGCCCGGATCGTCGCGCTGGATGACGTGGAGGCGCTGGACGATGCGGCTCAGATCGGCCTGTTTGCGCTGTTCAACCAGATGCGCGAGAGCGGCGGCCTGCTGCTGGTGAGCGGCCACAGCTCGCCAGCCCATCTGGCCGTGCGCGACGATCTGCGCACCCGGCTGGGCTGGGGGCTGGTGTACCAAGTGCAGGCGCTGAGCGATGCGGAAAAGGCAGAGGCGCTGCGGCAACATGCGCTGGCGCGCGGATTCAGCCTGCCGGACGAGGTGACGACCTATCTGTTGCGCCATGGGCGGCGTGATCTGCCGTCCTTGCTGGCAGTGCTGGATGCGCTTGACGAGCGCTGCCTGCGTTTGAAGAAGATCCCCACTGTGCCCCTGTTGAAGGAGGTCATGGCAGGCCCGGCGTGAATTTGCGACAATGCGCCGTGGAGGTAGAGGATGTGGGATCGTCAACCATATTTAATCGAGAAAGGAACATCATGATGAACAAAAAGATTGCTTTGTTTGCCCTGGCTGCTCTGCCGCTGCAAGCGTTCGCCGAGGATGCCCATTTCAGACTGGACGGGCATCTTTCGACTCTGGGTGGCGGCTTGGAAGTGGGCGTACCGCTGACTGAAAAATATGACGTGCGCCTGGGTTTCAACCAGTTCAAGTTCAGCACTAACCAGAATTCCGGCGGCCTCGCCTACAAGGGCGACCTGAAGCTTTCCAGCGTGGGCGCACTGGTGGATTGGCGCCCCTGGAGCGGTGTCGCACACCTGACCGCCGGGCTGGTCTTCAATGGCAACAAGTTCGCCTTGAGTGCCACTACGAATCCGGGCAGCAGCTACACCTTCAATGGTGCAACCTATACCTCGGCGGGTGGAGACACCCTCGCTTCGTCCGTCGAGTTCAACAAGACGGTGCCTTACCTGGGGATAGGCTGGAGCGGTAACCCGAAACACAAGGGGTTCTCCTTCAGCTCGGATCTGGGCATCATGTTCCAGGGATCGCCCAAGGCCAGCGTGACGGCGACCGGGGCATGGGGCGGGGCCAACATCGCCCAGATGACTACGGACGCGCAAAACCAGCTGAACACCGACCTGAAGAACTTCAAGTTCTATCCGGTACTGTCCTTGGGTATGGCCTACGCGTTCTGAGCCTAGCGCGGGGGATAAGGCCTGCATGTAGAATGCAGGCCTTTTTATTTTGGACGAGCGGGAGCACAAGGTGAACCTGACATTATTCGACCTGGACAATACACTGCTCAGCGGCGACAGCGATTTCGAGTGGTCGCAATTCCTGATCGAGCAGGGCGTGCTCGACCGCGAGCTGTTCGAGGCGAAGAATCTGGCGTTCTATGAGCAATACAAGGCGGGCACACTGGATATCCACGAGTTTCTCGATTTCCAGTTGAAGCCGCTGGCCCGCCATGCGCGCAAGACGCTGGACGGCTGGCACAAGGAGTTCATGCGGCGCAAGGTGCGGCCGATGATGGGCGAACCGGCGCGGCAACTGGTGAAACGACACCTTGCGGCGGGCGATGTCTGTGTCATCATCACGGCCACCAACAGCTTTGTGACCGCGCCGATTGCGCGCGAATTCGGCATCGACCATCTCATCGCCACCGATCCGGAACAGTGCGACGGCGAATTCACCGGGCGTGTGGCAGGTGTGCCCAGCTTCCGCGAAGGTAAGGTGGCGCGCATGGAGCAATGGCTGACCGCGCGCGGCTGGGATTGGGAGAGTTTCAAACAGAGCTGTTTCTACAGCGATTCACTCAATGACTTGCCGCTGCTGTCATGCGTGAAACACCCGATTGCCGTGGATCCGGACGCCACCTTGCGCGCCCATGCGGAACGGATGGGCTGGGAGATTATCTCGCTGCGCTGAGGTCCGGGTGCGGCGGTGTATAATCGCCCCCAGTTGTAATGGATCGCCGCGCTGATGCGGCGATTTCGATTTTCAGGACGATGATAAAAAAACTGTTCAAACGCGTGTTCGGCAAGACCCCCGCCAAACGCATGGCGGGCGCCGCGCATGTCATTCCTTACGAGGAGCATCAAGTGGCGCGCTCCGGCATCAGCCACGGCGCACAGCGCGTAACCGATGGCTTGCAGGCCGCAGGCTACCAGGCCTATGTGGTCGGCGGCGCGGTACGCGACCTGCTGCTGGGGCAGCACCCCAAGGATTTCGACGTCGCCACCGATGCCACACCGGAGCAAGTGAGGCGCGTATTCCGCCGCGCGCGCATCATCGGGCGGCGCTTCCGTCTGGTGCATGTGATGTTCGGCGAAGAGACGGTGGAGGTCTCCACCTTCCGCCGCGCCATCGACGCCGAGGACGCCGAGACCGACGAACACGGGCGTATCCTGCGCGACAACGAATTCGGCGACCAGGAGCAGGACGCCGCGCGGCGCGACTTCACCGCCAACGCGCTGTTCTACGATCCCGCCACGCAGGAGATTTTCGACTACCACCGCGGCTACGACGACATCCGCGCCAAGGTGCTGCGCATGATCGGCGAGCCGGAGGTGCGTTACCGCGAAGACCCGGTGCGCATGCTGCGCGCCGTGCGGCTGTCGGCCAAGCTGGGTATGCAGCTCGATGCCGCCACTGCCGCGCCTATTGCCAGCATGAAGGGGCTGCTGGCGAACGTGCCGGAAGCGCGCATGTTCGACGAGATGCTCAAGCTTTTGCTGTCCGGCCACGCGCTGGAATGCGTGAAGAAGCTGCGCGCGATGGAATTGCACCACGGCATGCTGCCCATGCTGGACGTGATCTTGGAACAGCCGCTGGGCGAGAAGTTCGTCACGCTTGCGCTCCAGAACACCGACCAGCGCATTGCCGTCGGCAAGCCCGCCTCTCCCGCTTTTTTGTTTGCCGCGTTGCTCTGGCACGAAGTGCTGGCTACGTGGAAGGCCAGGCAGGAAGCGGGCGAACGACCGGTGCCGGCATTGCATGCGGCGATGGACGGGGTGCTGGATCGCCAGCGCGAGCAGCTCGCCATCCCGCGCCGCTACGATGCGGTGATGAAGGAGTTGTGGCTGATGCAGCCACGCTTCGAGCAGCGCAGCGGGCAGCGTCCCCGGCGTCTGCTGGCGCTGCCGCGCTTCCGCGCCGCCTATGATTTCCTGCTACTGCGCTGCGAGAGCGGCGAGGCGGATGCCGAGCTGGCGGCATGGTGGACGGAGTTCCAGGATGCCAGCGATGAGCGCCGCACGCAGATGCTGACGCCGGACAGCGAACCCAAGAAACGTCGCCGCCGCCGCAAGTCGGCCAATGTGGCGCAAGCGGAACTGCCGATCGATTGATGTGGCAATCTCCACACATCGCATTCATCGGGCTGGGCAGCAACTTGGCACAGCCGCAGATGCAGGTGAGGGCGGCGATACAGGCGCTGGACACGTTGCCGCAGACGCACTTGCTGCGCACTTCTTCTCTGTACCGCAGCGCCCCAGTGGGTTTCCTCGACCAGCCGGATTTCATCAATGCGGTGGCGCAGATTGAGACCGAGCTTGCACCGCACGCCCTGCTTGATGCCTTGCTGGCGCTGGAACATGCGTGCGGGCGCACGCGTACATTCAAGGATGCGCCGCGCACACTGGACCTGGACATCTTGCTGTACGATGACTTGATGCATCACGAGCATGGCCTCACCCTGCCGCATCCGCAGATGCAACGGCGCGCCTTCGTGTTGCAGCCCCTGCTGGAGATCGCGCCGGACTGTGTCATTCCGGGTATCGGCAGCGCGATGTCGGCGATGCAGCGATGTGATGGGCAGAGAGTGGAGCGTATCGGGTATGTTGCTGGATAAATACCGCTACATCGTGGTGGAGGGCCCCATCGGCGTGGGCAAGACCAGCCTCGCCAAGCGTCTGGCGGAATATGCCGAAGCGCAGACCCTGCTGGAAAGCCCCCAGGACAATCCCTTCCTCGCGCGCTTTTACGAAGACGCCGCACGCTATGCCCTGCCCACCCAGTTGTTCTTCCTGTTCCAGCGCATCAACGAAGTGCGCGACCTGGCGCAGATGGATATGTTCCAGAGCCGCACCGTGTCAGACTACCTGTTCGAAAAGGACGCGCTGTTTGCGCGGCTGACCTTAAGCGACGACGAATACAAACTCTACCAATCCATCTACCGAAGCTTGGCGCCGCAAGCGCCTGCACCCGACCTGGTGATCTACCTGCAAGCCACGGCCGCCACTTTGATTGAGCGCGTGCGGCGGCGCGGACACCGTTATGAGCGTCCCATCCAGGACGATTATCTGGCGCGTCTGTCCGACGGTTATGGCGAGTTCTTCCACCAATACCAAGATGCGCCCGTGCTGGTGGTGAACAGCGAGCGTCTGAATTTCGTGGATAATCCCACCGACTTCAATCTGCTGCTCGACCGCATTGGAAAGATGCGCGGGCGGCGCGAATATTTCAGTGTGGGGCGAGATTGAGAATTGCTTGTCACGATTGTCTCCTCTCCCTCCCGGGGGAAGATTGAGGTGGGGGAATCTTTCCGTAACGCTGCTTTTGGCACATGTCCGAGAGGCGAATAGATGAGAACGACGCTGAGCAAACTGCAAACCATGCGCGACAAGGGCGAGAAGATCGCCGTGCTGACCTGCTACGACGCCAGCTTCGCCACCCTGCTGGAAACGAATGGTGTGGACGTGCTGCTGGTTGGCGATTCGCTCGGCATGGTGGTGCAGGGGCGCGAAAGCACGCTGCCGGTGACCATCGAGCAGATGGCCTACCATACCTCCTGTGTCGCGAGCGGTTCGCAACAGGCGTTCATCGTCGCCGACATGCCGTTTGGCACTTCGCAGTTCAGCGCGCGCGAGACCTTCGCCCACGCCGTGCAGCTGATGTCGGCGGGCGCACACATGGTCAAGCTGGAAGGCGGGGCGGAGATGGCCGAGACCGTCGCTTTCCTCAGCTCGCGCGGCATCCCGGTCTTTTCACATATAGGATTGATGCCGCAGTCGGTCAAC